>JANQQR010000026.1 GCA_028289195.1 Phycisphaerales bacterium | reverse complement strand
CCTCGGCGGTGCACACGATCACGGCCAGCGACGGGGGTGAGCTGGACCTCTCGGGCGTAACCACCATCACCGGACCGGTCAACCAGGAGGACTATCTGCTGTTTGAAGCCGAAACAGGAGGATCGATCGACCTTTCGGGCCTGAACACAAGCCCGATCCGCGATGTCCGATTCTCACTGATCGACGCGAGCGCGGTATTTGGCGATATGTTCCTCTTCAACACTCAAGCGGTGATCGACGCAGTCAACTCAAACGTCCGCGTGCTGCGCAGCCTCGCGCACTCTCACACCGATGTCAACGCTCTGCAGCTGTTCGATGCGGTCGCAACCTTCGACGGCGGTGGAAACCAGTACCTCGAAGCGGCGGGCACGAACTTCGGAACCCTGGACTTCCTGTTCGTAGACAGCAACTTCGGCATCGGTCAGCTCGTGGTCGGCGACGGTGTCTCTGCAACGACCCTCGAAGTTCGGGAGGACTTCGACAACGGCCACAGGTCTCTTGGAACCGAAGCTCTGTACCTGTGGGGCGAAGCCACAGTGCCCGGGCAAGCGGCAGACCGGACGATCACGGGTGACGGTCTCGTCATCGCTTCCGGCTCCGTGCTGCGCTTCAGCCACCACGTTCATGTGTACGCGTATCAGGCCGGTGAGTGGGTTCACCTCAATTGTAAATTCCCCGACGGCGTCCTCTCGGGCCCACAATCGTTCGGAGATGGCATGATCGAAATGTACGTGTCGTGCCCGGGTGATGCGAACAACGACAAGGTGGTGAACTTCCAAGACGTCACCGACATCCTCATGGGCTGGCTCGACACCTGCGACGCCACGGGTGATCCCCGGTTTGACGCCAACGGCGACAATCAGGTCGACTTCGGAGACATCACCTCTGTGCTGGAGAACTGGAACACCGACTGCTCGATGTGATGCCTGACCCGCGCCCATAGAACGGCTGCCCTGAACTGTCGAGCCACCATGTGCACCGGATCCGCGGCTGGGCCAGGATCCGGTGTGCGTGTCCGGCGGCGGGACCGAGCCAAAACCAGCCGCCGTGTCGATTCCGATCGAGTGGGAGAACCCAACCGATGTGCGAATCCTCAGGCCTGAGGCGTTCGCGGCTCCCGGCGCAGCCGATTGGCTCGATACAACTCTGGGCGCATGGCGAGAATTCGAACACACCAGCACATCGCAGACGCCCGATGGACAGCCGACAAGATGAGCAAGCCGAGATTGCTCCGGCGAGCGACGCTTGGCCTATCGGTCCTGGGAATCACGCTTCGCCGCACTCGCAATCCTCTCCTAAGAGGTCGCGTTGGCGGGCGCTATTTCCCTCTCCCTCTCCCAAAGAAATGACCCCACGGGGATTCGAACCCCGGTTTCCAGGATGAGAACCTGGCGTCCTGGACCTGACTAGACGATGGGGCCTGGTTGTCAACGCCGGCCAGGGGCGGCCGGCAGAGCGGCCAGTGTAGACCGATGCTCCGGGGGGTCAAGACCCCGCCATCTCGTGCTCCTGCCACACCCCGGTCAACGCCGGTCCTGCCCCTCGGGCCGGGCTCAGGCGGCCGCCTGGATGCGCCGGGACCAGCGGAGGCGCTCGATCTGGATCGCGATCGCCGCCAGCGCGTAGGCGACGACGGATGTGCGGGCCAGGGCGACGTAGTTGAAGCCGTCCGAGGCGGGGCCGAAGCCGTCCGACGGGGCGAGCACGGCCTGATCGAAGAAGTTGATCAGCGTGATCGTCATCGAGGCCGGCGGGCAGGGGATCATGATGTACATCCCGAGCTCGGGCTCGTCGAAGGCCCCCGCCACGATCGCTCCGGCGAACAGGGGCGGGGCCCAGGCCAGGAACAGCGCGATAGCCGCGGCCCGGGCGCTGACGCGCTCCATCACGCCCTGTATGAACAGCACGCAGAACGCGATCAGCAGCAGCGGGAGCAGGAACGCCTCGCCGCTCGGCACGCTCTCGATCGTGAACCCGGCGCTGGCCGCGCCGCGGAAGAGCACGATCATCCCCACGATCGTCGAGAAGACAACGAGCAGGGCGACCGGCAGGCTCGAGGCCGCGTCCTGGTTGAAGCCGATCCGCGGCAGGCCGAGGCGGCGCGTGCGCCGGACGCCGGCGCGGATCGTGTGCACGCTCGGTGTCGATGCGGAAAGGACGCCGATGGCCGACATGCCGCAGACCAGCGAGCAGATGATCATCAGCACGAAGAAGATCTCGGGAGCTTCATCCGTGGGGTCGCCGCCGAACCCGCTGAGCACTTCCCGGAAGACGCCGATATCCGTCACGTCGGGCCAGACCGATGCGCCCAGGAAGAACAGGACGCCGAGGTAGGCGACCATGCTCTGGATCTTGGAGAGCGCGTGGTTGTCCGGGCTCATCCACTTCCGGCGCACGATCACGAACATCGTCGCGATCAGGCTCAGCTGGACGACGAGCGTGAACGTGATCGGGTGGAGGGTGGTGTTGAAGAACGGCACCGGGCGGAACGAATCCAGACCCGAGACCGCCTGCTGGGCCATCCCGCCCATCCCCGGGCGGGCAGCCTCGATCTCCTCGAACACCATCCCGAACAGCGTCGGGCGGATCGTGAGGAACTCGAAGAACGTCACGCCCAATCGCGAGAGATTCGGGAGGATGAAGTACAGCACGAACAGCGAGCCGGTCGAGAACAGCGCCGCCTGCCAGGGTCGCTTGGCCAGCAGGCCGACGGTCATGCCCGTGAAGTGGTAGGTGAGCACGCTGGAGGCGAACACCAGGTAGAACAGCGCGAGCTTCATCAGCGGAAAGCCGCCGACGATGACACCGAACGCCAGGAACGGCAGCGTGACGGCGAACAGGAAGTAGTGGCGCATCGGGAGGCCGATGAGGAAGCCGAGGATCTTGGCCGTGGCCGGCATCGGCGTCATGCGGTGGTAATCAATGTTGCCGCTGTCGCGCTCGATCGCGATGCCCGCGGCCACGGCACCCGTGCCCAGCCCCATCACGATGATCGCCTGAATGATCAGCACAGGCAAGATGACCGCGCGGGCCGCTTCCTGCACCTCGAGCAGCTCGCGCTCGGTGCCGGTGAAGTAGATGCCGGCGGAGATCGCGGCCGTGATGGTGAACACCACGGTGCCCCAGCTGAGCATGTGCCCGAGGCGCACGCGTGAGCGCGCGCACTTGCGCAGGATCGCGTTGTCGATGACGTTGCCGACCGGGCCGGCGGGGGGCGGTGCGCTCACTTGGCACCTCCGTTCTTGCGGGCCAGCGACATGGTGACGTTCTCGACACCGACGCTGCGGCGCGAGAATTCGACGACCTGCACGTTCTCCGACAGCAGGCCGGCGAGGATCTGGGCGGCCTCGGGATCGTCACCGGCGAGCTCGAACACGACGTGCATGCCCTCGATCTGGATCTCGGACACGGCTTCCATCGACACGAGCACCTCGCGGGCCCGCTCGGGCGCCTCGAGCACGCGCAGAGCGATGGTCGCGCGGAGGTCGAGGCGGGCGGCGATCTCGTCGAGCGTGCCGTGCTGTACGAGCCGGCCCTGGTCCATGAAGCCGTAGGAGGTGCAGAACTCGCTGAGCTCGGTGAGGATGTGAGAAGAGACGAGAACGGTCTTGCCGTGGCCGGCGAGGGTCTTGAGGATCTCGCGCAGCTCGATGCGGGCATGCGGATCGAGTCCGGATGCCGGCTCGTCAAGCAGCATCACGTCCGGGTCCATGATGAGTGTCTTGGCGAGCACGAGGCGCTGGGTCATGCCCCGGGACAGCTTGCCGGCCATCGCGTCGCGCTTGTCGTCGAGGCTGACGAGTTCGAGGCACTCGTCGATGCGCTTGCGCCGCTCGCGCCGCGGGATCGCGTACGCGCCGGCGTACATCTCGAGGAACTCCCAGCACTTGAGGTCCTTGTCGACCGGCGCCATGTCGGGCATGTAGCCCAGGAGGCGGTGCACCTTGGCGGGCTCCTCTTCGATGTCGATGCCGCCGATGCGCACTTCGCCGTAGGTCGGGCGGTGCAGCGTGGCGAGCACGCGGATGGTGCTCGTCTTGCCGGCGCCGTTGGGGCCGATGAGGCCGTAGACCTCGCCCGCGCCGATCTCGAGCGACACGTCGTGCACCGCCGTGAAGTTGTCGTAGTCGACCCGAAGGTCCCGGCACTCGATCATCGCTGCTGCCGCCTTGCCATGGGGCGCGTGCCCTGGACCCATCGACACCCGCGAACGCGCGCCCGCGCCCCATCCGGCGCACGCTCGGCCCTCCGCTCGGGAGGGGACTGGTCGATTCCACCCATCGTGTTGGGCATCAGTATCGGCCAATTTCGTCGCGGGGGAACCCCCGGTCCGCGTGACGCCGGATCGCCCGCTCCTGCCGGGCGCGACGAGCTTTGATTCGGGCGGAGCTGCTCCCTAGCGTCCAGTCGCTCCGGGGACAGGGCCCGGGCGATGCACCAGGAGAGAGACCCCAGATGACCTCACTCGCCAGCGCACCCGGTCCCACCGGAGACACCTCGCCAGCACCCCGCACGCTCGGCGGGCTCAAAGCCTCGGGCTATCGCTATCGCAGCGTGAAGCGCGAGTTGCGCGAGAACGCGATCCGCGCGCTCGCCTCGGGCGAGAACCTGTTCCCCGGCCTCGTGGGCTACGAGGACACCGTGGTGCCCCAGCTCCTCCAGGGCGTCCTCAGCGGACACGACGTCCTGCTCCTGGGCCTCCGGGGCCAGGCCAAGACGCGCCTGCTGCGCGCGATCGTCGGCCTCCTCGACGAGTGGATCCCCCTGATCGACCACGACGGGGTCGACCTGCCCGACGACCCCCTCGCGCCCGCGACCAACGCCGGACGCCGCGTCACCGACGAACTGGGCGACGACACACCCGTGCGCTGGATGCATCGCAGCGAGCGCTATCACGAGAAGCTGGCGACGCCCGACGTGACCATCGCCGACCTGATCGGCGAGATCGACCTCGTGAAGCACGCCGAGGGGCGCTACCTCTCGGACGAGTCGACGATCCACTTCGGCCTCGTGCCGCGATCGAATCGCGGGCTGTTCGTAATGAACGAGCTGCCCGACCTCGCCCCGCGCATCCAGGTGGGCCTGTTCAACGTGCTCGAGGAGCGCGACGTGCAGGTGCGGGGCTACCCGATCCGCCTGAACCTCGACCTGTGCCTGATGTTCAGCGCCAACCCCGAGGACTACACCAATCGCGGGCGCATCGTCACACCCCTGAAAGACCGCATCGGCACCGTCGTGCGCACGCACTATCCCACGGACAATCGCGAGGCGATGCGCATCACGCGTGAGAACGCGTTCGTCGATCGTCGCACCGCGAGCGAGCATGTTGACTATGCTCCGGTGCAGACCGGCGAGCCCCGCCTGGGCGTGACCGACGAGCCGGGTATGCCCGAGATCGTCGTGCCCGAGGTGATGCACGAGATCCTGGAAGAGACCGTCCGCCAGGCGCGCACGAGCGCGCATATCAACCAGGCGTCGGGCGTGAGCGTGCGGGCGTCGATCGCGTTGCTCGAGACCGTCGTCTCCGCCGCCGAGATGCGGGCCCTGCGCACCGGCGAAGCGAAGACCATCGCCCGCATCTGCGACTGCGCCCACCTGCCCAGCGCCTGCCGCGGCAAGATCGAGCTCATGCTCAGCGAGGACTCGCCCGACGGCTCATCGACCGAGGACCGCCTCATCGAGGCGCTGTTTGGCGAGGCCGTGAAGCAGGTCGTCGGGCGTCACCTGGACATCGACGACGTCGAGCACATCGCAGAGCCGTTCGGCACGGGCATGCGCCTGCAGCTCGACAACGAGACCAGCGCCGCCGAGGCCCGGAGCAGCATGGAGCACGTCGACGGCCTGATCGACGCGGCAAGCGCCCTTGCCCGCGAGCTGGGCATGGACCCCGGCGACGAGCAGCTCCTGGCCTGCTGCGGCGAGCTTGTGCTCGAGTTTCTGTACGTCAACAACCGCCTGAGCAAGCTGACGGGGCGGGGGCGTGCGGGGTACGGGCGCTGAGGGAACGCGCGACGTTGAGGAGTGACTTCCTGGGCTACAAGTGCTCGTCCAGGTTGTGCACACCCACGAAGAACCCGCTGGGCGCAAACGTCCCCGGGTTCGCGCTCTCGTGGCGCTGCTCGTACAGGTTCTTGGCCACGCTCTCGAAGCTGATGTCCGGCTTGCCAAGCACCTGCTCGAGGATCGTGTCGGTGCGCACCACGATGTAGTTCTTGATCTTCGGGCCCGACTCCTCGCCCTTGCGGGCGCCGGCGCCGTAGACGCTCTCGCCGATAAAGCTCATGCCGTTCGAGCAGTCGATGACGACGTACTTCTGGTCGTCCTTCTTCTTGAACCCGCTCGACTTCTTCTGCTCTGGTTGCTGTTGCTGTTGCTGCTGCGCTTGCTGGTCGGCCACGGAGATCACTCCTCGCTCTATCGGAACAGACACCCACGCTCAGGCGCCGCCCCGCGGCAGCGCCGCTGACAACCGATCCCCCTGGACTCCCCCCGGAGAACTCCAACCGGGCTCCAGCCTAACGGAGAGCCCCCGGGGTTGGAAACCCCGCACGCGCTCACACGCGATTGCCCCGATCCGCGGACCCGCACAACCCGCACCTGTTCGCACGGGAGCGCAGGCGGACCAGATACGAACAAAAGAGCGCGATTCCGCTTGCACCGGGATCGCGTGGCTGGCATCGGGCTCCGGTGATTCTGAGTCTTGGGGTGGAGTTCGGGAAGGGCTCCACTCACTCCTACGGAGCACAGCGACATGCGTCAGACAACCAACATCCTGCGAACCACCACGATCACCGCCGCCCTCATCTCCGCCTGTGGCGCCAGCGTCGCCCTCGCCCAGGGCTCCGGCAACCAGCAGACCCTGCACGCCGTGCTCCGCGATTTCCGCCCCAACCACCCGGACTTCGCCGTCTCCACACCCGGCTCGAACGCCGGGAACGTCGGTACCACCCTCGACTCGTCGGGCAAGCCCATGTACACGGGCGGCGGCAGCAGCGTGTTCGCCAGCGCTCTCGACGCCAACGGCAACCCGATCTCGCCCCACCTCGCCGACGAGACGATCGTTCCGCTGACGGACTTCGTCATCCACGGCGGCCACGTGGTGCCCAACGACCGGTTCATGGCGTCGGTGCAGGTGCTCGGCGCGGCGATCCAGAACAGCGGACGCGACCGGCGGGTGACCTTCGAGGTCGAGATCGGCGGCAAGGTCATCGAGCCGTTCGGCGCGATGGACGACGCCGACGGCGCGAACGTGAACGACGGCCGGAACCCGCGCAGCTTCGACATCCCCGCGGTCTTCAACGCCGGAACGCCGATCTCGATCACCGCGCGCAGCTACTGGTTCGAGACCTCGAACCCGTCGGTGCACTTCGAGCGCTCTTCCGCGACCGACTCGGACTACGTGCTGGTGCTGCGCGACGGAGATTCCGTCCCGAACATCAAGGGCTTCCAGAACCAGTCCACGATCGTTGATTTCGTCGAGGACTACATCGATCCCGACACCAAGCTCGTGACGCTCGCGCCGAACGACGCGATCTTCCTCTTCGAGATCGGCACGAGCAATCTGGGCGCTTCGAGCGCCGACTTCCAGGACCTCGTGCTCCTCGTGACGCTCGACACGACGACTTCCGCAAGCCTTTCCTCGGTCGTCTCGACCCCCTCGAGCCCCTGCGCCCCGTCCGGCGCGGACTCGCTCGCCACGATGGGCGCCGCCAACAACGGCGGTGTTTCCAGCGCCGACAACTTCTCCAGCTGGTTCCGCAGCTCGCCGACCCAGAACGCCTCGGGCCCCGACAGCCTCACGCTCTCGGAATCCACCCCCGGCGTGTACGGCTACTCGACGTCCGACTTCACGCCGGCCAACATGCGTCTGTTCGGCAACGACACCGGCTCGACGAACCGGAACTTCACCTACGAGTTCAGCGGCACGTTCACGGCGAGCCACTGCTCGGGCCAGTTCTTCCAGTACGCCGGCGGCGGTGATGTCTGGGTGTTCATCAACGGCGAACTGGTCATGGACGTCGGCGGCGGCGGCGACCAGCGCCTCGACTTCGATCGCCTGAACCTCGTCGATGGCGAGCAGTACGAGCTGAGCTTCTTCTACGCCCAGCGGACCAGCGGCCCCAGCCCCTTCGCGCTGCGGACCAGCGTCCAGTTCAACACCAAGCCGAACGCCTACGGCACGTTCACGGCGGTCATGGACTGATCCTCGCTCGGTCACCGGCTCTCGGGCTGGGACCCCGCCCCTCGGCGCAGATCACAGTTGGACCGGCCCCTGGAAAGGGGCCGGTTTTTGCGCGCGAACTCCGCTCACCCTCGACCAACGCGCAGCGCCCCTCGGTGCGGCTATCCTGCGCCGGACCGGACCACCCAAGGAGAGACTATCGCCATGAGCGTCAGCGACGCCGAACTCGCCGCCCGCATGGAGGGGCTGCCCCCCGAACTGCCCCACGTCCCGCATCGCCCGTTCGACCCCGGGGTCGACTCGACCGATGCCGCCCGGCGCTTCTTCGAGGTGATGGACCAGCGGCGCACGGTGCGCGAGTTCTCGCCCGAGCCGGTGCCCCGCGAGACGATCGAGTGGGTCGTGCGCGCCGGGGGCACGGCCCCGAGCGGCGCGCACAAGCAGCCCTGGCGCTTCGTGTGCGTCAGCAACCCGGCGCTCAAGAAGAAGATCAGGATCGCGGCCGAAGAGGAGGAACGCGAGTTCTACGCCCGGCGCGCCAGCCGCGAGTGGCTGGAGGATCTCGCACCGCTGGGCACCGACTCGAACAAGCCCTTCCTCGAGATCGCCCCGTGGCTGATCATCGTCTTCCAGATGGTCAAGACCGACGACGGGGGGCTGGTGTACTACCGGCAGGAGTCGGTGGGCATCGCCGTGGGCATGCTGCTGGCTGCCGCCCACCACGCCGGGCTCGTGACGCTCACGCACACCCCGAGCCCGATGAACTTCCTGCAGAAGGTGCTCGGTCGCCCGGACTACGAGCGGGCGTTCGTGGTCATCCCCGTGGGCTACCCCGCGCAGAGTTGCACCGTGCCCGACCTGCATCGCAAGCCCCTCGACGAGATCATGGTGGTCGATCCCGGGGAATAAGCGGTCGGCCAGGGTGGTCGGCCCAAGCGACCGATGGCCCCCTCGCGCTCCCGAAGCCGGAACACGATGCTGCCGCTCCTGCAAGAGGTGCGGGCGTGCACGGTGTGCGCTCACGCGCTGGAGCACGGGCCGAGACCGCTGCTGGCGGCGAGCCCCCGGGCGAAGCTGATCGTCATCGGCCAGGCGCCCGGTCGGGTCGCCCACGAGTCGGGCGTGCCCTGGAACGACAAGTCCGGCGAGCGACTGCGTGACTGGCTGGGGGTCACGAGCGAGACGTTCTACGACGAGTCGAAGGTGGCGATGATGCCCATGGGCTTCTGCTACCCGGGGACGGGGAAGTGGGGTGATCTGGCGCCGCGTCCGGAGTGCGCCCCGCTGTGGCACGAGCGCCTGCTGGCGGAGATGCCCGCGATCGAACTGACGGTCTACGTGGGCAGGTACGCGTTCGAACAGGTGTTCGGATCGGAGTTCGCGAGCGTGACCGAGGCATCGCGGGCGTTCAAGCGGCTGCTGCCTGGCCGGGTGGTGCTCCCCCACCCCTCGCCCCGGAACAACCTCTGGCTCAAGAAGAACCCGTGGTTCGAGGCCGAGGCGCTCCCCGCGCTGCGCCGGGCGGTGCGGCGCCTGAAGCTGGCCTGATCCGGCCCGCGGATTGCGATTGGCTGTGTGGATACGTGTCTTCCCTCTCGGAAAGGAGTCCGGAGTGAGACAACGCGCAGCTTTCGCGCTCGGGCTGGCCCTTGTTGCGCCCCTCGTGGTCGCCTTGGGGTGCGCGCCGAAGTTCTACGCCCCTGTGTCGCTCCGCTTCGGCGGTCTCACCGAGGCCGACGCCGACCGGGTCGCCCGCGCCCTGGACTCGCAGAAGGCGATGTTCACGCGCTCGCGCCAGAGCGACACCGTGGTCTTCACCACCGAGGACATCCACACCTTCGACAAGCTGTGCAAGGCCTACAAGGCCGTCGATCGCCTGCGCACGAAGGAGTACATCCAGTACGACTTCGACGGCGTCGATCTGCACTACTCGAGCCTGAGCGCCAGCGGCTCGGCGATGACGACCGTGGAGGTCGAAGTGAGCCCCGGCGCGCTGGCGTTCGTCGCCGACCGGGTCTCGGGCGACCCGTGGCGCCAGATCCGCCTGGACAACCGGGGTCGCTGGCGGGGCAATGTCCAGACCGCCGGGCGGGTGAGCAACCAGGGGGGCTGGCTCTACGTCGCCTTCACGCGCGACGCGCGCCTCTACCGGTTCATCCGGGTCAACGTGCTGACCGGCGCCCAGGAGTCGACGACGCTGTCGACCGCCAAGCGCGCGGGACTCGGCGAGCCCAGCGCCCGCAGCGCCCGCTCGGACGGCGGCGCGCCGAGCACCTCCGGGTCGATCTACGCGACCCCTGAGCCGCGGACCGAGCCGGCTAAGAGCACGACCTCGGGTTCGAGCGGCTCGAAGCGATTCAAGTGGCCCTGGGAGAAGTAGCTCCGAACTTCAGACGTGGGAGCCCGGCCTGAGCCACTCCGGCAGCGGACGCGGGCTGCCGCTCGTGTCAACGCACGCGAGCGTGCTGGAGCCGGTCGCGAGCAGCGCGCTGCGCCCGCGCCCGTCTTCTTCATCGCGCCACAGCTCGTAGGCATGGTCGACCCTGGCGCGTCCGCCTCCGCTGACTGTCGTCTCGAGGACGAGCAGGTCGTCGTACTTCGCCGGCGAGCGGTAGCGCACATCCAGGCGTGCGACGACGAGCAGCACACCCCGCTGTTCCATATGCGCATAGGTCAGGCCGCTCTGGCGGAGCAATTCCGTGCGCCCGATCTCGAACCAGGGAACGATGGACGAGTGGTGCGCGACGCCCATGGGGTCGCACTCGCAGTAGCGCACGCGGATCCGCACCTCTCCCTGGGAAGGGATCGGGCGGTTCGGGGCCAGCTCCGGGGCGTCCGTGGGACTGTTCATGGGCCGGAGTCTACACTGGAGGCTTCGTGAATCGGATCCAAGACACACGCCAGACCCCGATCGAGATGACGACAGCCGAGTCCCCGGCCATCCCGAAGACCGACATCCGCGTGCGCGCCCTTGCGCGCGAGGACTCGATCGATGCGCTGACGTCGCTGCTGCACCGCGCGTACCGCGCGCAGGTCGGCATGGGGCTCAACCCGCTGGCCGGGCGCCAGCCGGTCGACGTCACGCGACGGCGCGCCACGAGCGGCGAGTGCTTCGTGGCCTGCGACGGGCGGGGCGAAATGGTCGGCACCGTGCTGCTGAACGAGCACGAGGACGCCCGGTTCCCGGATCTGTTCCTGCTCCCGGACGTGGCCCACTTCTCGCTGCTGGCGGTGGAGCCCGACCTGCAGGGCGCGGGCGTCGGCGGCCTGCTGCTGGACGCGATCACGGAGCGGGCGCGACGCCTGGGCTTTGCTCGCCTGGCCTGCTCGATGGCCGAGCCGGACACGCAACTCGGAGACTTCTATCTCCGGCGCGGCTACGAGATCGTCGAGTACTGGCAGTGGCCCTACACCAACTATCGCAGCGCGATCCTGTGCAAGGCGATCTGAGGCGCGTCAGACCTGCGTCGTGACGTAGCGCAGGATCTCGACGACCTGCTGCGGGGTCTCGCACACCGCCAGCGCGGCGCCGTCGACTTCCTTCAGGGCGTGGGTGTGCTCCGGCGGGTGCATGACCACGATCGGCTTGCCGAGCGCTGAGGCGATGCCCGCGTCGAACGCGGCGTTCCACTGCCGGTACTTCTCGCCGAAGCGGACGACCACCACATCCGCCCGCTCGATCATCGTGCGCGTGCGGATCGCGTTGACCTTGGCCGACTTATGGTCGCGCCAGAACTGGCTCTCTTCGGGCCCCAGGTGATCCCCGGCGCCATCGGAGGCCGGGTGGTCGGTCACGGGGGCGCAGAACTCGACCGGCAGGCCCGCCTTCTCGGCGGCGCTGGCGATCTCGTCGCGCCACGGCGAGTGGACCTCGCCCGCCAGGTACACGCAGATTTCCAGTGTCATGCGCCCATGCTAGCGGAGCGCACCGCTAGTCGGACCCGTCGATCGGCAGTTCCGACTCGTCGACATGCAACCAGCGGAAGCCGCGCGGGCCCTCGTCCGAGCGTTCGAGGACGGCGCTGAGGCGCAGTCGCCGGATGGTCTCGCCGGCGTCGAGGTGGCGCACGACGTAGGTGACCAGGAAGATGCCCTGCCCGATCTCGCGCTCCCGGTATTCCTCCACGCGCGTCGAGGTGTCGCGCCCGGACCACTGGCCCCGCTGCTCGAAGATCCTGCCGACGGTCGTCCCGCGATCGATCGGTGTCTCGAGCCCGGGCGCCATCAGGGTGAACCCGGGGGCGAGGGCGTTGGCGAAGCTGTCGAAGTCGGCGTCCGGGTTCTCCTCGCGCCAGAGCTCGAAGAAGCCCTGGATGAACAGCACCTCTGACCGGCAGGCCGAGGGCTCGGGCGCATCGGCCCGGGCCGGGAGCACCAGCTCGCGGGGGCTCTCCTCGGTGAACACGAACGAGCGCAGGTCGCCGTCGATCGTGAGGTTCACGGTGTTGGCCTGGTCCGCGCCGATCCCAAACAGCGCGGTGTTGCTCAGGTGCGTGCCCGCCAGATCGAAGCAGCGCAGCTCGAAGTAGCACCAGAGCGAGCGCGGGCCAAGCTCGTGGCCCGCCCAGTCGATCGGCGCCGGCTCCCCGCCGGGCAGGGACAGCACGAACACCTCCCGCACGTAGTCGCGCAGCGCACCGTCGAGGTCGTCCATGCGCTCGAGCGTGAGGTTCTCGCCGGCGCGGCGTTCGAGCGCGGTCTCCAGATCGTTGGGGTCGAGTCGGAGCGAGACCTGCAGGGAGCCGCTCGCCCGGTCGAACTCGGCCTCGGCGATCGAGACGTGGAACGGGTGCGCTCCCGCGCCGCCGGCGCAGCACGCGACACAGGCGATCAGGACCGCGAGGAGCGCCGGCCTACTCGGCATCCTTCTCGGCCGCCTTCTTGGACGCGCCCCGGGCGTCTGCCGCCTGGTCCGGCGTCTCGGCGTCTGCCTCGTCGTCGCCCTTGCCCTTCTTCCAGTCGCCGTTCTCGATCTGCATCGGGTTCAGGCGGTCCTTGCGCTTGAACAGCTTGAATCGCGTTGTCGACGGGCGACTGGGCCAGTAGTTGTTGTCGGTGTCGACGTCCGCGGTCTCGAGGTGCGGGTCGACGACGATGCTCTTGATCTCGCGATCGGTCAGGAACAGCTTGCTGACCTTCTCGCTGTTGTAGCGCCAGATCTCGGCCGGGAGGCGCACCTCTTCGGTGGAGCCGTCGTCGTACTCGATGTCGAGGATGATGGGCATCACCAGGCCGCCGATGTTCTCGAACTCGACGACGAAGAACCGGCCCTCGGTCGCCAGCAGCTCTTTCTCCCACGGATCGAGGCTCTCGAGGAACTTCTCGTAATCCGCGACGTCCTTCTCGGTGACGTCCAGCTCGTCGAAGTCGTTGTAGAAGTCGAGGAGCTCGGGGAAGTCGTCGGTCCGCTTGTGGAGGGGTTCGTTGCGGATCTCGCCGATGGTCTGGGGCTCGGCGTCGCGCTCGGTGCGCCGGAGCGAGTTGTCGTGGTCGGGGTCACCGGTGAGCAACTGGAACTCGCTCACGCCGGTGACGGCGATGTCGACGTGGTCCGTCGAGTAGAACCAGCCCCGCCAGAACCAGTCGAGGTCGACACCGGAGGCGTCTTCCATGGTCCTGAAGAAGTCGGCCGGCTGCGGGCGCTTGAACTTCCAGCGCTGCGAGTACTCGCGGAACGCGAAGTCGAACAGCTCGCGCCCGAGGATGGTCTCGCGGAGGACGTTGAGCGCGGTGGCGGGCTTGGCGTAGGCGTTGTTGCCGAACTGCAGCAGCGACTCGGAGTTGGTCATGATCGGCACCTGGCGGGTGCTCTTCATGTAGTTGGTGATGTTCTTGGGCTCGCCGCGACGGGAGGGGTACTCGTCTTCCCACTCCTGCTCGGTGAGGTACTGGAGGAAGGTGTTGAGGCCCTCGTCCATCCAGGTCCACTGGCGTTCATCCGAGTTCACGATCATCGGGAAGTAGAAGTGCCCGACCTCGTGGATGATCACCCCGATCAGCCCGTACTTGGTCCGCTGGGTGTAGGTCCCGTCCTCTTCCGGGCGCGGGCCGTTGAAGCAGATCATCGGGTACTCCATGCCGCCCACCGGGCCGTTGACGCTGATCGCCACCGGGTAGGGGTAGGTGAAGGCGTAGCGCGAGTACACGTCGAGCGTGTGGATGATCGCGTGGGTGGAGTAGCGGCTCCAGAGCGGCTCGCCCTCCTTGGGGTAGAAGCTCATGGCCATGACGCGATTGCCGTCGACGTAGTGGCCCTGGGCGTCCCAGATGAACTTGCGGCTGGACGCGAAGGCGAAGTCACGCACGTTGTCGGCCTGGAAGATCCAGGTCTTCGTGCCCTCGGGCTCGTTGGACTCGTTGGCCTCGGCCTCCTCGGGGGTGACAATGAACATCGGCGTCTCGGCGCTGGCGGCCTGCTCGAAACGCTCGATCTGCTCGGAGGTCATGACCTCTTCGGGGTTCTGCAGCACGCCGGTCGAGGCGACGATGTGGTCGTCGGGAACGGTCAGGCGCACGAGGTAGTCCCCGAACTCGAGCGTGAACTCGCCGCGACCGAGGAACTGCTTGTGCTGCCAACCGTTGACGTCGGTGTACGGCGCCATGCGCGGGAACCAGTGCGCCATCTCGTACAGGTAGTTGCCGTCGTCCTCGAAGTACTCGAAACCCTGGCGGGGCAGCGCGACATCGGCGTCGCCGATGTTGAAGTCCCAATCGATCTCGAAAGCGAACGTGTCGCCGGGCGCGAGGTCTCGGGGCAGGTCGATGCGCATCATGGTCCCGACGACCACGTGCGGCAGCGCGATGCCGCCGGGCTGCTCGACCCGCGTGATGTTGAACCCGCCCTCGAACTCGGCCATGTAGAGCAGGCGCCTGAACTGGCTGAAGGACATGCGTCCCTCGTCCGGGTTGTCGTTTGCGGCGCCCGGGGCCGGGCGACCCCAGCGGTCCTGGCCGGTGAAGGGCGGGGCGGCGGCGGCCCGGGCCCCGGCCGAATCGCGATGGAACAGGTTCTGATCGAGCTGCACCCACAGGTACTTCAGCGAGTCCGGCGAGTTGTTGTAGTAGGTGATGCTCGCCGATCCGATCAGGCGCTGGTTGACGTCGTCGAGCTCCGCGTCGATCTCGTAGTCGGCGCGCTGCTGCCAGTACTGCGGGCCGGGTGCGCCGGAGGCGGTGCGGAACCCGTTCGGCGTCGGGAGGATCTCCTCGAGCTGGCGGAACTTGTCGGGCTGGTTGAACTTGCCTTCGCCGTAGGTGACCTGGGCGCTGGCGCCCGTTGCCGCCATACCCAGCGCGAGGATCCCGGCCACGCCGAACCCGAACCGATTGAACGCCATAACTCGCTCCTCTTGATCGAGAGACCCACCACCCACGTGCTCAGACAATACCGCCCGCACCGGGGCCCGTCCGCTCCGAACCGGGGATCCGGCCCCGGATCGGGGCCCAATAACCGTGATTGCAGGGGCATTCCACGGGGATGCCCGCCCCGGGGGGTCAGGCGGGGTGAACTGACAGCCCGAGGGCTCCGATGATCGAAGAGACCTGAGTCCCTCCAGGAGGTGCGCCATGACGACGGGGAATCCCGGTCCCACGAGCGGGCCGGTGCGCAGCGAATTCGCGGATGACGCCGAGATGACCGAACTCGTACAGATGTTCGTCGACGAACTCCCTGAGCGGATCTCTCAGCTGAACGAGGCCTGGAACTCGGCCGACTGCCAGCGCCTGGAGCACATCGCCCACCAACTCAAGGGCGCCAGCGCCGGCTACGGATTCTCCGTGGTCGGTGAAGCCGCGGCTCAGCTCGAAGAGTCGGTCCGCCAGGCCGAAGACAACCTCAGCGCCGCGACGCGCCAGTTCGACGAACTCGTCGATCTCTGCCGCCGAGCCACGATGTAATCGACCCGATCGAGCACTCCACCGCTGAGAACGAGCCTTCGTGCAACAACAAGAGCAACAACCAGTTCTCCTGCTGATCGACGACTCGCCATCGATCCACCGCCTCCTGGGCTTCAAGCTCAAGAACGAGGGGCTGGACTTCCTTGCCGCGTTCAGCGGCGACGAGGGGCTCGAGCTGGCGAAGTCGAACCAGCCGTCGCTGATTCTCCTCGACCTGAACATGCCCATCATGGACGGGTTCGAGACGCTGCACGCGCTCAAGGATGACCCGGAGACCATCGAGATCCCGGTGATCGTGCTGTCGGGCACGACCAAGCCCGAGGAGAAGGTCAAGGCGTTCGAACTCGGCGCCATGGACTTCGTCTGCAAGCCATTCGACATCCACGAGTTGCGGGTGCGCATCAACTCGGCGATCCGCATTTCGCGCCTCATGCGCATGCTGGAGCTGCGGGCCCAGATCGACGGCCTCACCGGCCTGTGGAACCGCGCCCACTTCAACGAGCGCATGGGCACCGAGCTCGAAGCGGCGCAGCGCGGCGAATCAGAGATCGCTCTGGCGCTGTGCGACCTCGACAAGTTCAAGAACCTGAACGACACATTCGGCCACCCCGCCGGCGACGCGGTCCTCCAAGGGTTCGCTGCCGTGCTGAACGCCGAGCTCCGCTCGTACGACATCGCATGCCGGTACGGCGGCGAGGAATTCGCCATCATCCTCCCCGACACGAACCTCGAGCAGGCCCGCAGCGTGTGCGAGCGCGTTCGGGTGAAGATCAGCGAGCGCGTCTGGCCCAACTACCCCAAGCTCAGCGCCACAGCCTCGTTCGGCCTCACCCACATCGGGGCCGACGGGCGGACCGACGCCTCGGCGTTCGTCGACGCCGCCGACACCGCGCTCTACGCGGCCAAGGAGGGCGGGCGGAATCAGGTGAAGGTGTACAGCGAGCTGCCGGAGGCCGGCGACGGCCCGGCGAAGCTGGCGCTGGCGAGCTGATGCTCGTTCAGGCCAGGCGCCACTCCACTCCATCGCGGATCACCCGCCTGTAGAGCGTGTCGCGTTCGATCGGTTGGAATCCCGCGCCCCGGATCACGCGCTGCAGATCGACCGAGGTGGTCTCCTGGTGCGTGTCTGCGCCCCCCACCTTCGTGATGTCGTACCAGACGACGGTTCCGTCGATGTCGTCGGCGCCGCACTGGAGCATCAGCTGGGCCATGTCCAGCGTCTGCATGATCCAGAACGACTTCACGTGCGGGAAGTTGTCGAGCATGAGGCGGGCCACCGCGAGCGTGCGCAGGTTTTCCAGGCCGCCCGGGCCGGGCAGGTGCTCGAGTTCGCTGCCGTCGGGGAAGAACGGCAGCGGGATGATGGTCTGGAAGTACCCGCCGCGCTCGCTCATGTCGGGCGTCGGCTGGCGCACGCCCCGGCGCGTCAGCGTGATCGCGCCAGAGGCGTCGGGCTGGTACCCGAGCCGGGCCAGGGCCTCGTCCTGGGCGGTGCGGAGCATGTCCATGTGGACGAGGCGCTCGTGGCGGTCCTCGATGTGCCCGTAGAGGATGGTCGCGTTGGTGTTGAGCCCGAGCTCGTGGGCGACGCGGTGCACGTCGAGCCACACGTCCGAGCGGATCTTGCCCTTGAACGCCTCGTCGTGCACGCGATCGTCGAACACCTCGGCGCCGCCACCGGGCAGCGATCCAAGGCCGGCTTCCTTCAGATGCTCGAGCACCCAGCGGATCCCCGCGGTGCGATCGTCGCGCTTGAAGACCTTTGCGATCTTCGCCAGGTGAACGATCTCGACAGCGGTGAACGCCTTGAGGTGCAACGAGGGCGCGACCTCGCGGATCGCCCGGAGCATGTCGGTGTAGTACTCGAAGGGCTGGAACGGGTGGAGGCCCCCGACGATGTGCATCTCCGTGGCGCCGGCGTCGACGGCGCTGCGGGCCTCTGCTCGGATCTCATCGAGGCTGCGGGTGTACGAGCCCTCGTCGCCCTGCTTGCGATAGAACTCACAGAACTTGCACGACAGCGCGCACACGTTCGAGTAGTTCAGGTGGCGGTTGATGTTGAAGTAGGCAGCGTCCCCGTGCAGGCGCCGGCGGACCATGTCGGCCAACTCGCACACGCCCCAGATATCGGGCGTCGAGTACAGAACGTCACCATCGTCCATCGAGAGGCGCTCGCCCCGGAGCAGACGATCTCGGATCCCCTCGAGCCGGGGGTCGGACGCCCCCTGGCAGAGCGGATCGGGGGAGGACGGGGTGTCGAGGGTCGCGGTCATTCCTTTCAATAATAGATGAAAATTGGGCCGGATCAAGGCGCGCTGGCGCGATCGGAACCCTCAAGCGACCCCCTCGTTCGCTGGGGTTCAGCGGCGGTCCGGTCGCGTCGATATGGGCGATCGAGCGGGGAGATTCTCGCTCCGTCGAGAGGCGATCGAACTCGAACCAGGGGGCACGTTCTCGCCCCAGGAAGACGCCCAATGAGCGCGGACCCCACCGACCAGCAGCAGCCAAACGCATCGGAATCTGGCGCCCCGGCGGGCACCGGCCAGCCGTTGTCGAACGCGTTCGAATCGATCCAGCGAGAGATCGAAGGCCTTCAGCGCGCCAAGGACGAGCAGCAGGCCCGCGCCCGGGAGCTCGACGAGCGCGAGTCGAGCATCAACGCGATGCGCGCAGAGCTTGATGCCCGTGCAGAGGACATCGAGGCGGCTGAGGCCACGCTGACGACGCGGGACCAGGAGATCCGCGAGATCGAATCGACCTTTGCCAACCGCGACAGCGCACTGACCGCGCGCGAAGAGGCGGCCGAGCAGAGCCAAGCCGAGCTCGAATCGAACCGCTCGGCGCTCGAGGAACTCGAACGCTCCCTTGAGGAGCGTGAGAACCGGATCGCGTCGGCGACGCAGGAAGCCGAGGCAAAGGCAGCGGAGTCCCAGGCGCGCGCAACAGAACTCGACGCTCGCGCCAGCGAGATCGATGGGCGGGCCGAAACGATCGAAGCCCGCGAGCAGGAAGCGGCCTCGCTCGTCGAGCGAGCCGCGGAGCAGTCGCGGCAGGTCGAGCAGCGTGAGGCCGAGGTCGAGGAGTCCCGCCAGGCGCTCGAATCGGAACGCAGCACGCTCGAGTCGGAACTCGCCAGCGAGCGGGACGCGATCAAGAACGAACGCGAGTCCATCGCGAACGAGCGGGCCACGTTCGAAGCGTCGGCGTCCGAACTTGCCGAGCGCGAAGCGAAGATCACGCAACTGAACAGCGACCTCGAGCGCCGAGCGTCGGAGCTCGACACGGCCGAGTCCGAGTTTGCATCGAAGCAGGCATCCCTTGTCGAGTCCGAGCAGGCGGTCGCCGGAGCGTCGGAGAAGCTCAAGGTCGCCGAGAAGGAACTCGAAATCCGCTCCAAGCGTCTGGACGAGACGGAGCGCAACCTTGATGCCCGACAGGCCGAGGTGGAAGCGAAGCTGAGCGCCGCGGAGAGCTCCTCGGACGAGAACGCCGAGCGGGTCGCTCAGCTGGAAAAGCAGCTGCAGTCCGACATCGCCGCCCGCGACGCCAAGATCAGCGATCTCGAAGGGCTGCTCGAGTCGCAGGCAACGGAGCAGAGCAAGAAGATCGTGGACCTCGAGAGGGCCTCGCAGGACGCCGAATCGACAGTCAAGCAGGCGCAGGAGCAGGCAGAGAAGTTCGAGAAGCAGCTCGCCGACGCGCGGAACCGCGCGACCGAGCTCGAGCAGCAGATCGCCGCGGCCACGAAGACGGGCGCCGACGCCGACCAGCAGATCCAGTCGATCGAAGCCGCGCACAACGAGCAGATCGCCAAGCGCGACAAGGCGATCGAACTCCTGAGCGGGCGTGTCGAGGAGATGAAGGCCAGCCTGGCCGAAGCTGAGAGCAGAGCTGAGTCCGCGGCGGCGGCGCCCAGCAACGCTGCGTCGCCGGAGAACGATCTCCGGAAGCAACGCCTGGCGCGCCAGAAGCAGCTCCTCGAAGAGCGCGCCGAGCAGGTGCTGCGCACCCGCGACGCGATGCAGGCGAAGCTCAAGGAGATCGAGAAGGCCGAGAAGAAGTACCAGCGCGACAGCAAGGCACAGCGCGAAGAACTCGAGAAGCGAGCGGCGGAGATCCAAGAGATCAACGCCGAACGCGTGAAGCTCGCTGATCAGAAGGAGCAGGTCGCGAAGATGACCGAACGGGCCCGCGACCTGGGCGCCCGCAACGGCGGCTCCGTCCTGGCGATGTGCGCGGTGGTCATGTTCGCGGTCATCGCCGGTGTGAGCTGGTACTTCGCCGGTCAGTTCGCCCCCGCGACGTACGTGGCGAGCGCAACGATCAAGATCGACCAGTCGTCATCGCCAGCGAACGAGCTCGAGATCGCCGCGTGGAACAAGTTCCACGAGCGTCTGGCGACCGACCCGCAGATCGTCGAGAAGGCCTCGGAGCGCATGCGCAAGCGGGGCTACATCGAAATCGCCACGCCCGGCGATCTCGGCGCGTACATCGACGACAACATGACGATCGAGGTCGTCGGCGACGGCTCGATGATCATGACCCTCAAGGGGATCGGCGAACTGCGCACACAGAACGTGCTCGACGCCTACTCGGGAGTCGTCGTGAACATGGCCAACGCCGGTCGCGACCGGCGACAGGACAACCGGCCGACGGTGGTGGCGGCTGCCGCCAAAGCGGACCCGAAGGCACTGGAGGACCCGCGCATCGTCTACGCGGCGGGCATGATGGGCGGGCTGTCCATCCTCGCCACCGGCCTGACATTCGTGGTGGTCCGGATGGTCGGTAAGGCCGCTGCCGCCCGCGAGAGCGAGCGCAGGCCATCGATCGACTCCGACAAGGAGTGGACCATCTCGACCAAGTGATCAGCGCCGGAACCTGCTGAATCGATGACCAATGAAAACGCCCCGCGGGAGACCGCGGGGCGTTGTCGTTCTTGTGTCGCTCACGCGAAGCCGGCGGTCCGCCGACCGGCGATCAGACCTCGTCGCTCCGGAGCAGCACCGAGGGGCCGGAGCCGGCGATGCCGGGGCCGCGGATCTCGAGGTTGCTCAGGACTGCGGGATCGAGGCCGCGGATGGGGATGTAGACCATGTTGGCCTCGGGCGTGAACGTATCGAGCAGTTGCTCGTCCGTCCCGTCTGAGAGGACCAGCGAGTATGAGTTGTCGCCGATCGTAAGCCCGGCGCAGGCGAGGATCGCCTGGCGGGTCTGGATGTCGATGAGCAGGTAGGCGTCGATGCGTCCGGAGTCCGCGGCATCGGCGGCCGTCGGGCTGAAGGCCACGCGACGGCAGTTGTCGCTGAGCAGGAGCTTGGCGGGATCGATGCCGCCGGCACGCCTGGCGATGTCCTGGAAGCCGGCGGCGGTGCCGCTGGAAGCGAGCTGGTCCTGGATGAGGTTGTTCTCGCCCATCACCTTGTAGCCGAAGCCCGCGAGCACCAACGCTGCGGTGGCGAACCCGATGCAGGCGGCGCGCCAGAGCGGCGCCGAGTTGAACACCGGATGGGACACACCGCTCGAGCCGATCCGCGCGATGGGCTCGGCGCCGACCGCGGCGATGGCGTCGCGCACAGCCGCGATGACGCGAGCGCGCAGGCCGGCCGGGGCGTCGACGTCCGGCAGCATCTTCTCCATCTCGCTGAAACGGAGCTGCTCGCGCCGGATCTGCGCCTGCACAGGCGGCGGAGCCGCCCGGAACGCGTTCTCAAACGCTTCTCGTTCCTGCTCGTCGAGCAGGCCGAGCACATCGAGTGAGGCCAATTCGAAGAGTTCCCGCGTATTCATGTCGCCAACTCCTCCCCAGAAGATCTTTCCCGAAGCCTGACCAAGGCTCTGCTGAGGGCGGACTTGATAGTCCCGAGGGGTATATCGAGCTCCGTCCCGATTTGTTTCAGCGTCTGCCCGTTCAGGTATGCCCGTTTCACCACCGTTTTCTGCAATTCCGGGAGCTTCTCGATCCGGTCCATGACCGAAGCGAAACGCTCGTCTTGTTCCAAGCTTGCTCGCGGCTCCTCGGAGGGCGATGCAGGCGACCAGCCTTCCTCGAGCGTGGAGGGCTTGACGCGAGCTCTCATTCTCCGGAGACGGTCGACCATCATTCTCCTGGCCAAAAGCATGACCCAGGTGACAAGTGCCGCCCTCTTGGGGTCATACCGGGCGGCGGTCCTCCAGAGGCGGACAAACACCTCCTGGACGACATCTTCTGCATCGGCTCGGGTGGGCATGGCTTGATAAGCCATTCGGTACACCAGCGAGCCGAAACGGTCGTACAACTCCGCGATCGCCGCTTCGTCATCGGAAGCGACGCGCGTCATGAGGTCGAGATCTTGATCTGCGGTCGCGCGAGCCACGTCTTAACCCTTCGTTCACACACAGATCCCCGGACCAGTATACCTCCATACGCTCGATTCTCCGAGGAGGATCCAGGCAGGATTGCCCCGGAATCTGTCGGATCCCGCCCCTGACCGGACCTCAGAACCTCGATTTGTTCGTACTTTGTACGCATCAATTACTGGGAGGTTCCTCCCGATTCCCGTCGGAATCCGCGAAGGGCCCTTGGCGTCTGGTCCGAATTCACTCTATATTGACCAAGGCTATCACCCCGCAGTAGAGGCTTCATGGCTCGACCTCTCGCCCACTTTGCGGTTCCCAGACCTTGTGCCGGGTCTTCCCGAAGGGAGACTCTGCAGATGCCGGGACGCGTGCAGACTCGGGGATTCTCGATAATTGATCTTCTCGTCTCGATCGCGGTGATGGCGATCCTGATCTCGCTCCTGCTGCCGGCGCTCACAAACGTGCGCGAAACGGCGAGGCGGGTTATCTGCCAGGGTCAGGCCCAGCAGATTGGTGCATCGATCCAGATGTACTCCCACGACTACCGGGGCAAGATGCCCTACTCCTGCCGCTTCGTCGAAGACGACAGCAGGCAGGCGACGCTTCATCGTCGCAACAGCGGCCTCCCGGTCATGCTCGCTGCCGACACCATGATGTCTCGCGTCATGGCGGAAGGCTCTTCGTCTTCGCGTTCGAACGAGCCCGCGTACAAGTGGGACGGCCTCGGCATTCTGGTCGCGGACAAGTACCTGTCCCACCACGCAGCGTGCTACTGCCCGAGCCATCGTGGCAACCACCATCTCGAGTCCTACACCGAGGAATGGTCGCTCCGCGAGCGTGGCACGATCTCAGTGAACTACCAGTACCGCGTCCCGGCTGAGACTTCGGTGCTCGATGAGTTGCCCCCGTGGACGACCATCCTGACCGACGGTCTTGAGACCAAGTCCGACTACAGCCATGTCGTCGGCGGCACGGTGCTCCGAGCCGACAGTTCCGTGTCGTGGTACGAGGACGAGGGCCAGGTTCTCTACGACTCCCTGCCCGATACGGCCCCGACCGATGTCGGCACCGGCAGCGGCGGGCGTCGCGGCGGAGACGACGACAGCTGGAAGCGGATCGACGAGTACCAATCTCGCAACCGCGGCCGGCGCTGATCTCCGGTTGCCCAACTCCATCCCGGCACGCTCAGACGGGCCCTGCTGATGTCTCTGCGTCCACTTGACGCTGGACGTCTGGCGTTCCACCATCGGCGATCGTGCGATCGCTCATCACCGCCCTCGGCATCATCCTCATCTTTGCGTCCAGCGCCGGCGCGCAGCTCTCGGCTGAGAGCGCATACGTCGGCCTGAACCGGCCGCTGCGCGTGCGGGTCGAGATCCCCAGCGGCGCGGAGGGCCCGGTTCCCGAAGTCCGTCTCTATCGAGCGGGCTCGGGAGAGGCGCACGCGTCGGCGCCGGTGGCCGAGGGGCTGGTCGACCTGGCCGCGATGATGCCGGTGATCTGGTCGGCGCGCACACCTGAACTCTCCTTCGCCCAGTTGTTCGTCGGAGAAGCGCCGCTCGGCGCACCGCTCGTGCTCCAGCCGCTGTTGTCCCGGGGCATCGTCGAGGACCAGTTGTCCGCGGCGCTCCGCGAGGCCTTCGAGCGAGGCGACATCGAACAGGTGCGCGATCTCGCGTCGCTGCCGGGAGAACGCCGCGCCCGGCTGCGACAGCAGGTGCGGGTGCCGGAGGGTGAACCGGTGTACAGCGGCCTCCGGGTCTGGCGCAACCAACACGTCGTGTTCGAGACGACGGCCGGCGAGATAGAGATCCGGCTGCGTCCGGACATGGCGCCCAATACGAGCTACCACGTGATGCAATTGGCCGGCGGTGGGCTTTACGACGGGACGATCTTCCATCGCATCATCAACTCGGACGGACGCGGCCGACGCTTTCTCATCCAGGGCGGCGATCCCCTGGGCCTGGGCTCGGGCGGGCCGGGGTTCCGCATCGACTACGAGCCGAGCCCGCTGGCCCACGACTACGGCATCGTGTCGCTGGCGCGGATGCCACTGGATCCGAACTCGGGCGGTTCGCAGTTCTTCATCTGCCTGGGGCGCGAGGCGTGCCAGGGCCTCGATGGCGCGTACACCTCATTCGGCGAGATCGTGCGCGGGGCCGAGGCTGTGGAGACAATCTCTCGTGTGCCCGTCGGCCCCCTCGATCCGGATGACCCTGCGTCGAGGATGGAGCGGCCGCTCGACCCGCCGCGGATCCTCCGTGCTCGGCTCGTCGACGCTCCTCCGGTAACGAGCGAACTCGCGCGGATCCAGGAACCACAGACATCCGGGGAGCGGTAGGTGTTACGCCTTGCCGCTCGGTGAGCGGAGCTGTTCCCATTTCGCCACGGCTTCCGGCCGGCGGGGGTAGAGGGGCACGAGCTCGATCGGATCCACCGGCGGAAGCAAAGCGCCCGTCTCCGCGACTGCCAGCGGGTCGAACCTGGGCAGCACGAATTCCGCTCCGTCACGCCCGCTCGCCAGTCGTTCGCGCACAGGGGGATCGGCGACGGTCACCCCCGCGCTGATGGCTTCCGAGGCCGCGCCGAGCGCCAGGAGCCCCGTGGATTCTGCGCGGTCCGAGCCTGGTGGGTAGGTCGCGATCCAGACGTCGTCGCGCTTCCAGGCGAGAGCGACGTGGACCGCTTGCTCGGATCGGATGCCGGGATCCACGCGTCGAAGGAGGGCATCGGCGGTGGGAACGGCGACGCAGCGGGCCTCCCAGGCCTCCGCGAGGAGCTTCGCCGTGACGACGGCGATACGGATCCCCGTGTACCCGCCCGGGCCCACGCTCACGACGACGCGCCCGATGGAAGACGGGCAGCACCCGGTCTTCTCGAGCAGCCTGGCGATCAGGGCCGCCGGGTCGGTGCCCCGGTCGCCGGGATTCAGGCTCTCGATTCCGACAGGGGTTATCCCCGAATCTCCGGATTCGGCCAGAGCCACCCCGAACACCGAGCCCTCGGGCCCGGCCCGCGCAGACGATGGGTTGCTCGTCTCGATCGCCAGAATGAGGGAACCGCCGGGCATCGGGGGCCGCAGTGTATGCACGATGTGCACAGCCTCGCCTGGGAGTGAGCGAAGGTGCGCAGTCCGGCGAACCGATGGGTACTATCAGAGTCGACCTGCCCCGGTGCAATCGCGGGGTGGACGAAGCGAGAGATTCCGGAGCCCAGCGCATGACCCCGCAACTCCACGAGCGAAGCATGGCGTTCCTGAACCGGATCCGGCTCAGGGTGGTCGTGTTCGTGATCGGGATTCCGCTGGCGGCCTTCGGTGCGATCTCTCTCGGCCCGGCGTGGATGGCGCTGCCCCTGTTCGGCGTCGCCGTCGCGGCGATGACCATGACCGTGAACAAGGCGACGCAGCGGCTCGGTCAGCACGCGTGCCTGACGTGCGGCCACGAGCTGGGTGCGCTCCCGGCGCACGACAACGGGATCATCTGCCCGTCTTGCGGCGCGCTGAACCAGCACAAGCCCCCGCTGCTGGCCATGCTGCCGGCCGAGGATGATCCGAGCCAAGAGGCCGACGACGGCGACGATCGCCAGACCGCCTAGACGGGCTCGGGATCCAGGATCCATTCCACAATCGATGAAGTGTCGCTCAGATCGTCGACGGCTCGGTCTGCGCCTGATTCCGCGAGCGCGTCGACCGAGTAGCTGCCGGTCGCCACTCCGAGCGAGCGGCAGCCGTGGGCGAGCGCGCAGGCGATGTCGTGAACGGTGTCGCCGATGATCAGCGATCGTTCGCCCGACCAGGCACCGCCGGTGCGTGCACTCTGACGCTCGATTGCGACACCCGGAAGATGGTCGCGCGACGGGGGCTCGTGCGGGGAATCGTCTCCCCAGACCCGCACGGCGAAGCGTTCGGGGTTGAGCCCAGCGCTGCGCAGCTTGATCGAGCCGGTGGCTTCGAAGTTCCCGGTCAGCAGCCCGAGCGTCACGCCTTGGAGACGCTCGAGCTCGTCGAGCAATTCGGGCACGCCCGGGCAGGGCTCGGCTCTCTGCGGGTCGGCGTCGAGCAGCGAGCGCAACTCGCGCTGATACGCCGCGGCAAACGCGTCGATCGCCTGCGAGGATGCTTCCCGCCCGTGGGTCTGGAGCAGGTCGGCGATGATCAGCGGGTCGAGGCGCCCGGCGTACTCGATGCGGTTCTCGTCGAACTCCGGGTCGACCAGGCTCCTTCCTGCCGCGCCCATGGCGTCGACCCCGGCACGCTGGGTTCGGAGGAGCGTCGCGTCGATGTCGAACAGAACCAGCATTGGGAACCTCCGTGCGACGCCTATCTCCTGATCTCGAAGCCGGTTTCGTCGTCGACCGGATCGAGGGGCCTCGAATCGAAGCCGGTGATCCCCCTGGCTAGACGATCCCGGACGGCGCTGACGAAGCGCTCGACCTCCCCGGGGTCGCCCTGGGCCTCCATCCAGACGGACCCGTCGGGCTCGTTGCGCACCCAGCCGCTGACCGGGAACTCACGCGCGATCCACTGTGATGAGGCGCGGAACCCGACGCCCTGGACCCTCCCCGAAAACCTGATTCCGAGTCTCATCTGCACGGCGGGCATCGTAGACCCCGGCTCCCGGCCTGGACCCGCCGGCGGGGCGTGGTCCAATAAGTTTGCGGCTCCCGACGCCGGGCAAGACCTGCGCGGAAGAACCGATAATTTTGTGCAGTTACCGGGCAATCGTTTGACCCGCAACCGGGCTGTGTTAGCGTTCAGACAGAAGATCTGATCTCGCGGCCGTTTCCTCCTCCGTCCGGCAGTGCATGGCAGGGATCTCGCCATCTCCGGACAACCCCGCACCGGCCAAGACCAGACGCGGCCCCTCTCTCCTCTCAGGGCCTCCAAAACCACTTTCGCTGAACCCACGGCTGGCTCGCGAGCGCGATGTCTCTTTCCTGGAGCGCTGGCGCCCGGCCCGACACATCGCCCGCGCCCGTGATGGGCGCTGAGATCCGCCCTTGCCGCTCGACTCCACATTCGCCGACAACCGCCAGCGCGTGCTCGATGCGACGGACATCGTGCGCCTGGTTGGCGACCACGTGACGCTGAAGCCCAAGGGAAGAGAATTCGCGTGCGTCTGCCCGTTCCACGACGACCACAACCCGTCGATGTACGTCGTGCCCAACAAGCAGATCTTCCACTGCTTCGTCTGCGGCAGCGGGGGCAACGCCATCGACTTCGTCATGAAGTACCACGGGATGGAGTTCCTGGCGGCGCTCGAGTTCCTGGCCGAGCGCGCCGGCATCACGCTCGAACGCTCGCGGGGCGCGACCGGCGGCGCATCGGGCTCGGCGTCCGGCCCGACGCGGGACGAACTGGCCAAGATCAACGCGTTCGCCCTGGAGTTCTTCAGGACGATCTACCGGCATGAGGCACACGGGAAGCTCGCGCGCGACGTCGTCGAGTCGCGGGGAATCAGCGCGGAGATGGTCGAGGCGTTCGAGATCGGCGCAGCGCCGGATCGTTGGGACGGTCTCCTCCAGACCGCCGCCCAGCGGGGCGTCTCGCAGTCGCAACTCGCGAGCGCGGGGCTGGTGAAACCCAAAGACGACGGCGGCGCCTACGACGCGCTGCGCAATCGCGTCATCTTCCCGATCGCCGACCAGATCGGCCGCACCGTCGCGTTCGGCGCACGCAGGATCGACGAGGAAGACACGCCCAAGTACCTGAATTCCCCGGAGACGCTCCTGTTCGACAAGAGCGCCACGCTCTTTGGTCTCAAGCAGGGGCTCCGATCGATCCAGCAGTCTCGCACGGCGATCGTGACCGAGGGGTACACCGACGTGATCGCCTGCCACCAGGCCGGGTTCACGAATGTCGTTGCAACGCTGGGGACGGCCCTGACGCCCAAGCACGCGACCATCCTCCGAAGGCTGTGCGACTCGATCGTCCTGCTCTTCGACGGCGACGAGGCCGGCATGTCGGCCGCCGATCGCGCCACGGAGGTGTTCCTGACCGAGCCGGTGGACGTGAAGATCGCGATCCTCCCGGGGGGTCAGGACCCCGACGATCTCCTCAAGAGCGAAGGCGGGGCCGAGGCCTTCTCGGCGGCGATCGACGGCGCGACCGACGCCCTCGCACATCGGTTCGAGCGGATGGACCGGCGCCTTAACGAGCGCGGGCTCGCGCCGGGATCCGTCAGCAGGGCTCGGGAACTGGAACTTGAGGTCGAGCGATTCGTCGATATGGGCCTGGGGCGTCTGCCCCCGATCCGGCAGCAGACGATCGTCGCCAAGCTGGCAAGGCTCGGCGGGGTCAGCCCGAGCGCGATCCACGAAGCGATCGGTGCCGCCAAGGGAGCCCCGCGCAGGACACGTGCCCGCGCCGATTCAGGGGACACCGAAACGGGTGTGGCGGACGTGGGCGGGAAGGGCCGCTGGACCGCGACGGACACCGCCCTGGGGTGCCTGCTCGTCGAACCCGCCCTGATCGAACGGAATCCAGAACAGGTGCGTGACTTCCTTTCCGGCGCCGCCTACTCTTGCTCCTCACTCGAAGAGGTGTCCAGAGCGCTCTCGGTCGCGGCAGACGAACACACGAGCCGGCCGACGCTCCAGAACCTTCTATTGCAGATCGAAAGCGCCGAGGCGCGGAGCGAGATCGTCGCTCTCGTGCGTTGGGTCGAAGCCCAGACCGAAGGGATTCCCGAGCGTCTGGCGTCGGTGTGGGCCGAGTGCGTGCACATGGCCCAATGGCAATCTTCGAGCGAGAACTCCGAGAGAGAGACAGACATCGAGACACGGATCGGATCGCTGCGCCGTTCGCACGAGCGGCTGGGCGCCAATCCGCTGGCGATGCCGAGGCCCAGGGCCGGGCCCGTGTAACAGGCGTGGAGCGCCGACTGAACGAACGAACGTCCCGCAGTTGCTGGAACCGACGCAAGGAAATGCACGAACGGGGGACACCCGGCGCCGCGAAGCGCCGGGACGGCAAAGGACTGAACGCGAGCGCACGAGCGCTGGAGCACGAACGTGATTGAAGAACTGCACCCGTCACTGATCGACTTCATCCGCATGGGGAAATCGCGCGGCTGGCTGAGCTACGAAGAGCTCAACGACACGCTGCCCGATGAGTTCGTCGATCCCGACAAGATCGATGAGGTCCTCTACGAGATCGACCAGCTCGTCATCCCCCTGGTCGACGAGCGCGAGTACCGCGCCCGCATGTGGCGTGCCTCGAAGGAAGAGGTCAACGAGCAGGGCGCCCGCTCGGAAGAAGCCGCGGCGATCATCGCCGAGTTGCCGGATCGCGAGGACGACGGCGACGGCGAGCACGAGGGCCCGGGCAAGCGCATCGATGATCCGGTGCGCATGTACCTGACCCAGATGGGCACGATCCCCCTGCTGACCCGCGAGGAGGAGATCAAGTACGCCAAGAAGATCGAGACGACTCGCATGATCTTCCGGCGTCGCGTCCTCGAGTGCGACTACTGCGTCGCGCAGGCCGTCGAGATCCTACAGCAGGTCGACGCCGGCGACCTGCCCTTCGATCGCACGATGCGCATCTCGACCGCCGAGACCAACGCCAAGGAGAAGGTCGCGCGGCGCATCCCCTACAACCTGGTCACCATCAAGGCGCTGCTCGAGATGAACCGCGCCGACTGGGAGCTGCTCGAGCAGGCCAAGAAGGAGCGGAAGAAGACCAAGGCCAGGGAGATCAAGGCGCGCATCGAGTCGCGCCGCCGGCGCATGGCGACCCTCTGCGAGGAGCTCTGCCTGCGGACCAGCCGGATCGTCCCCGTGTTCCGCGAGATGCGGGCCAAGATCAACGGCAAGCTGCAGATGCTGCTGGCCGAGATCGAGCGGGCCAAGAAGTACCCCGATCGCTACGACCCCGAAGACGTCGCGGTGATGAAGGAAGAGATCGAGGGCCTGCGCTCGATGGCGCTCGAGGAGCCCGAGGATCTCAAGGACCGCGTCCAGATGATCGACACGGTCTTCTGGGAGTACGAGCAGGCCAAGCGCGACCTTTCTGCGGGCAACCTCCGCCTCGTCGTCTCGATCGCCAAGAAGTACCGCAATCGCGGGCTCTCGTTCCTGGACATCATCCAGGAGGGCAACACCGGCCTGATGCGCGCCGTCGACAAGTACGAGTACAAACGCGGCTACAAGTTCAGCACCTACGCCACCTGGTGGATCCGCCAGGCCATCACCCGTGCCATCGCCGATCACGCCCGCACCATCCGCATCCCGGTGCACATGATCGAGACGATGAGCAAGCTCCGGAACATCCAGAAGCAGCTGCTCCAGAAGCTGGGCCACGAGCCCACGATCGAGGAGCTCGCCGAGGCCGCCGACATGACCGTCGCCGAGACCCGGCGCGTCATGAAGATCAGCCGCCACCCGATCTCGCTGGACCGCCCGGTCGGCGAGAGCGAGGACAGCTACTTCGGCGACTTCATCGAGGACGAGCGCCAGGAGGCCCCGAGCGCCGTCGCCACCAGCGACACCCTCAAGCACCGCATCGAGGACGTCCTCAAGACCCTGACCTATCGCGAGCGGGAGATCATCAAACTCCGCTACGGCATCGGCGACGGGTACACGTACACGCTGGAAGAGGTCGGCCGGATCTTCAAGGTCACGCGCGAGCGCGTCCGCCAGGTCGAGGCCAAGGCCATCCGCAAGCTCCAGCACCCGGTGCGCTCCCGCAAGCTCGAGGGCTTCCTCGAGACCCACGAGGAGCAGGAGGCCGAGGGCGTCGAGGCCGCCGCCGCGAGCGTGGCCTGAGAAGCGCCGGCCTCGAACCAACCAAACATCCCTCGCCCCGGCCCTGGGCCGGGGCGTTTTCGTATCCTCCCGCGGGTATCCGATAGAACCTTCAACACCAACGACAAAGGCCTACATGCCTTCAAGATTTTCAAAGCGTCTCCTGACCCACCTCCAGCACCCGACCTACGAGGCGTCGAGCGCCCTCACCCTCGCCCAGGATCTGGGCATCGCCAAGGACGACTTCGAGGCGTTCGTGCAGGCGATCAAGGACCTCGAGGCCAAGGGCGAGCTCGTCTGGGGCGACGACCAGCTGGTCGCTCTGCCCCCGATGGGCGCCGAGGTCGTCGGGGTGTTCCGCAAGAACCCCAAGGGGTTCGGCTTCATCATCCCGCAGCGCGCCACCGCCCACGGCGACCTGTTCGTCCCCGCCCAGGACACGCTCGACGCCGTCAGCGGCGACACGGTGCGCGCAGAGGTCACCTCGCGCCGGGGCGGCGGCGGGCCGGGCAAGAGCCCGTACGTGGGCGTCATCGTCGAGGTCATGGAACGCTCGCGCAAGTCGGTCGCGGGCGAGATCACGCGTTCCGGCGGCCAGTGGCTGGTCGAGCCCGACGGGAAGACCTTCACCGACCCGATCATCGTGCACGATGCGCCGTCGAAGAACGCCAAGGTCGGCGACAAGGTGATCGTCGAGATCCTCAGCTACCCCGAGGGCTACGCGCTGGCCGAGGGCGTGATCACACGCGTGCTCGGCGAATCGGGCGAGCCGAGCGTCGAGACCGCGGCTGTCATCGAGGCGTACGGCCTCCCGGGCGAGTTCCCCGATTCGTGCGTGGAGCAGGCGCGCGAAGAGTCGTCGCTCTACGAGCAGGACATGAAGATGCTGCTCGAAGACGGGCGCGAGCTCGACGAGACGATCCGCGCCGACCTGCGCGACGACTTCATCTGCACGATCGACCCGCCCGACGCCAAGGACTACGACGACGCGATCAGCATCGAGAAACGCGACGAGATCACCGGCGGCGGGCCCGGCTACCGGCTGGGCGTGCACATCGCCGACGTGAGCCACTTCGTGTACGAGGGGTCGGCCCTTGATATCGAGGCGTCGGACCGCTGCAACAGCGTGTACCTGCCGCGTCTGGTCATCCCCATGCTGCCGGAGATCCTCTCCAACGGCATCTGCTCGCTCCAGGAGGGCGTGCCCCGCTACACCAAGAGCGTGTGGATCGACTACGACATGCGCGGCAACGTGCGCGGGGCACGGTTCGCACAGGGGCTGATCAAGTCACGCAAACGCCTGACCTACCTCGAAGCGCAGGCGCTCATCGACGGCAAGTCCGACGAGGAAGCGGCGGAACACGCCCGCGAGGAACCCGAGTATTCGGATGAGCTCCGGGCCGCGCTCGGGCACATGAACGACCTCAGCCGCGCGATCCGCGACCGTCGCAAGCGTTCCGGCATGATCCACCTGGATCTCCCGGACGTGGAACTCGTCTACGACGAAGACGGGCGGGTGATCGACGCGGTGCCCGAGGACGACGCCTACACGCACACGCTGATCGAGATGTTCATGGTCGAGGCCAACGAGGCGGTGGCACGCCTGTTCGAGGACTTGGAGGTCCCGATCATCCGGCGCACGCACCCAGAGCCGGTGCCGGGGAACATGGACCAGCTCCGTGACTTCGTTCGCGTCGCGGGGTACCGGATCCCCAAGAGCCCGAGCCGCGAGGAGTTGCAGAAACTGCTGGAGTCGACGGCCGGCACGCCGGCGGCGCCCGCGGTGCATTTCGCCGTGCTGCGCACGCTGACGCGCGCCGAGTACTCGCCGGCGCTCGTTGGCCACTTCGCCCTCGCCTCGCAGGCGTACGCCCACTTCACCAGCCCCATCCGGCGGTACGCGGACCTGACGGTCCACCGGGCGCTGCTGCGCTTCCTCGAGCTCACCGACAACGGCACGAACATCCCCAAGGACGACCAGCAGAAGAAGGCCCTGGGCAAGAAGCTGCGCGGGAGCGAGGAGTGCCCGGACGAAGCGTCGCTGTCGGGGATCTCCCAGCGATGCAACCGGCGCGAGGACAACGCCACGAGCGCCGAACGCGAGCTTCGGGCCTTCCTCGTGCTGCAGCTTCTCGAGAATCACATCGGCGAGTCGTTCCCCGGCGTGGTGACCGGTGTGACCAACGCCGGCGTGTTCGTTCGCCTCGACAAGTACCTCGCTGAGGGCCTGTGCAAGAGCGAGGACATCCCGGCCCCGAGCGTGAACGGGAAGACAGTCCGCAACGCGCGGTGGAGCTTCGATCGCGATTCCGGCTCGCTCGTCGAGCGATCCAGCGGCCGGAGCTACAGCCTCGGCGACCGAGTGAGCGTGGTCATCGCTGACGTCAATCTCGGGCAGCGGCAGATGTCCGTGGTCATCGAGGACACCGGCGCCCGCGATGTGGGCAAGCGCAAGGACGTCGGCGGCCGGGAGCGCGACGAGTTCGAAACCGTCGAGCAGCGCACCGGTGCGCAACGACGCGCGCAGCGCAGCCGCTCGCGCGACAAGCGGAAGAGCGACTTCCGCTCCGACAAGAAGGGCAAGGGCAAGCGCCAGTAGGCGGCGCAGAAGCGATCACTCGATGCCGCGCACGCGCAGCGCGATCACCTGCGTCCCCAGTTCGCCGGTTGCGCCGAAGTTGTCGTCGCTCATGAGGATCATCAGGCGACCGCCGTCGTCCAACTCCGGGCCGAGCGCCATCGCCTCGATGTTGAACAGCAGCGGCACGCCGAGATCGTGCAGATCCGCGACCGGCGACTTGAGGAGATGGCCGAACGGCGCCCGGCGATCCGTGCGCCCGTCGCACTCGAACAGCACGACATAGGCGCCGCGGGGCAGAGCGAACCCGCGTTCCATGAACAGGACGCGCCCGTCGGGCAGCCCGATCGCGTCGGCGAGCGAGTTGAACGAGCCGATCTCGAGCATCGCCGCGCGGCGTGGCTCGGTGAGGTAGATCGCCTGGCGCTTGAGTTCATGGGTGCGCGCATCGATGATCATCACCCTGCAGGGCGTGCCGGAGTCGTCGTTGGCCTCCTGGCCATCGGTGAGCAGCGCGTTCTCGACGGCGACCCACAATTCGGGTCCGTCCGCACCGGGGACGATCGCGACATTCTCGAACGACCTGTTGGGCCTCACCTGTTCGACCACGTTGGGAGGAAGCGCCAGCACGCTGCATTCGCCCGAGACCGGATCGAATCGCGCGACGGATGCCGGCTGCTCGAACCCGATGTACCACGCGCCGTCTTCAGGGGAGATCGCGATCGCCTCGGCGTCGGTCACCCCGCAGGGAAGATCGATCGCGCGCTGCGGCTCGACATCCAGTCGAGCGCCGACGAGGTCGATGCGCAGCTCGAGTGCGCGGCAGGCGCCTTTCGAGTCCGTGACGGCAATCCAGCGGCCGGTGCGCCGATCGAACGCGAGCCCGCTGAGCCCGCCGATCGGTCCCTCGATGCGCTCGTGCTCGGTCGCGAGATGCCCGGCACCGATCAGTTCGAACGACAACTCTCCGGCGTGTGCGCACGCGCAGCCTGCAAGAACCGAGGCCGCGATCAGAACTCGTAGCGCGCCCAAGGGAAGCCCTCCGGGATGAGGCGGGGCCGGTCGTTGAGCCAGCCCACCAGCCACTCGTAGGCATCGACCAGGCGCGGCCCGGGGCGATTGAACATCTCGTTGCCGTCGACGAGCGCGACCCGGCCGTTGCGCACCGCCGGGAGCCCGCGCCACCAGTCCTCCCCCTCGATATGGGTGAGGTGGGAACGGATTTCATCGAGACGGATGCCGCATGGGCAGACGATGACAGCGTCGGGCTCGATCGCGGCGATCGACTCCGGGGGCACGCGGATCGACTTCCCGGCCAGTCGGTGCGCCATCTGAGCGCCCGACCCGGCGCCGGCGTTCTCCATGGCTACGGTCTCGTTGAGCGGGTGGCGAGCGCCGGCGCGCTCGATGAGCTGCGGCGTCCAGTGCCCCCCGATAAAGGGAGGATCGACCCACTCGAGGAAGACCACTTTCGGCTGGTCGGCGAGGACGGTCGCGTAGTCGGCCGCCGAGAAAAACCGCTCCCGCAGGCGGACGAGCGCCTCCTGTGCCTGCGATTCCAGCCCGACGGCGCGCCCGATGGTCATCACGTCGTCGAGCACGCCCTCGAACGACTCCGGGTTGAGGCTCACGACCTCCGGGCTCGGGTCTAACTGGTGCGCGACTCGCCGCACGGTCTCGAGGTCGATCGAGCACACCTCGCAGAGATCCTGTGTGAGCACGACGTCGGGGCGCAGGTCTTGCAGCCTCTGGGTGTCGAGGCTGTAGAGAGGAGCGCCCGAGGAGAGAGCACCCGAGACCTGCCGATCTATGTCGGCGGGCGCGGGTGGCACATCGGGATCGATGAGCTGCCCGGTGAGTGCCGGGCGATCGATGATCGAGCGCGGGAAGTCGCACTCGTGGGAGCGCCCCACGAGCAGGCTGTCCCCACCGATCAGGCAAAGGGTTTCCGTGGCTGAAGGGAGCAAACTCACGACGCGCATCAGCCGAGTGTAGCCCTGGCTCGCGCAGGAGCAGACGGGCGGCAACCAGTGGAACGGATATTGCGATCTGTCTGCTGAGCGGACGCGGAGTGCGTCCGTGGCCGCCGCGAGTGCGCTTGCAGCGCAACACTGGCGCGTCGGAAGTCGATCTGAGCGCAGGAGGCACGTGCTCCATGTCGAATCCCACACGAATCCCACACCCCCCGCGCCGTCGCGCGACGGCGGCCCGCGCTCTCGGCGGGGCCGCGGTGCTCATCCTGATGGCGGGCACGTGCTACCCGGCAGCGGCGCAGGAGGGCGAGGACCTCCGCAACGCGGCCCGCGAGCGGGCGGCGGCCCTTCAGAACCGCCAGGGCGTGCAGCCAGGTGCCCAGCCGATCGGGCGGGCCGCCAACCCGGCCGAGGCGCCGAACGCCGCGCTCGGGAGCAACCGCCCCGGGGCCGACTCGTTCACGTTCAACTTCCCAGATCAGGCCGTGCAGCTGCTCACGCTCACCGAGGCGCTGGGCCAGTTCCTGGGGATCAACATCATCGCCGACCAGGGGCTGCAGAGCCAGACGGTCGTGTTCCAGGCGCCGTTCGATGTGCCCCGCGACCAGCTGCTGACACTGCTCAGCCAGCTCGTAGAAGACCGGGGCTTCGCGCTGACGCGCGATGACCTGGGCATCTATCACATCCGGCCCGGCGCCAACGTGGCCCCGAACTTCGATGACCAGGCGGACCTGTCGACCACGCGCTTCATCCCCACGCCCCTGGTGAAGCCGTCCGCCCTTGTGCAGACGATCACCACGAACCTCGGCCAGGGAGGCGCCGCGGCGCGCCTCACGCCCTTCGACGAGCTCGGCGTGCTGATGGTCACCGCGACCCCCCGGACCGTCGACCTCATCGAGGAGATCGTCGAGCGTGTGCTCGAGAAGAACTCCGCGCAGGTGCTCCAGAGTTTCCTGCTGCAACACGTCGCGGCCGACTACGCGATCCAGCGGATCAACACGCTCAACGGCCAGCTCGGCGGCGCGGGCGTCGCGCAGCCGGGCAACGCCGCGCCTCCAGGCGGGGGCGCTTCGGTAGGCGTGGCGGGCTCGCTCTCGAATCTCAGCTCGCGCATGTTCGCAGACCAGGGCAACGCGATAATCTTCCGCGGATCACTGGACGAAGGCGCGATGCTCCAGCAGCTGGTCGACCTCGTCGACCGGGTGACTCCGCTCATCGCGCGGCGCTACTCCGTCGGGGCCGTGGCCTCCGAGGTCGCCGACGCGGCCGAGCAGCTCGGCCTCGGCGCCGTGAGATCTGCTGCTCGCCAGGGCGGGCAGGGCGGGTCGAGCAACTTCGCGCAGCCGGGGGTGCGGGGCCAGCAGGTCCAGCAACAGGTCGCGACGAGCGGCTTCCTCGTCGACTCTGAACGGGGGTCCTTCACCTACTTCGGCACCGAATCGCAGCACGAGATCGTCCAGGCGCTCATCGACGACTTCTCCGAGCAGCAGGTCGGCGCGCAGGTCGAGATCGAGATGTACAAGCTCGAGAACGCCGAGGCCGGGAGCGTCGCGGAGATCCTCGAGCAGCTGATCGAGGACCCCGAGGCTCGCCAGGGCTCATCGCCCTTCCTCCCCGGCTCCGGCCAGCCTGCGATTAACCTCGGCCCCGGTCAGGATGTGCAGCTGCTCCCCGAGGGGTCGCTCGACGACGACGCGTTCACCGTGGGCTCGGACGATGTGATCATCGTGGCGGACGAGGACCGCAACCAGATCGTGATCAAGGCCAACGAACGCCTCCAGCGCCAGCTGGCCAGGGTCATCCGGGACCTGGACCAGCGCCAGCCGCAGGTGAACATCAAGGCGCAGATCGTCAGCGTCACCTCGGGCGACGACTTCAACTGGGCGTTCGAGTGGCAGTTCAACCCCGGCGACGCCCTGCTGTTCACCAACTTCGGTCTCTCGACGCCCACGACCGGCGACGACGGGCAGCCGACCGGCAACAAGATCGTTCCCAGCGATGCGTCGGGTATCACGACCGCGCTCATCAAGAGCGACTACGTGCCGTTCATCATCAACACGCTGCAATCGGAGGCCAACGCCCGCATCGAGTCGACGCCGCAGGTGCTGGTGCGCGACAACCAGACCGGCGACGTGTCGTCGCAGCGTGAAGAGCCGTTCAGCACGACCAGTCAGGGCACGAGCACGACCGTGACAGGCCAGGGCGGCACCGCATCGGCCGGTACCACTCTCAACGTCACGCCCCGCATCAGCTCGGGCGGCTACCTCAGCCTCGAGTACTCCATCGAGCTCTCGAGCTTCGACGGCACGGGCGTCGCCGGCCTGCAGCCCCCGCGCCAGACCGAGAACTACAACTCGAGCGTGCAGGTCCCCAGCGACACCACCATCGTCGTCGGCGGCTTCACGCTCATGAGCGAGAGCCGCACCGAATCGGGGATCCCGATCCTGAAGGACATCCCCCTCCTGGGCAACCTGTTCAAGACCGTCGGGAAGTCCCAGTCGCGGACGACGATCTTCGTCTTCATCACTCCCACGATCATGGACGATCCGGACTTCCTCGATCTTCGGCTGGCGACCGAGGGCCCGCTGGCCGATGCGGGGATCGAGGGCGTCACGCCGCGCCTCGAGCCGGCGACGATCCCGATCATGGAGAAGGACCTCTCGATGAACCGCCTGGTCCCGGCGGATCGGTCCAACGAGTTCGCTCGCCTTGAAGAGGAAGACGCCGAGTAGAATCACCCGATGGAGCGAGGGCCGAACAACCAGGGGACCGTGAACGGCGCGAACGGGAGCCCCGCCGACCCGGGCGCCGACCGCGCCGACGAGCAGCGCTGGGCGGATCTCGCCCGCGCGTTCGCGCCGCTGCCCGTCCGCCCCGACCAGCTCCGGCAGTTCGCCGACACCCCGGGCGCCGACGAGGAGCCGTGGGACGTCCTGCTTTCGACGACCGCAACGGACGAACACACCGGCCTCGAGTCCATCGCCAAGAAGTTCGGGCTCGAGTACGAGTCCGAGCCACGCCCGTCGGAGACGGCCGAGCGCTTCTACGAGAAGGTGCCCGCGTCGGCGGCGCGACGCCACCAGGTCGCGGGGCTCCGCTCCGACGGCAAGTCGATGACGATCGCCACCGCCCAGCCCCTGCAGCCGGCGGTGTTCTCGATGCTCGAGCAGGTGCTCGAGATGCCGGTGGCCATCGTGCTGAGTCCGCGCGCTGCCGTCGGCAACCTGATCAATCGCGGATACGAGCAGAAGCAGGACCTGGTCACCGAGATCGTCGAGGACATCCCGCTCGACCAGAACGCGATCGAGCGTGCCGCGTCGTCGCTGAGCGGGGCGACCGATCTGCTGCAGCTCGCGCGGCAGACGCCGGTCATCCGCCTCGTGAACATGATCCTGTTCGAGGCGTTGCGCCGTCGTGCGAGCGACATCCACATCCAGCCGCTCGAGAACAAGCTCGTCATCCGGTTCCGGATCGACGGCATGCTGGTCGACGCCTTCAGCCCCCCTCTGTCGCTGGCCCCCGCGATCAGCTCCCGCCTGAAGGTCATGGCCGAGCTCGACATCGCCAATCGGCACTCGCCCCAGGACGGCCAGACGACGGTGCGCATCGGTTCGCGGAAGATCGACATCCGCTTCTCGTGCGTGCCGACGATCTACGGCGAGCGCCTCGTGCTGCGCCTTCTCGATCAGAGCCAGACCCAGCTCACGCTCGACGCCATCGGCATGGCCAGGCCCATGCAGACCGAGCTGATGGAGCTCATCAATCGTCCCAACGGGATGGTGCTGGTCACCGGACCGACCGGATCGGGCAAGACGACCACGCTGTACGCGGCGCTCGAGCGCGTCGATCGCGAGACCCGGAACGTGATGACGATCGAGGACCCGGTCGAGTACCACCTCGAGGGGATCGCCCAGATCCAGGTCAACGTGAAGCGCGGCGTGACCTTCGCCGCGGGCCTGCGTTCGATCCTGCGCCAGGATCCGGATGTGATCCTGGTCGGCGAGATCCGCGACGCCGAGACGGCCCAGCTCGCGGTGCAGGCCTCGCTCACGGGCCACCTCGTGCTCGCCACCCTCCACACCAACGATGCCCCGAGCGCGATCTCGCGCATGCAGGACATCGGGATCGAGCCCTACCTGATCAGCTCATCGCTCCTGGCGGTGCTCGCGCAACGCCTGCTGCGACGCACCTGCCCGAAGTGCCTCGGAGTCGGCGAGATCGGGGGCGTCCGCTGCGACAAGTGCTTCGGCTCGGGATTCAGCGGGCGCGTGGCGATCTACGAGCTCATGCGCGTCAGCGACGAGATCCGGCGCATGACCATGACCACCGCCGACGCCCGCGCCATCCGCAACCTCGCGCTGCAGGAAGGCATGAAGGAGATGATCGACGACGGGCGCGAGAAGGTCACCGGCGGGCTCACGGCTGAAGCCGAGCTGCACCGGGTGCTCGCATAGGGCCCCGCCATGTCGCAGGCGCAGAGCCAGTTTGTCTTCCGAGCCATGACCCCGACGGGGGGCAAGACCTTCGGGCTGCGCCCGGCGGCCAACGAGGGCGCGCTGGCCGAGGCACTGCGCCGCGACCAGCTGCTGCTTCTCGGGGCGTGGAAGCTGCCGTTCAAGGCCGGCCCGGCCTCGGCGATGAAGCTCAAGGACGAGGCGGCGTTCAACGACCAGCTGGGTCTGATGCTCGAGCGCGGCGTGCCGCTGACCGAGGCGCTCGAGGTCGCGATGACCGTCGTGACCGAGGACACACGCCCGCGTGTGGAGCAGATCCGTGAGCTGGTGTCGTCCGGCGATGCGTTCAGCCAGGCCGCGAGCAAGACGGGCGGCTTCGATCAGGTCACCGTCGCGGTCTACGCGGCAGCCGAGCGCACCGGCGACCTAGCCGGCGCCGCCAAGCGGCTGGCGCTGGCGGCGCGCCGGCGCATGCAGGTGCGGGGCAAGGCGATCACCGTCACGATCTACCCGTCGGTCGTGTTCTCGATCGCCATCCTGATCTTCTTCGGTGTGCTCACCTTCCTCGTGCCGATGGTCGCCGACCAGATGGCGCAGATGGGCGTCGAGCTCAACCCGTTCAGCGACGCGGTCTTCAGCCTGGGTCTGTGGATGCGGGACAACCTTCCGCGCGTGCTCATCTTCTTCGCGGGGCTCGCGTTCGCGGCGTACTTCGGTCGATCGGTGATGATCGGCGTCGTCACGAGCCTGCTGCGCCGGGTGGGCGCGATCGACCGGATGATGCTCACCGTCGAACTGGCGCGGTTCTTTTCGGTCATGGCCGCGATGGTGCGATCGGGCGTGCCGCTGGCGGACGCGCTGAGCACCGCGACGCTCGTGATCTCGAACCCGGGCCTGCGGGCGCAGTTCGAGTCGCTGCAGAAAGGTCTCGTTGAAGGCGGCGTGTGGCGCAGCCTTGTCGAGAAGGTCGACATGCTGCCCCTGGCGACGCGGAAGCTGCTCATCGCCGCCGAACGATCGGGCGACCTCGACAGCGCGTTCGATTCGCTCTCGACCGACCTCGCCGAAGAGGTGGACACGCGCTCGGCGCGCCTGCTGGCGCTGCTCGAGCCGGCGGCGATCCTGCTCATGTTCGCGGTTGTCGGACCCTTGGTTCTCGCAATCGCGATCCCGCTGCTGACTTTCAAAACCTCCGCGGGATGACGGGGTATGACCAAACGACGAGGCACACAGGGGATGCGTGGGGGCGCGTCGGAGCAGGGGCTCAGCGCGGAATGGACCGAGAATCGATCGGGGCTCCGGCCCCGTATGATCAGACCGAATCTGGCCTCGGCGTGCGCGATCGCGTCCGACCGGCCGTGTGAAAGATTGACTCCTCTCGCAGCACCAAGGGCGGACGACGGATGAACAACGACAACAACACACAGACCGAGCGGGCACGGCGCGTGCGCACGGGCTTCACGCTCCTCGAACTCCTCGTGGTGCTGGTCATCATGGGGATTCTGGCGGGCGTGGTGACTCTCAACCTCGTGGGCGCCGCGGACCGCGCCCGCGAGCAGACGACCCGCACCTCGATGGAGACGATCAAGGGCGGGCTGACGACGTACCGCTTCAACTACGGCCTGTATCCCGAGACCGGCGATCTGGACGCGCTGAAGCGCGAGAACATCATTGTCAAGGACTTCACCGACGCCTGGGGCTCCCCGCTCGAGTACTACAGCCCGACGCAGAACGCGGCGTACGAGCTCATCAGCCTCGGCGCCGACCGCACATACGGCACCGAAGACGACATCATCATCTACCCGGACACAGACGACTGACCCATGCAGCGCCGGCCGACCCATCCCGCGGGCGTCACGCTCCTCGAGGTGATCGTCGCGACGGCGATGCTCACGATGCTCGCCGGCCTGATCACCGGCGGGATGTCGTTCCTCGACGCCCTCCGCGTCCGCAGCCTGCACCGGCTCAACGGTGTCGAGATCGCCCATCGCGTGATCGCGGGGTACCTGGACGACTCCAGCAAGCTCGGCGACGGGTCCGAGCCCGACCAGTTCGGGGACTTCTTCTACGCCTGGGAGCTGCGCGAGGAGGTCATCGAGCTCGACGAATCGGGCCGTGCCCGCTCCAACGTCTCCTCGCAGATGGACGCGATGGACGCGATCCCCAACATGCTGCGCCGCGTCACGGTGCGCGTGTACCTGGCAGATCCGCGCTTTCCCGACCTGCAGACCGGCACGCCGGTCGCCGAGCTGGAGCGTGTGTTCAGCCCGCTGTTCCTCAACGAGGAGGAATCGCTCGCCCGCATCATGGAGATGGTGATGCAGGCCCAGCAGCAGCAGAACAATGCCGCCCGCGAGCGGCGCGATAACGAGAGGTCGAACCAGCGATGATCGTCCGGCCCGCCACGCCAACCCGGCGGGAGGGATTCACGGTGCTCGAGCTGCTCCTGGCGCTCGCGCTCGGCGCCCTCGTGGTCTCGGCGGCCATGGGCGTGTTCACGGTCATGATCGCCGGCGAGAAGCGACACTCCCAGTCGTTCGACAACCGCCTGGACCTCCTGATACTGCAGCAGGTGCTGCGGCGCGCGACCGATTCGATGGTGGCCGCGGCCCCGCTCGATGACTCGAGCCTCACGCAGCTGCACGGCGACGCATCGGAACAGGCCGCAGCGCTCATCGCGACCGATCCATCGAACGATCCGCCGGACGGTGCCGAAGGTGAAGAGTCCGACGGTCCGAGCGACGAAGAGGCGATGGCGCTCGTGGCCGAGATGCTCGGCGGCGATCAGAACGAGCAGATGTCGACCCTCGAGCAACTCCGCGAAGCCGCCGGGGGCGACCAGGAGGTGCTCACGCAGCTGCTCCTGGACACGATCCTCTTCGACATGCCCAACTTCGAGTTGTACTACGACACCAACGAGTACGACCGCACCCTGCCGGTGCTCGAGCTGGTGCTGCAGTCTTCGCCGCTCCCCGCGGACGACATGTACGAGTTCCGGGGCCGGCCGGCTTCGATGGAGCCCGCCGGGTACGTGCGCGGGCGCTTCGAGTTCATGCAGTTCGATGACGAGCTGATCCTGATGTGGCAGCCCATCGAGCCCGTGGGCATGGGCGTGGTGCTGCTGGAAGGCGTGGACGAGTGCGAGATCGAGGTGCTGGTGCCGCGCACCGCCGACACGCGCGGCATGGGCTGGGTCGGGGCGCACGCTGCCTACATGAAAGAGCAGTTCCCGCCCGCGATCCGTTTCATCATCTGGATGCAGAACGGCGACTACATCGACTGGCTCTTCGAAACAGGTGTGACCACTCCGGACGCCGTGCGATGAACGACCGAACAGTCCATTCCGGCCGGCCCGGCGAGCGCGGTTTCGCGTTCCTGCTCGTGCTCGCGCTCGTCGGGATCGCGACGCTCATGATCGGGGCGGCGGTGAACCGCGCGACGGTCGAGGCCAACTTCGCCCAGATGCAGATCGACGGCTACGAGCGCCACCACGAAGTGCGCGGTGTGGTGTCGCAGGTCCAGGTGTTCGTGTCGCGTGCCGAGTCGTCGGAGATGTACGAGCAGCTCAACACCGGCGAACCCGTGCAGGTGACCTCGTTCGCCGACACCCGCACCGTCGTGCGGATGTACGCCCAGGACGGCCAGGGCGGGATCCTCCGCAACATCGATTCGATCAGCGACGACACCGGGCGCCGGTTCCTCGAAGCGGCGCTGATGCGCATCCCGGGCAACCGGATGGACCTGGTGCGGATGAACGGCCCCTGGCAGGTCAGCTTCCGGTCGGCACCGGAAGAAGTGCTCTGGGCGATGTGCGCCGGCGATCGCAACCTGTTCGACAACCTCAAGGCGGCTCAGCGACGCGACATCACCGATCAGGGCGACCTGATCCGGTTCCTCGACGGGCGCGGGATCGAGGTGCCCGTGGCCACGGCGGTGACGGCCAACTTCGTGTTCGTCCCCCAGGTGTGGCGCTTCGATGTCGAGGTCGAGCGCGACGGACGGATCAGCGCGTACTGCGTGTGGGTCAAATCCAGGACGGCGCCCCCCGAGGTGCTCGAGTGGCGGACGCTCCACGACACCTCCCAGGTCGTCGGGTTCGGGGCCCTCGGGGGCTTCCCCGTGGGCTCAAACCTGGCCCGAAGCCGTTGAGTCAACCGACTACCCTAAGGCGGTCCCATGAGATTCCACCGAGGCTCCATCCTGAACTCGCACCTGCTGCTGCCTGGGCTGACGCTCATCGCGCTGGGCGCGATCGGCGCGGCTGCGGTCGTGCCGCTGCGATCGCCGGATCCCGAATCGCTGGTGAATCGCACCCGGCCCGTGACCCCCGTGAAGGCTCCGGCCGAACTCCCGGGTCCGACGCCGAGCCACGACTGGACGGCGTTCGAGGCGCCGCTCTCGTCGCTGCGCAACCCGGTGCAGGCGGCTCCAACCCCGGAACCCGAACCGGAAAAGCCGGAGGACAAGCCCGACATCGAGGTCGTGGAGCGACCACGCGGCGTCGGTTCCGCCCCACCGCTGCCGTGGTCCTACGCCGGCTCGATCCTCGAAGGGGGCGAGCCGATCCTGGCGCTGCTGCGTCTGACGACCGGCGAACGCTTCGTCCGCGTCGGCGACGAGGTTTCGGATCCGACCGTTGACGGCGGGCGTCCAATCGTGATCAAGGCGATCAGCACGACGGAGGTCACCGTCGAGCGCAACGGGAACGAGCAGACGCTGGCCTACTCACCAGACGCCGGCGCGGGCCGAGCGGGCGCTGGCGCCGCGAGCGGCACGTTCAGCCGCGATCCTCGCGATGTGCGACGCGGCGGTCGCCCCGGCATGCAGGACAGGAACCGATCCGAACCCGACTGATCGCGGAGCGAGACCCGGCCCGATGGCCCCGATCCTTTACGTTCATCCAGATCTGGCGTGGGCCCGGCTCATCGGGAGCGACGCCGTCTCCGAGTGGGTCGCTCCCCCGCGCGGCACCGAGGAGTCCGAGGAAACACTCGCGACCGTGCGCGCGAGGGTCGCGTCGCTGTGCACCTGGGCTCAGGCGGAACTCCGATCGATGCGCCGAGCTCCTCTCGTGGTCATCGACACGGAAGACGCACGCTGCCTGTGGCTGAGGGCGCGCAGCGCCGAGCCCGCGGCAATCTCCGCGGCTCTGCAGAGCGCGAGCCAGGACTGGGGCGGCCTGCTGCACCAGGGTTCTATCGAGGCGCTCCGTTCGCCGTCGCCCGAGACAAACGGGGCCGGCGCCAAGAAGGAGGCGACCGGGCTCAAGGGGATCATCGAGCGCCTCAACAAGCCGATCAACAAGCCGAGCGGTGACGCGCCGTCTGCCGTGGCGTCGGCCGTGGTGCACCTGCCCGACTCCATCGTGCGCATGCTGCTCGACGAGCTTGATCGCCGGGGCGTCCGCACCGGGAAGATCGTCAGCCTGTGGCACGCGATCACGAGCGCGTGGTCGCCCGAGGGTTCGGCGTCGGTGCCAACCGGCGAAAACGGCTTCACCGAGACGATGCCGATCGACACGCAGAGCGCGACGACCACGGCGGTTGTCATCATGGAGGAGCATCGACTGGTGTGGACCTGGGCCTATTCCGGTCGCCTGATCGCCGGAGGCCAGACGGTCATCGCACCGGCTCCGGAGAAAGACCAGGGCGATTGGGCCAAGGCTTCGGCCAGCCGCCTGGCGATTGACTGGCTGACGTGGGCGGGGCAGCTCGGGCGGATGCCCGAGAGCGTGCGCTTCGTGGGCACGGCGCCGGCGTCGCTCGTCAGGGCGGCGCGCGAGCACTGGCCTCAGGCCGGGTTCGAGTCGATCCCATCACCCGAGCCGCTGGGCGAGACGCTGAAGCGCGCACAGGAGAGCGACTTCTTCGTCGGCGCCCCGACTCCGACGCGCTGCCTGACTGGGCTCACGACGCGGGCCACACGAAAGGACCGGCAGCGGTTCCGGTGGATGGCGGCGAGCCTCACATCGCTGGCGGTGGCGCTCGGGCTGCTCGGCCATCGCCTGCGCGAGAGCGGCGAGTCCATCGTCGGGCAGGCCCAGACGATCCGCGCTGAAGCAGACGATCGAACGATGGCCCTCGATCTCGAAGTCCCTCCGAACATCAGGGACATGCGCAAGTGGCTCGAGAGCGAGATCATGGCCACGCAGACCGACGAGCCGGCCGAGTTTCCGGCGGAGCCCAAGCCCGTGTTCCGAGAGGTCGAACTGCTGCTGGGTGTGCTCGAAGAGTACGCCGAGGACGCCAGGATCCTCATGCTCACGATCGACGACACGCGTGAATCGATGCTGCGGATCCAGCTGGACGACCAGGTCAAGCGGATCGACCTCGGCCTGGCGATCGAGCAGCTCGACAGCGACATCCTGTGGCAGACCACCGGGCGCACACCGCCCCCCGGGCAGTTGCAGCTGAGCGGGAGGTGGGTGCGATGAGCAGCACCATCGAACGCTCTCCCGAGCTCGATGCCCAGCTCCACGCTATGGCCATGGCCACAGAGCGGAGCAACCGGCCCATGATGCTGCTGGTGATCCCGGCGCTGCTCGCGCTGGCGGCGCTGGTGTACCTGGGAATCGGGCTCAAGCAGAAGGCCGATGGCCGGACGGTGCTGCAGCGGGCCGCCAACTACGGCGCCGAGCTCGATGCTCTGATCGAACGCCACGAAGCGACGCGGAGCGCCGAGATCGATTGGGGAGCGCTGTATCCAAGGAACCCGTACATCGGTGTGGACATCGAGAGCGCGATGACGGACGCAGGGATCGAGTTCTCGCGCCCGCCCTCGATCGGGCAGGCCCGGAGCGCCAACGCGGTCATGGAGAACCAGATCCAGAAGACCACCGTGCAGTGCGACGTGACCGAGGAGCCGATCTCGGACATACTGCGTTGGATCACGGCGGTCGAGAACCACGAGAATCTCAAGGGGCGCGCGTTCCTGAGCAGCATCCAGATGAACCCCCGCGAGAGAGGGTGGCAGGCCAAGTTCGGCGTGAGCATCTACGAGCACCGATGAAGAGCAACCCGACATCCCGAGCCGCACTGATGCTGGCCATCGCCGTCGCGGCGGGCTCCGGGGCGTGCGCGCCCAAGAGCAAGACCGTGACGTTTACTCTGCCGCCGGGTCTCGTCGAGCAGGAGACCGACACGCTGGTCCGCGGCCATCGCATGGCCGCCGACGCGTACGACTCGAGCAATCCGGAGCGATCACTCGAGCTCTACAAGGAGGCCGTGCAGACGTACGGCCAGCAGCCGGCTGCGTGGAACAACATGGGCGTGCTGTACATGAACGAGGGGAACTACTTCCTCGCCCAGCAGGCCTTCCGTCGCGCCGCGGAGCAGGCCCCCAGCGATCCGAGGCCGAAATACAACCTCGGCCTCCTCTGGGACAAGCGGGGATATGTCGAGGAGGCCAAGCGCTTCTACATCGAAGCCCTCGATCGCAACGATTCCTACCTCCCCGCGCTGCGGGGGGCGATCAGGGCCGACTCGGTCCTCCAGGAGAGCGACGACCAGACACTCGAATGGCTGGAACGTGCCCTCTTCCTGGAACGCGACGAGAAATGGAAGAACTGGCTCCTCAAGCAGCGGATCGACGTCAAGGCTCGGATGGCCATGCGAACCGGCTCCTGATCGCACGCAGGGCACCGCACCCCTCAAAACACGGCCGGTCGCGCCAGCGGCGATTGACTCACCCACGTCCGGGGGGCATGATTCTCTCCGGAAGAACCCGGCGCGAGGGGTGAAGTGAGGGGCAGCCCGACACCGATGAGGGGGCGTCGGCGGCTGCGACCCGCCCGCGGACGGCGGCAGCCGGTCTGCCGCGTCGGAGCAGAGAGAGAGACACGATGCGACCGATGACCGACCGAATCAGAAGGTGCTGGCCTGCCCTGGCCTTGGTTTGCAGCGCGGGTGCTCCCGTGAGCGCCCAGGACAGCGTCGCCCTCGTCCCCGGCGACTCCGACGCTCTGTCTGTCTACACCGATCCGGTGACCTCACGCTACGTCGTTGATCTGGTGACCGTAACCAGCTCATGGGGAAACACTTACCGCATCGGGCCGGTGCTGAAATCATCGGCTGATCCGGACCCGATGTTCGCGACGCATTCGCTGGGTTCGCTGGCGCTGAGCCCGAACCAGGAGTTGGACGTCGCCCCCGTGTCTCCGGACTTTGCCGTCTGGACGACTCCGGGAGCGGGCATCAACCCTGTCGCGAACTCCGCGCCTTCGACCGTCAGCGTGCTCACCTTCGACCGCCGCTTCGGCTTGAGCCTGAGCGATTTCTCGAGCACGGCCACGAACGTCATTGGAGCACTGATAGGCCAGCACGAAGACTCACCGGAGCGACTGTTCGTAACCCGGGTGGTTGGTCTTTCCAGCCGGCCGAGCATCGCGGCCGACGACACCGCCACACTTTCGCTTGGCGGGATCGATGCGTCAGGACTCGTGGCACTGCGAGCGGATGACTTCAACGCCCCCTCTTCAGCCGCTGTGCTGGGGGAGAACGTGCTCACCGTTGACCTGCTCTCACGCTCGGGGGCGGTGAACGTGGCTCTCAGCAGCGCTGGGACGAACCTGGTGGCGGATGTGCCGGCAACGAGCTTCGTGATCGACGACGACACCATCACCACCAACACGCCCGCGATGGCTCCATCGGGCATCGCTCTCGCGCTGAATTTCGCCAATTCGTACCGGGCCGGCGGCGCCCCGGGTGTTTCGACGCACCTCGATCCCGGTGTCGACGCCCACCGAGGGAATCCGTCGTTCTCGTCCGTAACAGACCTCGGCGGTGTGGGCGTTGTGGGCTCGCTGGCCAGAACGTTGGCCCCCGACCGGACGAACGCTCTCAACCTGTTCGCGATCGATGGATCCGGGAACCCTGTCGCCACACGATCGGCCGTGTTGCCCTCTCCGGTCAGCGACGGCGTCTTTTCCACCAACCTTGGCGGGGACGCGGAGTTCCACCAGTACCTGAGTCAACAGACATTCCGTGGCGGGAACGGGCAGGTCGCAATCGGCACGGACGCGCAGAGCGGTCATCCCGCCGCGGCCGTCGTCGGATCCGATCCCACGGACGGCGAGTTTGTCGCGGTCGCTGTCTTTGCGCCTGGCTCCGAGACCTGGACTGTCGCGGCATACGCGGGCAAAGAGGTGCTCGACGCGAACGGCGGGTCCCCGATCGGGACGATCGCAACGGGCTCACCGGTCACCTTCTCCGGACCCGCGATGGATCTGAACGGCAACGTGTACTTCGTCGCACCGTTCCAGCCGACCGTCGGGATGGAACGCACCGCGTTCTTCCGGGCGGTCAACACCCCCAGCGGGTACGAGCTCGAGAGACTCCTGGAGACCGGCGAGAGTTTCGCCGGCGCGAATTCGGGGCGGTCGTACACGGTCGATTCGCTCGTTCTGGGCGATTCGGACTCGGTGGCCTCGGGTTCGGTGTTTTCGGCGAGCGTCCTCCAGCCGCGCCTCGCCGGCGCGACGCCGTCCGATCCCCTGGACCCCGCGTCGTTCGGCGGCGCTGTGCTCAGCGCCCGCCTGATCTACAACAACGGCGGCACCCCGGAACCGTACGATGCCGTGCTGTTCCTCGGTCCGGACATCGTGATCTCGCCGTTCTGCACCGGTGATGCGAACGGCGACGGAATGGTGAATTTCGGCGATATCACCGCGATCCTGGGCAACTGGCTGAACATGTACGCCCCGGGGAGTGCCGGCGAGGGTGACTCCAACAACGACGGCATCGTGGACTTCGCCGACGTGACGGACACGCTGGCCAACTGGCTCGCCGTCTGCCCATAAACTCAGTATCCTCCCGGACAACATTCGTTGCCTCGAACGAGGTGTCGATGTTCTTGCATGAACGCGCCGCTGTGGCGTTGGGATTGTCCGAGGAGGTTCGGCGGTGGGCCGAAACCACACTGGGTCGCTGAGGCGCCGGGCATGCCCGGCATTCACGGCTGTCGAACTGATGGTCTCGGTCGCCATCGTGTCGGTCCTGTTCGGCGTCCTGATGCCCTCGATCTCCGCAACCCGTGCTATGGCGCGCCAAGCCGGCTCGTCGGCGATGCAACGACAGCTCGTCGTCGCTCTTCACACCTACGGCCTGGAGCACAACGAGTGGATCCCGGGAGCGAGCACCAGCGGCATCCAGCTGTGGAACTCTCCGTCGCCGAGCGTCACGCGGAGGCTCAGCCAGGACTCCCGGGCGCCGGTCCAGAATGTCGACTGGATGAGCCCGTCGCTCGGGTTGGGGGTCCCGCTGCCCCGCCTGCGCGAGCAACGGTTCCACTACCTCCTCGAGGAGTTCGCGGACCCCGAGATGGAAACCCGCTCGCCCGTGTTCGCTGTCGGGGCCAACGGCAATAGCCAGATGGCCGACTGGGTCGACGCCAACGCCAGCTCGCCGCCCCGGGGGGTCAGTTTCCTGATGCCCATGAACTTCCAGCTCTTCGGCGGCAGAACGCAGACGGAGGGCCGGCGGCGCATACCGGTGCGAATCGGCCAGGAGACCTACGCGGGCGGCCTGCTCACCGCCCAGATCCGCACCCCGCTCGCCTACATGCCGCGTCTGGATCGCGTCGGGGCCGCCGAGTCGAAGATCGCGATCGCCGACGGCTTCCGCTATCTCGATTCCCGTCGCGGCACCATCGATTTCGACGCCTCGTACGCCCCCGGTCGCTGGGGGAGCTTTGGCGAACGGACCGCGCTGGACGTGGATTCGCGCTCGTGGGGCAGGTTCGGCGGCGGAGGGGATGGTGCGAACCTCCCGCTCGTCTTCCGCCATCGCGGGCGGATGGACGCGGCCTTCTGGGATGGGCACGTCGCGATGCTCTCGATCGCCGAATCCCGGAACCCGGTGCACTGGGCTCCGAGCGGATCTGTGCTTGTCGACGGCCCACGGACGGATCCGGACGCCCTGACGTTCGGATACGAGGGTGCCCCGGTCTCGCAGGCGTCTTCGCGGCCCGCGAGGTCGATTCTGCCCTAGGTGCAGCGCCAGGTTGACGCGATCCTCCGTCGCCCTAGAATCAATGAAGATCGTGTGAAGATCATGTTCCGGGCACTGTGATCAGCATGCGCATACGAATCGGAGCGGATCCCGCTGCAATCCGGGATCTATCCGTGGTGTTGGGGCGTAAAGGGCCGAGGACTTTCTGGGCATCCCTCATTGATTCGTTGCGCATATTGCTCGGAATCTGTCAAGACGCAAGACACTGTGTTTGGTATTTGGAAGAGGTCTCAAAATGCAAATTGGGTTTGCCGATCGTGGTCGTGAACGCTCGCCCTTGAGGGCGTTCACGCTCATCGAGCTGCTGGTTGTTGTCGCGATCATCGCGATTCTCATCGGGATCCTGCTTCCCGCTCTGGGGCGCGCCCGAGCTTCGGCCTGGCAGACCCAAGGCCTCTCGACTCAGAAGCAGCTTGTTACCGGTTTGATCGGGTACGCGGGCCAGAACGACAACTTCATCCCGGGTGTCAACTCATCCGGCCTGCGGATGCGTGACTGGGTCAACGACGCGGACGAGCCCCTGAACCGGATCTCGAACCGGCCCGTCCAGACGTACGACTGGCTGTCTCCGACCGTCGACAGCGCCTCGCTGCCCTCGGATCGGGCCCAACGATTCGTCAAGATCCTGACGGACTTTGCGGATCCGGCGATGCGCGAGATCGTGCCCGTCAGCAGCCGCGCCGACCAGGAACTCCGTGACCTGGCAGACGAGCTCGGCGGCGTCCCGGGCGTGAGCTACATCATGCCTGGCGCCTTCCAGTTTGCGGGCGAGACCATCGGAGACGCGACCGACCCGGTTCAGATCGGCATGCCGACCTCGGAAGAAGACCACATCAAGCTCCCCAAGCGGTACATCCCCAAGATCGATCGCGTGGGCAACGAGGGCAAGAAGATCGCGATCGCCGACGGCTTCCGCACCTTCACCGGGTCGGGGCCCGAGCTCGACGGCCGGGCGTTCATCGACGCTCAGTCCGAGACCGGCTCGTTCCTGTATGGCGATTTCCTCGCAGACAGCGCCATCCGGGTGGATTCGGACGTGTACGGCGACGAGGACAGCGGCAACGCGTCTGAGGGCCAGAACCTGCCCCTCACGTACCGCCACAGCGGTTCGATGAACGCCGCGTTCTGGGACGGCCACGCCGAGTCTCTCCGCGAGGAAGAGTCCCGTCAGCCGATCTTCTGGTACCCGTCGAAGTCTGAGATGGGCCCGAACATCCTGCAGTCCGTGCTCGAGGAGTTCCCCGTGAACAACCGGGGCCTGCGACTCGTTCCCTGACGAAATCCTATCAAATTGAGCCTCATCAACGCCGGCGTTTCACGCCGGCGTTTTTTTTCGGACCTCGCAGATGGTCCCACTCGATCCGGGGGATCAGTTCTTGCCGGCCGGAGGCGTCGCGTGTCGGTCTGCACCACGATGCGTCGTGAGAAAGCGCGGGAAAATCCTCGCCGAATCGCGAGTTTCGCTTGTTCGCTTCCTAATTCGTGATACCTTCAAGGGTGAGATTTAGCTCCTGGGCACCGCGTGCGGATCGCGGTCCCTGAAGTTGTTTGCACAGAGAGAGATGGAGATATCTGTCATGAAGGCTGTTATCAGCGCTGCGAGCGCTCTCGCTATCACTGCGGGCGCATCTGCTGCCCCGTTCCAGTTCCTGAGCTTCGAGGCTGGCGGCCCGGTCGACGGCATCGTTGGTCAGGGTTTCGGCACGACAGGCGGCACGTTCTACAAGGAAGCGGGCAACCCCAGCCTCCTGAATGCGGGTCCGTTCCTTTACGGCATCCTCCCGTCGTTCGAGCAGGATTCGTACTTCTCGATCGATAGTTTCGGCCCGACGGTTTCTGCTGGCAACCAGGCCGCGACCCGTGCGTTCTACGGCGACTACCCCATGGGTGACTACACGGCGAGCAACGCCGGCACTCTGCCGTTCAGCACCATTCTCGGCCCGGGTAGCACCTGGGATCCCAGTGCTGTCGCCCCGAGCGCTGCATACCTCGGCCTGGGCATCGCCCCGCAGCCGTTCCTCTCCGGCTTCGCCCCGCTCGCGGGCGGCGGCGGACGCAGCGACCTCGACGGTGTGTTCATCGCCCGCCTGACCGTCGCGGACGGCGAATCACCCATCGGCGGTGGCCTGTTCTCCACGCAGGACGGCGCTGCCGAGGTCGAGATCGATGGTCCCGCTGCGGACTTCGGTGGCCAGCAGCTCGGTCTCGTCAGCTACCTGATCCCCAACGCCGGCGGTAACGGCGACACGTACGACATCTGGTTCCAGGTCATCCCGACGCCGGGCTCGATCGCCCTGCTGGGGATTGGCGGCGTGGCGGCCCTCCGCCGCCGTCGCGCCTGAGCCGGATCTCGGCAATAGACCAACCTCTCCTCTCTGTGGGAGGGGGATGAAACGCTGAAATCTCGACGCCGGCAGGCCTTCGGCCTGCCGGTGTTTTCGTTTTTCAGGCCCCCGAGCGGGAATTCCCCATCCAGAAACCTATCGCCAGGGGTGGAGAGGATTTTTTCCGCATGAAACTGCGGATTGAAGGGAAAACACCGCTTGCATCACCCCGGATTGTGGGCAGAATAAGCAACGGAAACCACGTCGCTGGCTGTCCGGACTTCCGACCCACCCGTCTGAACCGGCTTCCAGCTTGGGAAGAAGCAGGTTCTTTGTCGGGTCTCGGGTGACCGGGTCCCAGGAGGAGAAACATATCATGAAGGCTGTTCTGTCTACGGCTGCTGTCCTCGCCCTGTCGGCGGGTGCCTCGGCTGCCCCGTTCCAGTTCCTCAGCTTCGAAGCTGGCGGACCGGTTGATGGCATCGTTGGTCAGGGTTTCGCCCCGAGTTCGGGTGCGTTCTACAAGGAAGCTGGTAACCCCAGCCTCCTGAACGCCGGCCCGTTCCTGTACGGCATCCTCCCGACCTTCGAGCAGGATTCCTACTTCGCGATCGATGCGTTCGGTCCGACCGTTGCCGCCGGCAACCAGGCGGCGACCCGTGCGTTCTACGGTGACTACGTGCCCGGTGACTACACGGCGAACAACGCCGGTACGCTGCCGTTCAGCACCATCCTTGGCCCCGGTAGCACTTGGGCGGCTGGCAACACCGCTGCGTACCTCGGCCTCGGCATCGCTCCGCAGCCCTTCATCTCGGGCTTCGCCCCGGATGGCGCGGGTGGTCGTGGCGAGGACGGCGTCTTCATCGCGCGTCTCACGGTTCCGACCGGCGAGACCGTGACCGGCGGCGGCCTCTTCAACATCCAGCTTGGCGACAACAGCGGCCCGATCGGTGCCGAGTTCGAAGTCGATGGCGCTTCGATCGAGCTCGATGGTCAGGAGTACGTCCTGAAGAGCTACCTCGTCCCCAACGCTGGCGCCAACGGTGACACCTACGACGTGTGGTTCCAGGTTGTTCCGACTCCGGGTTCGCTCGCCCTCCTCGGTCTGGGTGGCGTTGCGGCTCTGCGTCGTCGGCGCGCCTGATCGCTCCGAGTGATGCGAGCCGCTTCCCCGGCCTGCATCCCCTGAGCACGTCCGCCCGCTGTCTTGCGGCGACGGGCGAGACACGAACGTAAGTTCATTCCACCGGCAGGCTTCGGCCTGCCGGTGGTTCTTTTTGCGCGCAGCGCGAATGTGCGCCGCCCTCATCGCATTCCGAAGCGTCGTGTATCCTTGCGCTCCCCGCACCGAGACGAGAGAGGAGCGTTTGACGCATGACCGGCGCGCCAGCGAGTGATTCGAGCGGCTCTGGGATCGAGAGCGTGATGCACGAAGATCGGGTCTTCGATCCGCCTGCATCCGTGTCGGACAGCGCTCACGTCCCCTCCCTCGAGGCGTACCGGTCCCTCCACGAACGATCGCTCCAGGATCCGGAAGGCTTCTGGTCCGATGTCGCCATGGAGCTCAGCTGGTTCCAGCCCTGGTCGAAGGTGCTGGAGTGGGACGCCCCAGACGCCAAGTGGTTCGTCGGGGCGACAACGAACGTCAGCTACAACTGCCTGGACCGCCAGGTCGAGGCCGGTTACGGCGACGAGACCGCGATCATCTGGGAGGGCGAGCCGCTGGAACCGGGAAGCGGCCCGGAGGTCCGTTCGCTCTCCTATCGCGAGCTCATGGACGAGACCTGCAAGCTCGCCAACGCCCTCAAGTCGCTCGGTGTCGGGAAGGGCGACGTGGTGACCATCTACATGCCGATGGTTCCCGAAGCCGCGGTCGCGATGCTCGCATGCGCCCGAATCGGCGCCCCCCACTCGGTCATCTTCGGCGGGTTCAGCGCCCAGGCGATCGCCGATCGGGTCCACGATGCCTCGAGCAAGGTCATCATCACCGCCGACGGCGGCTGGCGGCGCGGCGGGATCGTTCCGCTCAAGGCGAACGTCGACGAGGCGTGCCAGCAGGCCGACTGCGTGGAGCACGTCGTGGTGCTGCGACGGTGCGAGAACGAGGTCTCCTGGACGGACGACAGGGACCACTGGTGGCATGACATCGTCGATAGCGCCTCGCCCGACTGCCCCGCCGAGCCGATGGGCAGCGAGGACCTGCTGTTCGTCCTCTACACCTCCGGTTCGACCGGCAAGCCCAAGGGCATCCTGCACACCACGGGCGGCTACATGGTGCACGCCTACCTCACGTCGAAGATGACCTTCGACCTGCACCCCGGTCGCGACCAGGTGATGTGGTGCACCGCCGACATCGGCTGGGTGACCGGCCATTCCTACGTCGTCTACGGCGTGCTGCCGAACCGCGTGCCCACGCTGATGTACGAGGGCGCCCCCAACTGGCCGGACCCCTCTCGCTTCTGGCAGATGGTCGAGCGCCACAAGGTGACCCAGTTCTACACGGCGCCCACAGCGATCAGAGCGTTCATGCGCTGGGGAGACGAGCACGTCACCGGGCACGACCTCTCGTCGCTGCAGATCCTCGGAACGGTCGGGGAGCCGATCAATCCCGAAGCGTGGATGTGGTACCACCGCGTCGTCGGGGGCGAGCGCTGCCCGATCGTCGACACGTGGTGGCAGACGGAGACCGGCGGCCACATGATCACCCCGCTCCCGGGCGCGACACCGACGAAACCGGGTTCGTGCACGCTGCCGTTCTTCGGCGTGGACGCGGCGATCGTTGACGAGAAGGGCGTCGAGCAGCCGGCGGACACCGGCGGGTTGCTGGCGATCCGCAAGCCGTGGCCGAGCATGCTCCGCGGGATCCTGGGTGATCGCGAGCGCTTCATCGAGACCTACTGGAGCGATATCAAGACCGAAGACGGAACGATCTACTACAAGGCCGGCGACGGGGCCCGGCGCGACGCCGACGGGTACTTCTGGGTGATGGGGCGCATCGACGACGTGCTCAACGTCTCGGGGCACCGTCTCGGGACGGCCGAGGTGGAATCGGCCCTTGTCTCGCACGCGGATGTCGTTGAAGCCGCGGTTGTCGGCATGCCGCACGAGATCAAGGGCGAGGGCATCGCGGCGTTCATCACACTCGGGCCGGGGGCCTCGCCGGGGCAAGACCTGGCGGGGCTGCTTCGCGAGCACGTCGCCAAGGAGATCGGCGCCATCGCCAAGCCGGATCAGATCCGGTTCGCCGACGCTCTCCCCAAGACCCGCAGCGGCAAGATCATGCGCCGCCTGCTCCGCGACGTCGCAGCCGGCAAAGAGAAGACGGAGCAGGACGTGACCACGCTCGAGGACTTCGCTGTGCTCGCGAAGCTCCGCGAGTCTGAAGAGGCCTGACCGTCCCGGTTTCCCCGGGGTCTTCCGCTCCCCCGTCGGGGCACGAGCTCATCGCAAAAAAAGAACCGGGCGGCTCCGAGGAGCCGGCCGGTGGTGTTCTCAGATCAGGCCTGGTCTGAACGGATCAGAACAGGAGCTGGAACTGGAAGCGGAAGGCGAACTCGCCGTCATCGTCATCCTGGAGGTAGCCGATGCCGGTGTTCGGACCGCTGATCTCGTTGGTGTCGTCGATGTGCCACTGGATGTCAGCCGTGAACTTGGCGGCGTGGCCGTGGAGGTAGTAGTTGGTGCCGAACGTGATGGTCTGGAACTCATCATCCGATTCGCGGCGATCGCCGTCATCCGGGAAGAGGATGTCGTAGCGACCGAAGAGTTCCCAGTCGGTGTTGGGGAGCTGCCAGCCACCCTGGACGACGAAGCCAAAGTCGTCGTTGTCGACGTCATCGGCGTCGGCGCCGGGGCCGTCCGCGGGAACGTCGTCGAGCTCGGTGGTCGAACCGACGAACGCAGCGAAGGCGTTCCAGCCGTCACCCTCGACCGAGACGTCGACGGTGTAGCTGAAGTTGAAGTAGTCGTCGCCGCCGTAGGCGTTGCCGTCCTCGTCGCCGCCCTCGAAGTGGACGGCCGCACCGACGAGCAGACCGAAGTCGCTGCCGGGCTGGCTGGTGAAGTCGTTGAACTGGCTCCAGTTGCCGGCGCCGAGGAACTCGAAACGACCGGTGAAGGCGTACTGGGCCTCGCCGCCGCCGAGGCGGAAGCCGGGGGCCAAGCCCTTCTCGGTGGTGATGTCGGAGTTGACGGAGTTGAAGCCGTCGGAGAAGGCGACCGCGGTGCGCCACTTGGCGTCCTCGGCCTCGTAGGCGAGCTCGACACCCTGGGAGCGGCCCTGGTTGAAGACCTCGTTGGTCAGCGAGCGGTCAACGGCGAGCTGACGCTTGGAGCTGACGAGTTCTTCACGCATGAACGGGACCTTGAACTGACCCCAGCGAACGGCGATGCCGTTGTCGAACTCGTAGCCGACGTAGGCGTCTTCGAGCTCGAAGTCGCCGCCGTCGCGATCGAAGGCACCGGTCACGTGGTAGAAGAGGGACTCTTCGAACACGTTGCCCTCGAAGGTGAGCTTCGTGCGACGGGTCTGGAAGCCCGACTCGAAGTCGGTCTCGGGGTTGAGTTCGTCGTCGATCTCGTCGACGTCGCCGTCACCGTTGCGGTCGCTGTTGTTGTCGTCGTCGCGGAAGTTCAGGTAGTAGCGGAACTGGATCTGACCGCTGACGTTCAGGCGGAACGCACCGTCACCGGAACTGAGGAAGAACTGGCTGCCGTCGTGGCCGGCGGAGCCGCCCGACTGCAGAAGGCTGGAACGCGACTCGGCGTCGGCGAGCATCTCGGCGACGATCGAGCGGACCTGATCCTCATTGTTGACGGCCTCGCTCTCGGCGAGGGCGCTGCCAGCCGAGCCGAACGCAATCGCGGCTCCAGCGAGCAGACTCAGACGGCTCGTCTTACTCATGTGACTCTCCTTTAGCATGACCCTATTTCTTCTGCCGTTGGCCTTAGCACGCCGCATCGAGTCGTGTGGCGTTGGCTCTCCATCGACTCTCAGAGACGGCTCAGCCCGATTGGCTTCCTGCTCGACTCTGTTTCCCGCTCCGGGGCACACGCCCAGAGGGGGGGTTCTCCGAACAAGTGAGTGGCCGCTATCCTAACTCCGCTGGATAGCGTTCGCAAACCGGCCGAGTGGTGTTTCGGCCGAAGAATCTGGCCCCATGCACAATTGAAGGCCTTTTTTCCTTCGTTTGAACGCTTCTACTCAAGTCCTTACAAAACACGAACTGGACGCCCGCGGCACCCCGAGATGTTCGGGTGCTGCGGTTACCGGACGCGTTCTGCGCAGGTGCTGCGCGACCCGCCACCCTTAGACGGGGACACCCAGCATCGTCAGGCACCGATTCAGAATGTCCTCGGGAGAAAGCCCGACCATCTGGATCACCTCATCGGGGGTGCGGGCGGACTTCGGAATCCGGTCGACCTTCATCTGCTCGAGGGTGAACCCTTCGCCGGACTCGGCCAGAGCGTCGGCGACGGCCGAGCCGATGCCTCCCCCGAAGTTGTCTTCGAGGGTCACGATGTAGCCGTTGTTGGCGTTGGCCATGTCGAGCAGGGCCTCCTCGTCGAACGGGAGGCTGTAGAGGTCGACCAGCGTCGCGGAGATGCCGTTCTTGTCGAGGAGCTCCAGCGCCTTGTTGGCCTCGTGGACCATGTAGCCCGAGGCACACAGCAGGACGTCGCGACCCTCGTTGAGCACCTCGAAGCCACCGAGGTTGAACACGGTGTCGTCGTTGTAGAGGAACTCGGTGTCGGGTCGGAGCGTCCGCATGTAGCAGGCGCCCTCGTACTCGGCCATCACGCCGGTCAGGGCGTAGGCGGCATAGGCGTCCGCGGGCTGCAGGATGTAGCAAGCAGGGTTGCCCAGGTGGTTCTTGACCGTCGAGAGCGAGCGGAACCAGGCGACGTCGGGCAGGGCCATCTGGCTGGGGCCGTCGGCCGCGAGGCTCACGCCGACGTGCGAACCGACGAGCTTGATGTTCGCCCCGCTGATGATCGCCATCTCGATCTGGTCGATCGCGCGTGCGAAGAACTTGCCGAACGTCGAGCAGAAGGGGATGAACCCAGACGCGGAAAGCCCGACAGCGGCGGACACCATGTTCTGCTCGCCGATCCGGCACTCGAAGAAGCGCGAGGCAAGGTCGGGGTCCTTCGCGAAGGTCTCGGCGAAGGTGGAGTTGCTGACATCGGCGTCGAGCGTCACGACGCGCGGGTTCACGCGGCCGAGTTGCTGGAGCGCGATGCCGTAGGCCTTCCGCGTCGCCAGGCGCCCGGTGTGCAGCGTCGATTCCATGTCGCGGGAGCGCATGGCCTCGGAGAACGAGGGCAGATCACCGGTCGCAAATTCGGGCGCCGGGGCCTGCGCCGGGGGCTCGATCGTGAAGGCATCTCCGGATCCGAGGGCCGTGGTCAGCTCGTTCCGTCGCTCGTTGAGTTCGTCGAGGACCTTGGTCAGGGTGTCGCCCGAGGCGGGCTTGCCGTGCCAGTTGCCGGCCTGGAGCGTGGGGGAGCCCCAGCCCTTGACGGTCTTGGCGACGATCGCCATCGGCGCGACGGAGGAATCTCCGGAGCGCTGCGCGAAGGCGTCGAGGGCATCCTTGATCTCTGCCGGGGAGTGGCCGTCGATCACGGTGACGTCGAACCCGAACGCCTTGAGCTTGGCTTCGAGCTTCTCGGCCGACTGCTGGTCGCTGACGCGCCCGGTCTGGCCGTACTCGTTGCAGTTGAAGATGGTCAGGACGTTGGTCAGGCCGCGCTCGGCGATGTAGTCGAGCGCTTCGGCGACCTGTCCCTCGCGGGACTCGCCGTCGCCGATGATGCAGAACACCCGCTTGTCCATGTTCTCAAGGCGGGCCGCCTCGGCGATGCCCGCGGCGACGCTCAGGCCCTGGCCGAGCGATCCGGTCGCGGCATCGAAGAACGGGAAGCCTTCAACCGGGTTGGGGTGGCCGTCGATCTCGCTGTCGGCCTCGCGCAGGCGCATCGCGTCGTCGATGGTCATGGGGCGGCGCTGCGAGGGGTCGCGACCGATCTGCACGCCAAGGCGAGCCGCGGCTGCGTAGACGATCGGCACCGCGTGGCCTTCGCTGAGCACCAGCCGGTCGCTCGAGGGGTAGTCTGGGACCTCGGGGCTCCAGCGCATCGCCGAGAACATCAGAACCGTCACGATGTGCCCGAGGCTCATCGCTGTGCTCGGGTGCCCGCTTCCCGCGTCCGCGGTCATCTCGAGGGCGAGACGGTCGAGTTCGATCGCTTGCGCGTGGACAGCCGCTTCAAATGACATGCCAGTCTCCATATCCTTGCCTCGCCGATGGCGGAGGCTGACAAGCGACCCGAACACCCGCCAAACGGATGCCGCCCGCTGCGTTCCAAGCGGGCAAGTATCGGACATTCCAGCCCGTCGTACAAGGGTCCCCGGGGCCCGATCCGCCAATGCGCGTGATTTCATGGGTGCGGTACACTGCCGATTGTGGTAGCCCGAAGGGGGCGACCCGACCCTTGGGAGTCCGACCGTCCATGAAGCTGATCTGTGATCGCGCTGCGCTCTTGAACGCCGTCAACCTCGTTGCGGGCGTCGTTGCATCGAGAACTCCCAAGCCGCAGTTGATGTGCATCCACTTCGAGGCCAAGAAGGGTGATTCCGGAGATCTCATCACCCTCAGCGGCACCGACGCCGAGATCTCGACGCGCCTCAGCCGCGCGCAGGTCGAGGTGCAGGAACCGGGCGAAGTCCTCATCCCCGCCGATCGCCTCCGCGCGATCGTGCAGGCGCAGGACTCCGAACCGACGCTCACCATCGAATCCCAGCAGGACGTCTGCGAGATCAAGGGGCGCGACGCCAAGTTCAAGGTGTTCGGCTACCCCGCCCAGGATTTCCCCGCTGTCCCGGACTTTCCCGGCGACGACGCGGGCGCCGACGTGTTCACCATCTCGACCGAGACGCTCGAGCGCCTGATCAGTCGCACCGTGTTCTCGACCGCCCGCGAGAACTCGCGCTACGCGATCAACGGCGTGCTCCTGCGTCGCCAGGGCAAGAAGCTGGAGATGGTCGCGACCGACGGCCGGCGCCTGGCGCTCGCCCGCGGCAACGCCGAGACCCCGTCGGGCACCGACGACAGCTCGTGCATCGTCCCCACCAAGGCGCTCAACCTCGTCGCCAAGCTGATCGACGACCCGCAGGGCAAGGTCCGCGTGGCGATCACCTCGAACCAGATCGTCTTCGCCTTCGACGAAACCGAGGACGGCTCGGGCGCTGTGCTGGCGTCGAACCTCGTGGAAGGTGCGTTCCCCCCCTACGACGACGTCATCCCCAAGGACCAGGACAAGAAGGCGAAGTTCGACACCCAGATCCTCTCTTCTGCCGTCCGGCGCGCCGCGCTGCTGACCAACGAGGAGAGCCGCGGCGTGCGCCTGGCGTTCAGCAAGGCTGACAAGGGCGAACTGCTGAAGATGTCCAGCCGCACCCCGGAGATGGGCGAGGCGGAGATCGACGTCGAGCTCGAGGGCTACGAGGGCGAGGACATCGAGATCGGCTTCAACCCGGCGTTCCTGACCGACGCGCTGAAGGTCATGGCCGACGAGCAGATCATCCTCGAGCTCAAGGCGCCGAATAAGCCCGGCCTGATCAAGAGCGGCTCGGACTTCCTCTACGTCGTGATGCCGGTCAACCTGCAGTGACGACCGAGGCGTCGAAGAGCGAGTTCTACGACGCGCAATACGGCGGCTTCGCCACCGACCTCTACGCCTCCATCCGGCGCGAGACCTGGGGCGAGGACATCGGACAGAACAGCTGGATCACCGCCGACGAAGTACGCGGCTTCCTGTCGTGGATCGGCCTCGGCGCCGGGCAGGCGCTGCTCGACATCGCCTGCGGCTCCGGCGGTCCCGCGCTGTTCATGGCCAAGGAAACGGGGTGCGATCTCGTCGGGGTGGACATCCACGCCGACGGCGTCGCGCAGGCCAATCGCCAGGCCAAGGAGCGATCGCTCGACGAGCGCTGCAGGTTCCAGACCGTCGACGCCGGCGCGGGCCTCCCTTTTGAAGACGGCACGTTCGATGCGCTGTCGTGCTTCGACGCGATCAATCATCTGCCGGATCGCCCGGCGGTGCTGCGCGAGTGGAAGCGCGTGCTCAAGCCCGGCGGATGCCTGCTGTTCACCGACCCGATCATTGTGACCGGGCCGATCACCGACGAGGAGATGCGCATCCGCACGTCGATCGGCTACTTCCTGATGGTGCCCCGCGCCTACGACGCCGGGTTGCTCGGGGAGATCGGCTTCGAGATCGAGCGCGAAGAAGACGTGACCGGCAACATGGCGCTGGTGGCCTCGCGCTTCCGCGACGCCCGCGCCGCGCACGCCGACGGCCTGCGCGAAGTCGAGGGCGCCGATTCGTTCGAGCGTCAGCAGGTGTTCCTGGATGTCACGGCGAGGCTGGCGGGCGAGGGGCGCTTGTCTCGGGTGGTGTTTGTGGCGCGCACGTGAGGGGAAGCGCGGAATGGGAAAGACACCCCCTCCACCGCGGATCTACGGCATCATTGCAACGGAAGCCCCGGTCGCCGTCATTTTCCGACGAGGGCCGAGCGAGCAATGGTGCGTGCTGATGCTCGACCTCCAGTCGTTCGAGTTGACGGTTCTCGGATGGAGACGGGGGTCGTTCTACCCGAGACGCTGCGATATTTCGCCGGATGGAAAGTACCTGTGCATCGTTCAAGCCGACTGGAGCGCGCGCGGAAGAAGCCCGTATGACCTTTCAGATTCTTGGGCAGACATCTCGGAGATCCCCTCGCTGGAGGGAACGGCTGGCTGGCCTGAGTCGGGAATGTACACACGCGGTTACCGCTTCGGCGCGCCGACTGGCCCGGTCGGAGAACGTGATCGGGAGGTAGCTCTTCCAAACGGCGAAAGGTTCATCATGAAGTCCTACGACAGCGACCTCTTCGCGCTAGAGAGGTCACACGGCTGGACACGAGATTCAGACTTCGAACGCGCGAGCACGCAGTGGTTACCACCGCAACTGCACAGTGCCGTAGTGGATTCCTACCCAGAGAGCAGAGTTGCGGTCACGCGATCGCAACCTCAAGGAGAATCTGAACTGAGTGTCATCAGCGACGGCTACCACTTCAATGCTCGGCAAGGTCAGATCGAAGGCGTCCAATCCGTGACGTATCTTCGCAATGGCCCTGATCGACGCTCGCTGTCTCCCGAGTGGATTTGGGCGGATTGGTCCCACGACGGCAAGTTTGTCGGGGCTACGACGGAAGGCACGCTCGAACTGCACCAGGTCCAAGGGCTCGAGATGACCTTTCTGCGCAGGCACGATCTTTCCACGATGCGCCCTCCGAACGAGGCGGAGAAGAGGGGGTAGAAGGCAGAGCCCTCACCCGATCCGCCGTTCGGCGGATCGACCTCTCCCAGAGGGAGATGTAGCGGAAAGGCCCGCGTCTACGCCGTCGCGATATCGCGCCTCTGAAACACCACGCACCCCGCGATCCACGACGCCGCGCCAATCGCCAGCAGCGTGACCACATCACCGACAGGAGCGCGGCCCGTGCGCAGCACGTCCGCCGGGCGGTAGTACTCCAGCACGCCGAGAAACGACACGGCCCTCGCGGGCTCCCACGCCTGGGCGAGGAAGTTCAGCAGGAACGAGCCGACGACGATCGCGAAGGCGATGCCCATAGCCTTGCCGCGGCGCGAGGTGAGCGCGGACACCAGCGACGCCAAGCCGGCGACGGCGACGTACAGCGCCGCGAAGTTGAGAAGGATCAGCAGCACCGTGCTCACCAGCGCTCCATCGTCGGGCGTCCAGATAGCCGCGCCGATGCGGGTGCCGAGGAACGCGCCGAGGAGCACCGCGAGACCGGAAGCGAGGCACACGAGCGAGTCGCCGGCGTACACGGCCCGGCGCGAGAGCGGCTGGGCGAGGAGCACGTCGATCGTTCCGCGCTCGATCTCGCCGGCGGGGATGCGCGTGCACAGGATGATCGCGTGGGCCCAGGCGACCGTCAGCACGACCGGGTGCAGCCAGAGGATCGCCTGCAGCAGCGTGGTCGTGAACGACTCCCCCACGTCCGCGCCCATCAGCGCCGAGATCACGGTGCGGATGAAGGGCACCTGCAGGAACAGATCGTCGGCCTGCGTCTGGAACTGGGGCAGGATCACGTGCAGCGCGACCTCGAGCGCGAGCATCGCTGCGCCCATGATCGCCGTGATCACCCACGTCTCGCGCACCGACTTGAGGATGAGCCCGATCACGACGAACTCCCCTCGTCATCGCGATAGAACGAATGGAACAGGCTCTCGAGGTCCGGTGGGCTGATCGAGAGGTCACGCACGCTCCTGCCCTTCAGCCATTCAAGCAGTGCAGACGCCTCGCCGTCGATCTCGGCCTGCCATGTTGCCGCTTCCCGGCGGGAGACGTCGAGAAACTCCGGCGCAACCTCGGGCGCGTCCGCCTCTGAGGCGAACTCGATGCGCACCTGGCGCCGGGCCCGGCTGCGCAGCGACTCGAGCGTCTCGTCGGCGACGATCCTGCCGCGGCGCACGATCGCGACCCTGTCGCAGATCCGCTCGACGGCGCTGAGCGTGTGGCTGGAGAAGAACACGGTGCGCCCGTCGCGCCACAGCGAGCGCAGGTGCTCGGCGAGCATCTCCTGGACGATCGGATCGAGGGCGCTGGTGGGCTCGTCGAGGATCAGCAGGCGCGGATCGTGGGCCATCGCCAGGATCAGCCCGAGCTTCTGGCGCATGCCCTGGCTCATCTTGCGCACGGGGATGGCGGGGTCCAGATCAAAGAGATCGGTGAGTTCCCGCCCTTGTGCACTCAGGTCTTTCCCGCGCATGCGCCCGAAGAGCGACAGCCCGGAGCGCGCTGTCATCCAGGGGTACAGGCGCAGGTCGCCCGGCAGGTAGCCGACGTCGCGCCGGACTGTCTTGCCCTTGCGCCAGCAGTCGCTCGCGAACACCGATGCCTCGCCCGAGGTCGCCCGCATCAGCCCGAGCAGCAAACGGATAGTGGTGGTCTTGCCCGCGCCGTTGGGACCGAGGAAGCCGAACAGGCTGCCCTCGGGGACCACGAGATCGAGACCGTCGACCCCGACCCTCGTCCCGTACCGCTTTGTCAGGCCCCGGGCGGCAATCGCTGGCATGGAAGCGCCTCCGGGAGCAATGGTCGCGTGCGAGCCGGATCGGTTCAGAAAAACTGCGAGCGATTGTCGCGGGCGTCGCTACCCCGGGTTGCGTGTCGCCCGCGGCGCGAAGATCGCCGTCGTGTGGCGGGTCGGCTCGGCGGGATCGATGCGCACGGGTCCCATCTCGATGCGCTGCGAGGCGCTGCGGGCGGTCTGCTCGCTGAACTCGAAGCCGATCGTGTCGCGTCCGAGCGCGCGTGCGACGGTGCAGGTCGTGCCCGATCCCAGGAACGGGTCGAGCACGAGGTCGCCGGGGTTGGAGCAGGCGCGGATCACGCGTTCGAGGTAGACCTCGGGGATCTGGTTGTCGTGGTTGGCGCGCCGCTCCTTGTTGTTGCCCTGGATGCGTCCCCAGTATTTGCCGTACCAGACATCCATGGGCGTGCGCATGCCGCTGACGCCCTCTTTCTTGTTGTGGGTGCGCGGGTCGAAGTAGGTCGTCGCGCGATCGGAGGGCTCGAGGATCTCCTCTGCGTTCCACGTGCGCGAGTTGGGGTCCTTGCAGAAGTAGAGGGCGTGGACCTTGCTGTTGATGAAGCGCCCGGTCGTGTTCTGGCCGAACCGGTAGTGCCAGATGCACCAGTTGATCATCGTGAGCCCGCGGGTGCGCTTGAGGTGCACCACGATTTCGGCGGCCCAGGTGTCGGGGATGTTCACCCACAGCGAACCCGTGGGCGTGAGCGCATCGATGCAGCCGTCGAGCCAGTCGTAGGTGAAGCCGAGGTATTCGTCCTCGGGCATCTTGTCGTCCCACTCCTCGTACTCGCGCGCCCAGTTGAAGGGGGGGTCGGCGAAGATGAGGTTCACCTTCGACTCGAGGCATTCGGGCACGGAGCGGAGGAGCTCCCGCGAGTCGCCGAGGAACACCTGCGCGCGGCCATGTCCTTGGCCTGGCTCCAGGTCGGTCAGTGGCTCTGTCCGTGTGCTCGCGCCTGGTTCCGCCCGGGTCCCGGGCTGGTCGCCTGCGTGCTGGGGGGGTCGCTGGTCCTCGGGTGCGACCGCTTCAGTCTGTGCCGCCGATGAAGCCCGCTTCCCTTGCAGGGGCTTCCCGCTTCCGTTCTTCGTCGGCTTCTTCCTTGCTCCCATCGCCGCGGCGTGATTGCTCATGCCCCACGGTAGCGCAATCCGGAATGGTGCGCGCAACAGCGCCAGGTTGTCCACCGGTCGCTCCACGCCGGTACCCCGTTCACCAAGGCCGGGAGGCGCTTCTCCGAGCGCCTTCGAGGGGGCCCCGGGCCCGGTTCCGGGCGTCGCTAGACGGCCCGGGGGAGCGGGGCTACTCTTTGGGCCTGTCGCGGAGGCCCCGGCCCCGCGTCGTCCCAGGGGCCGTAGCTCAGCTGGGAGAGCGCTTGCATGGCATGCAAGAGGTCGTCGGTTCGATCCCGATCGGCTCCACTTCGATGAACGCCCGACCCGCCTGGGTCGGGCGTTTTTCGTTGCCGGGCCGTCGTCCCTCGGGCTGAAACACGCCCAATCCCGAGTGATCCCAAGGATTTAGCTTGCGGGCCCGGCGGTACGGGCTACGTTCTGACTGAGCCCTCGGGCTCGCTGCACTTGCAGGAGGAGAGGCACGTCGCCGCTTCCCGTCGCTGACGGGGGCATCCTCACAAGCGCAGTCGTACTGACCGGCACCCGGGGTGGGTGCCTTGTTGCGTTGGCGTGCGTCGCTGCCGCGTGGAGCGGGCGGTGCGCCCTGGAGGATCGCGGGAATGCGTCAATCAGGACTTCGGGTTGCCTTCGGCTTGCTCTCCGGGTCGCTCGCGCTGTCGAGCCAGGCCCTTGGATTCTGGCAGTGCACGTGCTGCGAGCCCGGTGTGAAGGGCACGATCCACGGTGATGTGTCGATCGGCGAAGGCCCCGAACTCAGGGCGCGGGGGATCGACCGCTTCGGCTCGCGCGGCAGCCCCACGCAGTTCGTGTTCCTCGACTTCGACTCGGGATCCGACGGCACGATCAACTACACGCCGGCGATGCGGACCGCCATCCGCGACTCGATGAACGGGCACTACAGCGCGTTCAACGTCCAGGTCACCAACGTGAACCCGGGCGGTGTGTTCTCGACGATCACGTTCAACGCCGGAAGCCCGGGCGGCCTCGCACAGCAGATCGACTTCGGCAACGTCGATTTCGGTGACACGGCGGTCGTCAACATCGACGGCCTCGGCATCGGCGGCGTGTCGAACATCATCTCGGCGAGCTCGATCATCGGGTCGCACGAGCTCGGCCACCTGCTCGGGCTGCGCCACCACGATTCGATGGGCCCGATCGGCTCGGGCATCACCCCGGCTCTGCCCTCGAGCGCCTGGCTGCCGAGCTACCCCGGCCCGCTCGGCGGCGACGAAACCAACGACCACATCATGGCCTCACCCGGCTCGGTCGGCCAGCCCCTGAGCGCCGCGTTGACGCCCTCCTGGCTCAGCGAGCGTGCGGCGGTCAAGCTCGCCTTCAACGAGATGGGAACCTTCATCGGGGAAACGCCGGGACCGAAGGGCTCGATCGGCACCGCGCAGCCGATCTCCCTCGCCAACATGACCGTCCCGAACACGATCGTCTCGGGTGACAACGCCGGGCTCGCGGATTTCTCCGTCGACGCCCTGAGCGTGACCGGCACGCTCTCGTTCTCCGGAGAATCGGACTTCTACAGCTTCACCGGTAACGCAGGCGACCTCATCAACATCGAGGTGATGTCGGGCTCGATCGCGCAGCAGCTCGGCGCGACGATCGATCCGCAGATCAGCGTCTTCGATTCGCTTGGCAACTTCGTTGACTACTACGGCACGAACGCCTTCAACGACGACGAACTCGAGGGCTTAGATTCGCAGATCCTCGATCTGTTCCTGCCAGCCAACGATACCTACTACCTGAAGGTCAACGCGTTTAGCGCCGGCGACACCGGGAACTACGAGTTGTTCGTCAACCGGTTTAACGGTGTGATCCCGGCCCCGGCCGGTGTTTCGCTCGTGGGCCTCGGGCTGCTGGCCATCCGCCGGCGCCGGCGCTGATATCACGTCCTGGTTCAGCCGTGCGCGCCCGAGGTGCGGGCGCCGATCATCCGGCCAGGAGTTCGCGGGCCTTGGCGATCGCCTCGCGCGGACCTTCGGCGAACCCGTCGGCGTCGTACTGCTTCCAGAGATCGGGCGTCTCGCGGAACACACGGCCCCCGACGAGGATCTTCACTCTGCGTGCCTGGTCCAATTCGCGGATCGTGGCGATCGCGCGTTCGCAGGCCTTGAGCTGCGTGGGCATCGCGACCGAGAGGCTCACGAGGTCTGCGCCGAACGCGTTCACGGCCTGGGCAAGGTCGAGCGGGGGCACATCGCTGCCGATGCAGACCGACTTGAAACCCTCCATCTCGAAGAAGTCGGCCACGGCGCGCACGCCCATGTCGTGGGCGTTGCCCTGCACGGCTGCCGAGAGCACGGTCGGGCCGTCGGTCGTGTCGGGGGCGTAGCGGTGCGCGAGGATCGCCATCGTGTTGCGCACGGTCTCCGTGCCGAAGTGCTCCTCGCCGATCATGATCTCGTCGGCGTGCCACATGCGCCCGACTTCTTCCTGCACCTTGAGCAGGACATCCGTGTAGACGTTCCGCGGGTCCGAGCCCGCGTCGACGGCTGACAGGATCACCCTGATCGCCCCGCGCCGATCGCCCTCGAGGATCTTCTCGAGAAAGCGCAGCGCGAGCGCGCCGTTCTCGGTGTCCGCGGTGAGGCCCTGCTCGGGCGAAGACCCGCCGCGATCGAGTTCGTCGATCGCGAGCACGATGTACTCGTTGGCCAGCGAGCGTGCGTCGGGCGGCAGCTCGCGGCTCAGCGTTTCGCGGAGCACGAACAGGGCGTCGCGCCCGGTCGTCGTGTCGAACCTGCGCGCCTCGAGCGATCCCTGCCTCCACTTGAGGTGGCGGGAGAACAGCTCCACCCGCCCCGCGCGGATCGCGGCGGCGAGTTCCTCCAGCAGGTAGGCGAAGTGGTCCTTCCAGGGCGCGAACGCTCCGGTGCGATCGGCCTCCTCGCCCGAGCTCTGCCGCTCGAGCAGGTCGGACGCGGCATAGCCGGCGAAGGCTCCCGCCCCGGTCTCGATGATCTCTGCGACAAATCCTCGGTCGACTGACATCTCGAAGGCTCGGTCGTGATACGAAGGGTGCTCGTCTCCCGTCCCCGGCTCCACGGAAGAAGCCGATGGTAGGCCGCGGGCGGGCCCCTGTCACCATCGTCAGGCGGGGGGATCGGAGCCCCGCTCGTCGAGCCTCGCCTGCATCGCCCGCTGCTCGTCGGCCCGCCCGGTGGCGCCGTAGAGCTCGGCGAGCGCCCGCATCGCGCGATCGATGCGCGCCGGCTGGCCCCCGTGATCCTCCTCGAGCAGTTCGAGTGCGCGATCGAGAATCGGCTCCGCCTCTTCGTAGCGCTCGAGCCCGATCAGCGCTCGAGCGTAGTGGATCTGGAACGCCTGCGCTGTGGCCGAGTCGGCGCCGAACACCTCATCGGCCCGGGGCAGCAACGGGGTGATGCGTTCGTATGCCTCTTCGTAATGACCAAGGTCGATGCGCATGCCCACAAGGCTGGCGCCCGCGCGGAGGGTGTTGGGATGATCGGGCCCGAACAGCCCCTCGAAACCCGCCACGACCCGCTCCTGCATCGGCTCGGCCCGGGCGAGGTCTCCCGACTTGGCGTACTCCATCGCGATGTTGTTGCGCAGGATGAGCGTCCGCATGTCCTGCTCGCCGAGCCCGCGCACCGCGGCGGCCTCGATCTCCAGGAGCAGGTCGATCTTTTCCTGGGTGCGCCCGACTTGGCCGTACGCGCTGGCGAGGTTGTTGCCGCCGATGATCGTGCTCGGGTGCTCGGGGCCGAGGATCTCGACTTTGGTCTCGTAGGTGCGCTGGAGGATCGGCAGGGCTTCCTCGAACCGGCCGTCGTCCATCATCACGTCGGCGAGGTTGTTGAGCGTCGCGAGCGTGAGCGGGTGCTTCTCGCCGCGGAGTTCCTGCTGCCACGCGCTGACCTCCTCGTAGATCTCGATCGCCTCGTCGCGCATGCCCATGTTGTCGTAGACGACGCCCAGCGAGTTCATGGCGCTAAGCGTGTCGGGGTCACGGGGACCCAGCTCCTCCCGCAGGATCGGGAGCTGGCGCTCGAAGATCTCGCGCGCAGCCTCCCAGTCTCCCTCGCTCATCTTGACCCTGGCCACCACCCGCTCGGTCCGGAGCGACTCCTGGTGGCGCTCGCCGAACACCTCCTGCTGATCGGCCATCAGGGGCCCGGCCATCTCGCTGACGCCCTCCAGATCTCCCGTCTGGAATCTCGCCACCAGGAGGTTCTGGCGCGCGTCCATCGCATCAACGTGCGTCGGGCCGAAGGCGTCCGTGGCGACATCCAGAGCCCGCTGGAACTCGACGGCTGCTTCGGGGTACTTGCCGATCTGCACAAACGTGTGCCCGATCGTGTTGCGGATGCGTGCGTGGATCTCGGGCGAATCCGCCAGCTCAAGTTCGGCGCGATCGCCGGCGCTGCGCAGGACTTCCATGAGCAGCTCGGTGTCGCGTCCCTGGGCGATCGCGGGGTCGACACCGGTCAGGATGCTCTGGGCAAAATCCGCGAGCACCCGCAGCTCCGTCGAGCGACGCTCGGCTTCGCGCTGCGCCTCGGTCGCATTCTCGCGCTCGTTTTGTGCGGCGACGAGCAACCGATTCGTCTGCTCATTAGCGCGCATGGAGCGGACGAGGCCCCAACTGGTCCCCGCGACGCCCGCGATCAGGAGCACCGCCACGAGCGCGACAACGCCCACCCCGACGCTGTGGCGGCGTATGAACTTGCGGGCGCGGTAGACGCGGCTCGGGGGCCCGGCTTCGATCGGCTCGTTCTGCAGCGATCGCTCGATGTCCGATGCGAACGCGTACGCCGTCGGGTAGCGGCGCGCGCGGTCCTTCTCGATCGCTCTCAGCACGATCCAGTCCGGCTCGCCCCGCACGGCGCGCGCAAGACGCTCGGGCTCGACGCCGCGGGCCCGCGCAAAGGCCTCGCGCTGATCAGCGAGCTGCTCGATCCGCTGCGACGGGCGGGGCGGCTGTTCCTCGCGGATGATGCGCTCGAGCTCACTGAACGACGCCGAGCGCAAGCGGCCCTCGTCGTACGGGCCGGCGCCGCACAGCAGCACGTACAGCAGCACGCCCAGGCCGTAGACATCCGTGCGCGTATCGACATCCGAAGCGCTCAGCGTGGCCTGCTCCGGCGACATGAACTCCGGCGTCCCGATCATCTGCCGGTCTTCGGTGATGAGCGTCTGCTCTGTGAGACCGCGCCCCATGCACTTGGCGATGCCGAAATCGATGACCTTCGGCTGGGCCTTGCCGTCGACCACCGTGATCAGCACGTTCGAGGGCTTGATGTCCCTGTGGATGATCCCCCGCTGGTGGGCGTGCTGCACCGCCATGCAGACCTCGCGGAACAGCTCGAGGCGTTCGGTCACGGTGAACTGCTTGCGGTCGCAGAACTGCGTGATGGGCTCGCCGTCGACGTACTCCATCACGAAATAGGGCCGGCCGGCGCCCGTCATGCCCGCGTCGAACACGCGCGCGATGTGCGGGTGGCTCATCATCGCCAGCGCCTGGCGCTCCGCCTCGAACCGGGCGACGACCTGGCGGGTGTCCATACCGAGCTTGACGAGCTTGAGAGCCACGCGGCGCGACACCGGCCGCGTCTGCTCTGCGAGGTAGACCGAACCGAACCCTCCCTCGCCGATCAGGCGGGAGAGCGTGTAGTTGCCGATCACATCCCCGGGCTTCTCGGGGGTATGCGCTTCGGGCGCGGGCCCGGGTGTGGCCGCGCGGAAGACGCCGGCGTCGGGGGAGGTCGGCTCGGACATGAACGCGCCCGCGTCATCGTGCGCCGCGATCAGTCGCTCGACGCGGGCCCGCAGTTCGGCGTCACCTGCGCTGGCACGATCCAGATAGCGTGTCCGCTCGTCGGGGTCGAGGTCGAGCAGTTCGAAGAAGAGGTCCTTGGTTCTGTCGCCAGTGTCGCTCATGGTGCGTCTTCACCCGACGGGGCCCCGCCGTCTCCCAACGACTCGAACAGCTGCGCTCGGGCGAACGCCCACTCCCGCATCACGGTCCTCTCGGAGATACCGAGCACCTCGGCCACCTCGTCGACGCCCAGCCCCGCGAAGAAGCGCAGCTGGACGACCTTGGCGGCGCGCGGGTCGCTCGCTTCGAGATTCGTGAGCGCCTCGTCGAGCGCCAGCACCTGGGACGGATCGCAGTCCTCGGCCAGATCGACGACGCTCATCGGCACGGCCGACCGGCCCCCGCCTCGCTTCTGGCTGGAACGCTTCCGGGCGTGGTCGATCAGGATCCGTCGCATCGCTTCGGCAGCGGCGCCGAAGAAGTGTGCGCGGTTCTCCCACGAGATGTCCTGATCGCCGATGAGCTTCACGTACGCCTCGTGAACGAGGGCCGTCGCTTGCAGTGTGTGCGCGGCGCGCTCGCCGGCCATCCTGCGGGTGGCGATCGCGCGGAGCTGGTCGTACACCAAGGGAAGCAGATCGTCGGCCGCGTGCTCGCGCTCCCCGAAGTGCTGGAGGATCTGCGTCACGCGCGTGGCGGCATCTTGCTCCATCGCACCCGTCTCCCGTCGCCCCGATCGGCAGCGAGAGTGTACCCGCAGTCCGGTGCGCGAGACCGCCTCAGGGGCGCCCAGTGCTCTGCTGTATCATCGGTGCGGTGGGGCAAGCCTCGAACCCGACGGAGGAGACCGTGACGATCTACCCGATGATCCGTTCCATCACCCGCGCCGTGCCCGCTCTCACGCTGGCCGCGGTGCTCGGAGCATGCACGACCCAGACAGGGCCGGCGAGTTCCAGGGACCTCTCCCTCGCCGACAACGAGCGTCTCGCTGAGGAAGGCGTCGCCGCGTACCTGCGGGAGCACTACACCAAGAGCGAGCACCGGGTCCCGATGCGGGACGGGGCCACCCTGTTCACGAGCGTGTATTCACCGAAGGACACCAGCGAGCGGTACCCGATCCTGCTCCTGCGAACGCCCTACACCGTCGCGCCGTACGGCGCGGACGAGTTCCCTTCGCGTTTCCGCCCGAACATCGAGTTCGCCGAGGCGGGATACCACTTCGTGTTCCAGGACGTGCGCGGCAAGTTCATGAGCGAGGGCGACTTCGTGAACATGCGGCCCCACAACCCCGACAAGCAGTCCGACCAGGACGTCGACGAGTCCACCGACACGTACGACACGATCCAGTGGCTGATGGAGAACGTCGACAATCACAACAGCCGCGTCGGCCAGTGGGGCATCAGCTACCCGGGGTTCTACACGTCGGCCGGCATGCCCGATGCGCACCCGGCGCTCAAGGCGTCTTCACCCCAGGCGCCGATCGCCGACTGGTACTTCGACGACTTCTATCACAACGGGGCGTTTTTCCTCCCCCACTTCTTCAACTTCTTCTACACCTTCGGGCGCGAACGCGAGGGGCTCACAACCGAATGGCCCGAGCGCATCGACCACGGGACGCCCGACGGCTACCACTTCTTCCTCGAGCTCGGCTCGCTGAAGAACGTGAACGAGAAGTACTACAAGAACGAGATCCCCTTCTGGAACGAGGTGATCCAGCACCCGACCCGCGATGAGTACTGGCAGGCGCGGGACATCCTCCCGCACCTTCAGCGTGTGCCCCCAGCGGTGATGACGGTCGGGGGCTGGTTCGACGCCGAAGACCTCTACGGCCCGCTGGCGACCTACCGCGCCGTCGAGCAGCAAAACCCGGACGTCGAGAACCTCCTCGTCATGGGGCCGTGGTCCCACGGCGGCTGGCTGCGCGGGAGCGGCGAGCGCCTGGGCGATGCCCAGTTCTCGCCCGGCGTGAGCAACTACTTCCAGAACCACGTGATGCTCCCGTTCTTCGAGCATCACCTCAGGGGCGGGCCAGAACACCACCTCCCTGAGGCGCTCGTGTACGAGACCGGCGCCAACCAGTGGCGCCATTTCTCCTCGTGGCCCCCAGCGGCTGCGGAGGAGTCGATCCTCTACCTGCGCGATGGCTGGACGCTGTCGCTGGACTCGCCGGCAGACCCCGGTCGGGCGAACGATGAGTACCTCTCGGATCCCAATCGCCCGGTGCCGTACACGACGGACATCACCACGGGGATGACGCGCCCGTACATGACCGACGATCAACGATTCAATGCGCGCCGCACCGACGTCCTGAGCTACACGACCCCGGTGCTGGACCGCGATGTCACAATGGCCGGGCCGCTCGTTGCCGAGTTGTGGGTGTCGACGACGATGGACGACGCGGACTTCGTGGTGAAGCTGGTCGACATCTTCCCGCCCGACGCCGAGGACCACGACGAGCTCGACGACGGCATGCGCACGGGCAACTACCACATGCTCGTGCGATCGGAGGCGATCCGCGGGCGCTACCGCAACTCGTTCGAGAACCCCGAGCCGTTCACCCGCGACACGCCGACCCTCGTGCGCCTGCCGCTGCAGGATGTCATGCACACGTTCAAGAAGGGCCACAAGATCCAGATCCAGATCCAGTCGACCTGGTTCCCGATCATGGACCGCAACCCGCAGAAGTGGGTCGAGAACATCTTCTTCGCCGAGGACGACGACTTCACGGCCGCGACGCACCGCGTGTTCAGGTCGAGCGAGTACCCGTCGAGGATCGTGTTCGGATCGCTCGGCACCGGAGCGGCGCTGATCGGTCAATCCGGTGAATCGGGATCGGACAGCGAGTAGAGCCCGACGAATCTCGCGACGATCACGGACATGTAGAACACGCCGCTCACCGCTTCGAGCGCGGCGAACGCGCGAGCCGGTCGCGAGACCGGGAGCATGTCGCCGTACCCGAGCGTCGTGATGGTTACGACGCTGTAGTAGAAGTAGTCGCCCCAGCGTTTGATCGGCTCTCCTCCGGCGACGAACGAGCCGGGCTTGGCGATCTCGATTGCTGCGTATACGCCTGCCCAGCTGAGGCAGATCAGCAGGTAGGCCGCGACCGCGCCGAGGATCTTGTCGTCGTTGAGCGTCTCGCCGCGCAGCACGTATCGCAGGACGATCCACGCCGTGTACGCAGCGAACGGTGTCGTCGCCGCCCCGACGTGCAGCTCGGACATCGTGGTTGAACTGATCGACGACGCGATACCCACGCCGACGTACAGGGCGCCGAGCGCCAGACCGATCAAGACCGTGCGCGCCGAACCGGCAAGCGTGATGATGCCGGTGGCGATCACCGTGACGCCGATGATCGCGAGCAGCGTGTCGGCCATCGAGCCCTCTTCGACGAAGGGCACCGCGATGACCAGGAAGAGAAGGGCCGCGAGCAGCCACCCGCAGCGGAGTTTCGGTTGGGGGTGGGAACCAAGGGGCATCGGTCGAACAACTCGCTATTTCAGGATGACCCACAGGGCGTGGACCAGACCCCCGATGTACACCAGGAATACCCAGAGCAGGATGTTGATCAGGAGTTGCACCCCGATGCCTTCCTTCAGCCCCACAGCAAGGGGCGGGAGGAGTATCGCGATGATGATGAGAAGAAGCTTGTTCGTGTCGCTCGTGGCGCCTGCCATGGTCGTCTCCTGCTGGTCAATCACATGCCGGGTGTACCGGCGGGAAGCTGCTCGGCCGCGCTTGCCACGGCGTCCGGCCACCGCCACGCGAAGATGCCCGCGGTGAGCAGGGCGTAGACGAGGCCGTCGATGAAGTCGGTGAACACGGCGCGGACGGGCCGGCCGAAGAAGATCGCGTTGGGGAGCCCTCCGAGGCAGTAGGCAGCGAACGCGCTGGCGCCGGCGACCTGGAACACCGAAAGGTACTCGGCTCCTGGAGCGCGAGCCTGCCCCGTGATGTAGGCGACGAACGCCCCGACCACGAGGTAGAACACGAACACGAGGGCGAGGTTCAGCCCGAAGTTCGGCTGCCCCGGCTGGACGGTCATGCTGCCCCACGGGCCGGCCTTGTACCGCTGCTTGTACTCGTCGCTCTTCATCTCCGCGGCGTCGACGCAGTTCGGCCACATGTAGGTGCCGGCGGGTATGTCGTAGCGCTTCAGCGCCTCGACGAACCCGGCTTCGTCCGGCAGCTTCAGGACATCCTTCTTGTGGTGCGGGAACACCATCCACGCCATGAAGCTCGCGATGAACACGACCACAGCGCTGATGACGATCGGCAGCCAGAGATCCATCACTTCCATGCTGCGCCTCCTTCCCCCGGTTCGAGGTGAGGAAACGGACGAGCGCGGAGCGCCCCCGCGACCAGGCCGGGCAGCGCGGACCGGCGCCTGAGGGAACAGTCGGTCGGTGGCCTGCTCCGCGTCCAATCTAGCGCTGGCGTCCCGCCCGGAACGAGGGGAGGTTGAGGCCGGTGATCCGTTCCCAGGAGGCCGGATCGGTCGCGCCCTCCGTGGAGAGCAGCAGCACCGTCGATCCCTCGCCAAGACCGAACTCGCAGAGGGCGTCCGGCCTCGAAACCAGTTCGAGCAGCGCGCCGGTCGATGCCGCCCCGCTCTCCCCGCTCTCGATACCGGCCGACGCCAGCGCGCGCATCGCCTCGCGGGCGCGGTCGTCGTCGATCGAGACGAAGGCGTCGACGGAGTTCCGGAGATCATCCAGCCCGTCACGGGACACCGTCCCGCAGTTCAGGCCCGCCATGATCGATCGGTGCGGCCCGGGGACGCGGACGCTCGAGCCGGCCCGGACGCTCTGCAGCGCGCAGTCGGCGCTGTCGGGCTCGACCCCGATCACCCGGACGCCCCGCCCGGCGAAATGCCGGGCGATAGCCATCGCCAGAGAACCGACGCCGATGGGAACGATGGCCGCGTCGACGGCTCGTTCCTGCTCGTCGATCTCGCGCCCGAGCGTCGAGTACCCATCAACGATCCAGCCGGGCACCTCGCTGTACCCCTCCCAGGAGGTGTCCTGCACGAGCCATGCACCGCTGCGCCGGGCTTCGATCCGGGCGTTCTCGACGGCTTCGTCGTACTCGCCGCCGATCGTGATCGCCGCGCCCTCGCCCGCGATCGCGCGGATCCGTGCGCTCGTCGTGCCGGCCGGCATAAAGATGCGCACCGGGGAGCCGAGCCAGGAAGCGACCCTTGCCAGGCCCCGGCCGTGGTTGCCGTCGGTTGCGCTGACGAACCGGAGGGCCGGGATACGCTCGCGCACCACAGACGCGAGTTCATCGATTGTCCCCCAGTCGTCGAGCGTTATCCCGAGCCGGTCCTGGAGCAATCGCCAGACGGCCCAACTGGCGCCGAGCACCTTGTACGCGGGAAGACCCAGTCGTTGTGATTCGTCTTTCACAAGGACGCGCCCCACGGCACACGAGAGCGCGAGTTCCGGCGCATCGACGAGCGGCGTCACCTCGTAGCCGGGCAGCTTCCTGTGAAACGACTGCACATCCGGCGATGGCGCGGGCGTTTCGATCGTGTGCGCGGGGTCTACGGGGTTCATGAAGACCTGGGGCATCGTCGCGAGTGTACTGCTGGCTTCGGTACGATCGGGTCATGAGCCGCCAGCCATCCCAGCAGGACGAGAGCCCGGTCGAGCCGGGCTTTGCGTCGTACATCGGCGAGGTGTTCGGTCGTCAGGACGAGTTCATGGACTCGCTCATGCCCCGCGCACGGGAAGCGGGCTTGCCCGACATCGCGCTCTCCGCCGACGCCGGGCGCACGCTGCACCTGCTCGCCCGGATGACCGGAGCCGGGCGCGGGCCATCGCTCGCCCTCGAGCTCGGCACGCTCGCCGGCTACTCGGGAATCTGGATCGCCCGCGCACTCGCCCCCGGGGGCAGGCTGCTGACGATCGAGCCCGAACCGGCGCACGCCGCGTTTGCGCGCCGAGCGTTCGACGAGGCGGGTGTAGGCGACGCTGTCGAGATCATCGCCGAGCCAGCGCTCGATGCCCTGCCCGGGCTCCGCGCCGAACTGGGCGACGCCTCACTGGATCTTGTTTTCCTCGATGCCATCAAGACGGAGTACCCGGACTACTACGAGCTGTGCGCACCGATGGTCAAGCCGGGTGGCCTGCTCATCGCCGACAACGTGCTGACCTCCGACTGGCGCATCACCGACGCGCCCGGCAGCGACGAGCGACGGGATGCTGTCGATCGATTCAATCGGGCCGTCGCGTCCGACGACCGGTTCTTTGCGATCTGCGACCCGATCCGTGCGGGTATGCTCGTGGCCCTGCGGAGGTAGCAGCACCATGAACGTCGACGATGCAAGAGCACTGATGGAAGAGTGGACCGAGAGCGAGTCGCTGCGCGTGCACATGGAGAGCGTCGCGGCGTGCGTCGCGCACTACGCGCGATACCTCGAGCCCGATCACGAGGAGCGCTGGACCGTTGCCGGTCTGCTCCACGACTTCGACTACGAGAAGCACCCGTCTGCGGAAGAGCACCCGTTCGTCGGCGTCAAGAAGCTCGAGGAACTCGGCGTCGACGAGGAGATCCGCACCGCGATCCTCGGGCACGCCGAGTACTCCGGTGTACCCCGCGAGACACCGATGGCCAAGGCACTCTTCGCGTGCGACGAACTGGCAGGGTTCATCGTGGCCTGCGCGAAAGTCAGGCCCAGCGGCATCGCCGACCTGGCGCCCAAGAGCGTCAAGAAGAAGCTCAAGGACAAGGCGTTCGCCGCGGCGGTGAGCCGCGAGGACATCGCCAAGGGGCTCGATGAACTGGGCCCGATCGCCGAGGTCGACCAGACGCAGCACATCCAGAACTGCATCGACGCGATCCGTGCGCACGGGGACCGCCTGGGCCTGCTGTAGGCGACCGGCGTTCTTGCTTCTGCTGTTTCTCTCCCGCCGGCCTTATTCGGGTTCGGACTGCTCGGCGTCTGCCGTCATCGGGCGGCTGGCGCTGGCGGCCTGCAGGATGTCGATCTTCGTCGGGCGCACGATGCTGACACTCGGGTTCGTGTCGGGACCGCTGTCGCCGACGACGCCGACGATGGCGCCGGTCTTGGAATCGAGCTCCATGCCGGGCTGGGGGGTCACGTACGCCAGCGTGCGCGGCGCGGTCGCGTCGATCGACGTCAGCCGGTAGAGCAGCGGCATACGCTCGCCGTCGTACAGCGAACTCGGCATCAGGCGACCGACGACGAGGTACTCACGCCCGTTGGCGAGGCGGGCGAGCGTCTGCTCGTACGTTTCCTGCACGCCGTCCACCCGCGTCGCGAGCTGGTCGATGCGCACGCCGGTCATGCGGAGCTCTTCGCGGAGGCGGAGCACCTGGATCCTGGCGTCGACGTAGTCGATGGATCGCTGCGGCGCGCCGTCGTCCATCAACTGCTGGGCGTAGCGCTCGAACTGCTCGATCAGCTCCGTCGGATCGGTGGACGCCACGGGCTGCCGCTGCATGCGCGCGAAGGCGGCGTCGAGCTGATTGAGCGACGGGCCGCTCTGGGGGCGCGGCGCCGGCAGCACCGGGCTGGGCTGCGCTTCGGTGATCTGCGTCTGGGCCGGGGCGGGCTGCTGCTCAGCGGGCATCGAACCCGGCAGCGATTCCTGCTGCCCGGTCTGCCCCATCGTCAATTCGCCGGACACCGGCGCGGACTCTGTTTCGGCCTGCGCCGGCGCGTCCGCTGCATCGGAGAGCTGCACCGCGCCCGAATCGGCGGGGCGCGAGGGCGCCGGCGTGGCGGCGGCCGGAGCGCTGGCGATCGCGGCGCCGCTCGCTCTGAAGGCGCTGACTTCGTCGGGTGTTGCGTCGCGGACTTCGCTCGCGAGCACGTAGCCCGTTGCGCCCGCGGGAGCGACGACGACATATCCCGAGGGCTTGCCCTCGAGGTTCTGGATGCGGCCTTCAACGCGCAGCGTCGTCCCAGGCTCCAGGAAGTCGTCGAAGATCGCCTTGAAGCACTCGTCGAGCACCGGGTTGGCGGGGCTGAACGCGCGGAGGCGGCTGCGACGGGTGAGCGTCGCGGTGCGGGTGGCCTGATCGACCTGGACCTCTTCGTCCTTCACGACCGCGCGGGTGCCGGCCGGGTAGGCCACCTCTAGCCAGCCCTCGCTCGTCGTGCGGATCACCGACAGCACCGTGCCGGAATCGAGCGTGGCGACGCTGTACCAGGCCGAGCCGGGGTTACAGCGCATCTGCACGCCGTCGGCCACCGGGGCGACGTACCGCTCGGCTGCCTGGGCGTATGCCGGCTCGAGGAGCGGGGTCACGGGCGAAACCACGCCTCCGGCGCAGAGCACGACGGCCAGGACTCCTGCGCTGGGGGCACGGAGGCTCGGGATTCGGAGCGCACGTCGGTCGTTTCGGGGCATGCTGAGCATCGGTCTGTCCTTCCTTGAGTCGCCTGCTCGCAGATTGTCTGCTGGCCAATGCGGGGCTCGTCGATCCATCGCCCGCTCGCATTGACCCCACCCGGTGCGAGGATCATACTTCCGGTCCGATGACCCTCGCACCCAGATTCTACCAAACTGTCAAACCGGGTTCCGGCCTCTTCCTCGTCGCGTGCCTGGCGGCTGGCTGCGCGAGCCCTTTCCAGACCGAGACGGCCGAGACCCTCAGGGAATCGGTGCTCGAGTCCACCCGGAGGGAACTCGCGGAGGCCGAGGCATACCCCGAGCGGGGGGAGCCGGCGGCCACAGCCCCTTCCCTGGACTTCTCAGAAGAGCGGATGGAGGAGCTCAACCAGATGGCCGGGCCCGACGCCTACGAGGAAGTCGGGATCAATCTCGAGGACAACCTGACCGGCCAGCCCACCACCACGTTTCGCGTGGACCTCAAGCAGGCGATCACCCGGGCTGTGGAAAACAACCTCGCCGTCCAGGCGGGAAGGTTGTCTCCGGCGATCAGTGAGTCGGCGGTGGTCTCGGCGCAGGCCGCGTTCGACTGGATCTTCTTCGCCGACTTCAACTGGGGGCGCACCGACTCGCCCCAGACGGTCCCGGTCGTCAACGGCATCCCTGTGGGCGCTTCGGCGCGACAGGATCAGTCCGTCGGCTACTCGACCGGCATCCGGCGTGATCTCACCTCCGGCGGCTCGCTCTCGATCAGCCAGGGACTGACCTACACCGACAACACGGGCTCCGGGGTGGACCTCGCCCCCGATCCGGCGAATCGCACGTTCCTCGAGATCGACTTCTCGCAGCCGTTGCTCAGAGGGTTCGGATCGGATGTGGCGCTCGCCGACGTACGCCTGGCGCGCAACGATGAGCGCCGCTCCGTGTACGGGTACAAGCTGACGCTCATCGAAGTGGCAACGCAGACCGAGCGGGCGTATTGGGAGCTCGTGCTCGCGCAGCGGAACCTCGAGATCCAGCAGCGCCTGCTCGATCGCGGCATCGAGACCCGCGACGTACTCGAGTCTCGCAGGACGTTCGACGTCAAACCGGCCGAGTTCTCCGATGCCGTCGCGACGGTCGAGCGCCGGCGGGCCGACATCATCCGCGCCGAGAACCTGCTCCGCCTCCAGTCGGATTCGCTCAAGGCGCTGATCAACGACCCCGAGCTCACGGTCGGCAGCGAAACGCAGCTGCTGGCGATCGACGATCCCATCGAGGAGCCCGTCTTCGGAAGCATGCGCGATGCGCTGGTGGCGGCGGTGCGGAACCGCCCGGAGATCCAGCAGGCGATCCTGGACATCGACGACGCCTCGATCCGGCTGACGGTCGCGCGGAACGCCCGCCTGCCGGCGCTGGACGCCCGATTCAACGCTCTGTTCCAGGGCCTGGACGAGGACGTCGACGGAGCGTACGAGGACATCGGCGATGCGAACTTCGTCGACATGGTGTTCAGCCTCCTGTTCGAGCAGCCGATCGGCAATCGCGCCGCCCAGGCGAACCTCCGGGCGAGCCAGCTCGCGCGCATGCAGGCGACGATCAACTACCGGCGCACCGTGCAGGATGTCGTGCTCGATGTGAAGACAGCCCTGCGATTTCTGGTGACGAACTACCGGCTCATCGAGCAGACCCGCACCAGCCGCCTCGCGGCGACCGAGAACCTCCGCACGCTGATTGTGCAGGAGCAGACGATCCAGTCGCTGACTCCTGACTTCCTGGATCTCAAGTTCCGGCGCCAGGAATCGCTCGCGCAGGCCGAACTCGACGAGGTGCAGGCGGTGATCGACTACAACAGCGCGATCGCCGAGCTCTATCGCGCGACCGGCACCGCGCTCGAGCGGAACCGGATCCGGCTCGAGGTGCCCGACGCGGCGCAGTTCCTCGATGTCGAGACCGATTTCGCCCCATGAGCGCGGGCGCACGCCTGACGAAATCCGTTGATGAGGTCGTGGAGCGCCTGCTTGGAGGCGGGCTCGCGATCATCCCGACCGAAACGGTCTACGGGATCGCCGCCGACGCGACGAATCCCGAGGCCATCGAGGCGCTCATGGAGGCCAAGGGGCGCGGCCCGGATCACCCGCTGCCCGTGCAGGTGTTCTCCGAGACCGAGGCCCGGACGCTCGTTTCATCGTGGCCGGCGCACGCCGGCATCCTCGCCGAGCGATTCTGGCCCGGCCCGCTGACGCTCGTCGTCCCCAAGAACGAGTCGATCTCGGCGCGTGTCAGCGCCGGCGGACCGAACGTCGGCATCAGGTGCCCCGATCACCAACTCACGCTCGAAGTCCTCCGGCGCCTCGGACGCCCGGTCGCGGTCCCCAGCGCGAACGTAACCGGGCAGGCGCCGGCGCTCGACGCGCAGTCGGCGATGTCGGCCTTGCCCGGCGCCGATTTGCTCGTGCTCGACGGCGGGACGTGCCCGGGCTCGGAGCCGTCCACGGTCGTCTCGCTCGCCGACGACCCGCCGGTCCTGCTGCGGGCCGGCGCGCTGCCGATTGAGCGGATAGAGGAAGTGCTGGGGGTCCGGGTTCAGGCGCTGGCCTGAACCGACAGCTCGCGCACGGCGCCGGTCTCGTCCTCGACGAACACGGCATCCGCTTCGGAGAGGAACAGGCCGTGCCCGACGACTCCGGGGATCGAGTCAAGCAGCGCGCCGAGGTCGGTCACATCAATGTCGTCGGGGACGGGCGCATCGATCACGGGGTTGCCCAGATCCGTCAGAAACAGCTCGCCCGCGTCGTCCTGGCGTGCCCGCCCGCGCAAGCCCAGGCGGCTCAGCCGGTCCTCGATCGACGCGAGCCCGCAGGCGAGCACCTCGATGGGCAGCGCGTGGCCGATGCCGAGGCGCGGGACCAGCTTCGTCTCCTGAACCAGGTACACCCGGTGGCTCGCGGCGTGGGCAACGATCTTCTCGCGCGTCATCGCGCCGCCCCCGCCCTTGATCATCCGGAGACGGGGATCGACTTCATCAGCGCCGTCGAACAGCCAGTCGACACGAGCGACGCCGTCCATGTCGAGAACGGACAGCCCCAGAGACTCGGCCAGCTCGTGCGAACGCCGGCTCGTCGAGACGCACTGCACGCGCAGGCTTGACTCGCGGACACGCAGCGCCAGCGCCTCGATCGCGCGCGACGCCGCCCGTCCCGTGCCGAGGCCCACGATCATGCCGCTCTCGATGTCCTGCACGCCCGCGTGCGCGAGCTGGTCGGTACCGGCCATGGGCACAATCTACTCCTGAACCCCGGGTCGCGCCAGCAGGTGCAGCGCGATCCCCGCGGTCGTCGCCACGTTGAGGGAATCGACGGTCGGCGCCATGGGGATCCGAACGACGCGATCGGCGAGCTGCAACGCCTCGGGCGTGAGCCCGGGCCCTTCTGCGCCGAGCAGGATCGCGACACGCTCGCCGGCATCGATGCTCCGGACAACCCGCTCGATCGGCTCGGAGTCCGGTCCCGTCGCCAGGGCGATCAGGCGGAACCCGGCCCCGCGGACGAGCGCGAGATCCCGGGTCCACCTCTCCGACACCGCGAACGGCACGCGGAGCGCGGCCCCCATGGAGACCCGGATCGCCTTGCGATAGAGCGGGTCGCAGCATCCCGGGCTGAGGATGATGCCCGCCGCCCCGAACGCCAGCGCGTTGCGGAAGATGCCCCCGAGATTGTCGTGGTTCGAGAGGCCCTCGAGGAGGACGATCGTCGCCGGCCCGTCCGGCACCGACCGCAGCAGCGCTCCGACGTCGGGCGGGGTCGATCGCTCCCCGGCGCTCAGGGCTCCGCGATGGATGTGGAAGCCGGTGATAGCGTCCATGACGCCCTGCTCCGCGACGTACACCGGCGGGGCGTCCGGGTCATCGAGGTTGATCGCGTTCTCCAGGGCCTCGAAGGCTTGGTGGGTCAACAGATACGAACGCGGCCGGTATAGAGAGCGGCCCGACGCCAGCTGGGCGACGATGAACCGGCCCTCGGCCATGAACAGGCCCCGCTCGCCGAGCAGGTCCGCGTCGCGGACGTCCCGGTAGTCGGCGATCCGCGGATCATCTAGGCTTGAGATGGTCTGGGTTTGCGGGCTCAAGTCAGTCCATCCGCGACGGAGAAGCAAAAGTGATGAACAGTCAACACTCGCCGGTCGGCCTCGTCCTCATAGGTTCGGCGCTGCTCCTCGCGATGCTCGCAGGCTGCGGCGAGGGGGGCAACCAGCCCGACAGCGAAAGCGTCTCCCAGAGCGGCGCCGCAGCGCAGGCGACCGACGCGCCGGACGCGGCCCAGGGTGCGGCTCCCCAGGACGCAGAGCCCGAGGAACTGCCAGAGGGGGCCTTTGACAAAGACGTCGAGATCATGCCCGACGAGCAGATCCCCAGGTTCCCCGAGGACAGCATCGGCGTGCGCCATCTCCATGAGACGCGGGCGCTGATCTACAACATCCCCAACGGGTGGATCCCCGAGCGGGAACTCGCCACGCCCCCGCGACTGAACCAGGTCCGGATCCCCAACAACCTCGCAGAAGACGACGATGCGATCTTCGCGGTCTTCGGCGATATCGGCGGCTCCGTGGATGCCAACCTGGCGCGCTGGGTGCGCCAGATGACCGACGTCGAGTTCTCGCCGCAGATCCGCACGATGACCTACCTCGACGGCACGCCGCTGCTGGTGACCGAACTCATCGCGGTGGGCACCTACGACACCGGGCTCCCCAGCAGCCCCGGCCCGAAGGAGAACACCAAGTTCCTCGGCGCGATCATCGAAGGGGGCCCGGAGGGGACTCTGTACTTCCGGCTCACCGGCCCGCGAGAGCTCGTCGAACTCCACGAGGCCCGCTGGCTGCAGCTCCTGCGGACGATCAGGATCACCGAGGCCCCGGCCGAGGTGCGCAACACCGAAGACCGGGGCTCCCGCTAGGCGGGCCGCTCTGCCAGATCAGAACTGGTATGAGATCGTCACGAAGTAGTCGAGGTCGTTCCGGTCGTCGCCCGGATCGACGGTCTCGTCGTAGCGAGACTCCAGACCGAGCCTCAGGAACAGGTTGCCCTTGAGGTCCATCTGGAGCTGGTAGGCGGCGACCGCACGAACGCGGTAGTCGTTGAAGTCTTCGAGGTTGGGGATGTACTCGGTCAGACCGGTGAACGACTGCCGATCGTCGATCTTGTAGCGCAGGTCGATGGCCGCGATGCCCTCGGGAACGAACCGGTCGCGGTTGGTCCCCCACTCGCGCGAGGTACCGAGACCGAGGCGGCCGATGAACGTCACCTTCTCGGTATCGACGAACGTGTAACCGAGACCCGCGTTGCCCGAGATGCGGCTGTCGAACGACTTCTCTTCGTCGTACTCGTAGAGACCCTGGGCGAACACACGCCACGGGCTGTCGCTGATGAGCCAGTCGTTGCGGACGCCCACCTCGGCGCGGTTCTTCGTGGACTCGCGGTTCTCCTCCGAGTAGAGGTACAGCGCGTAGGCGTTGAACTCGATCTTGTCGTTCGTGAACGACGACCCGAAGCGGAGGCGCGCGTTGAAGTCGACCGTGTTGCCCTCTGAACCGTCGATGCCGACTTCAAGAGAGTGCTCCCACTTGCTGACCGGCTCCTCCGGGATCTCCTCTTCTTCGGTGGGCTCTTCGGCTGCCTCTGCATCACCTTCGCCTTCGCCGGCTTGCAGCTCGGCGTCGCCTTCGGGAACTCGAGCGATCGAGTCCACGGAAGTGATCGGGATGCCGATCTCTCCGACGATCGGATGGGTGATGTACGCCTGCCCGTCTTCCTGGCGGATGAAGCTGCCGCGGAAGACGTCTCCGTTGGAGAGCGTGATCTCGATGTCGTCACCCTGGGCGACCTCCGACCATGTCACCTGCGCGTGCGCGAGCGAGGCCATGAGTGATACCAGGACGATCGAAGCCGTCACGATGAGGGCGCGTGCGATGTGCAATGGAGGTCTCCCTACTCCAGAAATAGGCAGCGGTTAGACAATCGGGGCGGAGAGGGTACCGCGCCGGGAGCAGAGTGCCAGCGCGCTCAGTCCTGGTCCGGGATCGCCACTCCCTGGGGCCCCAGCGGGACCCGTCCGCGCCGCTCGCCCACGAAGTCGCCCGAGCCGCGCGGGTCGCGGGGCTCCCAGTCGACCTTGGCCTGACCCAGCAGGGTTCCGGTGGCGAACGCCAGATCGACCTGTGCGATCTGGTAGTTCGTCAGGGCGACGATCTCGGCAGTCTGCGCGTCGGCGAGTCGGGTGGCGGCATCGAGCACGTCGGTGCTGGTGCGTGCTCCGACGTCGAACTGGTTCTGCTCGGCGCGGAGGGTGCGTGCCGCGAGGATCGTGGACTGGCGCGTCGCCAGGACCCGCTGCCAGCCGGCGTTGAGGCCGTCGACCGTGTCGAACACTTCCTGGCGGATCGAGAGCGCCCGGGCGGCCTTCGAGGCCAAACGCTGGAGACGCCTGAGGATGGCCTGGTGGACGCGGGCCTCCGCGGCCTCGTTACCGATCGGCACCTCGACGCGTGCCGCCACCGACCAGTCGGCGAAGCTGTTCCGCCGGAGCGTGTCGAGCGATTCCGAGTAGCTGTCGCCCAGCCCCTGGGGCGAGTACGAGAAGTCGAGCAGGAAGCTCGGGAGCGCCTGGTTGCGCTCGAAGTCGATGCTGCTGTAGTCCTGCGCCAGGCGCAGCTCGAGCTCGAGCATCTCCATCCGGTTGGCGACGGCTGCGCGGGTGAGCGATTCGGCGTTCAGCTCGTACCGGACCGGATCGGGCTCGCTAGCAAGCATTAGGACGATCTGCGTGCCCATCTCCAGGCCGGGCACGTTCATCAGGCGCTTGAGGTTGCGCTGCGTATCGCGCACGCGGTTCTCGGCGATGATGATGTCTTCCAGCCGCGAGGCCACGCCGTCCTGGGCGCGCACGATCTCGACCTCGGGCGCCACCTGAGCCCGCACGCGCCTTTCGGCCCGCTCGAGCTGCTCGACGGCCAGTTCGTACTGCTCCTGCGCCACTTCGAGCTGGCGCTGGGAGGCGTAGAGCAGCCAGTAGGCCCGGTCGACAGTCGCGAGTTCGCGGATGATCTCGAGCTTGGCGCGCGACTCGGAGATCTGGGTCTCGAGCGCCTGGATCCGGATCGAGTGCGAGTTCACACGCCGGCCCGCGTTGCGGAGCAGGGGCTGGCTGTACGAGAGCGCGACGTCCGTCTCGTATGACGGGTTCAGCGTCGCGAATTCGTTGTTGGTTTCGGTCCTGTTCCAAGGAAGGTCGACCGTGACCCGCCCGCCGGTGCGCAACGGGATGCTCACGCCGGTGTTGATGTTCCAGAAATTCGCCTCGGCGTCGTCGAGATCGCTCGCTGTGGGCTGGTCGGTGTCGGTGTAGGCGATCGAGGCGTTGAACGTCGATTCGAACTTGGCCTCTTCCTGGCTCAATCGCTCGCGGGCGATCGTGGGATCCACGAGGCTCACCTGGAGGTCGAGGTTGTTCTCGAGCGCCCAGGCCCTGGCCTGCTGGACGGAGACCTCCACGCTGTCGAAGCCGGCGTAGGGGTCTTCGAGCGGCTGGACGAGGTCCTCGATCTCGTCCTCGGGCGTCTCGGGAACCGAGAATTCGTCGATGCTGAACGACGCGATGGTGCGCAGGCGCTCGATCGGGGTGACGGGGCCGTAGTCGCTGATGTCCGGCCCGAAGGGGCTGGCGCACGACGACAGCACGCCTGCGCCGGCGAGCGTGAGAGAGAGGGATGCACGCCCGACGCAGGTGCCCACGAGCTTTCGATCATTCATGCCGGAGAGCCTCGATTGGATTGAGACGCGCGGCCTTCACCGCAGGCCACATGCCGAACACGATACCGACCCCGGCGCTGAAGCCGATCGCCAGCACGATCGCCCAGATCGGGATCTGCGCATCGGCGAAGGGCCAGTTCTCCTGATCGACGCTGGTCATCCCGAGCACCGTCAGCTGGCCGAGGACCAGCCCGAGCAGACCGCCGCCGAGACAGAGGATCACGGCCTCGATGAGGAACTGCAGGAGGATCACCAGCGGGTTGGCGCCGACGGCCTTGCGCAGGCCGATCTCGCGCGTTCGCTCGCTGACCGACACCAGCATGATGTTCATGATGCCGATGCCGCCGACGAGCAGGGAGATGCCCACCATGACGCTCGCGCCCATGAGCATGCCGTCACCGATCTTGCGCATGTTGTCGACGATCGACTCGATGACGAACATGTCGAAGGTGTCGTCTTCGCCCGGCTTCAGGCCGCGGACGTTGCGGAGGATGAACCGGATCTCCTCCTCGACGTTCTTGGTCCAGTCCTTGCCCAGGAACTCCGACCCCTCGGTCTTCATCCGAATGGTCGCTTGGGGCCAGGGCCAGCGGTCGAGCTTGTAGATCATCGGGAACGGGACGTACACCTCGGCCCGCGCCTCGCCGCCGCCGAACATGGGGCCGAGGTCCTTGGTCTGGATGATCCCGATGATCAGGAACCGGTGGTCATTCAGGAAGATGTGCTCGCCGACGCCGCCGTTGTCCAGGCGGAGCTCTTCGACGCCGTGCTCGTTGATCAGGCAGACCTGGAGCGCGTCCTCTACGTGGCTGGGCTGGATCGGCTGGCCCTCGAGGATCGTGCGGTTGTTGATCTCGAGCCACTCGGCTTCGATCGCCGTGACGCGGACGCCGCCCTTTTCCTCGTACGCCGTGCGGGCGCGGCAGCTCTCATTGGCGTAGAGCGCGAGCAGGTCGACCGATTCGGCGTGCTGGCGGATCGCATCGGCGTCGGTCTGATTGAGCTTCACCTTCTGCCAGCTCATGCGACCGCGCTGGCCCTCGGGCACCTGGCCCCAGAGCTCGAGCTTGTTGGCGCCGAGTTCCTCGAAGCCCTTCATCACCCAGCCGTTGAGCGAGCCGATCGCGGCGATGACGGCCGTGATCGCCCAGACTCCGATGATGATGCCGAGCGTGGTCAGCGCTGCGCGGGCCTTGTTCGCCCACATTTGCGTGATCGCTGAGAAGACGGTCTGGGCGCTCAGGCGGAACAGCATTGGTCAGTTCACCTCCAGAGGCTCGGGACCGGTGGGCACCGTGGCGCGCTGGCGCGCCGCCGTCGCCGCCTGGTCGAGCCAGATCCGATGGATCGGGTCTTCATCCGTGGGGTAGTCGCTGTCGATCCGCCCGTCGCGGAGGCGCACGATGCGATCGGCGTGGCCTGCGACATCTTCCTCGTGCGTGACCATCACGATCGTCTGGCCGTCGGCGTGCAGCTCCTTGAAGAGCGCGATGATGCCCTCGCCCGTGGTGGAGTCGAGGTTGCCCGTCGGCTCGTCGGCGAGGATCAGGCTTGGCCGGTTCACGAGAGCGCGGGCGATCGCGACACGCTGGCGCTGTCCGCCGGACATCTGGTTGGGCTTGTGCCCCATGCGCGTCTCGAGGCCGACCTTCTCCAACGCTGCCTTGGCAGAACGCCGGGCGCCCAGCCAGCGCCGGCGCGAATACAGCAGCGGCAGCTGCACGTTCTTCATCGCCGTCGCACGATTGAGCAGTTCGAAGGTCTGGAAGACGAACCCGATCTCTTCGCCCCGGACGCGGGCGAGCTCGAGCGGCCCCATCTGGTGCGTCATCTTGCCGTTGAGTTCGAACGTCCCGCTGGTCGGCTTGTCGAGGCAGCCCAGGATGTTCATGAGCGTCGACTTGCCCGAACCCGAGGCTCCCATGATCGCGACGAACTCGTTGCGCCGGATCTGCAGGCTGACCCCGGCCAAAGCGTGGACGCGCTCCGTGCCCATCTTGTAGGTCTTGCGCAGGTCGCGGACGTGGATCGTGACGTCGTTCATGGCCTCAGCCCGCCGTGCTCGCGGTGGCGGCTGCGGGAACGCTGCGCGAAGAGGAAGACTCACCGGCGGCGGTCTCTTCTGCCGTCTCGCCTTCGTCGTCATCCTCGTCGCCCTCGGCCTCGGCCACGGCAGCGGTCTCGGATTCGGCGGCCTCGTCGCGATCCGCGCCTCGGACGCGGATTCCGTCGTTGTGGTTCAGCTGTTGGAGCACCGCGAACGGCCCGACAACGATCTCGTCGCCCTCTTCGATGCCGGCTCCGATCGCCGTCGCAACCAGGTTGCTCGAGATGGTGTCGACCGGCGTCAGCACCGCCCTGCCGTTCTTCATCAGGAACACCGCGCGGACGAACGTCTTCTCGCGATCGACGATCGTGCTCTCCTCGCGGATGTTCTGGGGGAGCGAATCGACCCGCTTGTCCTGCACCGCCTGGCTGGGGACGACCAGGACGTCGCCGATGGTCTCGATCTCAATATCGACGTTGGCGGTCGTGCCGCTCTTGATCGGGGCGCCCGACGTGTCAACCACGACCTCGGCCTCGAAGTAGAGCGTGTTGTCCGCGGCCCAGCGCTGGGCCCGGCCTCCGACTCGCCGAACGATCCCGGTGAAATCCTGATCCGGGAAACCGCTGACGAAGCAGCTGACCCTCTGGCCCTCGTCGACCTTCGGCGCGTCGAGCTCGGCGAGGCGTGCCTCGATGATCATCTCGCTCTGATCCTCGAGCACCATGATCGTGGCGCCCTGGTTCGAGATCGTTCCGAGTGCGACCTCGCCGACGTTGAGGTTCCGCTGCGTGATGATGCCGTCGAACGGTGCGGTGATGGTCGCGTACTCGAGGTTGCGCTGGGCGCGGTCCATGTCGGCGAGCGAAGCCTGCGCCCTGGCCTTGGCGGCCTCGACGTTCGCGCGGAGCGTCTCGAGGCCGGCGACCTGCGCCTCGTAGGAGGCGTTGAGGCGGTCCATCTCGGTCTGGGCCCGATCGAGGTCGGACTGGCTCACGTCGCCGCTCGAGAACAGCTCCTGCTGGCGTTCGAATTCCGCGACGGCGTTGTCGTAGGAGGCCTTGGCCCCGACGACCCGGGCTTCCTCGGAGACCAGCTGGGCCTCGGCCGACTTGGCGTTCGCCTCGTCCGCCAGGTAGCGGGCCCGAGCGGCCGCGAGGGACGCCTCGAGCTCGCGAGACTCGAGCCGGACGAGCACGTCGCCCTCGCTGACCCAGTCGCCCTCGTCGAAGGGCATTTCTTCGATCTTGGCGCTGACCCGCGAGCTGATGTTGGCAAAGGCCAGCGGGGCGATGGAGCCCGGAGCGCTGACGTAGCGAGTGAGGCTGTCGCGACCGGCGACCTCGACGACGACCTGCTTGCCGCCGGCGGCGCTGGCCCGCTGCTCCATGACATCCTTGACCTTCGGGATCAGGAAGACAGCCGCCCCCCCAACCACGACGATCAGGACGACAAAGACGCCGAGCGTCCACTTGAGAATGCGACCGATTCGCACAGCGATACCTCCAGACCCGACCCCCGGCGATCACCACCTCTGGTGTCAGTACCTAGACTTCGTTCGTCCCGTTGCGGCGGTTACCCGCCAACCCTCGAACAACCCCGATTCTCCCGCGCTGAAATGCCCTCGCGGGATGTCCTGATCCTAGTTGGGTGGGTTCACCCGGTTCTTTCAGTTCAAACCAAATCTTCCATCCCAGCACCGCTCCCGACGCCTCCGGGCCCCGCCTGACGCCCTCAAATGGCCAAACGACGCCTCCACGACCAGTACTTCAAGCAGGCCAAGCGAGAAGGATACCTCGCGCGTTCGGCCTTCAAGCTCCTCCAGATTCAGGAGGCCAAGCGGGTGCTCCGCTCCGGAGACCGGGTGCTCGACCTCGGTTGCGCTCCCGGCGCGTGGATCCAGGCGAGCCTCGAGGTCGTCGGCGAGCGTGGCAGCGTCGTCGGGCTCGACCTGCAGGAGATCCGCGCCGAGTTCGAGCAAAATGTGCGCACTATCCAGGGCGACGTCTTCGAAACCGATGCCCAGACGCTGCTGCCGGAGTCGGGCGAACTGTTCAACGCGGTCCTGAGCGACATGGCCCCGTCCACCAGCGGGCACGGCGACGACATGCGCTCGGCCCACCTCGTGAGGCGGGTGATCGAACTCCTCCCGAATATCCTGTGTCCTGGTGGGAATTTCGTCGCCAAGATCCTCGAGGGTGCCGAATACCCAGAGGTGCTCCGCGAGGCCTCGGCCTTGTTCGCCTCGGCGCGGGGCTACAAGCCCAAGGCATCCCGGGACGTCTCCCGGGAGATGTACATCGTGGGCAAGACGTTCAAGCCCGGCTGAGGGACGCCCGCGCGTTCCGGTAGGCTTCCACCTCATCGAGAAGGATGAAGGAGGTCCCCGTGCGTGCCGCTCTTGCAATCTTCGCGCTGTCGCTGACCGTTCCGAGCCTCGCCCAGCCAGACGCTGCGGCACCCGAGGAGGTCGCCCCCGAGACGATCGCGGACCGGACGGGCGAACTCGATACACGCGAAGGCTTCCTTGATCTGCACCTCGATCACGACGCGGGGACGATCTGGCTCACGCTCCCGGCCCCTGATCCGGAGACCGGGCACATCGAGACGTGCATCTACGTCGAGTCGCTCGCGGCCGGCCTCGGCTCGAACCCCGTGGGCCTGGATCGAGGCCAGCTCGGCCCGTCGCGCCTCGTGTCGATCCGCGAGGTCGGGGGCAAGGTCCTCGTCGAGCAGCACAACACCGGATTCAGAGCAGCGACCGACAACCCCGACGAGCGACGCGCGGTGCGCGATTCATTCGCCTCGAGCGTGCTGTGGGCCGGCCCGGTCGAATTGCGTGACCCCGAGGACGGCTCGCTCCTCGTCGATATCACCTCGTTCGTGGTGCGCGACTCCCATCGGGTCGTGTCGACGCTGAAGCGCACCGGGCAGGGGTCTTTCTCCATGGACGCTTCGCGCTCAGCGCCGGACACCCGCGCGACGCTCGCGTTTCCGGACAACGTCGAGCTCGAAGCTCTGGTCACGTTCAGTTCGAGCGAGCCGGGGCGCCACGTGCGCCAGACGGCCCCCGACGCGACGAGCGTCACCCTCCGCGTGCACCACTCGTTCATCCGCTTGCCGGACGACGGGTACCGGCCGCGGGCCTTCGATCCCAGAATCGCGAGCTTCGCGATCAGCTTCCTCGACTACGCCGCCCCGCTCGACGGCGCGCTCGAGACCCGGTGGATCATGCGCCATCGCCTGGAGCGGGCCGACCCGAGCGCGGAGCGATCCGAAGCCGTCGAACCGATCGTGTACTACGTCGATCGCGGCGCCCCCGAGCCGGTTCGTTCGGCGCTGATCGAGGGAGCATCGTGGTGGAACCAGGCGTTCACAGCCGCCGGGTTCGACGACGCGTTCCGCGTCGAGGTCATGCCCGAGGACGCCCACCCGCTGGACGTGCGCTACAACGTGATCCAGTGGGTGCACCGCTCCACGCGGGGTTGGTCGTACGGCGGCTCGATCTACGACCCGCGCACAGGCGAGATCCTCAAGGGGCATGTTTCTCTGGGTTCGCTGCGCGTGCGCCAGGACCGCAGGATCTTCGAGGCGCTCTCGGGCGTTGACGGCACCGGGAGCGGCGCGCCCGACGACCCCGTCCAGCTCGCCCTGGCCCGGATCCGCCAGCTGAGCGCGCACGAGGTCGGGCACACGATCGGGTTCGCGCACAACTTCGCAGCATCGACGTACGCGGGGCGCGCGTCGGTCATGGACTACCCAGCGCCGTGGGTCCGTGCCGAGAACGGTCGCCTGGCGTTCGGGCAGGTCTACGACATCGGAATAGGCGAGTGGGACACCCACTGTGTGCGCTACGCCTACACCGAGTTCGATCCCGAGGATGAAGCCGACGGCCTGGCGGCCATCGTGCAGGAAGGGCTCGACGCGGGCTACGCGTTCATCAGCGACGCCGATGCCCGCCCGCCCGGCGCCGCGCACCCCGACGCGGCTCTGTGGGACAACGGTTCGGACCTGGTGGCCGAACTCGCCAACGTGAGCGAGGTGCGCCGGATCGCGATGGAGTCGTTCGGCACCGGCAACCTGCCCGAAGGCGCGCCGGTCGATCAGCTCCACGAGACGTTCGTCCCGCTCTACCTCTACCACCGCTACCAGGTCGAAGCCGCCTGCAAGTCGATCGGCGGGCTGCGATACACCTACTCGGTCGTCGGCGACGGCCAGCCCCCCACCCGCTTCGTCGAACCCGAGACGCAGCGAGCTGCGCTCGACGCGGTGCTCACGACGATCGAGCCTGGATACCTCGACATCCCCGAGCCGGTGCTCGCGCTGCTGGCTCCGCGTTCGTTCGGGAATCCCGTCAATCGCGAGCTGTTCGCCTCGAACACGTCTCCGGCCTTCGACGCGCTCGGGGCGGCGTCTGCCGCGGCCGACCTCACGCTCGGCTTCGTGCTCGACCCGGCGCGCCTGTCGCGCCTGTACGACCAGCACCGGCGCGACCCCGAGGTGCCCTCGGTCAACGAGGTGATGCGCCGGGTGGCCGACCTGGCGATGGAGGGAGGCGACGACCTCCGCGAGCGCGAGATCCGGCGCCGGATCCAGTCGGTGCTCGTGCAGCGCCTGATCCACGTTGCCCAGCACTCGGGCGCCGACCCAGCGGTGCGGGCCCGGGCGAACGCCCATCTCCGCGACCTTCGTTCCCGTCTGCTCGCGTCCGACGAGCCCTGGATCGAAGCCCATGCTCGCCAGCTTGCCTCGGTTATCAGCGCACACCTCGAACGCCCGTTCGACGAGCCGCTGCCGACCGAATCGGCGCACGATCAGCCGCCGGGGAGCCCGATCGGAAGTCCGGCAATCGAGTGGCTGGATCCTTGCTCGAGCAGCCGCTAGGGCTCAGATTGAATCATGAGACGGGGTGACGCGCCCCGAGCCACCTGCCGGTGGCGTGATCGCCGGTCAAACGTCGCTCGGGGGGATGTCACGCGCCCATCGCCTGGAGGAACCCCGATGATCCGTTCCGTTCCCGCAGCAGCATTCATGCTCCTCGCCGCCTCTGTCGCCCCGGCGGGCCAACTCGCACCGCCTGCCGGCCCTGTGGCTCCGACCATGAAGACGCTCGACCAGGTCGAGCCCCGCATCCCGATCGGCCCGGACACGACGCCCGGTGATGCGGACTCGGTGTTCCGGATCACCGAACCCGGCTCGTACTACCTGACCGGGAACGTCCAGGGCGAGGCGGGCAAGCACGGGATCCAGATCCAGTCGTCGTCCGTCACGCTCGACCTGGGCGGTTTCACGCTAGAGGGCGTCGCCGGGTCGCTCGACGGCGTGGACATCGGCGGCAGCTACGTGAACGTCCACGACGGGTTCGCCCGCAACTGGGGCGGCACGGGGTTCGACCTCAGGGCGTTCTACTCGCGCGCCGAGCGCCTGACATCGATCGGAAACGGTGAATACGGTTTCTACATCACGGCGTACATGCAGGTGACCGACTGCATCGCGCGCTCAAACACGAGCAACGGCTACAACGCATTCAGCAATGGAGTGCTGTTTACGCGATGTCTCGCCCTGGGCAACGACTCCCTCGGATTCCGAGGCGGCGACAACTGCACCTTCAGGGACTGCGTGGCACAGAGCAACGACGCTGGGGGCTACGCGTTGGGAGAGTTCAACCGAGTCGAGGCCTGCATCGCCGACAGCAACGACCCCGTCGGATCCGCTAACGGATTCTCGTACGGCGCGAACTGCGTGTTCTTCAACTGCCTCTCGACGGACAACGGGGGCGCGGGGTATCAGGGCGGCCAGCACGGTTCTTTCAACGGCTGCCAGGCCGAGAACAACGGCGGGATTGGCTTCATCCTCACGGCAGGCACGATCGAGAACTCCGTGGCGACAGCCAACGACAGCATCGGGTTCAGCATCGGGGCCCGCTCCGTCGCGCGGGGCTGCGTGGCGCGCATCAACGCGACGGACGGGTTTAGCTCCTCGTTCGAATCTGTCTTCGAGGACTGCGCCTCCGGTCAGAACACTGGAGACGGATTCAGCGCGTCGACCGACGTGACTTTCATCGGATGCAGCGCCTCCCGAAACAGCGGAGCGGGAATCACGGCGGGAGACAAGACGAACATCCAGTCCTGCACCGTGTCCAACAACGACCTGGAGGGGATCATCGTGGGTGACGGCTCCACGATCGCAGATTGCGTCGCTACCGCCAACAACCCGCACGGGATCTCCACGGGCAACAACTGCACCATCCGGGCCTGCTCTTCGAGCGCGAATTCGTCCAACGGGATCCTCGCCGGCACGGATTCGACGATCACCGGGTGCTCGGCCTCGGTGAACGGCATCGACGGCATCGTCGCCGGCAACGACTCTTCCGTGATCGACTGCGTGGCCGGCGACAACAGCGCCGATGGGATCCAGGCAGGGACGGGCTCGCTCGTGGCCTCCTGCACGGTTGGGGACAACTCTGTCGGCATCCGCGCGGGCGACCGGACCCACGTCCGCGAGTGCACAGCGCGCAGCAACTCCGCGAACGGGATCTTCGCGGGCAGCTACTGCCGGATTGTCGAGAACAGCGTCAACGCTAACGGCTCTGGTGGAACCGATTCGGGGATCCGCGCGTTCTTCGGCTGCCGCATCGAGGGCAACTCTCTCGTGCAAAACAACGCCTCCGGCATTCGGCTGGAGAGTTCGAGGAACGTCGTGTTCCGCAACAGCCTCATCCTGAACTCGGTTGCGAACATCAGCAATCCGGGCGGCTCCTCGCTTCCGCCATCGGGCAACGCATCGACGGCGGTCGACAACGACAACATCGAGCACTGAAAGGGGCGCTTCGATGCCGAAAGCCGGGACAGTTCCGTTCGCGCTGCTCGCCTCCGCTCTCGCGGCCGTCGCCCACGCCGGGCCTCTCGCCCCGCCACCGGGTCCGATCGCGCCGAGCATGAAGACGCTCGAGCAGGTCGAGCCCCGCATCCCGATCGGCCCCGACACGACGCCGGGCGATCCCGCGAACTCAACGTATCGCATCACACAGCCCGGCTCGTACTACCTCACCGAAGACCTCGTCGGCGAGGTGGACAAGATCGGGATCCTCATCGAGGCGTCGGATGTGACCGTGGATCTGCGCGGGTTCACCCTCACGGGCCAACCCGCGGTGAGCCTTGCGTGGCCGGCGATTTACGCGAACTTCGGGCGCACGAATATCTCCGTGCACGACGGCACGGTGGTCGGGTGGTCGGGCGGGGGCGTGTTCCTGGATCCCGATCCCCTTTTCGATCCCGGCACGGCTCGGGGTGAGGTCCGGCGCCTGCGGGTCCGCGATTGCGGCGGCGACGGCATCCGCTGCGAGCAGAACTCCATCGTCGAGGACTGCGTCGTCGCCGGGTGCGATGGCTACGGCATCCGCCTGACTCGCGATGGCGGTCGCGTCAGCCGCTGCCTCGTGATCGGCTCTTCACTCACAGGGATCCTCACGAACATCGACTCTGTCGTTGAGATGTGCACCGCTCGAGAGAACGGCACCGGGGGGATCGGGGTCGGCAGCCGGTCGGTCGTCGTGGGGTGCACCGCCGAGAACAACGGCGGCCCGGGCTCCGCCGGGATCTCGGTCGGGATCGGGTGCTCGGTGCGGGACTGCGTGAGTTCGTCGAACAACGATCAGGGACTCCGGATCGCCGGAGACTCGACGGTGACCGGGTGCGTGAGCCGCAACAACGGCGGCGAGGGGTACGTCGATCAGACGGGTGTCGGCAGTTTCGAGGGGATCGTGTTCGACAAGTGCATCGCCTACCAGAACGGCGAAGAAGGATTCAATCTCCAGCAGTCGGCCCAGCTCAGCGCGTGTATCGCGAATCAGAACACGCTGTGCGGCTTCCTCGTGGAAGACGGTTCCACGCTGACACGGTGCACCTCGACGGACAACGCGCAGTGCGGCATCACCGCGCTCGATGCGCTGCGTCTCTCGGGCTGTGTCGTTGCGGGCAACGGGACTGGCGGGGTCATCGCCGGGCAGTACTGCTCGGTCGAGGGCACTCTCGTCCGGGCCAACATGGGCGACGGCCTGGAGTTGGGCGCGGGGGCAACTGTTCGGAACTGCGAGATCATCAGCAACACCGGGAACGGGATCGATGGGTCGAGCGGCATGCTCATCGACGCCTGCACCGTCGAACTGAACGGCCTCAGGGGCATCGACGGGACCGAGGACTGCCGCATCCTGAATTGCCTCGTGCGCGACAACGTCGACTCGGGGATCCACGTCTCGAGTTACGCATACATCTCCGGCAACCAGGTGATCACCAACGGCGGGGATGTCGGTGAGGCGGGCATCCGCGTGTTCGAGGGCTGCCGCGTCGAGAGCAACATGCTCAAGGGCAACTTCCGCGGCGTGCGCATGGACGACAACCGGAACGTGGTCGTGCGGAACACGTTCATCCTCAACGGGGGACCGCAGCTCGAGGACGTGAACATGAACAACCAGAACGCGCCGGCGCCCGTGACGCTGCTGGGCGCCGATTCGTGGGCCAACATCGAGCACTAGACGGTGTCCCGCTGCGAACGCTCAAAAAAGGCCGCGGGCCCAGGCTCTCGCCCGGGCCCGCGATTCGACCACGCGCTGGCTGTACTCCGAGTTCTGTCCCCCCGACCGGCAAACTCACGGACGGGGGCGGCGACCATTTCTCTCGGCGTGCCGTTGCCGACACGCTCATGAGCGGCCTACCCGTTCCCTGTCGCCCGGGTGGCGACGCTCCCGCCGAAGCGGGACGGGAACTGCTTGGCCTTGCACCGGCTGAGATGGCAGCACGCCTGTCGCCAGACGCCTGGTGCGCTCTTACCGCACCTTCTCACCCTTGCCTGTGACGGGCCGAGGCCCGCCCATCGGCGGTCATTTTCTTCCCAGAGCTCGCAGCCCCTGATCGAGGGGCCGTGTGGGCCTCTACCCACAGCCGCACCCTGGTGTGCTCGGACGTTCCTCCGACGCGCCCCCGACCCGAGGGTCGGGATGCCCCGGCGGCCGCCCACCAACGCTCGTCCGGATGATACGCCTGGTGCGTGCAAGGGGTGACGACGCCCGCCTGTATCATCGGGCCCATGGCGACCTCGAACCACCGGGCCTCGGCGCTGGTCTGGGTGCACCCCGCCCAGATGCGCACCATCGCGCAGGCGTGCGAGATCGCCGGTGTTGAGATCGTCGCGCTGGGGGTGCCCGCGGCGCTGGGGCGTTCGGGCTTCGAGGTCCCGGAGTCACTCAGCGAAGCCCAGCAGCACAACGATCTCCCGCGCGCACTCTCGGGCGCCGATCCCGACCTGGTGATCCTGGGCACGACGTCCCGCCCCGATCCGGCGTCCGGCAGCGACCCGCTGCTCCCGTACGACGACGATGCGCTGCTGAACCACCTGGAGTCGACCTCGGCGCGCATCGTCTCGCTGCTGCCGGTTCCCGGCACGAGCGCGAACTTCAGCGTGATCCCGACCCGGCGCCACCCGAAACTGCCGATGGTGCTCCCGCTCTTCTGCGAAGGAGACGCGGCGCGCACAGCGGCGGACCTGCTCGAGACATTCGGGTCGGTGCGCACGCTCGGCATCTCGTTCCGCTGCGGCTCGGGCCACGGCGGCCTGGGCGCCCGCCTGTTCGACGCGATGCACGCCGTGCATGCGTTCATCGGCCAGCCGGATCAGGTCGACGCGTCGGTCGTCACGCACGTCGCCAGTTCGGGCGTGCGGCGCGCGCCGCCGGAGACGCTGGGGCTCCTCGAGGGCGACCTCACTGCCAACCTCCGCTACGCCGGAGGGTGCGCGGCATCGCTCGCACTCTCCGATCGCGCGGGCCGTTGGTTCCGCGGCGCCACGATCCTCGGCGAGCGCGGGTGCATCCGGCTGGACGAATCCGGGTTCGAGCACTTCGACGAGAGCGGGGAGACGGTCGACTCTTCGCGGGATGCGGATGCGTCGGAACGCGAGGTGGACGGCGCGGCGAGGGCCCTGGGCCGGGAACTCAAGCGGCTGCTCGATCCCCAGGCCGCCAAGCACACACCGTTCGACAGCGCCGCGGTGCTGGCGTCGTGCGAGGCGGCTCTCCTAAGCGCGCGCACCGGACAGCCTGAGTCGCCTGCGACCCTGCAGCGTGTGGCCCGCGCCGGCTAGAGGCGCCTCGAGGGGCTCAGAGCAGCTTGTCTGTTTCCGCGGCCAGATCGAAGTCCTTGGTCGTGATCCCGCCGGCGTCGTGGGTCGAGAGCGACAGCGTGACCTTGTTGTAGCGGACCAGGATGTCGGGGTGGTGCTGCTTTTCCTCGGCGAGGTCCGCCACCTGATTCACGAACTTCATCGAGTGCACGAAGTCCTTGAACTGGTAGGTCCTCTGGATGACGCCGCCGGCCTCGGACCACTCCGGGCGATCGTCGAGCATCTGCTCGACCTGCTCTTCCGTTAGCTTCGTGAGTGTGTCCATTCGTTGCAGCCCTCTTCGGCCTCGGGTGTGTGAACCGTCAGTATCTTCGGTTTGAACATGCCCGAGTCAAGCGACCAGTCCGAAGGCGGGGGAATGATCGGGTCCGGCCCCCTCTCAGAGAGCGCCAGCGGGAATGTGGGCACCGCCGGCGTGACCCGTTTGGCGCCGTCCCCGACGGGAGCGCTGCACCTGGGCAACGCGCGCACGTTCCTCATCAACTGGCTGCTGGCGCGCCGGTTCGGGTGGCGCATCGTGATGCGGATCGAGGATCTCGACGGGCCGCGGGTCAAGGCCGGCGCCGCCGAGCGTGCGCTCGCGGTGCTCGAGTGGCTCGGCCTCGGGTACGACGAGGGCCCCCACTACCAATCATCCGATCTCTCGACCTACTCCAGAGCGATGGAGAGCCTTGCAGGAGCCGGGGTCGCGTTCCCTTCCGACCTGTCCCGCGCTGAGATCGAGGAGGCTTCGAGCGCGCCGCACGAGGCCGGCGGGGAAACGCGGTTCCCGCCAGAGTTGCGCCCGGAGTTCGCGCCGCGCTCGTTCGACGAGCCCGGTCGCAGCTGGCGATTCGTCACGCCCCCGGGGCCGGTCGCATTCAACGACAGGGTCGCCGGCGCCCAGGCCGTCGATCCGGGCGCCGACGTCGGTGACTTCGTCGTCTGGACCAAGCGGGGTGAGCCGTCGTACCAGCTCGCGGTCGTAGTCGACGACGCCCGCCAGGGCGTGAACCGGATCGTCCGGGGTGACGACCTCGTGCCTTCGACCGGGCGCCAGCTGCTGCTGGCTCGAGCACTGGGGCTCGAGTTCGAGCCGGAGTACTGGCACGTGCCGCTGGTGATCGGCCCGGACGGCCGGCGCCTCGCCAAGCGCCACGGCGACACGCGTGTCGACTCCTACAAGAGCCTCGGCGTCGCGCCCGAGCGCGTTCTGGGCCTGCTGGCCAACTGGCTCGGTGTGCTCGAGGATCCGGAACCGATCGACCTTGCGGAGCTCACCGGGCGTTTCGCCATCGATACGATGTCCCGCGGGCGGATCGTGTTCCTGCCCGAGCACGACGCATGGCTTCGGAACCGAGGAACAGCGCGATGAACCGACTCGCTCTCTCAGCCGCCGCGGCTTCGATGCTCCTCACGTCCGGCTGCGACGAGGTGCCTCCGGCGGGGCGGGACGGGGAGGAGCGCGTGGAGATCTCCGGCGAGGTGTTCTGGCTGGAGCCGGCGCTCGACGACGCGTCGCGCTTCCGGGGCCTCAGCGGGCGGACGTCGATACCGGACGACGGGGGCATGCTCTTCGTGTTCCCGGATTCCGCGCAGCGGTACTTCGTCATGCGAGACTGCCCGATCCCGATCGACATCGCGTTCCTCGATCCGTCGGCGCGCGTCACGGCTGTTCACGAGATGCAGCCGGAGGATCCTCAGGGCGAGAACGAGTCCGATGCGGCCTACGAGTTCCGTCTACGGCGCTACCACAGCCGGTTCGATGCCCAGTTCGTCATCGAGCTCAGGGGCGGCCGGATGCGGGAACTCGGGCTTGAGGCCGGCGATAAGGTCGAGCTGGACGCTGACGGGCTCAAGGCGCGGGCGGAGTAGCCCGATTCGATCAATCCGGGAGTGCGCGGGCCGGCATGCAGGCCCTCCGGGTTATCCGGACGCTCCACACGGAAAGGATCGAGGCGCCCACTTGGCCGGCACGCCCAAAGCCAGTTCGAGCACATCGGTCGTGCTGATCACGCCCGAAGACCACGAGGGCGCCCGGCACCGCTACTGGGAGCCGATCAAGCGCTGCTGGCCCGGATTCCACATCCCGGCCGAGGCGTTCGTGCTCACCTGGGAAGGCGCCATCGCCAGCACGCTTCCCGAGGCAGGCGCCGCGCTGATCGTCGCGTCGAAGGAGGTCTCCGATGCCAGCCTGTTCCGGCTGCTCGATCGCCTCAGCCAGGCCCATCTGCCGGCGGTCGTCGTCGGCGAGGAGCACGCCGCACGCTTCGAAGACGCCAGCGAGGAAACGGTGATCGTCGTTCCGGCGGACACCGACCCGATCGTGGTGTCGTCGATGCTGTGCGCACTGCTCGAACGCCAGCCCAAGATCCAGCAACTCGAATCCGATGTCCGCGTCGCGCGCCGCTTCCAGGGAGGCCTGCGCGGCGAGATCGACAAGATCCACGAGGAGCTCCAGCTCGCCGCCAGCGTGCAGCGGGAGTTCCTCCCGCTGGAGATCCCGACCGTCGACAATGTCGACGTGCGTGTGCTGTTCCGCCCGTGCGGGTACGTCAGCGGTGATATCTACGACGTGCAGCGGATCGACGAGCACAAGCTCGGGTTCTTCGTCGCCGACGCTGTCGGCCACGGGGTCCCTGCAGCGCTCATGACGATGGTGCTGTGCCGCTGCCTGACGACCCGGATCACCGAGAACGACCGGCAGCGCGCGCTCGAGCCCTGCGAGGTGCTCCGGACCATGAACCGCGAGCTGATCCGGCGTCACGGGGACACGCCCCGATTCGCAACAGCGGTGTACGGCATCATCGACGGGCAGACACTCGAGGTGCGCATGGCCGGGGCCGGTCACCCGCACCCGCTCCGCGTGCGGGGCAACGAGGCCAAGCCGGTGCGCACGGAAGGCGGCCTGCTGGGGATCTTCCCGGAGGACACGTTCGAGGAAGTGTCGTTCACGCTCGATCCCGACGAGCTGCTCGTGCTCTACTCCGACGGCTTCGAGACCGCGTTCCCGTCGCCGACCGCCGACGCCTACGGGCGGCGCGTCCCGAACCGCGACTACATCCGGCGCTTCATGAGTGCGGGCCAGGCCTGGTCCGACGAGGGCATGGACGCGGCGATCGAACTACTCGCGCGCGAGATCGACAACGGCTCTGGCTCGCTGCATCAGGTCGACGACCTGACGGCGCTCTTCGTCGGGCCGACGGCGGGGGTCGCCTCCGCGACGCGTCCGGTGCTCGGCGCCCACCTCGGCGAGATCTGAGAGCCGGCCCCGGCGCGAGCTATACTCCGCCCGTTTCAGCGGAGGAGCAGCGCGTGCCCCAGACCGGCGGAAACGTAGACGCCTCAGCGCAGGTCGATCCGAGCGCCCACATCGACGAGAGCGCGCACATCGGTCCGGATGTGCGCATCGGGGCCAACGCCGTCGTCGGGCCCGGATGCCGCATCGGCGCGGGGACGACGCTGATGCACCACGCGGTCATTGTGGCGCACACGACGATGGGCGAGCGGAACACGGTCCACCCGTTTGCTGTCCTCGGGAGCGACCCGCAGGACCGCAGCTTCAGGCCAGAGGAGCCCGGCCAGCTCGAGATCGGTGACGAGAACGTGTTCCGGGAGTTCGTGACGATCGGGCGCGGCAACTGGAACGGGGCGGCCACCCGCGTCGGCTCGGGGTGCTTCCTGATGAACCAGGCGCACATCGGGCACAACGCCCGGATCGGCGACAACGTGACGATGGCCAATTCGGCATCGCTCGCGGGCCACTCATCCCTGGGCGACAACAGCGTGATGAGCGCGTTCACCACGATCCACCAGTTCGTTGAAGTGGGACGCGGGGTGATGTTCCAGGCGACGGCGGGGGTGAGCATGCACGTGCCGCCTTTCGTGCTACTCGCCGGTGCGAACACGGTGGCCGGGCTGAACTCCGTCGGGCTCAAGCGGAACCCGCAGATCAGCGACGAGGACCGCGCGCAGGTCAAGTCGATGTATCGCAGGTTCTATCGCGAGCGCGGGAACGAATCGCTCGAATCGGTGTGCACTGAGTTCGAAGGTCAGGACCTCGGTTGGGCGGCGCGCGAGTTCGTCGACGCGGTCCGGCGGGCGATCTCCCACGAGCCGCCGCGCAACAAGGGCCTGTGCGGCTCGCGCTCGCGGGCCGGACGCGGCAAGTCCCGCTCGGCTTCGGCGGACTAGCTCCCGGCGCGCGAGTGCTGGATGTGATCCAGCGTGCGCACGATCGTCTTGGTCATGATGTCGGCCTCGATGTTCACGCGCGAGCCCACGCCGAGCGCGTCGAGGGTCGTGCACTCGAGCGTCGTCGGGATCAGCGCCACGCCGAACCGGCCGCCGTCCACCTCGGTGATCGTGAGCGACACGCCGTCGACCGTCACCGAGCCCTTGGGCACCATGAACCGGCCAACGTCCGGAGGGCAGCGGAACACCACGCGCCAGTCCGCCGGGTCCGCCTGGAGCTCGACGACCTCGCCGACCCCGTCGACGTGGCCCTGGACCATGTGGCCTCCGAGGAGGGTGGACGGGGTGGCGGCGTGCTCGAGGTTCACCTGCGAGCCCGCAGCCAGGGCGCCGAGCGTGGTTCTGGCCAGAGTCTCGGGGACCATGTCGAACGCAAAGGTTCCCTCGCCTGGAGCCGCGGCGACCGTGAGGCAGCAGCCGCTGACGCTGATCGAATCCCCAAGAGCGGGGCTGTGGTCCCACTCCCCGAACGCGATCTCGATGCGGGCACCGCGCTCCGTGGCCTCACGGGAGGCGACGCTGCCGACGGCTTGGACGAGTCCGGTGAACACGGGGTCGAGGATAGGTTCCCTCCCATGCTCAGGGAGCCGCCGGGGCGTTCCGGGCGTATGGAGGAGCCCGGGGGCTCGCGTGGTTGACCCCTGCCAAACGGGGCCTGATACTCCCCTCCTTCGCCCCGTCACGGCCCGATTCCGGGACGAGGCCGCCCCCAGAGAGCCTGAGATATGCCCCAGATTCGCCATCGTGTGTTGTTCGCCCGCCCCGTCGCCCTGATCGCGGGGCTCTGCGCGGCATCGCTGAGCGCGTGCTCCAGCGGGAGCGGGTCCGCCACCCAGGACTCCCAGGCGAGCTCGGCCTCCTCCTACACGCCCAACGAGAGCGTGAACCGACCGATCGAGCCGGCCGGCGACGAGCGGTACCAGGCGCTGCGAGCGCTCGGCTACCGGCTCGAGTGGACCGGCTTCGCGGTTGTTCCCAATCGGCGCGAGGTCGAGTACGTCGACGTGTGGGACGACATCATCGCGGTCCACGAATCGGCGAACTCTCTCTCGGTCATTGAGACCAGCACGGGCAGCCTCCGCTGGAACCAGAAGCTCAGCGAGCGCATCGCGAAGTTCGTCGGCACCGCTCGCACCTCTTCCGGCGACATCGTCAGCGTCTCTGAGACCGAGGCCTACCTGCTCGACGACCAGTCCGGTGTGCTTACCGACAGGCAGGATCTGGCGACCCTCGCCAATACGCGTCCGGTCGTCGACGGGATGATGCTCGTCGTAGGCGGGACGACCGGGGAACTGCTCGGGCACAACCTCGGCTCCGGGTTCAAGGCCTGGGGCTACCAGTTGGGCGGGCCCATCCGCTCGGCGCCGTTCAACGTCGGCGATGCGGTCGGCGCCGTGAGCGATGTTGGCGAGGTGGTCGTCGTCGATCCGCGCTCGGGCACGTCGATCATGCGAACCACGATCTACGACGGCATCGACTCCCGTCCGGTTGCTTCCCAGAACCTCGTCTACATCGCCGGTCGCGACCAGTCGGTCTGGGCGTTCTCGACGCTCGGTGGTGACGTCCGGTGGCGGGTGCGCACCGAGCACCGGCTGCGCGCGCAGCCCGCTCTGCACGACGGGCGCCTCCTGATCGAGATCCCCGGAGAAGGCCTCGTGTCGCTCGACGCGGGCACGGGTGAGCGCCAGTGGGCGATCCCCGATCTTGGCGGCGAGGTGATCGCCGAGCGGGACGGGCGTCTGATCGTGTGGGACGGAGGCTCGCTGACCAGCGTCGACGCGGGGCGAGGCGGCGTGGTCGAGCGGCGTTCGCTGCCGGACGTGGACTTCGCCGTGACGAATCGCTTCGTCGACGGAGATCTGTATCTTGTCGAGAGCGGTGGACGGATCCAGAAGTACTCCCCCCGCTAAGCAACGACCTCGCGAGACCCGCTCGGGGCACGGATGGAATCGACCCAATGACGACGCCGGGCACGCGACCGATCACACGAGCGCTCATCTCAGTCTCCGACAAGTCCGGCGTGGTCGACCTCGCCCGCGCGCTCGCGGCACGGGGCGTTGAGATCGTCTCCACCGGCGGGACAGCCCGAGCCATCGCCGACGCCGGTATCGAGGTCGTGCCGATCGATCGCATCACCGGGTTCCCCGAGATGATGGACGGACGCGTCAAGACGCTGCACCCCAAGGTGCACGGCGGCATCCTGGCCCTCCGAGACAACGCCGAGCACGGCGCGGCGATGACAGAGCACGGCATCGAGCCGATCGATCTCGTCTGCATCAACCTGTACCCGTTTGAGGAGACGGTTGGTCGCGAGGGCGAGACACGCCAGGAGGCGATCGAGCAGATCGACATCGGCGGCCCGTCGATGGTGCGCTCTGCCGCGAAGAACCACGAATTCGTGACTGTCCTGACCGACTCGTCGCAGTACGGCGCCTTCCTGAGCGAGTTCGAGGCGAACGACGGCGCGACCGGCATCGGGTTCCGCTCGTCGTGCGCCGCGTCCGCGTTCGCGCGCACCGCCGCGTATGACCGGGCGATCGCCGCCTACCTCTCGGGCGCCGGAACCCCGGAAGACGCGGGCCCGGAGCGCATGCCGGATTCGCTGGAGCTGCGCTACCCGAAGAAGTCCGACCTGCGATACGGCGAGAACCCCCACCAGCGGGCCGCCGTGTACGTCAACGAGTCGGCGAGGGGACCGAGCGTGGTCACCGCGAGCCAGCGCCACGGCCGGGCGCTGAGCTTCAACAACCTCAACGACGCCTCGGCCGCCATGGAACTGGTCGACGATCTTTCACGCCTCGAACCGGGCAAGGCCTGCGCCGCGGTGATCAAGCACGCCAACCCCTGCGGGGCGGCGATCGCGTCGGATCCGGCCACCGCGGTCGAAGCCGCGCTCGACGGGGACAGGATGGCGTCGTTCGGCGGGATCCTGTGCTGCAGCGGGACCATCGATGATCGGGTTGCCGATCACCTCTGCAGCAAGGAAGTGTTCCTTGAGGTCATCGTCGCCCCCGAGTTCACCGAGAGCGCGCTGGAGCGGCTCCGCGCCAAGAGCGTGAACGTGCGCCTGCTCGAGGCAGGATCGTTCGGGCAACCGGGTGATCCAGGCGCGTTGCGCCTGCGGACGATCGCCGGGGGCGCGCTGGTGCAGACCCCCGACCTCGCCCCCGTGCAGACCGAGCACTGGGAGCACCGCGCCGGCCCGATCGTCGACGACGCGCGTCTCCGGGACGCGGCCATGATGTGGATCGTCTCCAAGCACCTGAGCAGCAACGCGATCGGGATCGGGGCGCGGGTGCCGGGTGTTGACTGCGTGCGCCTGCACGGCGCGGGCGTCGGCCAGATGGACCGCGTGACGGCCTGCAAGCTCGCGGTGCAGAAGGCCCGCAGCCCCGGGAAGCGCGCGATCGCGGCGAGCGACGCGTTCTTCCCGTTCCCCGACGGGCCCGAGCTGCTGATCCAGGCCGGCGTCACCCTCCTCGTGCACCCCGGCGGGTCCAAGCGGGACGACGAGACGTTCGATCTGTGCGAGCGGATGGGCGTCTCGTGCTTCACGACCGGCACGCGTCACTTCCGGCACTGAGCCGCGACCGTCCGATCAGGCGGTCCCCGGGGGCGCCCAGCCCGAATGTTCGGTAATTGTGAAGGATTGTGCGCGGATATTGCCGCTCGCGCGGGGCTTGGATACCGTTTGGGGCGATTCCAGGAGTTCGGGATCGCACCGACGGAGGTCCGCATGGCAGGCAGACCCAGAACGAACGGTGGACACGCCAGACGCGAGCGCGGTGGCGCCCGCGCCGATTCGGAGGGCGGCGTAGCCGGTGCTGAAGCGCTCGCCGCCGGATCAAACGGATACGCCCTCGCCGGCGGTCTGAACGCCAAGGTCCTGGTCCTGAACAAGCTCTACATGGCGATGCGGGTCGTCTCCGCGAGGCGCGCGTTCTGCATGCTGGCGCGCGACATGGCGGAGGTCATCCACGTCGACAACGGCCAGTACCTCAGCTACGACTTCGAGAGCTGGGCGGAGATTAGCGCGCTGCAGGCGGAGTTCGAGCCCGAGCGTCACGACTGGATCCGCACCGTGCGCATGGAGATCGCGGTGCCCAAGGTCATCCGCCTGCTGGGCTACGACCGCCTCCCCCAGCAGCAGGTCAAGCTTAACCGGCGCAACCTCTTCGCCCGCGATCGCAATCAGTGCCAATACTGCGGCAAGAGCTTCCCGACGAGCGAGCTCTCGATCGACCACGTCGTCCCGCGCGCCCAGGGCGGTCGCGACACGTGGGAGAATTTGGTGTGCGCGTGCGTGCGCTGCAACGCCAAGAAGGGCGGCAGGACACCCGCCCAGGCGCGCATCGAGCTCATCCGCGAACCGGTGCGCCCCAAGCGCAACCCGCTGATCACTCTCCGGCTCAACAACGAGAAGTACGAGACGTGGCGCACGTTCCTCGACTCTGCCTACTGGAGTGTCGAGCTGCGATAAGGCCCAATCGCCGCCCCGCTACACTCTGCGCATGTCCACCGGACAGGGATCCAGGATCGGTTCCTGCACGGTCGAGCGAGAACTCGGCCGCGGCGGGATGGGCGTCGTGTACCTCGCCCACGACGAACGCCTCGATCGTGATGTCGCCATCAAGGCGTTGCCGGCGGACTTCGCGTCCGATCCCGGACGCCTCGAGCGATTCGAGCGCGAGGCCAGATCGCTCGCGCAGGTGAGCCACCAGAACATCGCGGGCATCCACGGCGTTGAGGAGCAGGACGGCCAGCGCTTCCTCGTGCTCGAGTATGTCGAAGGCGAGACGCTCGCCGACCGGCTGGATCGCGGGCCGATCGAGCCGGACGAAGCCGTGGAACTCGCGTGCCAGATCGCCGCGGGCGTCGCCGCAGCGCACGCCGTCGGGGTGATCCACCGAGACCTCAAGCCCGCGAACATCAAGGTCACGCCCGACGGCGTCGCCAAGGTGCTCGACTTCGGACTCGCCCGGCAGGACGAGGGACAGAGTTCCACGGGCGCCAGCGAAGCCGCAACGCTGACGACCCCTGCCGTCCACTCACCGACATCGCCCGGCGTGATCCTCGGGACCGCGGCATACATGTCTCCCGAGCAGGCCCGCGGGCGGCGCGTCGACAAGCGGACCGACATCTGGTCGTTCGGGGTCGTGCTCTACGAGATGCTCACAGGGGCGAGCCCGTTCGTGGGCGAGACGGTGACGGACTCGATCGGCGCGATCCTGCACAAGGACCCCGATCTCGGAGTGCTGCCGAGCGGAACCCCGCACGATGTGCGCCGGGTGCTGGCGCGCTGCCTGGAGCGAGACAAAGCGCGGCGATTCCAGGACCTCGGGGACGTGCGCATCGAGCTGGAGGCCGCCGCATCGGAGCCCGCGCCGGCCGGAGACTCGCACTCGGGGCGAGGCTCTGGATCGCCGATGCTCACGGGAATCGTCGGCGCGCTCGCGTTGGCGGCCGGTCTGGCGCTGGCGTGGACGTTCAAGCCCGCGACGAACGGCACGCACATGCGACTCTCCGTCGCGCCTCCCGCCGAGCATGTTCTGGTCCGGCCGCCGGCCATCTCCCCCGATGGGCGCACCGTGATGTTCGCCGCCGCGCCCCGCGAGGGTGGCGCTCTCCTCGGATTCCTCAGGAGGATCGACGAGCACGAATCAACCCCTCTGGAGTGGACGCGCGGCGCACGCGGCGCAGCGATCGACCCGAGCGGCGATTGGGTCTCGTTCATCGTCCCGATCGGGCAGGACGGGGCGCAAATGCAGCTCGTCAAGCACGCCCTAGGCACCGACCTGCCGCCGATCCCGATCGCCGTCCTCCCCGAGTCGGTCGCCATCTCCGGGTACACCTACGCATGGCTTGGCCCCGACCGGTTCATGTTCGCCGACGGGCGCGCGAACCAGGTCAGATTCGTCGACGCCGAGAGCGGGTCGATGTCCGATCCCGTGCCGCTCGATGTCGGGGACTACGGAGGCGACCTCGACCTGATCCTCGGACGGATCGACGACGAGCGGGCGCTCTGCCGGCTGTTCCGATACAGCGAGCGCGGGTTCCAATACGACATCGCGGTACTCGATACCGGCGCCGCCACGGTGACCCCGGTGATCGAGAACGCCGGCGACGCTGCGATCGGGCCCGACGGTTCGATCCTGTTCACGCGCGGCTCGGTGCTCTACGGCGCACCGTTCGACCTCGAATCGCTCGAAGCCGGCTCCGCCGCACAGCTCGTCGCTGGTCTGCGTACCCCCGCGCCGTTCGACGACGCGTCGTTCGAGATAAGCGCCGACGGAACGATCGTCTTCTCCCCCGGCGGCGAGCAGGGCGCCCAGCGCCGCCTCGAGTTCCAGAGCGCCGACGGTTCGATCGAAGTGTGGCCCGGAGCGCCCCGGCCGTTCGACCAGACCGTGTCGATCTCGCCGGATCAATCGCGGATCCTGACCGTCGTCGTCGCCCCCACGAAGCTCTACGAAATCTGGGGGTCGGAACTCGACGAGCCTCGGATGAGACGCGTCCGCGGGGTGGGCGTCGCCGACCTGAACTACCCGGTGTTCGGGCCGGACAACGATTCGTTCGCGTACATGATCGCCGAAGAAGGCGACACCGGCGTGGAGATCGCGTCGTTCGACGGCCGGTTCGAGCCACGACTGATCGTCGAGCCGGTTGAAGAGGGGCTCATCGCGCCGATCGATTTCCACCCCTCCGGCAACAGGGTGCTCCTGATGTGGGAGCGCCCGGAGGGGGCCCGTCTCTACGAGGCGCCCACCGACGGATCCTCACCGCCCCGGCTGATTCTCGGCAACGACTCCAACAAGACGTGGAGCGGCTACTCGCCCGACGGCACGATGCTCGCCTACACGAGCGACGAGACCGGCCGGCGCGAGGTCTACCTGCGGACCATCGACGATGACGGTTCGTTCGGTCGAGCCATCCCGGTGACGACCCGCGGCGCCCGTGGCGTGACGTGGTGGAACCGTCCATCGCGAGACAGCGCGGCGCCGGGTCAGGCCTCGGACATCCAGCGCCTCGCGGTGATTACGAATGACGGGTTCATCACGTATCCCGTTACTCCCGGCGTCAGCCCGATGGTCGGCGAAGCGGAGCGACTCGCGTACGACCAATCCAGACGGAGCGTGGGGTTCGGGGCGTTCCTCTCCGACGGGAGATTCATGACGATCGCTCCGGGCGAGAACGAATCGCCGGCGACCCACGCCGAGATCATCATCAACTGGTACGACGAGGCGTCGAAGCTCATCCGGGGCGAGTGACCGGCGACGCCTTCAGCCCCACCTCGTCACGTGCCACGCCTTCTTGCCCCGGCGCAGCAGGGCCACCGATCCGTGGAGCAGGTCGTCCGTCGTGAGTGAGTCATCCACGGAGCGCACCGTGCCGTTCACGCTGACCGCGCCCTTGGACAGGTGCTCGCGCGCCTCGCGCTTGGACTTGCACAGGCTCGTCTCGGGGAGCAGGTCAACGAGGGCGACGCCCGCTCCGAGCTGCGCCTTGGCGTGCGTCGTCGCCGGGACCGCGCCGAACACCTCATCAAGAGTCTCAAGATCGAGGTGGGCCACGTCGCCCGAAAACAGCGCTCTGGCCGCATCTTCCGCCTGCTGCATCGCGCTGTCGCCGTGCAGAAGCGCCGTGGCCTCGCGCGCGAGCGCCCGCTGGGCTTCGCGCTTGTGGGGCTCTGCCTGGTGGGCGTCGCACAGCGCGTTGATCTCGGCGGGCGACCGATCGGAGAAGATCAGCAGGTACTTGCGCACGTCGTCGTCGGTCGAGTTGAGCCAGAACTGGTAGTAGGCGTAGGGGGAGGTCCCCGGCTCGCCGCTCGGGCGCTTGTGGCTGAGCCAGATCGCGCCGGATTCGGTCTTCCCGAACTTGCCGCCATCGGCCTTGGTCAGGAGGGGCGCCGTGAGGCCGAACGACAGCGGCTTGCCGTCGTCGTCGTGGCCCTGGTCGCGCCGGATGAGGTCGACGCCGCTGACGATGTTGCCCCACTGGTCGGCGCCGGCGCACTGGAGCGTGACGCCGCTCCGGCGGTACAGGTGGAGGAAGTCGTAGGCCTGCAGGAGCATGTAGCTGAACTCGGTGAAGCTGATGCCCTGTCCCTCGCGCTCGAGGCGGTTCCGGACCGAGTCGCGCCGGATCATCTCGTTGACGCTGAAGTGCTTGCCGAAGTCGCGCAGCGCCTCGATGAAGCCGATCTCGCGGAACCAGTCGTAGTTGTTGACGATCTCGACCTCGCCCCCGAGCAGGCGCTCGAAGATCAGGCGTTGGGCGGCGATGTTCGCCTCGACCTGATCCTCGGTCTGGAGGGTGCGTTCGGCGTCCTTGCCGGAGGGGTCGCCGATCCGCCCGGTGGCGCCGCCCATGAGCACGACGGGCGCGTGCCCGAACATCCGGAAGCGCCGAAGGAGCATGATCGGAACGAGGTTGCCGATCGTCAGCGAGTCTGCCGTGGGGTCGAACCCGCAGTAGAGGCGCCGCGCCGAAGCGAGGTGCGCGACGATGGCCTCGTCATCGGTCGTCTGGTGGATCTGATCCCGGGCGCGGAGGTCGTCGACGACCGCCTGCGGGGGCGACTGGGTGGCCTGAGCGTCGGGCATGAGGGGGGCCAAGATATCACGCGGCGGCGGGCGGGCGGAAATACCGAAACGCGGTGGCGTGGTCCGGCGGGCTCCCTCGCTTGGGGTGTGGCGTCGCCACAAGACGCACGACCAGGGGAGGGCCGCCGACGGCCCAGAAGCCGGCGGCGGGCATTCGTTCGATCGTTCTCAAAGGGAGGCCCCCATGCGCTGCGCACACCCGCTGCTGTCCGGATTCTCAATTGCCTTCGTGGTCGCATTCGGCGCTCGCGCCGGGGAGCTCGCTCCTCCGGTGGGGCCGGTCGCCCCGACGATGAAGGACCTCGACACCGTCGAGCCGCGCATCCCGATCGGCCCCGACACGACGCCCGGCAACGCGACGAACACCTACCACATCGATCAATCCGGCTCTTACTACCTGACGGGCAACCTCGCCGGGGAGAGCGGCAAGAACGGGATCGGGATCAACGCCGACAACGTCACGATCGACCTCAACGGGTTCTCGCTCGTCGGGGCGTCTGATTCGCTCGACGGGATAGCCGTGCTCGGCTCGCCGTCCGGCCTCGCCCTGAAAGTGTCCAACGGCAACCTGCGCCACTGGGAACACGGTGTGTTCAGCGCTTCGTTCTTCTGCCTCTCGAGCGAGTTCGAAGACCTGTACGTCTCGGAATGCCGGTCCGATGGCATCCGGGGTGGGTTCAATTGCCGGGTCTCGCGGTGCGTCTCGCTTTTCAACGCCGGTTCGGGGGTCGATGTGTTGAACGGGGCAATCGTGAGTGACTGCATCGTGATGGGCCTTCACGACGGGACGGTGCTGGCCGACGGGATCTCGACGGGCAGCGACAGCCTGGTGATCCGGTGCCGCTCCTCGGACAACACCGCATCAGGCATCGTCGTCGGTCTTCGGAGTGTCGTTCGGGACTGCGTCGCAACGGGCAACGATTGGCGTGGCGTGTACTCGTTCGGGCAGATGGTGCTCGAACGGTGCGAGGCCACGTTCAATGGGTACGAGGGGATCCGAACCGGCGACGCGTCGATCGTGTCCGACTGCACGGCGCTGGCGAACACGGAGAACGGCATCACCGCGGGCGACAGTGTTGTCCTGTCGGGATGCCGGATGTCGTCCAACGGGCTTCTCGGGCTCCAGGCCGGAGTCGACGCCCACATCGAGGCGTGCGTTGCAAACGACAACGGATCGCAGGGTTTCTGGATCGGCAGCAAGGGTCTGATCACGGGGTGCCGCGCCAGCTTCAACGGACTCCAGGGGATCGTCGGGGGTGCGAGCGCCGCTGCGCCGTCCGGGCTCGGCTGCTCGATCATCGACTGCATCGCCGAGGGCAACGGGACGGTCGGCGTGCTGGCGCCCGGAGGCTCGACCGTTCGGGGGAGCCTCGGGCAGGGAAACGGGACGGACGGGTTCATCTCGTCGGGCGAGACGCGATTCGTCGACTGCGCCGCGATCTCGAACGGGCAGAGAGGGTTCGCGACCAACGCATCGGTGCTCGAGGGATGCTCGAGCTCGTCGAACGGTGCGGAGGGCTATTCCGTGGGCAGCACGTCGCGCGTCGTGCGGTGCGTGTCGCGCGTCGATCGGGGCACGGGCTTCGAGGCGAACCAGGACTCGTCGTTCGAAGCGTGCAAGGCGGCGAATACGCTCGCCGACGGAACGACCGGGAGCGGCGATGGGTTCAACGTCCGCTACGACTGCACGTTCATCAGCTGTGAGGCGACGGGCTGCGCGGGCGCCGGGTTCGAGGGGATCGGCCAGGTTACATATGAAACCTGCAGGGCGACCGAGAATCAGGATATCGGCTTCAAGCTCGGCTTCGGTGGCGACAACGGCGCTTTCATCCTGAACGACTGCGTCGCGAACATGAACTCCGGCGGGGGCGTGTTCATCGAAGACCCCTTCAATTCCGGCGTGAGCGGCTCGATCGTGCGTTCGTGTGCCATCGGTGAGAATTCGCTCTCGGGGCTTGTGGTGCCCGAGGGCGCGTCGGTCCTCGACTGCGTGGTGAGCGCCAACAGCGTCCACGGCATCGTGACCACCGGCCAGGGTGTCACGATCGCGCGGTGCACCGTCGACAAGAACGGCGATCGCGGGATCAGCGCGTTCTCGCGCACCAAGATCAACGGCTGCACGATCCGGATCAACGGCAATCACGGGATCTACGCTGACAACCAGTGCCACATCATCGACAACATGGTGACCGACAACGGCGACGGCGTCGGGACGGAGGCGGGGATCCGCGTGTTCGAGGGCTGCCGGATCGAGGGCAACGCAATCACCCAGAACGGCGGCCACGGCGTCACGATGGACGACAACCGTAACGTGGTGGTCCGGAACACCTTTGCCCTCAACGGCGGCCCGCAGCTCAACGACGTCAACGGCAACAATCAGAACGCACTGCCGCCGACGGGTGCGGCCGTCGCCGGCCCGTGGGACAACATCTCTCATTGACCCGCCGCCGCTTGCGACTTGCTAGAGCCCGATCTCGTGCATCTCCCGGGCAACCCGGAACCCGCGGCGGAGGATCTCGGCCAGTTCCTCTGAGTCGGGGAGGAGCGCGGGATTCGAGTGGTTCAGGTGCGTAAACCAGACCTCGAGATCGCCCGATCGCACCCGATCCTGCAGCCGGTCCATCGTGTCGACCACGAGCGGGTGCCCGATCGCGCTCACGTGGCGATTGGGCAACTCATCGAGCGAATAGAACGTCGCGTCGACGAGGAACACGTCAACCGGATGCTCGGGGTCGTCCAGGATCCGCTCCAGGCTCCCGTACGCCTCCGGCCAGCGCTCGAAGGGCTCGGTGTCGGGCATGTACAGCACCGTGCGCTCCGGTCCGGCGAAGCGGAACGCCACGGTGTCGCTGAATTCGTCGCGGTGTGGCACCGCAATCGGCGTCACGCGCACCCCCCACTCCATCTCGACGGTCGCGCCCGGCGCGAGCTCTGAGATCTCGATGTTGCCAAACTTCACGAGCTGCGACCAGGGCCCGTTCGTGCGCAGGAATTCCGCCATGCGGGGCGTGCAGTACGTGAGCGCCCCCTGGGTGTGGACGACCTCGAAGCCCAGGTGCGCGAGTCCCAGGTAGTGGCCGATGTGGGCGTGGGTGAGGAAGACGCCGTCGATCGGCGAGCGGTCGACCGGCCCGGAGAGCTGCCCTGCCGGGCGCATCGTGTCGCCGAGCAGACCGAGCTGCTCGGTGAGGTCGGGCGTGCAGTCGACGAGGAACACCTTGGGCGGCGCCGCGAGATCGGCGTCGGGGAGGATCAGCGCGAGCGACGCGACGTATCGCGCCCGCTCGGGCGCCGCCCGTGTCCACTCGCAGCGCTCGCACCTGCAGGCGGTGTGGGGCAGGCCCCCGTCCTGCACCGTGCCGATGACGCGCAGCTTGGGGTGCGGGCGTTCGACGGGCGGGCGGGCTTCGACAGAGGCGCACAGCGCCAGCGCGATCAATCCGGCGAGGGTCCTGCTCATGCCCCAATGGTACGAGCCGGTCCGCTCAGACGTTGAAGTACTTGGCCTCGGGGTGGTGCACGACGAACGCGCTCGTCGACTGCTCCGGGTCGATCTGGTGGTTCTCGGTCAGCACACAGCCGATGCGTGTGGGATCGATCAACCTCCAGATGATGTCCTGGTCGCTCATGTCCGGGCACGCTGGGTAGCCCGGCGAGTAGCGCGAGCCCCGGTACTGCTGGCGGAACAGGTCCTTGATCTTCGGGGAGTCGTCGCCGGAGATACCCAGCTCTGCGCGCATCCGCTTGTGCCACAACTCGGCCAGCGCCTCTGCGGTCTCGACGCCCATGCCGTGGAGGTAGAGGTACTCGGTGTAGTCGTCGCCCTCGAACAGGCGCTTGGCCACCTCGCTCACCTTCGGGCCCATCGTCACGCAGCTCAGCCCCAGGACGTCCTTCTCGCCGGACTCCACGCTGCGGAAGAAGTCGCTGATGCACAGGCGCTTCTTGCCTGCCTGGCGCGGGAACGTGAAGCGCTCGATCTCACGATCATGATCATCGGGATCGAAGACGAGCAGGTCGTTGCCCGACGACTGGACGGGGAAGTAGCCGTACACGAGTCGCGGCTGGAGCAGCCCGTCGCCCTTGCACTGGTTCTTCAGTCGGTCGAAGACGGGGTGCACCTCGTCCTCGAGCATCGCCTGGTACTCGTCGTCGCTCTTGGCGCCCTTCTTGAACTGCCACTGGCCCCTGAACAGCGCGACGGGGTTGATGAACGGGTAGATCTCGTCGAGATCCAGGCCCTCCACCACGCGCGTGCCCCAGAACGGCGCCTCGGGAACGCCGATGTCGGTGGCAATGTCGGAACGCTCGAGCACGGCAACCCCCGCGCCGTCGGCCTTCGACGCCGCGAACTCGTCCTGCTGCGTTGCCTGCTTGGCGCGGGACTGCGCGACCACCTCTTCGGCCGCGGTGCGCTTGGCGGTGCGCTCGTCGATCTCTGCGTCGATCTCGGCGGTCCGCCCGGTGGTGAGCAGGTCCATGAGCCGGAGGCCTTCGAACGCGTCCTTGCCGTAGTAGAGCGAGCCGTCGTAAGTGGAGCGCAGGTAGCCCTCGGCGTAGTGGCGGGTGAGCGCCGCGCCGCCCAGGATCACCGGCACGGTGTGCCCGAGCTCGTTGAGCTCCTTGAGGTTCTCCTCCATCACGTTCACGCTCTTGACCAGCAGCCCGCTGAGGCCGATGGCGTCGGCCTCGGTGTCCTTCCATGCCTCGAGGATGTTCGAGAGCGGCTGCTTGATGCCGATGTTGTGCACCGTGTAGCCGTTGTTGGAAAGGATGATGTCCACAAGGTTCTTGCCGATGTCGTGCACGTCGCCCTTGACGGTCGCCAGCACGATTGAGCCCTTGGTCTCGCCCTCGACCCTCTCCATGTAGGGCTCGAGGTGCGCCACGGCCTTCTTCATCACCTCGGCCGACTGCAGCACGAAGGGCAGCTGCATCTGGCCGGAACCGAACAACTCGCCGACGGTCTTCATGCCGTCGAGCAGGTGCTCGTTGATGATCTGCAGCGGCGCGTAGGTCTGCATGGCCTCGTCGAGACAGGTCTCGAGCCCTTGCTTCTCACCGTCGATGATGTGGTCGCGCATCTGCTCTTCGAGCGTGCGCTCGCCCTTGTGCGCCGAGAGCGACGCGACGTCTTCGACGTCCTTGAACAGCTCGATGAACGCCTGGAGCGGGTCGAACGACTCGTCGGTGATCCCCTCGGGGAGCCCGGTGCCGCCGGCGGACTCGGCCCGCCGGTCGTAGATGAGATCGAGCGCGGCGCCCGCCTGGTCCTCGGGGATCTTGGCCAGCGGGATGATCTTCGAGGCGTGGACGATCGCGCTGGTCAGGCCGGCCTCCATGAGTTCGTGAAGGAACACAGAGTTGAGCACCACCCTGGCCGCGGGCTTGAGCCCGAACGAGCAGTTCGAGAGGCCGCAGGTGATCTGGCATTCGGGGAAGGCCTGGCTGATGCGCCGCGTGCCCTCGACGAGTTCGAGCGCACTCCGCCGGTCGTCGTCCATGCCCGTCGAGATCGGCAGCACCAGCGGGTCGAACATGATGTCGGCGGGGTCGAGCCCGTGCATCTGCGTCGCGCGCTCGAACGCCCGCTTGGCGATCGAGAACTTGCGATCGGCCGTGCGGGCCATCGCGGCCTCGGGGTCCTCGTCGATCGACCCGATCACCAGCGCCGCGCCGAACCGCTTGGTCAGGCGGCAGAACTGGTCGAACTTCTCCTCGCCGTCCTCGAAGTTGGCGCTGTTGATGATGCACTTGCCTGAGCTGAGCTTGAGGCCCGCCTCGATGGTCGCGATCTGCGTCGAGTCGAGCATCAGCGGCGCGTCGACCTGACGCACGACGCGGTGCACGATCTCGCGCATGTCGCGGGCGTTGTCGCGACCGGCGTAATCGACGTTGATGTCCAGCACGTTCGAGCCGTCGCGCACCTGCTCGCGGGCCAGCGAGATGATCTCGTCCCAGTTCTCCTCTTCGAGCAGGCGCTTGAACTTGCGCGAGCCAGAGGCGTTCAGGCGCTCGCCCACGATGAGGAACGAATTCTCCTGGCGGTAGTCGACCGGCGAGAACAGGCTCGTGACCGACGGCGACTGGCGCTCGACGCTGCGCGCCGTGGGAGCACGGTCGCCGACCATCTCGGCGAGCTGCGCGATGTGCTCGGGCGTTGTGCCGCAGCATCCGCCGACGAGGCCGACGCCGTCGTGCTCGATGAACTTCTCGAGCGCTTCGGTGAACGGCCCGGGCTTGAGCGGGTATTCCGTGCGCCCCTCGACGAGCACGGGCAGCCCAGCATTGGGGTACACGGTCACGTGCCTGCCCCAGTGCTTCCCGAGCCACTGGATGTATTCGCTCATCTCCGTCGGGCCTGTCGCGCAGTTGAGGCCCAGCGAGAGGATCGGGAACTGCTTCAGCGCCGCGGCAGCGGCCTCGATGCTCGTGCCCAGAAGCATCGTGCCCATCTGCTCGATGGTGACGCTGACCATCAGCGGGATGTCTTCGTGTGACTTGCCCCTCTCGTCGAGCGCGTCCATGCACGCCGTCAGCGCGCAGCGCACCTGGTGGAGATCCTGGCAGGTCTCGATGAGGAACGTGTCGGTGCCGCCGTCGATCAGACCGAGCGCCGAGGCCTTGTACGACGCGAGCATCTCGTCCCATGTGGTGTTGCCCAGGGTGACGAGCTTCGTGCCCGGGCCCATCGAGCCCATCACGAAACGGGGCTTGTCGCTGGTGGAGTGCTTGTCGCAGGCGTCCCGGGCGACCTCGGCGGCGAGCTTGGACAACTCGTATGCGTCGCCCGCCATGTCGAACTCGCTCAGGACAAGCGTGTTGGCTCCGAACGAGTCTGTTTCCACGCAATCGGCGCCGACGCGCAGAAACTCCTCGTGGATCTCCCCAATGACATCTGGACGGGTGCGGACCAGGATGTCCGTGCAGTTCTCGCAGCCGCAGTAGTCGGTCTCGAGATCCAGATCATGCTCGTAGATCGACGTGCCCATGGCGCCGTCGAGGACGAGGACCCGCTTCCGGAGATGTTCGGCGAAGGCAGAGGGCATGTCGGGGGGTAGGCTCCAATCCTGAGTCGAAGAGGCAGGAGTATATCATCCGTTAATCCGGATGAAAGGATGAATTGCAATCTGGGTAATCCCACCGGCTTCTGGGCGGTATTCTTGGACCCGTCGGCGTCCGAGATGAAACCGGCGCAGTTCACAGTTGTAGAATCGCACGGAAATACACCCGTGGGAGGGCGCTGCAGATGACAGCATCGGCGATACACATCGAGGGCGTGACCAAGCGCTTCAGGGACAAGGTGGCGGTCAACGACCTCCACCTCGACGTCCCCGAAGGCAGCCTGTGCGGCTTCCTGGGTCCGAACGGGGCCGGGAAGACCACGACCATCCGCATGGTCATGTCGATCTTCTACCCCGACGCCGGCAAGCTCAGCGTGCTGGGCAAGTCGACCGCGATCGAATCGAAGGACCGCATCGGCTACCTGCCCGAAGAGCGCGGCGTCTATCGCAAGATGAAGGTCGTCGACTTCCTCACGTACCTGGGCAACCTCAAAGGGCTCAGCGGCAAGGACCTCTCAAAGCGGATCGACGACTGGCTGGAAAAGGTCGAGCTCCCAGAGGTACGCAAGAAGAAGTGCCAGGAGCTCTCCAAGGGCATGCAGCAGAAGATCCAGTTCCTCGCTGCGGTCATCCACGACCCCGACCTGATCATCCTCGACGAGCCGTTCAGCGGCCTCGACCCCGTCAACGCCCGCCTGCTGCGCCGCCTGATCACCGAACTGCACGACGAGGGGCGCACGATCATCTTCTCGACGCACGTGCTCTTCTCGGCCGAGCAGCTCTGCGATCGCGTGTTCATGATCAACAAGGGCAAGAAGGTGCTCGACGGCACGATCGACCAGATCCGCGCCGAGTTCGACCCCAAGACCGTCGTCGTCGAGCCCATGGGCGACGGCTCGTCCAACGGCCAGCTGTTCGGGCGCGTCGAGGGCGTGCCGGGCGTGCGTTCGGTGATCACCACCGATGAATCCGGCGTTCTCGAGGCCCACCTCGAGGAGGGCGCCGACCCGCAGCAGATCATGCAGACCATCATGAACGGCGGCCCGGTGCGCCGCGTCGAGCTCAGGCGCGCCACGCTGGAAGACGTGTTCGTCCAGCTCGTGGACCCGGGAGACAGCGAGGACATCCTGCGCGAGCAGCTGAGCGGCGCCGGTGGGGACAGCGAGGAGGCGAGCGATGCGTAAGGTCCTGGTTACCGCGACACGCGAGTTCAAGTCGACGTTCCTGACGCCCGCGTTCCTGGTCGCGACATTCCTGATCCCGGTCGTCTTCTACGTCATCCTCGGCTTCGCCCTCGGATCCGGCATCCTCGAGGGCGACCAGGAGGGCGCAGAAGGAACGGTCGCGGTCATCGATCGCACGCCCGGCGAATCGGTCGTCGACAACCTCGAGGCGTACTTCGTCCCTGAGTACCAGGAGAAACGGCGCGAAGAGAGGATCCTGCGGAACATCGCGCGAGCGAAAGCCGCGAACCCCCTCGGCGACGCCATCCCGACCTCGGACGAGCAGCTCAGACAGATCGCCGAGACCGCGGTCGCGCCGGTCGCGCAGGTCAGCGTCGAGCGCCTCCCCGCCGATACCGACCCCGACAGCTTTCGCGATCGCATCCTGAGCGGCGACATCCTGGCGCTGTACGTCTTCCCTGAAGACATCGTCGAGGACGAGTCGGCCGTCGTCCGGTTCGAGCTGTTCGCGACGCAGAGACTGAAGGATCAGATCGCCGACCAGCTCGTCGACGGCGCGCAGGAGGCCGTTGTGGGCGAGCGGTACGCCGTCGCCCAGATCGATCGCGAGCAGGTTCGACAGATTTCACTGCGCCCGCGGTCCGACCGGATCACGATCACCGAATCGGGCGTCGCCGAGTCCGGCGACAACGCGGAGATAATCTTCCCGCTCGCGTCGATCATGATCCTGATGATCGCGATCTTCACCGGCTCCGGGTATCTGCTCATGAGCACGGTCGAGGAGAAGTCTTCCCGAGTGATGGAACTGCTCCTTTCGGGCATCTCGCCGGTCGAGCTCATGACCGGGAAGATCCTGGGTCAGGCGTTCGTCGGGTTCTCTGTGCTCGCGGTCTACGGGGGCTTCGGCCTCCTGGCGGCGCAGCAGTTCGACATGCTGGAGCTGATCACCCCGCTGACGCTGGTGCTGCTCTCGGCGTACTTCCTGATCGGCTACTTCATGTACGCCGCGATCTTCGCGGCGATCGGCTCGAGCGTGAACGAGATGCGCGAGGCTCAGGCGATGCAGGGCCCCGTGTTCGGCGTGGCGTTCCTGTTCATCTACCTCGGCATCTTCGCCGCCATGCAGGACGCCAACAGCCTCGTGACCAAGATCATCAGCTTCGTGCCCCCGGCGACACCGTTCGTCATGTCGATGCGGGTCGGCAACCCCGCGGACCCGCCACCGATGTGGGAGGTGGGCGCGACGCTGGTCGTCGGAATCGTTTCGACGGTCGTCCTCGTCTGGGCGAGCGCCAAGATCTTCCGGATCGGCGTCCTGATGTACGGCAAGCCCCCCACGCTCAAGGGTCTGGTGAAGATGCTGGGACAGGCTTGATCTCCGCTTCGCCGCGTTCGATGATCCCGGCCCCGTGAATGGCCGATGCCCTAGGGCAACGGCAGCGCACCCGGAGGACGGTCTCACGCGATGGAGTGGTGGCAAGCAGTAATCCTCGGCCTCACCGAAGGCATCACCGAGTACCTCCCGATCAGCTCGACGGGGCACCTGATCCTCGTGTCGGCGCTGCTGGGGCTCGATGAGCCGGAGACCAAGAGCGCGGTCGACACCTTCAACATCGTCGTCCAGGGCGGGGCCATCCTCGCGGTGCTCGGGCTCTACTGGCAGCGCGTCGTGCAGATGCTGCGGGGGCTCGCCGGGAAGGACGCCGCCGGCCGGAAGCTGCTGATCAACCTGCTGGTGGCTTTCATGCCGGCAGCGGTGCTCGGGGTGCTGCTGAACGACATCATCGAGACGAACCTGTTCTCGACGTGGCCGGTGCTCGCGGCGCTGTTCCTCGGCGGCATCTGGATGATTTGGCTCGATCGCTGGCGCCGGAAGCGCGGCGAGCGTCTCGCGCACGCGCACGTAGATCCCGAAACTCCCGAATCCGAGCGCGAGGCGCTGAGAGAGAAGGGCGAGTTCGGCATCGACGATCTCACCTGGAAGCACGCCTTCGGCATCGGCATGTTCCAGTGCGTCGCGATGTGGCCCGGCACGTCGCGTTCGATGATGACGATCGCAGGGGGCACGCTGCTCGGGCTCAAGCCCAAGGAGGCGGCCGAGTTCAGCTTCCTGCTCGGGCTGCCCACGCTCGGCGGCGCGTGCGTCTACAAGCTGGGCCGGGACATTCTCGAGGCGCGCGATTCGGGGCAACCCACGTTCATCGAGACTCTCGGCGTGATGCCGGTGATCATCGGCATCGGCGTCGCGACGCTCAGCGCGGCGCTGGCCGTGAAGTGGCTGGTCGCGTTCCTGACGCGCCACGGGCTGCACGCGTTCGGCTGGTACCGCATCGCGCTGTGCGTGGTGCTGGGGAGCCTCGTGCTCGCCGGCATCGTCAACATTGGATAGCCGCGGCGCCTCAGGCGACGACGGGCGTTCGCATCGCTCGGATCACGCGATCGGCACGCTGGTCGGCGTGGTAGCTGTGCACCACGAAGAGCGCGTGGACGATCCCCGGAATCCAGAACATCAGCGTGAGCGGGATGCTCAGGAGCGCCTGGAAGGCCTTGCCGCAGCTCAGCACGGCAACGGGCGGCAGCAGGATGGCGAGGATATTGCGCACGGGATCGTGCCTCCTTCGCCTTGTCTTTGGGGATCCGGGGGGCCGGCTTTCGGACGAGGAACGGGGCTCAGACGTCCATCAGGACCTTGATCGAGCCGGCCTCACCCGAGGCGCGGATGGCGTCGATCGCCCGATCGAGCGTCGACCTGCGGGAGATGAGGCTGGTGACGTCGACCTCGCCCCGTTCGAGCAGGCGTAGCGCCTCGGGGATAGGCCCGCAACGCGAGCCCACGAGCTGGATCTCGTGCTCGACGATCGGTCGCACGTCGACGCGGGGCGATGATTCACGCGCCATGGCGCGCGACTTGAGCACCACGGTGCCGCGCGGGCGCACGAGCTGCAGCGCGAGCTCCAGACCGCCCGACGACCCGCTGCAGTCAACGACCACGTCCTGGTCGGCGCGCCGCCCGACCTCGGAGGCCGCGCGGTGCTTGACGCCCCAGCGCTCCGCGATCGCGAGCTTCGATTCGTGGTGGCCGATCAGACGCACCGACGCGTTGAGCCTCGAGAACAGCTGCGCGCTCAGCAGTCCTACCGGCCCGTCGCCGAGGATCGTGATGAACGGCTTGCCCTCGATGCGCACGTGGTGCATCGCCTGCACCGCCGCGGCGAGCGGCTCGGCGAACACGGCGGCGTCGTCGTCGACGGCGTCGGGGACGACGTGCAGGTTCGAGATCGGGAGCGCGAAGGCATCGGCGAAGCAGCCGTCGATCCCTCGGACGCCGAGGATCTTGCGCTCGCGGCAGTGGTTCGACAGCCCGCCGGTGCACATATCGCACTTGCCGCAGACGACGGTGACCGAGCCGACGACGCGCTTGCCGACGAAGTCCTTGCCCCGGCTGGCGTGTCCGGATGCCGGCGCGACTTCCTCGACGACGCCCACGAACTCGCGCCCGAGCGTGATCGCGGGGTGCCCGTTGGTCGACGCGGCGATCGCGCGATCGCTGGCGCCGATGCCAACGCGCGTCGGGCGGATGATGGCGTAGCCCTCCGGGCAGGCCGGCTCGGCCTGCGCACCGCTCATCACGACGCCCTTATCGGACCCCTCGAATCGAACTGCTCGCATGTGGAAGGAATCGGACCGATCAGCCGCCGTCGCCGGCCGATCCGTCGCTATCCGGCGCCAGGGGATCGGGCATACCGGCTGGAGAGGATGCGATCTCGTTGGGCGGCCTCATGAACGGCAGAACCCATTCGAGCCCGCGCCGGCCCCGCTCGAAAATGGGGTACTCGTAGGGGATCTGCCCGGCGAACGGGTCGCTCGCGTTGTTCTTCCACGCGACCCACGCGCGCCCGTCGAACCCGAAGTCCTGCCCGGTGAGCGTCTGCAGCGATTGCTCCGCCGCGCGATTCACCGACAGGTGACGATCACTCAGGGACGCAATGAGCCCGTCGAGCACGCGCGTCTGGGCGTACTGCCCGAGCGCGTGCGCGGCGGCAGAGCGGACCGACGGCTCCTCCTCGCCCTGCGTGCCGTCGAGGTTGGGCTGATCGAGGGCCTGGAGCAGGTCCGGAACGACGACGGGGTTGTGCAGGCGCTGCAACGCGCGGGCGGCCTCCCAGCGCAACAGGCGGGAGCCCCGCGAAAGCTCGCGGGCGATCCGGGGGGCGTGTTCGGGACCGCCGTGCATCGAGAGGCCCCGGATCGCGGCGGCGCGGACGTTGGCGTCCTCGTCGTCGATCGCGACCTCGTACAGGCGGACATAGACCTCTTCGCCACCCCACGGAGCGTTGGCCAGGAGCAGCATGCCCCGGTAGCGCTTGTCGGAGTCGTAGGGATCGACGGCCCACGCCGCGGCTTCGGCGGGGGAGGGCGGCGAGAAGATCTCGAACACCGAGTTGGCGTTTGAGGATGCCCCCGCCGTGTTGAGCCCGTTGCGGTTCTGGCAGGCGCACAGCGTCGCGAGGGCGGCGCTTGCCGTCGCAACGCCGAGCAGAGATTGGCCGAGGCGTCCTCGCATGGGCGAGAGTCTATATCGGGTGCCTTCAGGTCAGGGCTCCGGAGATCGAATTCGCCTAGTCTGCGGGATCATGGGCGATGCTCGCACGCGACTGGTCTTCTGCCTCTGCGCGGCCCTCTTCGGGCTGGGTGCCTGTGCGCACCGGGCTCCGACGCCTTCTGACGCGTTCACGCTCGGGGAGTTGTCCGCCGACGCCCCCCCGCTGGCGGCGCTCGATGCCTATCCCCAGCTTGGTGAGGGAGTCCCGGAGTTCGAGATCTCCTTCGAGATCCTCGCGGGCGATCGCGCCGGTGAGATCCTGGTCGAGCGCTGGACGAGGGACGGGCCCGGCTCGGCGTCGGTCGTCGTGTTCATCGGTGACGATCCGGATCCGGTGGAAGAGAAGACGCTGGCGTTTGATGAGGCCGGCGATGTCCGGGTGGAGCGCCTCGTCAAGCACGATCGCGGACTGGTCGTGGAGATGACGCCCGGCCCGCTCGTCTTCGGATCGTCGATGCCTCCCGGCCGGAGCGAGCGGACCGAACTGGCGATGCGCCTCCCGCGGATCACCGATCCGCAGAGCGTCCGGGCATCGGGCACGGGTGTCGTCGATCTCGAGGCGCTCGGCGAGCAGGAGATCGAGTTCGTCGACGAGACGATCACCGGGTTCCTGGTGCGCGAGGTATTCCGCACAGACCTCTCGGCCTCCAAAAGCGAGCGAACGATTGAGCGATGGTTCGATCGCGAGCGGGGCCTGGCGCTCGAACGCTGGAGCGAGACGGTCCGCGTTTTCGGGATCGTGGTCGATCGGAGCGAGCGGACGGTCCGGCGCCTGGACTGAGGGCACGCGATTGGAGCGCCCCAGGCCCGATCCGGGGGCCTGCGCCAGAAACTGCGCGGATCCGATGAATCCGGGTTTCGAGTGCCCCCGAAGCCACCTGAAACACTGGGTGGGCACCCGATAGCTCCGCTCAGCACGAACGCACGAACACGAATCAGATCACTGTAAGGAGAGCACTCATGAAGTTTGCCAAGGGTATCGCTACGGCCTCGATTCTCGCCCTCACCACCGCCGGTGTTGCCTGGGCCAGCTGCGGCGACAAGAACGCTAACGTCACGAAGGCCGCGTACTCGGACGAGAAACTGGACATCATCGACACCGCTGTCGAAGCCGGGAAGTTCAACACCCTGGCCGCCGCGATCCAGGCCGCCGGTCTGGTCGAGGCCCTCAAGGGCGACGGCCCCTTCACCGTCTTCGCGCCGACCGATGAGGCCTTCGCCAAGCTCCCCGAGGGCACGGTCGAGACGCTGCTGAAGCCGGAGAACATCGGCCAGCTCCAGCAGATCCTCAAGTTCCACGTCATCGCCGGCGACGTCCGCGCCGAGCAGGTCGTAGGCATGACCGAGAGCAGCGCCACGCTCGCCGGTCAGACCTTCCGCATCAAGGTCAAGGACGGCACCGTCCGCATCGGCAACGACAAGGCCATGGCGAACGTCATCGCGACGGACGTCGAGGCCACCAACGGTGTGATCCACGTGATCGACACCGTGCTCCTGCCCGAGTAATTCCGGGGCGACGCGCTCGCGGGCGGCTGGGGTCCACCCCCGGCCGCCTCGCGCGACGCGCGTCAAATGAATCGGAACGGAAAGCGGAACGAACGCCCGGGGACTACACTGACGGGAAGAGGAACCGGGCCTGAACGTGGAACTCACTCTCCTCCAACGAGTTGCAGCCGGCGACCGAGATTCGGTCCGCGAGGTGCTCGACGCCTACGGAGGTCTCGTGTGGTCGCTCGCGAGGCGCTTCTCTTCGACACAGGCGGACGCAGAAGACGCCGTACAGGAGATCTTCCTCGATCTCTGGAAGAGCGCCGCTCGCTTCGACCCGGAGGTCGCCGGAGAAGCCACGTTCGTCTCGATGATCGCTCGCCGTCGCCTGATCGACCGGAACCGGAAGGTCAAGCGAGAGCCCAAGTCAGAGGCGATCGTGGAGGGCGACGCCAGGACGGCAGAACAGCCCGTCGGTGGTGCGGAACTGAGCGAGGAAGCCCAGAAGGCGGCAAACGCGCTCAACGAACTCAGCCAGGATCAGCAACGGGTCCTGCGCCTATCGATTTACCACGGTCTGTCGCACGAGAAGATCGCCGCGGCGACCGGAATGCCATTGGGGACCGTGAAGACCCACGCGAGACGTGGGCTCATCCGTGTCCGTGAACTTCTTGGAACCTCGAAAGAGGAGGTCGCCTCGTGACCGCGTCGGGCGCGTACAACCCGGATCGGCTCTCTGAGCTGCTCGCCGGCAAGGCGCTGTGCGACCTCGCGCTCGAGGAAGAGCGGGAGTTCGACACACTCGCTGCCCGTGCCGCGGCCGACCTCTCCACGGAGCCCTTCGAACTCACCGCCGCGGCGCTCGACCTGTTCTACATCGCAGAAGAGGAAGCGATCGCCCACTCGAGCGATGAGCCGCTGCCCGAATCACTCGCGGCTGCGATCCAGACCAGCGCCGACTCGGTGATGCGCACCCGCGCCGTGGACGCTCGGACCGAGCCCGCTCCGCAGCCTGCCCCGACCCGCTCCGAGCCGGCGATCGCCGGGCGGATCGGCCCCGACAGAAACTCCAGCGCCGGGCTCGCCTGGCTCGCTGCGGCCGCCGCAATCGCGCTGGCAGCGATAGCTTGGTGGCCCGCCTCTGCTCCGGACCTCAACACGAAGCTCGGCAATCTTCTCACCAGCGACGCGCAGCGCGTGCAGTGGAAGTGGCAGGGCCTGGGCGAACTCGAATCCTCGGCGATCGGTGGCGAAGCGATCTGGAGCCAGGAGCGCGACGAGGGGTACATGCGATTCTCCGGCCTCCCGGTGAACGACCCGAGCGTCGAGCAGTACCAGCTCTGGATCTTCGATCCCTCACAGAGCGACGCCACGCCGATCGACGGCGGAGTCTTCGACATCGACGCGGACGGCAACGCGATCGTCGAGATCGACCCGAAGCTGTCCCCGACCGGCCCGACGATGTTCGCGATCACGATCGAGCAGCCCGGTGGCGTGGTCGTCTCGAGCCGCGAGCGTCTCGTCCTGATCGCGACGCCCCCTGCCCCGGACGAGTCGGAAGCCGCCCAGGGCTGAGTCGGCGCGAGCCCGGGTACGATCGTCTCCCATGAACTTCGACCCCGATGCGCCAGCGGCGCCGGGCGATGGTGTGTTCGGCCTGCCGCATTCGCGGGAGCAGGCCCGCGTCGTCCTGCTGCCGGTCCCGTTCGACGCGACAGTCTCCTACGGCCACGGCTGCGCGAAGGGCCCCGGAGCGATCCGCGAGGCGTCCGCCCAGGTTGATCTGCTCGACCACCTGTTCGGAAAGCCCTGGGAAGCGGGCATCTTCATGGAGGAGGAGTCGGTCGAGGTGCGCGACATCAGCGTGCGTGCGCGCGAGCTGGCGGTGCCCATCGTCGAGCGGGGCGGGGCGGGCCCTGGCGACGAAGACTCGCTGAGCGAGATCGGTTCCGCCTGCGAGTGGATGAACAGCTTCGTCTCGCGGGAGGTCGGGCGGATCCTCGATGCTGGCAAGATCCCGGGCGTCGTCGGTGGCGAGCACAGCGTGGCGTTCGGGGGCATCAGCGCGGCGGCAGAGCACGCCGGCCCCCTCGGTGTGCTCCAGTTCGATGCGCACTTGGACCTTCGCGTGGCCTACGAGGGCTTCGAGTGGTCCCACGCCAGCGTGATGCGCAACGTGCTCCAGCACGCGCCCGGCGTCGAACGGATCGTCCAGGTCGGCATCCGCGACTACGGCGAGCGCGAAGCCGAGGCCGCGCGCTCGTCGGGCGGACGCGTGCGATGCTGGTTCGATGCCGACTGGCACGAGCGCCGCTCGAACGGGGAGGCGCTGAACGCTCTGGTCCAGGGCGTGATCGACGAACTGCCCGAGCACGTCTGGGTCAGTTTCGATATCGACGGCCTGGATCCGTCGCTCTGCCCGCACACCGGCACCCCAGTGCCCGGCGGGCTGGGGTTCAACGAGGCCCGAGCGATCCTGCTGGCTCTGGCGCGATCCGGGCGGACGATCGTCGGATTTGACCTCGTGGAGGTCTGCCCGGCCCCGTCGGGTGACAGCGAGTGGGACGCCAACGTCGGCGCTCGGATCCTCTATTCGCTCTGCGGCGCAGCGGCCATGTCTCAGTCGGACTGAGAGATCGACTCCCGGGCGAGCAGCGCCGCCCCGAGCAGGCCCGCGTCGTCCTCGAGGGTTGTCGGGACGACCTCGACGCTGCGCAGCGCGCTCGGGAAGACGTACTTGTCCATCTCGGACTTCACGCGGTCCACGAACGACTGCCCGAGCGCTTCGGTGAGGCCGCCCCCGAGGACGATGCGGGGCAGGGACAGCATCGTGACGACCGAAGCGATCGAGGCGCCGAGGAACTCGGACACCTCGTCGATGACGTTCACCGTCAGTTCGTCGCCTGCGTGGTAGGCCTTGGCGACGAGCTTCGATCCGATGCGCGAGGACTCGTCGGCCAGGTCGCTGAGCATGGTCTTGCGTCCCGCCTCGACGAGGCGGCGCATCCGGTCGACGACGTGCTTGCGCGAGCAGTTCTGCTCGAGCGTGCGATGCCCGAGCGCGGCTTTGGGGAACAGGATCGTCTGGCCGAACTCGCCGGCCGTTCCGAGCGCGCCGTGGTAGAGGCGTCCGTTGAGGATGAGGCCCCCGCCGATCCCCGTGCCGATCCAGACACCCAGGACGTCCTGCGCGTTGCCGCCGGCGCCGAGGCGGTTCTCGCCGAGGATGGCGACGTTGACGTCGTTTTCGAGCGCAACCGGACGCCCCTCGAGCGCGGACGACAGATGCTCGACCAGCGGCAGGCCGTTCCATCCCAGGTTCGGCGCCTCCATGACGACGCCCTTGGCGAAGTCGATCGCGCCCGGCGCGCCGATGCCGATGGCGTCCAGGTCCTTTACCTCGACACCGGCGTCGGCGCACGCGGTGCGCACGCCGACGGCGATCCGCTCGATGACGGCGTCCGCGCCGTCTTCGGCTTTGGTCTTCCGCTTCTCGCGCCCGACGATCCGGTTCGACGCGTCGACCACGCCGATCTGCATGTTCGTCCCGCCGAGGTCGATGCCCGCGACGAGCGACTTGGTGGCCATGGGCCGGTCCTCCGTTTGAGCCCGTACCATAGAGCAATGGACGGAAGCACGGACGCGCCGCTGCTGTGGTTTCTCTCGCTCGGAGCGGCGTGGGTCCTGTTCGCCGTGTGCGTGGGCTGGCTCGCCCGCGCCCGGCCACGAGGCGATGACATCATCGCCTCGTTCGTGTTCCGGGTCATCCAGGTATACGGCGCGCTGGTCCATCGCGTCAGCGCCAGCGGCCTCGAGCACATCGACGGACGCACCGCCGACCGCCCCACCCTCGACGGGCGCCCGCTGATCGTGGTCGCCAATCACACCGCCGGCGTCGACCCGATGGTCGTCCAGGCCAAGCTGCCGTTCGAGGTGCGCTGGATGATGGCCGAGGACATGCACGTGCCCGCGCTGGAGTGGTTCTGGGAGTTCGGGAGGGTCATCTTCGTCGATCGCGGAGCCGGCGAGCGCGAGTCCCGCGATACCTCGGGGCTGCGCCAGGCGATGCGACATCTCCGGGGCGGAGGGGTGCTGGGCATGTTCCCCGAGGGCCACATCGAGAGGCCCGAGCGGATGATCCTGCCGTTCAAGGACGGCGTCGGGCTGCTCATCACCAAGACCGGCGCCGATGTCCTGCCGGTGATCGTCGAGGGCACCCCGCAGGTCGACCCCGCCTTCGCGAGCCTCACGCGCACGAGCACGACCAGCCTGCGCTTTCTGCCGGTGCGGCGTTACGAGCGTGGCGAACGCTCGGCGCCGGAGATCGCCTCTGAACTCCGAGAGCTGTTCCTCCGCGAGACCGGCTGGCCCACGAACGACCACCCGCCCGAACTCAGAGACGGCCAGTGGTGGTACCTTGACGAGAACGGCGAGGCCCAACCCCGGCCGAACTGACGCCCACGACCCACGGAAGGGACGAACGATGATCGCCCGAATCTCAGGAACGCTCGAAGGCGTCGAGGGCAACAGCGCGATGGTGGCCCAGCGCGTCGGGCCGGAGGACTCGGTGCTGCACGAGGTGCTGCTGCCGGCGTACCTCGCCGCTCGCCTGCTCGATCGCGCGGGCAGCCGGATCACGCTTCACACGATCGAGTCGCTCGAGCCCCACGGCCAGAGCGGGGCGCTCACGCCCCGCCTCATCGGTTTCGACGCCGAGTCCGACAAGCGGTTCTTCGGTGTGTTCACGACCGTCAAGGGCGTGGGCGCCCGGCGCGCGCTGCGTGCCCTGGCGCGTCCGGTCGGCGAGATCGCCCGAGCGATCGAGGACCGCGACGCCAAGGAACTCGCCCGCCTCCCGGAGATCGGGAAGCGCCTGGCCGAGACGATCATCGCCGAGCTCCACGGCAAGATCGACGAATTCGTCGCCCCGCTGCCCGAGGCGCCGGCGACCGACAAGCCGGGGAGCCAGATCGAGGCCGGCGCCATCGGGAGCGAGGCGGCCCGCCAGGCGATCGCGGCGCTCGTGCGCCTGGGCGAGCGCGACGATGCCGCCCACGACCTGGTCCGGCGCGCGATCGAGGACGATCCGGCGCTCCGGAGCGCCGACGAGCTTGTCGCGGCGGCCCTCGGCGGGCGCTAGCGACGGATCAGGCCGGGGTTTTGTAGAGTTTCGGCCCTATGCGCCACGCGATGATCATGGCCGGCGGAGCCGGGACGCGACTGTGGCCGGTGAGCCGCGCCGACAGGCCCAAGCAGCTCGTCCCCTTCATCAGCCGGAACGACCGGCAGATGTCGCTGCTCGAGCTTGCCGCGGCACGCCTCGACGGGCTCGTGCCCGAGGATCAGCGGTTCATCTGCACGAACGAGAGCTATCGCAGCGCGATCCGCTCGGCCCTCCCCCAATTCGACAGCGCCCACATCCTGGGCGAGCCGGTCGGGCGCGACACCGTCAACGCCGTCGGCTTCGCGGCGGCTGTGATCGAGAAACTCGATCCCGGCGGCGTGTTCTGCGTGCTGACCGCGGACCACATCATCGAGCCCGAGGACTCGTTCCGCGAGCTCATCGGTCTGGGATTTGATCTCGTCGAGGAGGACCCCGACCGGCTGGTGACGTTCTCGATCGAGCCGACACACCCGGCGACCGGATACGGGTATGTCGAGCGGAGCGCCGAGATCCCCGGCAGCAACGGGCGCGCGTTCCGGGTGGAACGCTTCGTTGAAAAGCCGAGCCTCGAGCGGGCGCAGGCGTATCTCGAATCGGGCGCGTTCGGCTGGAACTCCGGGATGTTCGTGTGGCGCGCGAGCACAATCCTCGACTGTCTCCGGCGCTACCAGCCCAAGAGCTACGAGGGGCTGATGCAGATCTCGGAGGCCTGGGGCACGGACCGGCAGCAGGACGTCCTGAACGAGGTCTATCCGTCACTCACGAAGATCAGCGTCGACTACGCGATCATGGAACCCGCGACTCGGGAGCAGGCACGAGCGAGCAAGACGGGCGCATCCCAAGGCGGCGTCAAGGTGTGCACCGTGCGCATGGATCTGACCTGGCTCGACGTCGGCTCGTGGCCCAGCTACGGCGAGACGCTCGAGCCGGGTGAGGGCGAGAACCGCTCGAACGGGCCGGTCGTGCTGAGGGATTGCTCCAGATCACTCGTTGTCAACGAGGACCCGGCGCACACCGTGGCCGTGCTCGGCGCGGAAGACCTGATCGTGGTGCACACGCGAGACGCGACCCTGGTGATGTCGCGCGAACACGCCGAGCAGCTCAAGACGCTGCACGCCGATCTGCCCGAACGACTCAAGTAGTTCCTGCTCAGTCCGCGCCCGACGCGTGGCGGGCCACCAGATCGAGGAACTGCTGCTCGGCCTCCTGGTAGCTGGTGATCGTGCGCTCCAGTTCGCCCGCGAGCACCTCGAGGCGCTCGGGGTCCTGCGAGGAGGCAGAGGCCGACTCGAGAGACTCGCTCGCTGCGCGGAGGTCGCTCACGGCGGCGGCGTAGGCACGGGCCGAGTCGTACAGCAGCTCGAACTCCAGTTCGCGGGTGTCGGGCCGGTAGAGCAGGCGCCAGGGGCTGCGCCGGACTTCGGCGAGGGTCGCGGCGAGCTGATCGGAGGCGAGCCTGGCGTTGGCCACCGACCGGCGGACGCTCGGGAGCTGCTCGTCCATCGTCTCGTTGACGGTCGCGACCGACTGCTGCGCTCCCTGGAGCACGCTGTCGGCATCGGCGAGGATCGCCTCGAACTGCGAGACGAGGTCCTGGTTCAGCGTCTGGAGGAACTCGTCTCCGCGCGCCGACATCGAGCGCGCGTTGTCGATCGTGGCGTCGATATCCGTGCGGTTCTCCTCGACCGCCGACTGGAAGCTGGCGAGCGTCTCGCCAAACTGGTCGACGCGGGCGTCGATGTTCGAGGTGATCTCGGGGGCCTGCTGGGCGGCCTCGTCCACGCTCTGCGTGATCGAGTCGATCCGATCGAACCACCCGTCGGAGCGGTCGCGGGCATCGGCGACCATGGCGCGTGAATCGATCGCGAGCTGCTCGAACTCATCGATCGTCTCGTCCATCTTGCGAGAGATCTCGTCGGCGCGAGCCATGATCCGCTTGAGTTGCTCGCTCTGCTCGGGTCCGTAGCCGGCCTGGGAGAGGAAACCGGCCGTCGCGATGGTCCCGTCGATGACATCGGTCTCGGTGAGCGGCGCACCGCTGCCGACCATCGGGAAGTTGATCGAGCTGCCCCCGCCGAGGAGCGGCATGTTGAGCAGCGCGACCGCGCCCTCGCGGAGCTGGAGTCGTCGGTCGCAGCTGATCGTGACGAGCAGGCCGGTGGGGTCCTCCGGCGAGGGGTCGAAACGCACGGAATCCACCACGCCGATCTCTTTCCCGCCCAGCAGGACGGCGGAGCCGGAGGTCAGCCCGGTCACCCCCTCGGTGAGGTCGTAGTGCACGGTGTACTGCTGGCGCCCGAAGCTGTCCCAGCTGCTCGAGAGCGCCATCACAATCGCGACGGTGGCGATCAGCGTCGAGAGCACGAGCAGGCCGGCGACCGTGTTGTTGCGTCCGCTTTTCATCCTGGCTCCATGATGCCTATTTCATCGCCTTCGTGCGCGTCGTGACGACGGACGGGGTCTTGTCGATGCGGTCCGTCTCGCTCAGGCCGAGCAGGTCCTCAGCGTAGTTCGAGGCCACCTTCCTGGCGGTGATGGGCCCGATCGGGTCCCCCCGGAGGAACTGGCGGATCAGCTGCTCGTCTTCGCTGAGCTCGGGCACCGATTCCTCGGGCGTGTCCCGCAGACGCTCGAAGTACGCCTTCTCGCGCACGCAGAGCATCCGGCCCTTGTCGAACATCGCCATCCGGTCGGCGACGGCAAACGCGCTGTCCATCTCGTGGGTGACGACGACCGACGTCACACTCAGCTTCTTCGACAGATCGATCATGAGATGATCGATCTCGGCGCTCGTCACCGGATCGAGTCCGGCCGACGGCTCGTCGTAGAACAGGATCCTCGGGTCGAGGGCGGTCGCGCGGGCGAGCCCGGCCCGCTTCTTCATGCCGCCTGAGATCTCGCCGGGGTACTTCTCGGCGTGCTCGCGCAGCGCGACGAGTTCGAGCTTGATCTTCACCTGGATATCGATGATCTCGGGCGCAAGGTCTGTGTGCTCCTGGATCGGCAACGCGACGTTTTCGGCGAGCGTCATCGAGTTGAACAGCGCGCCGGATTGGAACAGGATCCCGAAGCGCTTGCGGACCTCGTTCATCTCCGCTTCGGTCGCGGTGCAGATGTTGGTCCCGAACAGTTCGACCGTCCCCTCGTCGATCACGAGCGATCCGATCATGCATCGGAGCATCGTGGACTTGCCCGAACCGGAGCCGCCCATGATGACGAGTGTCTCGCCCTCGTAGACGTCGAAGTTCACGCCGTCGAGGACGGCCCTGCCGTCGAATCGCTTCACGAGGTCGCGGACCTTGATCACCGGTCGGCGTTCTTCGGCTTGTGCGGTCTCGCCCGGGCTCATGGTCCCCCAGTGTACGGCGAGGCCCCGTCGAGCGGGACCGCTGGAACAGGCGCACTCGAGAGCGAGGGCGCGTCTCCGATCTGTGCCGCGTGTGAGGGCCCCGGCGCCCAGAGGAGGCGCAGGGAGTTGAGCACCACGAAGAGGGTGCCGCCCTCGTGCGCGAGCACGCCGACCCACATCTCCACGGTCCAGCCCGTCAGCGAGCCGACGAGGGTGGCGATGCCCATCCCGATGATGACCGCGAGGGCGAACACGATGTTGAAGCGCAGGATCCCCCTGGCCCGCCGGGCCAATCGGAGCGCCCACGGCACGCCGGCCAGATCGTCCGACAGCAGGACGATGTCGGACGACTCCAGCGCCGCGTCGGACCCGATCGAGCCGATGCCGATCGCGACGTCCGCTGCCGCCAGTGCGGGAGCATCGTTGACGCCGTCGCCGATGAAGGCGACGCCGGGCTGGGTCCGGTCTCGCAGCTCTTCTTTCGTTTCGCGCATCAGCCTGACCTTGTCCTCGGGCAGCAGGGACGCGTCCCACACGTCGATCCCCACCTGCGAGGCGATGTGCTCGGCGGCCGCGGGGCTGTCGCCGGTCATCATGCGCACGGGCGCGACCCCAAGACCTCCGAGGCTGCGCACCATCGATTTGGCGCTCGGCCGGATCGGGTCCTCGATCACGAGCACAGCCGCGGCGCCCTGGGGCCCGCCGACGGCCACCACAGCGGAGATCTGCCCTTCGTGGTGCACCGCCTGGATCCGGTCGCGCGTGAGCGAGCGGAGGCACACCGGGATGTGCTCCTCGACGTAGTCGTAGAGACCGATGGCCGCGGGAACGCCGTCGATCTCGCCGACGATCCCGCGCCCCGGCTCGTGGTGCGTGCCGGTGATCGGATGGGCCGAGATCCCCGACGCCAGCGCCGCGTCGTGCACGGCGCGGGCGATCGGGTGGGTTGAATCCGTCTCCAGCCCCGACGCGAGCCCGAGCATGCGCTTGGGATCGGACCAGCCGATAGCGTCCACGCGGCTCACCGTCGGGCGTCCGATGGTGAGCGTGCCGGTCTTGTCGAAGCACACGGCGCCGATTCTGGAGAGACGGTCGATCGACTGCCCGCCCTTGAACAGCACGCCGCTGCGAGCCCCACGCGCGATCGTGGCCAGCGTGGCGGTGGGCGTCGCGATGATCAGCGCGCACGGCGAGAGGACGATCAGGAAGGTGATCGCCACGTACGCCGCCTGCGTGAAGCTGAACGCCGGCATGCTCCACCAGACCATCATGATCAGGACGCTCGCGCAGAGCACGCCGATCGCGTAGGGCTGGCTGAGTCGATCGATCAGGCGCTGCATGGGCTCGCGCTGCTCGCGTGCCTCGGTGACGAGCGAGAGGATCCGCTGCAGCGACGACTCCTCCGCCGGCCGGATCACTCTCGCGCTCAAGGGGCGCACGAGATTGACGGTGCCGGCGTACACCTCGTCGCCTTCCACCACGCGACGGGGCATGCTCTCGCCGGTGAGAGTGGATTGGTCGACGGAGCTCTGACCCTCGAGGACCGTCGCGTCGACCGGGAGCGCGTCGCCGGGGCGCACGCGGATCGTGTCGCCGGCGCGCAGGTCGTCCGGGGAGCACACGGCCCACTCGCCGTTCTCGAGGCGGAGCGCCTCGGTCGGCATCAGGCGGTGCAGCGCCTCGATCTCCCGGCGCGTGCGCGCCATCGCGAGCGCCTCCATGCCTCCGGAGAGCACGAAGAGGAAAAGCAGCAGCGCGCCCTCTTCCGGGTGCCCCACTCCCGCGGCGAGTCCTGCTCCGACGACCATGAGCACGTCGATGTCCACACTCAGTTCACGCAGCGCCTCGAGCGCCGCGTGCAGCCCGTAGACCATCCCGATCCCCAAGCTGATCCACACGAGCACGACGCCCGCCTCGACGCCGGAGAGCTCGAGCGTCACGCCGACCAGCAGGAGCACGCCCGCCAGGCCCGCGAGGGCCACCTGCACCCTGGGACGCAGAATCAACCACGCGACCCCCTCCTGAGAGGCTGCGAGCTCGGGATTGGCCTGGATCTGGTGCATGCCGGGACTGGAACGGTATCGGACGTCGCGGGCGAGAATCGACGGTTTCCACCGAGATCGGGGGGAGTATCATTCCACGTAGGAGCGCGGTGCCCCACGCCGTGCCACCCGGGATTGGGGAGTGACCGAGAGGATCGGAGGTTCGACATCATGACACGTGTGTTTCCGGCCGCCGTCGTCTTCGCTGCGATCACGCTTGTGCTGTGCGCACCTGTCGCCCGGGCACAGGGGGGCGGCCCGTTGCCGGACGAGGTGCTGTTCGAGTGCGAGCGCGAGATCGCGCTGATCGTCGACATCTGCGACTACCGCATCGAACGCTCCGTTGAGAAGTTCGAGGACAAGATCGATCGCCAGGCCGACAAGCGCAAGCCCGGTCGCAAGCTCGACAAGACGGTCAAGAAGGGCAAGAAAAACGTCCGAGGCATCGGACGCGGCGCGGTCACGGCGCTGGCGCACATCGAGCGGGACTGCCTCATCGACCTCGCCCGAGCCGGCGGGGGACCCCAGGAAGACATCATCCTCTTCGGGATGATCGATCGGGCGATCGAGGAACTGGAATTCCAGGTGGAGTCCGGGGCGAACGATCTCGACGACAAGCGCGCCCGCGTCAGAATCCAGCAGGCGCGTCCGGTCGACGTGAACCTCGATATCGGCGACATCGACCACGAGGAGTTCGAGGACCGGTACCGGCGCAAGCACGACGGTGACAAGGTCGTGATCCGCATCAACAACGGGACGCTGTTCTTCGGGCTGCGCCTGCGTCTGTAGGGACCGCAAGCGAGACTCTGCGCGACCTCGGACGGCGGACCAACACAGGTTCCGATCAGACCTTGTTGCGACAACTGAAGCCTCGTCTGCGGGCTCAGGGCCACGTTCTGAACGCGTGGGCCGAACCGTGAACGCGCCCGTACGGGTTCCGTTTTGGTCGGTGAAATCCGTTCGATCACCGATGCGTGCGAATGGACCCTGCGCGTCAGGGGACTAGCATCTTCGGCGTCTCGAGCCATCGTCCGGCCGGGCCGCACGCTCGCTCGCACTCCGGGTGAATCGGAGTGCGTCCCTGTTTCCGGAGGACATTCGCATGAAACAGCTCAGTGGATGGTTGCGTCCCGCGTTGCCCGCACTCGTTGCCGGCGCGTTGCTCGTCGCCCCGGGCGCGCGCGCCCAGGATGAAGGCGAGGGACTGCAGCGCCTCGAGGCGCTCGTGGATGAGGCGCTCGACCGCCTCGAAGATGTCGAAGAGCGATTCGAAGAACGCGCAGAACGCATCGAGGAGAAGGCCGAAGACAGGATCGAGCGTCTCGCCGAGAGAATTGAAGATCGGATCGAGCGCGGGCGCGAGATCGACGAGGAACGGTTTCAAGAGAGACTCGACCGTATCGCCGAGCAGGCGATGAAACGGCTCGATCGCCTCGCAGACAAAGCCGAGCAGCAGGTCGAGCGTGAGTTGCGGCGCCTCGAGCGCCGGATCGAGCGTCTCGTCGAAAACGGGCGCATCCCGCCCGACGCGGCGGATGCCGCGTTTGCCGAGCTCGTTTCCGAACTCAACGATCTTCTCGAGGAGGTTGCTGAGGAACTCGGCGAACTCAAGGACGAGCTCCGCGAGGAGGCCGAGGAAGCCCTCGATGAGATCCAGGACGAGATCGACGACGACGACGACGACGATGATGATGACGACGACGACGACGACGACGACGATGATGATTGATCGCCGCTCGATCGACTGACGACCACGAGCCGCCCGGCACAGAGCCGGGCGGTTTTCTTTTTCCTCCAGCACGAACCAGGCAATAGCGGCTGGGCGCTGCCGTTGAGCGTCTGATCGGGCGGACGGCGCCCGACCAGCACCAGGACGCCGGGGCACTCCGGGGCGCGCACGCGCGTGAGGCGATCAGTGCGCTCGCAGGCTCCGATGCGTCGGACCACGCATCGGCTTCGATCGAAGCCGGGAGGACCAGTCATGTCAGGTATCGCTGCACGAACGACGTCTCTTGCGATGATCGCCGCTGTTGCCGCGTCGGCGCTGCTTTGCGCAGCGCCGCGTGTGGCGTCGGCCCAGGACGCGGACCCGGCCCAGCCGGACCCGAGGATGGTCGCCCTCCGTTGCGTCGAGGACATCCACGGAACGGCGCACCAGGCTCGATCCCGAATCGGGGACACATCGCGGCGCACCGTGCGATTCATCGGTTTCCTCGAGAGCCAGGGGGCGCCCGACCCCGTGCTGGCGATGGCCGGCGCCGAGGGGCGCGACCGGATAGTCACGATCGCCAGCCACGGGGCGGATCTGATCAACGCGCGAACACGGCGTTGTCTGGGCGTGCTCCGTGAACTCGGGGCTGAGCCGGAGCTTGCGCAGAAGGTGCTTGAAGCGCGTGCCCGCTCACTCAACTCGATCGGCGAGTCGGCCGAGCGCGGCCTCGTCGCGATCGCTCGGTCCCTCGGATTCGGTGGCGCCGATGAAGCGGGCGCCCCCGACACGATCGAGGAACCCGGAGCAGCGCTCATCGAAGCTTGAACTCCTTTTCGGGAACCAGCCGCATGGGCGCTCCCGCGCCCGTGCGGAGTTCTCTGCCCCTGCTATGGGCAGCTCTGATTCCACGACGCCAGCACCGCGGTGATGTCGGCGAAGTTCACCAGGCCGTCGGCGTTGGCGTCGCCGGGCCCGGTGCCGGGCGAGTAGTCGGCGTTCCAACTGGCCAGCACCGCGGTAACGTCGGCGAAGTTCACCAGCAGATCGCCGTTGGCATCCCCGATGCAGGGACCGGCCGGTGCGGCGCAGGGCTGGCCACGGACGATCTCCAGCCGCGTGCCGCCGGCAGCCGCGGCGTCGTTCACCTGGTCCCCATCGAGATCCGCGACGCCGATCGCCTTCGGTCCAGAGGTGGACGCGAAACCGACCGGTTCGGCGAACGACACGCCGCCCAGCCCTCGATAAAGCAACAGGCTGACCGGGCTCTCTCCGCTGTCGCTCGAGCTTGTCGACTGTCCCACCAGGATGTCCGTGATGCCGTCGCCATCGACATCGCCCGCCTCCAGGCCGATCAGTCGCGTCGGCTGCGGGTTGCCGGGCTGAGTCTGGAAGCTCCCCGCGCCCTGATTCAGCTGCACGGTGAGCACGCCCTGCGCGCCTGCCCCGTTCGACACCGCCAGGATCTCCGGGAGGCTGTCGTCGTTGAGATCCGCGATCAGCAAATTGCTCGCGAGACTCCCGGATGCAGCGAGCGGCTCGCTCAAGGGGCCGCTGAAGGTCGCGGCCCCGTTGTTCAGATAGACGTCCACACCGGTTGAGATCCGAGAGATCGCGACGTCGGTGTCTCCGTCGTTGTCGAGGTCCGCCGCCTCGATGCGCGTCGACTGGCTCCCCAGCGATCGCTGCGGCCCGAGGACGAATCCTCCCATGCCGTCGCCCGCGTAGATCAGCAGGTGAGGCGAGAAGCTGCCGTCCACCGCGACCGCCGCGATGTCCACAAACGCGTCGGCGTCGAAGGTCCCAACGGCGAAGTCTCGCAGCGCCCATGCCGTCGAGGGCAGGTCGATCGTCGCCGGCGCCGGCGTGAGCCCGCCCATCTGATCGTTCAGCAGGATGGCCATCCCGTCGAAGCCGGGACCGGGGAGCAGCACATCGGGCCACGTGTCGCCGTTCAGATCCGTCACGGGCAGCGAGAAACCCCGGAGCGCCGCGTAGTCGTCCCGGGGCAGATACCCGCCCACCCCATCGCTCCAGAACACGGCCAGAGTGTTGGACAGACCGATCACGAACACATCCGGGTCACCGTCCATGTTCGCGTCCTCGATCGTGAGTTCGGTTGGGCTGAAGCCAAGGCCGAACCCGAGCGGATCGGCGAACTGCCCATCGCCGGGGTTGAGGAACGCCGTGACCGCGGCCCGTCCGACGCCGGCCCCGACCACTTCGAGGTCACCGTCCGCATCGAGGTCCACCATCGACAGGCTCTGGAACAGGTGCCCGCCGGGAACCGAGAACACCTGCGGCGCCCCGAACGCGGCACCGCCCAGGTTGAACTGCACGGCGATCTGCTCCACGTTCAACCCGCCTCCGGTGAACCGACCGATCGCCGTGGCGATGTCGGGGAGCGTGTCGCCGTCGAGGTCGCCGATCGCGGACGCGGACGCCGATTCGCCGACCACCGCGGTGTCGACGGACTGGAAGACGCCGGCCACGGGGTTGCTCATGAGGTCCGTGCGACCGGTGTCCGCATTGAGTTCGTTGCAGGACACGACGAGTTCGTCTCCGGGCATCCCGTCGACATCGCCAAACACCAGGTCCTGCGGGAACGGGCTCGTCCCGGTCTCGCCGGGGATGACCGTGACGCCGAGCCAGTCGCCGGTCATCGGGTCTTCGCCGAGGTTGTCATAGAAGTAGACGACGCCGAACCCGCCCAGAGGATTCATCGCGTCGGGCACGGTGATCGCCAGGTCGTTGAGTCCATTGCCGGTCGCGTCGCCGATCGCCGAGCTGTACGGATCCGCGCTGAACGGGATCACGCCCCAGAACGAGAACCCGCCCGCTCCGTCGTTCAGCAGGATCTGAGCCGAGTTGGTGCCGGGAAGCAGCACGACGGCGTCGTCGAGCCCGTCGCCGTCGAGATCCCCCGCCGACACCTGCCACGGGCTGCCGCCCGGGACGGGGTACGGGGTGCCCACCGAGAACCCACCCGCCCCGTTGTTCAGCAGCGGAACCAGTTCCTCGCTGCCGCGCACGACGACGACGAGGTCAGCCCCGTTCGCGCCGTCGAGATCGGCGAGCGCCAGGTAGTAGGGCTCGTCGCCGACGGCGTATCCGACCGCCGGCAGATAGGCGCCCGCGCCGTCGGAGAGGATGACCGTCACCTGCGAGATCCCCGCGAACTCATAGGCTGTCGCCACGATGTCGGGAACGCCGTCGGCGTTCAGATCGGCCGCCTCGGCGTGGCGCGACGTCGAGAGCGTGTTCCACTGGGGCGTTTCGAGGGGGAACCGGCACTCCTGCGCTGCTGCCGGCGAAGCGGCAGCCGCGGAGATGACACACGCATACACACACATACGATCAGGATTCACGGGCACACACTGTTCCAGCTGGCGAGGATCGAGGTGACGTCCGCGAAGTTCACGATGCTGTCGCCGTTGGCATCGCCGGGACCTGTTCCGGGCAAGTAGTCGGCGTTCCAGTTGCCGAGCACGGTTGTGACATCCGCGAAGTTCACGACGAGGTCACCGTTGGCGTCGCCGTTGCAGAACACAGCGGGCACCTGCAGTTCGTACGCGCCGCGATCCACGATGGGCGCGCTCCCGACGCCGAGATCGATCGTGTCGGGGTCGTCGACGAATCGTTCGTTGCCATCGAGGTCGCTCGACACGCCCGCGCCCACGAGCGTGTTGTTGCCCGAGTCGATCGCCGGCGAGCCCGGCGCGGGGCGCGGGTCGTCATCGAGCGTGCCCGGGACGGCATCCGGACCAAGCACATCGGACATGAGCGGGTTGTCACCGCTGGTAGCCGTCCCCGGGATGGAGCCGGTCCATCCCTCGACGAGGCAGCTGTCGATCGTGAGCGCGCCGGCGACCTGGATCTGCGACGCCTGGTTGACTGTGACCGGCCCGGACACGGCGCGGATCTTGTTCCCCCACAGGATCGAGTTGCTCAGCGTGCCCTGCGCTGTGCTGTCGAAGTTGGCTCCGCCGACCGCGAAGTTCCCGTCGGTCTGATTCTCGACGATTGTCAGGTTGTTGAAGACGGACCCCGCGGTCGTCAGGCGCGCGTACATCGCCGCGTACGCCCCCTGGATCGCGCGGTTGCCCGAGAAGAGCACGTTGTTCACGATCGGAGTCCCGCCGATGAAGAAGACGCCTGCGGTCCCTCCGTCGGACACGTTGCCCAGCACGCGGCAGTCGGTCATCTCGCCGGGGAGCTGGGTGGCAGTGAGATACGCCCCGGCGGACGAGGCGCTCGTCCACGGCCCGAACGCGCGGTTGTTGATGATGTCGGTCTCGGTGATGCGCCACGAAGAGACATTCGGCAGGAAAACCCCGCCGCCGCGGAGCGCCGCGTTTTCGCGGAACACGCAGTCGTTGATCTCCAGGTCGCAGAACAGCGCGAACAACCCGCCACCGTCGCTCGTGCCGCCCGCGGCAACACAACTCGCGGCCTCCACCGAGTGCCCGCCGGCGATCGTCAGGCCGTCGAGCGTGCACAGCCCCGTCTCCTCGAACCCGTAGACGACGGTCACGGAGTTGTCCTCGCGATCGATGAACCCGCCGGCATCGTCGGCGTTCAGATCGCCCGACAGCACCACCTCGTGCGCATCTGGGTCTCGGTCCTCGCGGGCCGGTTCTGTGCCGTCGAAGCCGCCGTACAGCGCCACGCCGCCGACGAGGTCGAACGTCTGTGCGCGGAACTGGCCCGGTGTGTACACGCCTTCGGCGATCCACATCTCGTCGACGTCACCGGAGGCGCGCGCCAGCGCCATCGCGAACTGGAGATCGTCGATGGCCCCGCCCCAGGTCTGCCCGTCACCGAGCGGGCCCGCGTCGGCATCGACGCGGAGGATCGCTACCTCGGCCTCGTCCGGCACGCCGTCGAGATCGACGTCCATGCTCGTGGCCGATGCGATGTCGCAGTCATCCGGGACGCCGTTGCGATTGAAGTCGATGTCGAACTGATCGAGCACACCGTTGAGGTTGCAGTCGAGAGACGGGTCCATCGCGATCTGGTCGGCGTCGCACACGCCGTCGCTGTCCTGGTCGCGATCGCGGAAGCGGGATACGGCCACGACCGACTGCGACGCGACGAGCGCGTTGTTGGAAAGGCCGGCCACGCCCGCGGGGACGCCCCCGACGTCGATGAGCGGGCTGCTGTAGATCGCCTCGCGCGGGGCCACGCCGTTCGTCGACATCACCGTCTGGAACGCGTCCATCGGCGCGGTGTACCCGTGGGCGGCGGGGTCGGCTCCGGTCAACTCGCACGGGTCCGCATCCCGGTCGTGCAGCAGACCGAGGTTGTGCCCGATCTCGTGAGAGAACGTGTAGAGAGAAGTCCCCAGGCAGTTGCGATCGACGACGCTGAGCCCGAGGTCGGGCCTCGGTGTGTACCCCGCCTGCACCGCGATGTTGGCGATGCCGCAGACAGAGCCGTTCTCGACGAACAGGCACACGAGATCAGCGCGCAGCGTGTCGCGCAGGGCGTGCACCTCGTCCATCACGCCGTCTTCGGGATCGCGGAGGTTCTTGAGATGGGTGCTCGAGGAACCCGACTCGTTGAACATCGTCTCTTCCAGGCCGGCGAGCACCGCGGTCGTCGCGAGCCCGCTCGAGGCCAGCACACCGTTGAGTTCGGCGATCGCGTCGTCGGCGAGTGTCTGCATCGCACCCAGCGACCCCGCGCCTGCCAGCGCGCTCGGCGTGTACACGATCAGGATGTCGATCTGTGAGCCGTCTTCCGTGCACGGGCCGGGGACGCCCCGATCAGCGACGGCTGGGGCCTCCAACGCCCACCGGTCGCCCGGGGCGGCGCGCCGCGGCAGGGGGTGGTGCCCGCTGCAGTCGGTGCCGCAGAATCCGTGGATGGGATCGGCCTGGGCGTGGAGCATCGACGCGCTCGAGAGCGCGATCGCGGCCGAAAGGAGGGTGACTCGTTGCATGGTTCGTTCGCTTTCTTGGTGCTCGCTCACGGGCACACGTTGTTCCAGTTGCCGAGGATCGACGTCACGTCGGCGAAGTTCACGAGTCCGTCAACGTTCGCGTCGCCGGGCCCGGTGCCGGGCGTGTAGTCCGCGTTCCAATTGCCGAGGACCGTGGTGACGTCGGCGAAGTTGACCGCCAGATCACCGTTGGCGTCACCGATGCAGGGCGAGGCGGGCGCGCCGCAGCCGGCGCTCATCAGGAACTCGAGGCCGTTGACGCTCGTGCTCGTGGTGATGATGTCGGGGTTGCCGTCGTCGTCGAGGTCTTCGATCCGCGTCGTCCGTCCGCCGATCGAGCCCGCGAACAACGGTGCACCCGCGTCGAACGCCATCGAACCCTCGTTCATCAGCAGCGCGACGCCGTAGAGCGAATCGGTGTTGATGGTGTTGCCCTGGCTCACGGTGCAGGCGAGGTCCTGATCGCCGTCGCCGTCGAGGTCTCCCGCATCGATCCCGAAGATGCCCGGGCCGACCGGGTAGGTCTGGATCCATGTGAACGCGCCGCCCGTGTTCTCCATGATCGCGATGCCGTCGGTGACCGCGAGCGCCAGATCCGGGTTCGCGTCGCCACCGAGATCGATCAGCACGCCGGCCTGGGGCTGCGCGCCCGAGTAGAGCGGGTAGTTGGTCTTGGTCGTGAACGTCCCGGTGCCGTCGTTCTCGATCACCGTGATGCCGTCGTTGATGTACGGGCGGAGGACGACGAGATCCGTGTCCGAATCGCCGTCGACGTTGCCGGCCAGGAGGACGAACGAATTGCTGCCGAGTCCGGTGATTGTCTGGCCCAGCGTGAACCCGCCTATGCCGTCGCCGTTGAAGATCTGGATCCGGTTCCAGGGGTTGGCGTTGGCGGAGATCGAGATCGCGATGTCGGGGTTGAGATCGTTGTCGAAGAAGCCCACCGCCATGCGCTGCAGGAACGAGGCGTTGGGGATCGGGTCACTCGTGAGGCCGGGGCTGAGCGTCCCCGAGCCGTTGTTCATCAGGGCCTTGATCGACATGCCGTCGGTGACGACGACGTCGGGAATCAGATCGCCGTCGAAGTCCGCGATGGGGATGTCCTGGCTGCGCGGCCCGCCGGGGTTGTCGACGGGCATGCCGAACGAGCCGTCGCCCATCCCCGGGTACACCTTCACGTTGCCGTTGGCGCAATAGACGACCATGTCCAGGTTCGTGTCCCCGTCCATGTGGGCGAATCGCAGGCCGAAGGGCCCGTCGGGGTCGGGCAGAAACCCGGGCGCGCCATACACGCCCGCGCCCGTGTTCAGCATCCCCACAACCGCTTCGCCGCTGATGTGGCCGAACATCGGGTCGGGCAGGCCGTCCTGGTTCAGGTCGCCGAGCTCGACCGACTGGAACAGGTGGTTGCCCGGCGCGTCGTACGCGACGGGCGGAGCGTACGTCCCGTCGCCATTGTTCAGCAGCACGGACGCGATGTCCTCGTCCACGTTCGAGATCGTGACGATGTCGATCGAGCCATTGTCGTCGAGGTCGCCGACGGCGACGTCCGGAGCGCTCTCGCCGACGATGTACACATCCTGGGTCTGGTAGACGCCGCCGACGAGGTCCGAGAGCACGTCGACGCGCCCGGTGTCGGCGCTGAACTGATCACAGGCTACTACCAGTTCGTTGAGCCCGACGCCGTCCACGTTGGCGATGCGCACCCGCTTGGGGAACGGGCTCGTGCCCGTCACGGCTGGCAAGCCGGTGAAGCCGTTCCACAGGCCCATCTCGTCGTTGCCGAGGTTGAAGTACGACCACACGGCGCCGTTGCCCCCGAGCGGGTTGATGGCGCTGGGGATGGCGATGACGAGGTCGACGAGGTTGTCGCCGTCGAGGTCGCCCAGCGCGCTCCCGTAGGGCGTGTACTGGAAGTACGCCTGCCCCACGAGCGAGAGCGCGCCCGCGCCGTCGCTGAAGTAGATGAAGATCGCCCGTGCCAGCGCATCGCACGCCGAGATGTCGTCGAATCCGTCGCCGTTCACGTCGCCGCTGGTGAGGTGGAAGTAGTCGGCGCCGGTCACGAGGTCGGTGCCGGGCGTGAACCCGCCGGACTGGTCGTTGAGCAGCGGCGTGAGCACGCCGTTGCCCCGGGCGCCCACGACGATGTCCTCGAACCCGTCGTTGTTGAGATCCGCCAGCGTGAGCGTGTGCGGGTTGTCGCCGACGGGGTAGAACACAGGGTCGGCGAACGCCGAGCCGCCCAGCCCGAAGCACACGGCGATCCGGTCGTCGGTCTCCTGCGTGCCCACGAGGTCATCGATGCCGTCGGCGTTGAGATCCGCGAACGCGATCTGGCGAGCCGAGTCGTCGATCGAGACCTGCGGCATCGGGAACGACGGCACACAGTGCGTCTGCCCGAGGGCGACGGGCGCGAGTGCCAGAACCAAGAACGTCGAGAGGGTGTGGGGGCGCATCGGCGGGTTCTCCGGAACAGGGGTCCGGAGAGGCATGCGACATCCGCGCACGGCGCGCCCGATGAAATCCCTGCACAAATGGGGATTCGCATCCGGTCCTATAAGACCTTGGCTGGATTCCGAAGCTCGTGGGCCGAGTCCTAGACCTCGTCGAACGCCTTGTGAAATCTCACTGTGCGCCCGGCAGGCCCCCCGAGCGAACCGTCGGCCAGTTCGATCGCCTGGAATGCCCCCGGCGGGGCCTGGTCGTCCCATTTGCTGGCGAGCCCCCACTCGCTCGCGACACGGAATCCGAAGCGCGAGTAGTAGGCGGGGTCCCCGAGCAGGACCACGGCGCGGGCCCCGATCTCGCGGCATCGATCGAGCCCGGCCCGGATCAACTCCGAACCGATCCCGCGTCCTTGGCGCGCGGTCGCGACCGCCACCGGAGCGAGGGCGAGGAACACTCCTTCGGTACCTTCGATCTCAACCGGAGAGAACAGGATGTGCCCCGCGACGACCCCGTCCTCGATGGCGACCAGTGAGAGGGAAGCACCACCGGCGGCGCGGAGCGCGTCGACTAGATCGGCTTCGGCGCTGGCCTCGAATGCCTGGAGGTTGACCCCGCGGACCGCGGCGATGTCGCCGTTCTCCTCGGGGCGGACGTCGGCCACGTCAGGAGCGCAGAGCCCTAGAGCTCCACGACCTCCATGTCGGCTTCCTGCTTCGGCGCCGTGGTCGGCAGCGACACATCTGTGAGGAACCGCTCGAGCCCCCCCGCTGCTTCGGCCATCTCTCGGCGGGTCTCGGCGGCGTTGAACATGCGCGCACCGACCGCGTCACCCGTCTCCAATTCGTGCATCAGGTCGATCGCGATCTGGGCCTCGCTCTTGGCGAGTTCGACCACCGGGATCGCCTGCTCGAATCCCTGGAGCATGCCCTTGGCGTTCTCGAAGCAACCGGCCTTCTCGGCCCAGGTGGCACCCGGGAGGAGCAGGTCGACCTTGGCCGACAGAGCACTCGGGAGCGTGTCGATGAGCATGCTCTTGGCCCCGGCCTTGGATGCCTTCTCGACGGCCGCGACGAATTCGTCCGTCGCCCACTCGCTCGGGTAGTTGCCGGTGAGCACGAGCGTGCCGAACTCGCCGGCCCCGATCTTCTTCAGCGCCTCGTCGCTCTCGAGCACGCCCGAGCCGTTGGCCAGGCCCTCGAGCACGCGCCGCACGCCGCGGGCGTTCGGAGCCTTCTCGGCGTAGATCGTGTAGTCGCCGGGGAAGGTCTTGTCTTCGCCCTCGCGCGGGATCGGGCCGACGGCGAGCACGGCCTTGGGATCGGCGGTGCGGGCCATTTTGGCCAACTGGTACGCGTCCTCGCAGGTCAGCATCGGGCTGACCATCAGCAGGAGCGGCTTGTCGGGGGCGCTGCGCACGTGCTCGGCGAACTCGTTGTACGAGCGGGCGAAGTCGCACTCGACGCGCGTCCCGCCCTTGACCCGCACGGGCGAGCGGAGGCGGTCATCGGAGTGGACGAACTTCCATCCGTAGCGGATCTCGTCGCTGATCCACCACTTGTTGACGTCGAGATTGGTGCGGGGCTTGATGCGATAGATCTTGCCCTCGTTGTGCTCGATCAGGATGTTGTCGCCGCCGGCGGTCGTGCCGTCGATCGACGGGGTGCTCTTGAGGAACCACACGCGCTGCGTGAAGAGGAAGTCCTTGTCGAGCAGGGCTCCGACCGGGCACAGGTCGATCACGTTGGCGCTGAGTTCGTTGTCGAGCGCGACTCCCGGGAACACGTCGATCTGCTCGGTGTTGCCCCGGCCCTCGACCATGAGCTCGGCGGTGCCGCTGACCTCGCGCGTGAAGCGGACGCAGCGCGAGCACATGATGCAGCGATCTGAATACAGATAGACGTGCGGGCCGAGGTCCTTCTTGGGCTGCTTGACCTTGGCCTCTTCGAAGCGGCTCACGCCCCGGCCGTACTCGTAGCTGAAGTCCTGCAGGTCGCACTCGCCGGCCTGGTCGCACACCGGGCAGTCCAGCGGGTGGTTGATGAGCAGGTACTCCATCACCGCCTTCTGGTTGGCGATGGCCTTGGGTGAGTCGGTGTAGACCACCATGCCCTCGCTGGCGGTCTGCTGGCATGTGGGGATCAGCTTGGGCCAGGGCTCGAGCTTGTTGTCGTTGCGGGGGTTGGGCGCCCACACCTCGCCGAGGCAGATCCGGCAGCTGGCCACGATCGACAGGCCGTCGTGGTAGCAGTACTGCGGGATGTCGATCCCGCGGGCGTTGGCGATCTGGACGATCGTCTGGCCCGGCTCGAACTCGCACTCTTGTCCGTTGATCGTGATGGTGGGCATGGCGGGTCGGGGGTGGGTCCCGGGCGATCGGCCCGGTTCGGGGTGTGCTGGCACTGGGGCCCGATGGTAGCGTGGCAGAGCCCCCGGGGCCCGGCCGAATCCGCCGGACCCGACTCGACAGACGTCGCCTCCGCACGCCCGGATCGTCGAATCCGGATCGGCCACGATCGCCGCCAAGGCAACGCCGGCCCACCGCCCGCTCCTACGCTGCTTGAGTGACCGACTCGGATCCCAGCAAGAACCCCATCTGGCACGATGAGGCCGAGCAGGTGACGGTCCCGGGTTCGGGGAGCGGCTCGATTGAACTCGGCGTGCTCAAGATGATCTTCGAGCACCAGTGGGCCCTCGCATCATGGCTGCCTGCCGATGCGTGCAAAAACTGGCGAGAGCTTGGCGGGGAGGAACACTTGGTCGACACCAAGGTTTGGCCTTGGCAGCCGGACCTCCCGAAGACCGTTGAGCGCATCCCAGAGGGATGGGACCACGACCACTGCTGCGCGAGCTTCTGTGGCGCGTACGTACACAGGCGCGGCGAGCCCGAAGAAGCAGTCGCCTACTACTGCGCCGAAACAGACAACTGGCTCTGCCGTGACTGTCGCGACGCGATCGAAGCGCATCGGGATGCCCTCCTGAAGGGCTTGAAGGACCGAGGCGTGATCGACTGATACTCTCTCGCCCAGAGATGCCCTCCCCCAAACCCCAGTCCTTCAAAGCCCCCACCGGCACGCGCGACCTCTACCCCGAGGAGCAGCTGCGCCAGCGCTACATCACCGACGTCTGGCGCCGCGTGAGCCTGCGCCACGGCTTCGACGAGATCGACGGGCCCACCTTCGAGCACTCGGGCCTCTACGCCGTCAAGAGCGGCGATGGGATCCTCGGAGAGCTGTTCCAGGCCTTCAGCGGCAAGTCGCCCGACGAGATCGCCGCGGTCCGCGACACCGGGCGCGCACCCTTCGCCCTGCGCCCCGAGTTCACGCCCACGCTCGCGCGCATGTACGCCGCCCGCGCCAACCAGCTCCCCAAGCCGGTGCGATGGTTCAGCGTGTGCAACTACTTCCGCGCCGAGCGCCCCCAGCGCGGACGCCTGCGCGAGTTCCTGCAGTGGAACGCGGATGTGATCGGTCTCAGCGGCGACGCCTCACCGGCGCAGAAAGCGGAAGCGGACGCAGAGCTCGTCGTAATGCTTGCAGAATCGCTCGCCGAGTTCGGCCTCAGCGCGAGCGACCTCGCGATCAGGGTCAACGATCGCGAGACGGTCGGCGAGAGGATCGAGGCCCTGGGCATCGGCGTGGACCGGGCAGAAGATGTGCTCCGCCTGCTCGACGCGTGGGCGAAGATGGATCCGGGCGCCAGGAAAGCGCGTGCCAGGGAGATCGGGCTCAGCGACGATCAACTCGCGGGCGTCGCGTCGATCATGGAAGACGCGATCGACTCGGGCCCGACGCGCGCACTGATCGATCTGGCCACGGGGCTGGTGCCGGAGGCCACAGTGCGCGCCGATCCGTCGATCGTCCGAGGCCTCGCCTACTACACCGGCACCGTCTTCGAAGCCATCGCCGAGGGCGAACGCGCCGTCGCCGGGGGCGGGCGCTACGACAACCTCATCGAGCTCCTCGGCGGTCCGCCGACCCCCGCCTGCGGCTTCGCCATGGGCGACGTTGTCCTGGGCAACCTGCTCGACGACAAGGGCCTGATGCCTTCCGGTCAGGACATGCTCGAAGCCCTCTCCAAGCCGATGCCCGTCCGCCCGGACGCCTTCGTGATCGCGTCGAACGACGAGGCGGCGGCACAGGTCGTGCCGCTCGTTGCGCAGTTGCGACGGGGCACACTCGCCGATGACGCCCCTGAGCGCAAGCCGTGGGACGACGCCCGCTTCGCGGTGCCGCCCCTCCACGCCAGGCGCAGCTCCAAGGCCACACGCAACGTAGGCAAGCTGCTGAAAGAAGCGTCGCAGCATTACGCGCGCTTCGCGGTGATCATCGAGTCGCCCGACAGCGCGAGCATCAAGGACCTCGACGCCAACGCCCAGACGAGCTCGCCGGTCCCGCTGGCCGAGGTCGCCGGTGCCGTCAGCCGGCGGGATCTCAGCGCCTACCTCTGATCCCGCCCGGTTCACCTGCCCACAGCGAGCGCCGATCGTGCGCAAAAAAAACGGCCGGTCCTGCAGCAAGCAGAGGACCGGCCGAGGCTCCCAGCCATCCCGGAGTGGCTCCCGGATGACGCCCGGCGCGGCGAGACGAGGTGAGAGTGCGCACCGGGTCGCTTGTACTTGGGAGTCTCGCCCGCGCGGTTCCGTTCAGATGCGCGGGCGGGAGTGAGGAGATCAGGAATCAGAGGTCGCCGTCTTCGCTCTCCTGCTCGTCAACGAGGCGCTCCAGCAGCGATTCGAGCCGCTTGAGGCGGTCCTCGAGGCGCTCGAGCTTGTCCTTGGCGGCTTCGAGGCGTTCCTCGTCGGCGCCGTCGTCGTCGATCTCGACCTTGAACCGGCTCGGGAGTTCGGGGTCCTCGGGGGCGTCGGGCGTGACGATCACGAAGCCCTTGCCCTCGGCGTTGGGAGCGAACTGGAGCCTGGGCAGCGAGCGGAAGTCGAAGGTGCGCGACTCGCCCTCGCCGAATCGCCATTCGAACTGGCCGTCGTCGAGCTCGATCATCAGGTTCTGCTCGGCGACCTTGCGGGCCAGCTCCTCGGAGAGCTCGGCGAGCTTCTCGCCCTGGGACTGCAGCTCGATGGTGATGCGCTCTCTCTGCTTGCCGCTGGCGTCACCCAGCTTCAGGCTGAGCTCGGCCATGCGGGCCGACGCCTCGGCCATGGCCTTGTTGAGCGCCTCCATCACTTCCTGGTGCTCGTCGCCGCGGAACTGCCAGTTGTTGTTGCCGGGGAAACGGAACGCACGCGGGGCACCCGGAGCGGCTGGGGCGTTCGGCGCCCACCCGGGCTCGCCGAACGCCTCGAGCTCGATGACGAAGGTCTCGTCGTCGCCGTCGCGCAGCACGCGGACCTCGACCTCGTCTCCCGGCGCCGAGTCGCGCAGGATCTCGCGGAGCTTCATCGGGCCCACAGACTTGTGGCCCTTGAGCTCGACGATGACATCCCCGCTCTTGATCCCGGCCTTGGACGCCGGGAAACCCTCGATCGCCTCGACGACCACAGTCACCTCGTCGGCGTCGAGCGTCTGGAGCTTGCCGAGCGACTCGAGGCGGATCTTGGCGTCGTCCTCCGAACCGATGTTGATTCCCATGATCACGGGCGGGCGGTCCTCGTCGGTGTCGACGAAGAACTGGTTGTTGTCGCGGTAGAGCTCGACGAAGCGCTTGAACTCCTTGTTGAAGTCCTCGGAGGTCTTCACGTCGAAGTCGAAGTCCTTCGAGAAGTCTTCGCCGAAGACGAAGCTGGCGCCGTCGCCGAGGCGCACGACTTCTTCGTCGCCCTTCATGACGAGAACGCCGCCGCCGTCGAGGCGCTTGACCTTGATGTCGCCCTTGGCGAGCTCCTTCTCGGCCATCTCGCGGAGATCTTCGATCTCGAACACAACCTCGCCGTTGACGATGACCTGCAGGCCGCCGTCCTCGCTGATGGTCTTGACCTTGTCGTCGTTGTGGATCCAGACGGTCTCGGACTTGGTCTTGGATTCGCCGGAGCCGTGGTGCCCGGCGAGGGCGGCGCTGGAGGCGAACGCCCCGGCAGCCGCGGCGATCACGCTTGCGCGGAGCCATGTGTTGGACGTCAGGTGCTTCATCGTTGGGGTCCTCATGCTTGGGGTTCGCTTGTGTGCGCCCTCAATCGGTTGATCTGTGCCGCCCCGTGCTCTGGAGCGGATCGGTTCTAGAACGTGCGTCCGACGGCCCGCTTCACGGGGCTGGCGGACTCGGGGTTGGCCTGCTGGAAGCTCTCGAGCGAGCGCGAGACGTAGCGGGTGGTGCCGAACTCATCGGTGGTCGGCGTCACGACCGAGACGTCCGCGAGCGTGCGGCGCTCGACGAACTGGCGGACGTAGGTGACCTCCTGGCCGGCTCCGTCCGGGAGCGCGCGCACCTTCAGAAGCACCGTGGGCATCTCGCCCACCAGGTTGCCCTGAGCGAGCGACGAGCGCACGTACTGATCGATGGCCTCGTCCGGTGTGGCGGAGCTGATCGGCGTGAAGCCCACGCCCGCCGTCGATGCGCCACCCGGAGCCGGGGCGTTGCCGATCGACACGCCGAGTGTCGTGAGCAGCGCGAGGCCCATGACGGCGGCGACGGCCCAGCCGGCGTACCGCTGGATGCGATAGCTCAGGTGGAAGCCGTGCATCTGCTCGGCGGGCAGGTCGACGAGCTCCGCGATCGAGATCGCGTCGTCCACCTCACGCTCGAGCACGGCGTGCTCGCGCTGGGCGCGGGCGAGGCGCTGCCAGACGCCCGCGTCGGCGACGGCGAGCGCTTCGAGCTCGGACCAGTCGTCCGGACCCGCCTCGTCGTCGACCACGCGTGCGATGAGGAGCTCCTCGCGCGCCAGGGTGTCGTCGGAGTAGTCGCTGTTGTTGTTGCTGTCCATCATCATGATGCCTCTCCTGGAGAGACTGGTGGTTCGGTGTGCCCCTCGGCGCCGGCGGTGTTGTCCTTCTCGGCGTCGAGGCGGTCGAGCTCGATCCGCAGCATCCGGCGGGCCCGGGCGATGCGGGTCTCGACCGTGGTGATGGGCACGCCCATCACGTCGGCGATCTGGCGATAGCTGAGGCCGCGCACGGCGCGGAGCAGCAGCGGCTCGCGGTATTCCATCGGGAGGGTCTGGGCGATCTCCATCGCTGAGCGTGCCGAGCCGTCGGCCCGCTCCTGGTGCTCGTAGCGGACCTCGGACCGGCGCTCCGCCTCGGCACGCAGCACGGGCACGGCCTCGGACTGCACCTTCTGGCGGCGCCCGGCCGACCGGGCGATGTTCAGCGCGATCGTGCGCAGCCAGGGCCGGACTGCTGCGGGGTCGTTCAGGGTGTGGACGTTCTTGACCATCGACATCGCCACTTCCTGGAGCAGGTCATCCAGCTCCGCCCGGCGGGGCTTGTGCGCGAGGAGAACAGCCGCCACCCACCTCCGGTGGATGGTCCACAGGGCCTGAAGGGCCTCGGCGTCTCCCGCGATCGCGGTGTCCGCCAGCTGGGTCTCCTCGAACTGCGTCATTCCCCTCCCTAGATGGGCAACGAGGGCGGAACTGTCGCGCTTCGGAGCTTTTTTGTGCGGGGGATGCACGACGATCGACCTCGCCGGTGGGTGGTCCCAAGAAAAAGGGCCCCTGCTATCGGGGCCCGCGTCGGTCATCGGCTTTCCAGATCGCCGCGCTCCTGCGGCTGTTTCTGCGTCGAAGGGACTCGGAGCGGGCCTCCTCGAGCAGTCGCTTCCTTGCGAACCGGCAGGACGAACGGATGATCAACCGATGCCGGACGCTCGACGTATTGTTTCTTCGGATGGAACGCGCGTCAAACTTAGAGGCACGTGTTCCACAATCTCCAGGCCGTAGGCATCGAGCCCGGGGTACGACTTGGGGTGGTTCGAGAGCAATCGCAGCGACGACAGGCCCAGATCTCTGAGGATCTGGCTGCCGATGCCCGAGGCGCGCAGGTGCATCGGCATCATGTTCTGGGCGTCTTCCGATGCGAGCGTGGGGCCGACCGGCTCCGGATCGCTGGGGCGCAGGTAGACAATCACCCCGCGGCCCGCTTCCTGGATCTGCTTCATGGCCGCCCGGAGCGCCGCACCCGTCGGGCCGTGCTTCGAAGAGTTCAGGTCGCCGAACACGTCGCCGAGGAGGTTCCGCCTGTGCATGCGCACGAGCGTCGGCTCGTCGCGACGCTCGACAGATCCGTCCGGTTTCAGCGCGCCGATGCCGCCGACCGTCAGCGCCAGGTGGGGCAGAGGATCGACGAGGGACTCGTAGGTGTAGAGCGTGAACTCGCCCAGATCGGTCTCGAGCGTCGTCCCGCTGAGGGGCTCGCGCCGCTTGATGAGACGTTCGCGTTCGAGTCGGTACTCGATGAGCTGGTCGATCGTGCACATCTTGAAGCCGTGCTCGGCGCAGAGCTTCTCGAGGTCGGGGCGCCGAGCCATCTCCCCGTCCGGGCGCACGATCTCGATGATGAGCGCCGATGGGTGGAGCCCGGCGAGGCGGGCGAGATCGACGCCCCCTTCGGTCTGCCCCGTTCGCACCAGGACTCCGCCGTCGCGCGAGCGCAGCGGGTTGATGTGCCCGGGCCGGACGAAGTCGTCGGGCCCGTAGGCCTGGTCGATCGCCATCTGCACCGTTTTGGACCGGTCCGGCGCGCTGATGCCGGTGCCGACCCCGTGGCGCGGGTGGCCGTCGATCGACACCGTGAACGGCGTGCCCCGGACCGACGAGTTCTCGTGGCTCTGGGGGTGCAGGTTGAGCCTGTCGCAGTCCTGAGCGGTCAGCGACAGGCACAGGTAGCCCGCGGCGAGGCGGGTCATCGCGTTCAGCTTCTCCGGCGTGCAGTGCTGGGCCGCGAGCACGAGGTCTCCCTCGTTCTCCCTGCCCTCGTCGTCGACGAGCACGACGAACTTCCCTGCGCGCACGTCATCGAGGATCTCGGGTATCGGGCTGAACATGGACGGATCCTAGGTCGCCCCGCCAAGGTAGGCTTGAGGGGTGACACACGACCGCTCAACAGCGCCGGATCACGTCCGCTGGCTGCTCGAACTCACGGAAATCCCCACCGCTGCCGGCCACGAGCAGCGCGTGGTCGCGTGGATTGAGCGCTGGCTCGCCGATCGCACCGGCCTGTCCCTCGCGACCGACGACGCCGGCAACCTGATCATCGGCTTCGCGGAACCCGACGACAGCCAGGCCCCGCTGTTCATCACGGCCCACCTCGATCACCCCGCGTTCGTCATCGAGCGGATCGTCGGCCCCGCGACCGTCGAGGCGACGTTCCGCGGCGGGGTGATGGACCCCTACTTCAAGGACGCCCGCGTCGAGCTCTTCACTGCGGCCGATCAACGCCTCACCGGGACCGTGCAGTCCAAGGAGGCCGGCGAGCCGTTCCCACGCTGCGTGATCGACCTCGAGGGGGACGCGTCGACCGATGATCTGGCGCCGGGCGACATCGCCCGCTGGGACCTCGGGGAGTCCCGAGTCGAGGACGGCCTGCTCAGCGCCCCGGCCTGCGACGACCTCGCCGCGGTCGCCGCGGCGTGCGCGACGATGGATCGCCTCCGCTCCGAGAGCTTCGGGCGCCACACGCGCCTGCTGTTCACCCGCGCTGAGGAGGTGGGGTTCATCGGCGCGATCGCCGCATGCCGTCTCGGCACGATCACCAAAGGAGCCAGGGTCCTTGCGCTGGAGAATTCGCGGAGCTTCCCGAGCGACTCACCGATCGGCGGCGGCCCGATCGTCCGGGTCGGGGATCGCCTGAGCACCTTCAGCCCGACGCTCACAGCCGCGGTGTCGCGTGCGGCGGCGCGCCTTGCCGGCGAGGAGGTCCGCTCTCCGGGGACCCCGAGCGCCAGCGGGGACCCGTCGCGCCAGAAGGCGCCCGAATACAAGTGGCAGCGGAAGCTGATGGCGGGCGGCGCGTGCGAAGCGACGGCGTTCCAGGCCTACGGGCACGACGCCACGTGCATCTGCCTCCCCCTTGGCAACTATCACAACATGGGCGACCTCCAGCGCGTGCAGGACGGCGTCGCCGACGCGATCGCCGGGGCGTCCCCGGCGCCGGAGCAGATCGCGATCAAGGACTACGAAGGCATGATCGATCTGCTCGTTGCGTGCGCCGAGAGCCTCGACGCCGCCCAGCCCGTGATGAGCAAGCTCGACAAGCTGTATTCGGACCGGAGCTTCGTGCTCGACTGACCCTCCGGGGGGAGACGAGGAGCGGACGGCATGGCCAGGTGCAACGCGACGATCCACTTCAACGCGCCCCGCGAGCGGGTATTCGAGGTGATCAGCGATCTCCGAAACGCGGCGGATCGTATCGACGGGATCAAGAGCCTCGAGGTTCTCACCGACGGGGAGGTCGGCGCCGGAACCCGCTTCCGCGAGACCCGGATCGTGATGAAGAAGGAAGCGACCGAGGAGATGGAGGTCACGTCCTTCGACCCGCCCAACGGCTACGCCGTCGAGTGCGAGTCGTGCGGCGCGCTCTTCCACTCCGAGTACCGCCTCACCGCGAGCCCGCAGGGCGGCACCGACCTCGAGTTCTCGATGGACACCAAGGCGCTGAGCCTGGGCGCCAAGCTCATGAGCCCGCTCTCCGGGCTGATGATGGGCGCCTGTAAGAAAGCGCTGGTCAAAGATATGGAAGACCTCCGGCGCGTCATCGAGCAGGAAGAGGGCGCGCCGGCCGGCGCGTGATCCTGCCGTTCTCAAGCCGAGCCCAATGAACGACACCCGCCCCTTTTGTGAGCCCGCCATGAACACGACACCCATCCGCACCGCGTGCACGCTCGTCGCGCTCGTCTGCCTGATCTCCGCTCCTCTCGGCGCCCAGGATGCTGACGCGCCCGCCGGTCCCAAGCCCAAGGACCTGCGCTTCGAGTCGGTCCACAGCCTTGACCTGAGCGGGTCGACGCTCGACTACCGCGCGGTGGCCGAGACCACGCTCCTGCGCAACGACGCCGGCGAGCCCGAGGCGGAGTTCTTCTCGATCTCGTACATCGTCGACGGCCAAGAGGAGTCCGAGCGCCCGATCACGTTCGCGTTCAACGGCGGCCCGGGCTCTTCGTCGGTGTGGCTGCACATGGGCGTGCTCGGGCCCAAGCTGGTGCGCGTCCCCAGCGACGGCGAGCCGGCGGGCGCACCGCCCTACCCGCTGCTCGACAACCCGCGCACGCTGCTGCTCGAGAGCGACCTCGTGTTCGTCGATCCGATCGGGACCGGCCTGAGCCGCATCGTCGGCTCGGGGTCGACCGAGGATCACTGGGGTGTTGATGAGGACGCCCGCTCGGTCGCGCGCTTCATCCGCTCGTACATCTCTGACAAGGGACGCTGGGCGTCGCCCAAGTACATCTGCGGCGAGAGCTACGGAGGAATCCGTGGCCCGCTGCTCGTGCGCGAGCTCCAGGGCGGCTTCGACGCCATGGCCCTCAACGGACTGATCATGGTGTCGCCGGCGTTCGACATGGAGATCGTCGACGGCCAGGACAACGACGCGGCGTTCGCGACCGTGCTGCCGACGTACGCCGCGACCGCCTGGTACCACAACGCCCTCCCGGACCGGCCCTCGGATCTCGATGCGTTCCTCGACGAGGTCGCGACCTTCGCCGTCGAGGAGTACGTGCCCGCGCTGTACCTCGGCCAGGATCTGGACCCCGAGCGGCGCGCCCGCGTCGTGCGGAAGCTGTCGCAGTACACCGGCCTCTCGGAGCAGTACATCGATCGCGCAAACCTGAAGGTGTCCACCGATCGGTTCCGGCGTGAGCTCCTGCGCGATCGCGGCCTCGTGGTCGGACGCCTGGACACGCGCTACACGGGCACCGAACCCGACGACGTCGGCGAGGTGCCAAGCGGCGATCCGATGGGCTCGGGCATCGCGGGCGCGTACGTCGCGAGCTTCAAGGGCTACCTGCGCTCGGAACTCGGCGTCGAGACGGACCGGGAGTACGTGATCATGAGCCCCGAGGCCGGGATGAACTGGAAGCGCCAGGAAGAGCCGTGGGCGGCGTTCCAGGGCTACCTCGATGTCGCGCCCCATCTCGCCCGCGGGATGGCCGACAACCCCGACCTGCGCGTCTTCATCGCCAACGGCCTCTACGACATCGCGACGACGTTCTTCGGCGCCGAGCACAACGTGCGCCGCAGCACGATGGACCTGTCGCGCGTCACGATGATCAACTACCCCGCCGGGCACATGATGTACGTGAACCACCCGACGCTTGACGACCTCAACGAAGACCTGCTCGAGTTCGTCGAGGACGCCGGCACGTCGGTCGGGTCTTCCCGCCGCTAGGCGGATGCAATCAAACAGGAGGTGACAGGGGAGGCCGGTCGGCCTTTGACACCTCTGCGCGCACCCCGCTGCCGGACAGCCTGCCGGCCAGTTCGTGGAGGTAGCCGCGCTCGGTCTCGGTGTGGCCGGCCAGCACGATCGCGATCCCGCGCTCGACTGCGCCGAGGATCTCGTGGTGCTTCATCTCGCCCGTGACGAACACGTCCGCCCCGGCGGTCATCGCGTTGTCAATGAGCGACTCGCCCGACCCCGGGCAGACCGCAACACGCGAGACCCGGTCGCCCATGTGCGTCGCGAACCGAACGCACGGCGCGCCCAGCTTGGCTTTCAGGCGATCAGCGAGCGCGTTGACCTCGGTCTCGGCGCCGAGCGACGCCACGCGCCCGGGCCCGATCCGTGCGTCCGGCGCGGGAGACAGCGCGTACAGGTCGTACGCGGGTTCTTCGTAAGGGTGCACCCGGCGCAGCGTGTCGATGATCCCTGGGAGTCGCGCCGCCGGGCAAACCATCTCGAGGCGCACCTCGTCGACCTCTTCGAGCGTGCCCCTGGCGCCGACCGCGGGGTCGGTCGACTCCGACCCGAAGAACGATCCCTTTCCTCTTAGGGAGTACGAACACTGGCTGTACTCCCCGATCACGCCGGCGCCCGCGGCGCTGAGCGCCGCTCTGATCTCACCGAGCAGAGACGCCGGCTCGGTGGGCACGAAGACCACCAGCTTGTGAGTCTGGGCGGGATCGAGACGCTGAAGCGATTGCAGCGCCGCCCTGCCAGCGCCGGGCGCATCGGAGCCGAGCGCGCTGTCGAGCAGCCAGTCCGCAACACCGCCGGGCGCTGCGTCGAGCGCCGTGTGGGGCGAGTAGATCCCGATGCCGGCGTTCATGCACCCGAGCAGCGCGATGCCGTGGGGAGATCCCGGCGTGATCCTCTTGAGCCCGGAGAAGATCGGCGGGTGATAGCTGAGGATCAGGCTCGCGCTCATCTCCCGCGCTTCGGCGACGACGCCGGGCGTCAGATCGATCGTCAGGAGCACCGGGCCCGAGATCGGGCGCGCCGGATCGCCGAGGATGAGCCCGACGTTGTCCCACGCCTCGGCAAACTCCAGAGGCGCGATCGCTCCCATCACATCCATGAACTCGCCGGTCGTCAGCATGGCCAACGAGTCTACCGGCGCGCGTCACAGCATCAGCGTCATGAGCGCGCCCGACCCCACCCAGCACCACACCCCGAGGCGCGGCGCCAGGCCCGAGGGCACGAGCGCCGCCAGCAGCGCCAGCCCCAGCGCCCCGGTCCGGACATCGGTGTGCGCGCCGGCCGGCGCGATCCACAGCGCGGGGTGCCACGCAACGAGCGCCAGCCACCACGAACTCACGATCCGGCTCCCCGCGGTCTCCGGCGGACGCTTCCACACCGAGTCGGGGAATTCGAGCACCCAGGCACCGCCGAAGGCCAGCACCAGCGCGTACAGCGAACTCATCTGGAGCGACGGGCCGGCTCCGCGGGCGAGCACCGCCTGGCAGTAGACGCCGACAGGCAGCGCCATCGTGCTGAGCCAGGCGGGGACGAGGATGGCGTCGTCCGGCGTGGTGCGCAGCAGCCAGAGGGTCGCGCCCAGGGAAACCACGCCCTGGCCGAGCGCCAGGGCGCTGCCGATGTCCGCCAAGGGGAGCCACAGCGGCGCGCCGATGGCTCCGAGCACGACCACCACCCAGATCGACAGCCTCACCCTGGGATTCATGGCATCTCCTGGTCCTCAGGGTATAGTCGGCTCTCTGAGAGCTCCCAGGAGAACACCCGTGCAGCAGCCCAGCGCCCTCATCGCCACCCCCGATCACGCCGGAAGCCTCGAGCGCATCCGCTCCAAGGCGTTCGGCATCGTCGGATTCGCGCTGCTCACGGCTGCCGCGGCCCAGATCCGCGTGCCCATCGAGCCGGTGCCGATCACGCTGCAGACGCTGGCGGTGACCCTCGCCCCGTTCGCCCTCGGAGCCGGCGCGGGCGTTGCCGCGATGTGCCTGTACGCCCTCCTGGGCCTGTCCGGGCTCCCGTTCTTCGCCGATTCGAGCGGCGCGACGATCGGCTACATCCTTGGCTTCATCGCCTGCCAGCCGGCGATCGCCCTCGTCGCCGGGCAGGGCGAGTCCCGCCGCGCGGGCTACCTCCGCTCGGCCCTGGCCCTCGTGGTGGGCTACGCCGTGATCTTCGGCCTCGGTCTGGCGTGGCTCAGCGTCTGGCTCAGCGTCAACGATCGCCCCGCCGGGCTCATGGTGGTCCTCGAGGCGGGCCTGTTCCCGTTCATGATCGGCATGGTCCTCAAGAGCGCGCTGGCCGCGCTCATCGCCCCGGATCTGGCCCTGTGGGCCTCGCGCCGGTCCGGCTGATCCGCCCCCGAACCCGGGCGTTTCTCGACTGGCGGGACCCCCCGCCTGCCGCTATCCTCTTCGATCCCACTCGGCAGCAGAGCGTTGTGCCGAGGCCTCGGGCCTTCCCCCGGGGCGTCTCGCTATGAAACCAAGGATCCCGAAGCCCAGCGATCGGCGATCCGCCCCTTTTGAACGCGGAGTCTGCGCTATGGCCGCCAACGGCGTCATCACTCAGGTCATCGGCTCGACCTTCGATGCCCAGTTCCCCGAGGACCAGCTGCCCGACATCTACAACGCCGTGCGCGTCGATACCGAGACGCGCGCCGGCAAGCTGCGCTTGACCGGCGAGGTCCAGAAGCATCTCGGCGGCGGACGCGTCCGCTGCGTCGCCCTCGGCTCGACCGACGGCATGACCCGCGGCATGCAGGCCCAGGACCTCGGCGGCCCCGTCAGCGTCCCCGTCGGCGAGGGCGTGCTCGGTCGCGTGTTCAACCTGCTCGGCGAGCCGGTCGACAACGCCGGCCCGGTCAAGGCCGATCGCACCCGCGCGATCCACCAGACCCCGCCCGAGTTCGCCAACCTCAACCCCAAGACCGAGATCCTCGAGACCGGCATCAAGGTCATCGACCTCCTGTGCCCGTTCGTCCGAGGCGGCAAGATCGGCCTGTTCGGCGGCGCCGGTGTCGGCAAAACCGTCGTCATCCAGGAGATGATCGCCCGCGTCGCCAAGAACTTCGGCGGCTACTCCGTGTTCGCCGGCGTCGGCGAGCGCACCCGCGAGGGCAACGACCTCTGGGGCGAGATGAGCGAGGCCAAGTACACCGAGGCCGACGGCACCGAAGCCACCGTGCTCGACAAGGTCGCCATGGTCTTCGGTCAGATGAACGAGCCCCCCGGAGCCCGCCTCCGCGTCGGCCTCTCGGCGCTCGCCATGGCCGAGGAGTTCCGCGACCAGTCCGGTCGCGAGACGCTGATGTTCGTCGACAACGTCTTCCGCTTCACCCAGGCGGGTTCCGAGGTGTCCGCGCTGCTCGGGCGTATGCCCAGCGCCGTGGGCTACCAGCCCACCCTCTCGACCGAGATGGGCGAGATGCAGGAGCGCATCACCTCGACCGACAAGGGCGCCATCACCTCGGTGCAGGCCATCTACGTGCCCGCCGACGACCTCACCGACCCGGCCCCCGCCACGACCTTCAGCCACCTCGACGCGTTCATCGTGCTCAGCCGCGGCATCGCCGAGAAGGGCATCTACCCCGCCGTCGACCCGCTGGCCTCGACCAGCCGCATCGTCGACCCGGCGATCCTCGGCGAGCGCCACTACAGCGTCTCCAGCCAGGTGCAGCAGATCCTGCAGCGCTACAACGAGCTCCAGGACATCATCGCGATCCTCGGTGTTGACGAGCTGAGCGAAGAGGACAAGGCCGTCGTCGGTCGCGCCCGTCGCATCGAGCGCTTCCTCAGCCAGCCGTTCCACACCGCCGAGCAGTTCACCGGCTTCAAGGGCATCGACTCCCCGCTGGAAGAGACGATCGATTCGTTCGAGCGCCTGGTCAACGGCGAAGGCGACGACCTTCCCGAGAGCGCCTTCATGTACGTCGGCACCCTCGACGACGCCCGCAAGAAGGCCGAGAAGGCCGCGGCCAACGCCTGATCGGGCGTCCCGGCCTGAATCACAAGCTTCGTTCCACCGGCCCGTCTCTGACGGGCCGGTGTTCTTTTTGCGAGATCCCTCGCACAAGCAGTTCGATGATCCTGGCGCGCTCGGGAGCGATCGATCGAGTTCGATAGAATCCGCGTGCGATGAGCGACGCAGGATTCGAGCCCAAGCACGAACGAGAGGCGGCCGGCGACGGGGGCAAGCCGCCGCTGGAGCGCGAGCCCGAGGCCGACGAGTTCGGCACCGGCGCCGAGTACACGCCGGACGAGGTCGACACAAAGTCCGCCGACCGGCGCGACATCCGCTACGCGACGATCGACGACCTCCGCGCCGACCTCGACGCCATCGAGGCCGCCCACAAGGCCGGCACGCTGAAGACCACCGGCAACTGGTCGCCGGGCCAGATCTTCCAGCACTGCGCCAACCTGTGGCAGTGCGCGCTCGACGGGTTCCCCGACAACGGGTCATGGCCGGTTCGGTTCCTGGTGCGCACGTTGTTCCTCAAGAAGATCCTGAACAGTGATGCGAAACCGCCCGCGGGTTTCAAGATCCCCAAGAGCGCCTCGTACCTCACGCCGGACGACGAGGTCCGCTTCGAAGAGGGCCTCAAGATCCTGCGCACGCAGGTGAATCGCGTGGCGCAGCGCAACGAGCAGTTCGCCCACCCGAGCCCGCTGCTGGGCACGCTCACGCACGAGCAGTGGACGACGGTGCAACTCGGGCACTGCCGGTTGCATCTGAGCTTTCTCGACCTGGGCAGGTGATCAGTCCCCGGCTCCGTCGGGTCGAACAAAGTTGACGATGTAGTCATGCCCGGCTGCGCGATCGCTCAGGGCTTCCCACGGCGAATACTCGCCGGGCTCACCGACGCTCCCGCCGTCATCGACACCGTCACCGCCGACCGAATACAGCACGAAGCCGGTTCGGACAAACCGCTGTTCGTCTTCCGTCGCCGGCCGGTAGCGGAAGCGCACGCCCGAGTGCGGGTCCATCGGCAGTGCATCGAGAATTCCGGGCACCAGCGCGTCGAGAGCGCCGGGGCTCCGCCCATGGCGATTCTCGTGCACGATGATCGCCAGCAGGAGTGTGTTGCCCGCGCGCACCGCTGAGACACGCTCCTCCATTGCTCGATTGACGGGCAGCATGTCGGTACTCAGGGCCACCGCCATCCGCGCAGCCGGATCGTTCGGAGCGATCGACGCTTCGAACAGATCGAGATCCTCGCGGAGGGTCCGGGAAGAGACCTGTTCTTCGAATCGGTTGCTGACCAGTTCATAGAACTCGCTGACAACGCTCATCGACTGTACGCGGGACGCGAAGAACGGCGACATCGCGTCGAACGTCCCGGTGCGCGCACGCTCGCGTGTCACCAGCAGCAACTGAGAGGTCATGAACTCGATCGCACTGAATTCGCCGGAGCCCATCAGGGCTTCCTGCATGCCGCGGAGCGGGTCCATCAGGGAACTCCACTCCGCCAACGCCGATACCCTCAGCCGGCCCACTCCCTGCCCATCGGGTGCGAACACGTGCTCGAGGCTGGATCGCATGTAGAGACTCTCCGCCTCCCACATCGTCGGCGTCGCACGCAGCGGCGGTGAGCCTCTCCACGCATCGAGAACGGCTTCGGCGACGGGCCCGGGCATCCGTCCTGTCGACGCGATCGCGCGAATCTGGTCGCTCCCCACGCCGTCGAGTGCTCGCCCGACGAGGTGCGCGATCATCGTCGGGTGTTCGTTCACAATGACCGCGAGGGCCCGGATCGCGTCCAGGCACGCCCGCGTCGTCACGCTGTCGCCTCTGAGGATCGCTCCGTAGAGCCTCGCCTTACAGATCCAGACCGAGCGGCGTGCCAGACTCGACCACTCGATGAATGGCATTGTCGCTTCTTCGAGACGCTCCGGGCGTTCGTCCCAGAGCACGCTCATACGCGCGCCCTCCAGAGAGCTCAGTAGCTCGAACAACCCGCGCTCTTCGAGGAGCTCCAGGCCACGCTCGGCGATCGCGCGCTCGGCCGGCGAGCACTGCGTGATCCAGGGCTCGGTCAGATTGGTCCAATCCAGCACGGTCCCGGGAAACTCGATCTCCACATCGCGCTCGACGCCATCGCAGATCGCCCCAGCACGTTCGAGGATCGGTCGTGCATCCGGCGCATCGCCAGCACGCAGCTCGACGAGTTGCTCCCACTTCGCGACGTAGTCAGGAATCTCGTACCTGTCTGTGCCCTGAGCCAAAGCCGAAGCAGCAATGTTCAGAACAGCCGCGAGCGAGATATGCGTCACTCTGATCACGCATCATGATCTTAGGCTGGTGTATCACCCTACCCCCCAAGCTCCATCCGCACCTTGATCTCTTCCCCCTCCCGCTCCACGCCCAGCACCAGTTCCGGCCGGCGCATCCACGCGCCGATCTCCATCTGGTCCCGCCCGGCCGTCGTCTCGCCGTCGATGGTCAGGACAACGTCCCCGGTGCGCAGCCCGGCCTTCTCCGCGGGCGAGCCCGGCACGACGCCGTGCACCACCAGCGGGCCACCGGCGGCATCGGGTCGGAACATCACGCCGTAGCGCTTGGGGCGCTCAGGCTTCTTTGCTCCCTCTACGGCCTCCAGGCGAAGGCGATCGTTGGCGGTGTCCACGCTGAGCACAAACTGGCCCAGGAACCCCGAGCCCAGGTTCGCATGGTCGAACAGCGAGTTCATCGTCACGCGCACATCGCCGGCTCGCGTGGATCCGACGCCGAGGTCGCCATCGAGGGGTGCCGCGAGGATCTCGAAGTCGTTGGCAACGGTGCGCCCGCGCCCGATCACTTCGGGTTCGCCGTCGAGCGGGATGGTCTTGGCGAAGTCTTCGTGGACCATCAGTTCGCTCACCGCGCCGGTATCAATCAGCGCGATCGCCTCGACACCGGCGATATCGATCTCGATCTCGGGGATCGCGCCCATGTGGCGCGAGTACGGCACGACGCGCGCGTCTTCTTCCGGTGATGGCAGGCCGGCCGGCTCGATGCGGAACTCGCCCCCGGGGTAGTCGAGCACGACCGTCGCGCCCTCGAACAGCGGGAGGCCGATCACACCCTTGGGCGCATCGCCGCCGTAAATGCCCGAGCGATCGTGCGACACCCCCACCACGCCCGTGCACACGACCGAGCCGATGCGCACCTCGGCGATCTCGTGGACCTGCGCCTCGATCGACTGGGGCGAGGCCGGGTCGCCCATCAGCTGCACCCCCGCGGACTCGAGGCCGATCTCGCGGGCGAACTCGCCGTCGAGCACGATCTGGGGCGAGCAGCCTGTGTCGAACAGGAATTCGAACGGCCCGTGGCCGTTGATCATCAGCTCGATCGACGGCTTCTGGCGCACCATCGTCATCGGCACAGCGCCCCCGGCGCGCGGCACCTCCACACGGGGCGGGGGCGCTTCGGCGATCGACGTGCGCTGCTGCGCGAGGCAGGCGAGCGCTCCGAGGTGCAACGACAGTGCTCCAACGATCAGGCTGCGAGTGTTCATGCGATTCTCCGTGGCTTCGGTTCCAGTATAGTCCGGTTCGGACTATACTGACGAGCCGACCCGTGCTTCCTGTCAGGAACACGCCGCCCGTGCGTCCTTTTTTCTGCGATGACCGATCGAATCGCCCAACCCGCAACCCTCACCGAGCTCGAGGGGGCCATGCTCGGCGCCGTGTGGCGTTGGGGCCCGCTCACGCCCTACGCCCTGCGCAAGATGGCCCGCGAATCGCGGTCCCCCCACCTCTCATCGAGCGCCGGGTCGGTCTACGGCCTCGTGGAGCGCCTCGATCGGTCGGGGCTCATCGAGGGCGAGGCGTTCACGCAGGGCGAGCGCGAGGGCGTGGAGTACCGCATCACTCCCGAGGGCAAACGCTCGCTGCGCGCATGGATCAAGGCGCCGGGCTGCGCGACGGGCGCACTGACCGACCCCGTGCGCTCGCGCGTCCAGATCATCGGCGCTCTCCCGACCCGCGAGCGGAAGCCGGCGCTGCGCCGGATCCGGGAAGAACTCGAGCGCGATCTCCAAGCGGTCGAAGCGTCGCGCGGGCGGGCCGAGTCGATCGACGATCCGCACCTGCTCAGCGCCTGGCGGGGCGATCTCCTCGTTCAGCGCGCACGCCTGGAGTGGGTCCGAGAGATCGAAGCGTCGCTGGGCTAGAGCCAGCCGGCCCGGGGCATGTCGCCCAGCATCGGGCGCAGCCAGTCGCAGAAGGCCGGTGTCACGCCCCGCCCGTCGGCGCTGATGAACTCGTCGGGCATGTGGCGTGTCTTGGCGGCGACGTCGCTCAATTCGACGCGGTGCAGATCGACGGCGTAGTCGAGCACGGGCGACGGGCTGCCCGGCCCGGCGGTGCGCTGGATCGTGATCGAACCGCTCTCGATGCCCGAGAGCGCCTGCGACGCGGCGAAGCGGCCGACCTCGCGCGCTTCGCGCTGATCGACGGGGCTGGCGTCGGGCCAGTAGCGCTGGGCGTAGCCGAGCGTGTCGGCGCGTGTGCGCGGGGCCTTGCCGCCCTCGGGTGTCAGCTTGCGGGAGATGAACTGCGCCAGCGTGTCGCCCAGCGCGCCCGATCCGGAGAGGCGGATGTTGCCGTGTGCGTCGCGCTCCTGGACGTCGGTGAGCAACGCCGCGACGGGGGTGCCGTCCCGGTCCTGCACGCCCTCGCTGACGGCGATGTGGCAGCGCCCTAGCTTGGTGTACACGCGATCGACCTCGCCGAGCACCTCGTCGAACACGAAGGCTCGCTCGGGCATCAGGATCAGGTGCGGGCCGTCCTCCTCGCGCTCGCGGAGCATGCCGGCGGCGCCGGTGAGGAACCCTGCGTGCCGCCCCATCACCACGTCGAGCTTGATGCCCGGCAGCGCGCGGTTGTCGAGACTGTCGCCCATGAAGGCCATCGCCACGTATCGCGCGGCGCTGGCGTAGCCCGGAGTGTGGTCGTTGTGGACGAGGTCGTTGTCGATCGTCTTGGGCACGTGGAACGCGTGCAGCGGGTATCCGGCCTCGACTGCCAGCTCGTGGACGATGCGGCAGGTGTCCGAGGAGTCGTTGCCCCCGATGTAGAAGAGGTAGCGGACGTCGAGCTTCTTGAAGACCTCGAGGACCTTCTCGCAGTACTCGTGATCCGGCTTGTCGCGCGTCGAGCCCAGCGCGGCGCTCGGCGTGGCTGCGACCCGGTCGAGCGTTGCCTGGTCGACGTCGCTGAGATCAATGATCGAATTCTCGAGCATCCCGCGCACGCCGTGGCGTGCGCCGAGGGTCTTCGTGATCGACGCGCTGCCGCGCAGCCCCTCGACGACGCCCACGAGCGACTGGTTGATCACGGCGCTCGGCCCGCCCGACTGGGCGATCATCGCTGCTCCTGTGGGCACATCCGGCATCTGGGTCTCTCCTGATTGATCTGGCCTAACCTGAAAAAGGCGGGCGGACATCGTAGCGAGCGGGGCCGAGCGGTCCGGTACCATCGGGCTCGTGGCACGGAGCGTGTCCATCCTGGTGCTGGTAGCGATGCTGGCCCTGGCGTCGGGCTGCGCGTCGAGCCCGGCTCCGGAGTCGATCACGGTCCCGGCGGGCGCCTATACCGAGGCGTTCCAGTCATCCAAGGACGTGCTGCGTCGATTCGGCTTCGAGCTCGACCGGGTCGATGCGCGCCGGGGAGTGCTCACGACCGCCACGAGGCCTTCGTCGGGGTTCGCCACCCCGTGGGTCCCCCACTCCCGGGGGCTGGGCCCGTCGGTGCGGGGATTTGCCCACCACGAGCAGCGGATCGCGACCATCGAATTCTCGCCGATCGACGACAACGGGGAGGCGGCGTCCCCCGTCGATCCCGGGAGCGACTACGACCTCCGCACCGCCGATGCACCCGTCGTCCTCACGATCCGGGTCGAGGTCCAGCGCCTCCATCGGCCGGGGCGACGCGTCTCGCCCTCGAGCGTGCGCCTGGACAGCGAGACGGACCTGCCGGACCTCGAAGCGCAACCCGAATCCAACGAGCAGGTTACGCTCGAGATCCGCGACGACCCGCGCCTGACGGCACGCCTGATGCGCGCCTGTGCCGAGGCGATCGGGGGCTGATCGGCGGCTGCTCGCCCGATCCGGGGAAGTTTGTGGATAGAAGTTCGAGTCTTTCCCCCGTTTGGGTCGATAGTCTGGCTGTGTTCCCCAGAGCCCGGTTCTGGGGAGGGTTTCCCCGAAAGGTTTGTGTGTTTCCTTTCCAAGAGCGAAAGGGGGCTTGCACGATGCAGCCTGCGGAACGCATGACGGATCTTCGAGCTCTTTCGGTTGCCACGGACGTTGTGTCGCGCGTGTGCGCACTCCCGGCTGTCGCCACCCACGACTGGTGCGAGATGGCTGCGAGCGCGATCCGCCCGATGCGCCAGAATTCGGTCATCTCGATCAGTCTCGCGGTCCTTGGCGATCGCGGGCGTGTCGAGCTGCTCGAGGCCACCGGCGCGACCGGCAACGACCCCAACGGGCGTCCCATCGACGGGCACAGCCTCCACCCCGAGCACAGCCCGAGCCTCGACTGGTGGTTCGACGAGCGTCCTCAGCCCGGCGTGATCCGCGTCGAGCGCCTCTCGAGCCTGCCCAGTGCTCAGAACTGGCCCGCCACGCCCTGCGCGAAGCGCTGGGGCAACCTGGGTATCTCGGATCCCCTCATCGGTTGGGGAGGGATGCTCGGCGAGACGCAGGGCAGAGCCCTCATCATCGAGTTCGGAGTGCGCAGCATGGACCGGCCCCTCGAGGCTTGGGAAGTGAGCGTGATCCGCGCCATGATGCCGCACTTCGTGCAGCGGGCCTCACTGGCGTTCGGCCAGGAGCGCAGCACCCCGGCGAACCGTCTCACCCAGCGCGAGCAGCTCGTGCTCGAGCACCTCACGCTGGGCAAGAGCGTGAAGCAGATCGCCAGCGATCTGGCTCGCAGCCCGCACACGGTGCACGACCACGTCAAGGCCCTGCATCGGAAGCTCAACGCCTCCAGCAGAGGTGAGCTGATCGCCCGAGCGCTCGGCCACGTGACGACGGTCAAGGGCGAGGCGCCCAAGCCCGTCGGCCAGATCGGGTTTACCGAGGCGAAGATCCCTTCGCTGATGTCGGCCTGATCGCCCGCGTCCATCCGCACCGGACCTGTACACTCGGCCCATGACCGAGACGCAAGACACCCTGCGCGCAGCCCGCCAACTGATCGAGACGTCACGCCTGCTCGGAGCGGACTTCGTGCCGGTCCGGGCCGGCGCCGAATCGCCGGAGGCGGAGCCCGCACCGAGCCCGCGTGCTGCGCCGGGAGTGTCGGCGCCCGATCACTCGGACAAGGCGCAGCGCCTGGCCGAATTGGAACAGGCCTACGAGCGCGAGATGCCCCCCGAACCCGGGGCGCAGCACACGCGCGTGGTCTTCGGCGACGGCAACCCCGACGCCGACCTGATGTTCGTGGGCGAAGCCCCGGGCGCCGAGGAGGACAAGCAGGGCATCCCGTTCGTGGGGCGCGCAGGTCAGAAACTCAACGACATGATCAAGGCGATGGGCCTGTCGCGCGAGGAGGTCTACATCGCCAACGTGCTCAAGCGCCGGCCCCCAGGAAACGCCACACCGACGCCCGAGGAGGCGGCGACCCACGGACCTTGGCTCATCCGGCAGATCGAGATCATCGAGCCGAGGGTGCTCGTAACGCTCGGCAAGCCGGCTGCGAATTTCCTGCTCGGCAACACCGAGGCCATGGGCCGCCTTCGGGGCCACTGGTTCGAGTTCGCGGGCGTGCCGCTGATGCCGACCTTCCACCCCGCGTACCTGCTTCGGGCGTACACCGAGGAGAATCGGCGCAAGGTCTGGTCAGATCTGCAGATGGCGATGACGCGCCTGCGCGGGTCCGATTCGTAGCGTGTCGCGCTAGGGAATCGGCGTTCTCGGGCGGCAAACGGGCTTCGGCGCAGCGTTTTTTGGGATCGCCCAGATCCGTGGAACCGTCTCGGCCGGGGCGAAGTATCGGAAGGCGGCAGGGTGACGGCCTGCCATATTTCTTCTGCATGAGGGCCATGTGCATTGACCCCCACGAGGCCCGGTGCGCCAGTGATTCCACTGGTCGCCGGGCTTTTTCTTTTTTTCGCGTCGCGCTCAGTCGGCGCTGAGCGGAGTCCAGTCGAGCTCCGTCGCCGGGTCCAGCGGCTCGAGCTTTGAAGCGCGGAACCCCACGAACATCCCGGTCTCGGCGTCGCTGTCGACCTCAAAGGTCAGCATGACCTTGTCACCGACACCAAACGGCTCGAGGTCGAGGCCGGGCGCCGGCGCGAAAGGCATGGTCATCGTGTCCATACCGAGCGAGCCGTCCTGACCACGGAAGTGGGGCATCGCCTCGTGGCGGACACGGAGCACGGACATCGGGTCGCCCTGGGCTGGGAGCGCCGCGATCTCGCCCCGCACGGTGTAGACCGTCGTCACGACGTCCGACCCGCCCTGCTCGGCGGCGGGTGTCTCAGCGTCGCCGGAGCGTCCCGAGCACGCGGGCAGCACCAGCAGCGCGGCGCACGCGACAGCAACCACGGGCAGGAATCGCCCGGCGGAGACCATCAGACCGACTCTATCTTGAGATGCTTCTCCACGGCCTTGAAGTCGCCAGCGTAGAGGGGAGCCCACACGACGGTGAACTCGTCGCCCTTTTCCGTGCTGGCGACCTTGGAGGCCTTCTCGCGGACGGCCCAGGGGCGCCCGCCGCGCGAGCGGATGTTCAGGCGTCCGAGGCGACGGTCCTGCGCCTTGCGCAGCCCCTTCTTGATGGCAGGATCGTGGCGCATGATGCGCATGATCGTGTCGCGATCATCGCCCTTGGTGAGGGTCTTGAGCAGCGTGCAACGGATCTTCTGACCCGGCTTCAGTGAGTCGATCATGGCGTGAGCCTCGGGGTGCGTCTTCTCGGGAGATTGAAAGGTCGGAAACGGGCCCCACCGCCCGTCAGCCGAGCCGCACAGGGTAGCGTGGCCCCCTGTCCCCGTCCAGTTTCTCCCTTCGGAAGGGGATCGCGCGGGTACCGGAGCTAGACTCCCCGCCCAGGAGGAACCCGACCATGAGCGCAGGCGAGCCCCAGCCCCAGGACATGCCCACCCCCCCCAAGTTCGACCCCTCGAAGCCCCACC
>JANQQR010000005.1 GCA_028289195.1 Phycisphaerales bacterium | reverse complement strand
CGCCCCGCGCAGATGCGCGAACATCTCCGGCCCGATCTCATCGGGATCCGCTGTGATCAGGATCGCGCCGACCACGCGCCCGCCCCCGACAACGAGCGGCTCGATGACCCGCCCGTCGTCCGGGATCACCGAGGCCATCGTGCCCGTGGCTTCCAGCGCCCTGGCGATGCGCCGGGCCGGCTCGCCCTCGCGACCGACGTGCCACGGGGGGTCACCGTCGGTGTGGATGATGCGTCGGCCCCGCTCGTCGTGCAGGCTGACGCGCGAGCGCGTCATATCGCCCAGCACCTGGCACAGCGCCGCGAGCGAACCGTCGGTCAGGAAGTCGGTGATGGACGGGCGCCTCGGGTCCATCCAGCGAATCTAGCGTTCCAGCCACTGGGCGCGCAGGAGCGTCTCGAGTTTCGAGAGCCCCGCCGTGTCGCCCTCACGCTCCTGTTCGGAGGCGTCGATGCGCTCGATCGCGTCGAATCCCTCCTGGATGTCGGCCCGGTTGCCCGTCTGGGCGCCCACGAAGGCGAGGAGCAGGGCCGCGTCGCGGGCCAGCGCCGAGTCCCGCTCGGCACGGAGCTTGAGGTGGTCACGAACGGCCTCGAGACGCTCGTCGCGCGGGAACAGGCTCTCGGGGACCTGGGCGTTGATCATCTCCGGGTAGGCCGTCAGCAGGTTGCGCAGGTTGATCGAGGCGGACCGGAACATGCCCGCGCCCAGTTGGGCGGTCAGGCGACCGGCGGCCGCCAGCGGGTCACCGGGCTCTGCGCGCAGGGCGGCGCTGAAGCGCTCTTCGGCGTCGAACCAGCGGTCCTCGGCGAGCAGTTCCTGGCCACGCTTCATGTGCAGGCCGTAGATGCTGTCGACACCCTCCGCGTCGATGAGCGCGTCGAGGCGGAGCTGCCCGCCCCCGATCAGGCGGTCGGCCTCTTCGAGGAACCGGTCGAGCTCGTCGGTCTCTTCGGCGTCTCCGTTCTCATCGTCGGGGCGCTCTGTGCGTGGGTCGGCCCCGGGGATGAGGCTCTCGGGGGCACCGGCGTCCGGCTGCGTCTCAAGCGACTCGCGCAGGCGATCGAGGGACTCCTGGTATTCGTCCATCCCGTCGGGGATGCGCCGGGCATCGGGCGCCTGCTCGGTGCGCTCCGGCGTCGCGCCGATCTCGCTGGCGGGCATAGCGCGCACACGCAGGTCGATGAGGAGCTGTTCGTGCGACGCCGTGCTGACAATGCTCTCTTCTCGCTGGCCGACCGGAGCGTTCTGCACGCGCCCCGTCTCAACGCCCTGGCCCTGTGCGTCTTCCGGCTCGATGCGCTCGCCCATTGCTCCGCCCGCGGGAGCGGCCGACTGCTCGGTGGTCAGGTCGAGCGCCCGGCCCGCGAGCGCGCGGTTGGCGTCCATCGCGGCGTTGCGCTGCGTGGCCAGTTGCTGATCGAGGTCGGGTGTGAGCGAGAGGAGGGTGTTGGCGGCGTTGAGAGGCTTGATCCCCTGCAGGCTCGTCGCGGTGAGGAACACCGGGAGCCCGTCGGGACCGACCTCGTTGTCCAGGACGCGCGGGAAACGCTTGGACTGCACCAGATAGTCGGTGGTCGATCGGATCGATCCCCGCAGGTGCCCGAAGGGGTCGATCGAGATGGTCACGGTGTCGGCCGGCTGGAGCTGCGACGATGATGCGCCGATGCCGGCGCGATTGATGATCAGCCCGCCGCGTATGCCGTTGGCCTGGTTTGCTGTCGACTGCTCGAGGCCGAACTGCAGCGCGCCGAGCCCGCGCACGTTGGTCGTGGCGAGGCCGGAGTAGAACGAATCCCGCTCGAACTCGAACAGGTCGTTGCTGCCCAGGGCGCCGCGGAAGTCGTCGGTGGCCCGGTAGCCCACGTCACCCCGGAACGAGCGCCCGCCGGCGGCATTGCCGGTGACGATGGCGTTGCGCAGCTCGGCTTCGCGGCGCGCGTCGCGACCCCAGCGTCCCTGGGTGTTGCGCCCGCCGGCGCCGCGGCGCTGGTTGGCATCCAGGGCCGAGCCGTCGCCCAGCGCGTCCTGCGCCGATGCGCCGGCGGGGACCAGCGCGAGCGCCGCGCCGGCTATCGCCAGCATCGTGAGCACGGGATTGCGGGTGGCGCGGGGCATCGTCCGGATCACCTCCTGGAAGGGCAGGGATTCTAGACGTACTACGCCCGTCCCCGTGCCAAGGGTCGGCACGAAGCGATCCGGAGATTGGGTGATAACTCGATTCGGACGCCAGCGCGATCCCGGCGGGGCGCCCGGGGTGGAGCAGGGCTCAGAGCGTGAGGTCGCGCACGAGCTCGGGGGCGTGGAACGCCTTGCGGGCGGGGTCCACCAGATCGTCGGTCTTGTTGCTCTCGCAGCGTGGGATGAACAGGACATAGATCAGCCCGTCCTGGCGCCACACGTTCACCGACCCGCCCTTCTTCTTGGCCAGCTTCTCCGAGAGCCCGTAGCAGGCGCCCGACTTGACGGTCTGCTTGCACAGGTCGCCGGTGTCCTTCTGGACCCAGAGGCTGATCGACGGCAGGGCGGCTTCGCTCGTGCGATAGATCAGGTGAGCCGAAGGGCCGTCGCCAAGCGGGAGGTGGCACTCGCCCAGGCCGGCGAACTCGTAGCCGAGCGCCGCGAGGCGACCGTCGGGGAGATCGATCACGTCAGGGACGCGATTGAGGAGCTTGATGGCGGCGGCCTGCGCGTCGGCTGCGGACCGGTAGACGAACTTCTTGTCGCCCGCCAGATCACCGAGGTAGGCGCAGCGGCTGCCTTCCTGCTCGACGAACTCGGCCACCCGCTGGATCGAAGGCTGCTCGCCTTCGAACTCGTCGAGCGGGTCCTGGGCGATCGGGCCGCCAGTGCCGCCCGGCGTGGGCTGCGTCGACGAGCCGAACGGATAGAAGAACGAGGCCCCGAGCACGATGGCCACCATGGCTGCGACGCCGATCCACCACGGGCGGCTCCAGTGGCGCTCGGGCTTCTCGGCGCCGGGGAACGGAATCGGGCCCCGCTCCGTCGACTGCTCGTCGGCGGAGGCGCCCTCTTGGCGCATGGCGCCGAGCACAGAGTCTCGGAGGCCGGCGGGGGTTTCGGTCGAGCCCATGACGCGGGACACGGCATCGCGGAGCGAACGCTCGTAGGCGACGCGATCGTCCAGCTTCGAGTCGCGCGAGGCGAGCCCCTTGAGCTTGTCGCGCAGTTCGTCGGACATCTCGCCGTCGGCGTGCGCGCGAAGGATCTCGGCGTCGGTCAGACGCTCGGCGTCGATGCGGTCGTCATGGGTGTGGTTCGAATCGGTCATCGTGCTTTCGATCGGTCGTGCGGACCGGCCCACAACGGGCCGGACCGGGGTCTACCCTGGCGCGACCTCCCCACGAGGCGAGCCCGGACCCCCCGGACTCTCGCTCGCGCCAGTCCAACCGAGCTCGGTTGCAAAATCTTCCAGGCTTTCAGAGAGAATCCCCCTGGCCCGGTGGAGCCGGCTCATCACGGTCCCTATCGGAACCCCAACAATATTCGCGATCTCGCGATACTTCATCCCCTCCACGCCCCATAAGAGCAGGATCTCCCGGTGCTCCGGGGTGAGGTCATCGATCGCCTTCTTGAGACGCCCGTCCACCTGCTCCCAGTCGAGACTCTTGAGGTCCCAGGCAGGGGTGGCGTCGTCCGGGGCTATGGACTTCTCGTCCGCCTCGTGGAACTCCTCGACGGCCATCGGCCCGCGGGCCTGCTTCTTCACGCGGGTGTAGAAGGCGTTGTGGAGGATCGTGAAGAGCCACGATCGCATGCCCCCGCCTCGCTCCTCGAACCCGTTGGAGGACCGAAGGGCCCGGAGGTACGTCTCCTGCACGAGATCGGAGGCCTCGTCGGGGTGGCGGGTGAGCTGCAGCGCCATCCGGTAGACGGCGTCGAGGTGCTCGATCGCGATTTGTTCGAATTCAGCCCGTTCCAATCCTCATCCCGTCACGTCCCCCCAACCTCCGGTCGTTCCGCCGGCCATCCTAAGAGATCGCGATCGCACAGGGAATCGTCGGCTCCGCCAGGCGAGCTAGGCGTCGCGATCCTGGCTGCCCTGCTCGCCCTCGAGCTTCTCGCGAGCCCGTCGCTTGGCGTCGAGGAGGCCCGACGTCGTCGAACGCCCCTCTCCGCCCTCTCCCTCACCTGTACCGGCGGGGGTCTCGGAGGATCGGCGCGTCTTCCCGGCCTTCTTACGAACCGGGGCGGACTCCGGTTTGGATCCCGGGGCCTGCCCCCCGGAGCCCTTGCCAAGACGCTCGAGCATTCTCTTGCGCATCTCCGCGCTGGCCTCGGTGTCCGGGGCCTTGTCTCTGGTCTTGGGCGCCTGCTTGGGGACCACCCGGCGCAGCGGGGCCGACGGGCGGGGCTCGGCGCTGGTCTGTCGCTCCGGGTCCTTGGCGCTGGTCTTGCGCAGGGTCGTTGTCGTCCGGGCGGCGCTCTCGGACCGCGACTTCACCCGCTCGAGCGCCTGGGCGCGGATCTCGTCGGCGAGTTCGCGCGTGAGCAGGCGATCCCACGCGACACGACGCGTCGCGACGTCGAGCAGCATCAGCGCGAGTGTCCACACCAGCAGCACTCGCCACATGGGAGACGAGGCGCGCACCGGCTCGATCGCCGACTTGTCGTAGAGCGTCACGCCGGTGGGATCATCGAGCGAGTGCACCGTGCCGCCGGTCGCCTGGGCGATCTGCTGCAGCAGGCCCACGTTCGAGCGCAGGCGCCGGTACTCCTCGCCCAGCGCCCTGCTCGCGGCGCCGACGACGGAGGGCAGCGCGTTGTCGCCGCGCCTGGGGAAGAGCGCAACGACATAGTTGCCCCGCGCCCGCGCCGGCACGCGCGTCTCATATGCGCCCGGCCCGATCTGCTCGAGAGCGATGTCGACTCGCTCGCCCGCCGGCGTGAACAGCGCGCCGGGAACGCTCAGGAGGTCGATCGGTGCGCCGTCGTCGTCCGTCGCGTCGAGGCGCACGACCAGGTCGTCGCCCTCCAGGCGGGTCGAGAGGTCGCTCGAGCGTCCGGCCGTGGGGCGCGCGATCGTGCGCACCATCTGCGTCCACATCTGGGCGTACTGCCCGGAGGTGATCCAGGGCTGGGCCCAGTTGTGCGCGTCGCTGGTCCATGCCGCGACCTGCCCGCGCCCGACGAACCAGTGCGCGAGGATGGGTTCGCCCTCGGGCGACGCGATTGCGTAATTGATCAGGGGATCTTCCTTGGGCTGCGTCAGCACCAGGCCCTCGAGCCTCGCCAGCGGGCTCCCCAGGCCAAGCGCGACGGGCGAGGCCGAATCGAGGTCCATCGGCACGAACGGCACCTGGCGGATCAGGGGCTTGCGCACGATGCGGATGTCGCGGATGAACACGCGCGGCAGCGTGTTCGGGTCGCTCACCGGGTAGTACTCGCCTGCGCCGGCTTCGGCGATCGCGCGCATCGTGTCCGAGTCCGCCTCGTCGCCCACGGCGATCGTCGAGACGCTGATGCCTTCCTCGTTCATGCGCCGCGCAGTCTCGATGAACGACTCGGGCGATCCCTCGCTCCGCCCGTCGCTGAGGACGATCACGTGGCGCACCGAGGCGCGGGCGGCATCGCCGGCCTGCAACTGTCGCAAGGCGCGGATCAGCGCGGGGCCGAGGTTGGTCCCGCCGCCCGCCCTGATCGAGCGCACCCGGCGTGCGATCGCTTCGGGGTCGCTGTTGCGCTGCATTGGCACGACGGTGTCGGTGGTCGTGTTGAACGCCAGCACGCAGACCAGGTCGCGCGGGTCGAGCGTCTCGATCGCCAGCGCGGCGCCCTCGTTGGCGACCTCCTGCTTCACGCGCAGGCTGCCCTGGATCGAGAAGTTCATGGAGCCCGAGTTGTCGAGCACGATCACGATCGCCGCGGGGGGCACGATGAGCTGCTCGGGCAGGTCGAGCTCGACGGGCAGGATGTCCTCGACCTCGGTGCCGTTCCAGGCGCCCGCGCCGAAGGCGTCGGGCCCGCCGGACATCACCAGCCCGCCCCCGAGCTCGGTGACGTAGTCGATGAGCATGCGCTGGGAGCGCAGCGAGATCTCGTCGGCCGCGACGTTCTGCATGATCACCAGGTCGTTGGCCTGCAGGCGGAGCAGGTCGACCGGCATCTCCGAGGGCGCGATCGTCTCGGTGGCGACGCCCGCGCTCTCGAGCGCGCCCACCAGCGTGCGCCCGGGTGATCCGGGGCGTGCATCGTCCACCCCATCGACCACGAGCACGCGCCCCTTGCCGGGGGTGATCGTGAACGCGTCGGCCGCGTTGTTGACCGCTACTCGATCCAGCGCGGGATCCGTCGGCGTGAACACGGGGCGGAGGCGGTGCACCGTCGCCTCGCCAAGCTCCAGTTCGATGTCGAAGATCGAGCGGGGCGACTCGACGACGACCCGGCGCCCGAACCCCGCCTCGTCGCCGTTGATGTCCACCGGCTCGCCCTCGTAGAGGAGCTGCAGCGTGCCCGCGGTGCGCTGCGTGGCCCGCAGGACGACGCGCACGCGCACCGTCGAGCCTTCGGCGGCCTGGGGCGGGGCATCGACGTCCTCGACCAGCACCTCGCCCGTGACGTTGTACGCCAGCGGGACGACGTCGATCGGCATGCGCGGCCCCTGCGCACTGATCTCCTCGGCGGCTGCCAGCGCATCACCCTGGGTCTCGTTGCCGTCTGAGAACAGCACGAGGCGCCGGGTGGCGTCCGGCGGGAACAGGGCCGAGGCGAAGCGCAGCGCCTGGTCGATGTTGCTGCCCTCGACCATCGTGAAATCGATCTCAGCGCCGAACGGGCCGTCCGGACCCGGATCGGCCGAGAGTGTGCGCGGGGTCATCGCGGCGATCGAAGCGCCGTCGAACACCACGGCGCCGAACAGGTCGTCCGGCGTCCGGTCGGGGCTGGCCAGGGCGTAGTCGAGCCATCGTTCGACCATCGCCAGGGCCCGGGCGGCGCCGCCCTCGACGTTGCCCCCGAAGGCGCGCACGGATTCGGAGACATCGATCACGGCGATGACCGCCTGTCGCTCGCTCGTGCGCACCGACGAGGCGCCGGCGAGCATGGCCGCGATGAGCGCAACAACGGCGCTGCGGAGCGCAATCGCCGAGAGCATGCGCGCCCGGCTCATCGAGGCGCGGAACCACAGCGCGCCGGTGATCGCGACGGGGATGACGAGCGCGATGAGCGCGAGCCAGATCGGGCTCTCAAAGGTGAGCGACACGTCCGGTAAGTCTACGCGCCCCGCGCCTGGCCTCCGGATTGCGATGGGAGGGGCGTGGAACCCGATAGACCGGCCGTGGTTCATGGCGAAACCGGTTCAGAACAGACCGGCGGGGCGCTCTTCCGCTTCGACCCGGGGTGGCTGTACCTCGTCAGCGGCGTGCTGCTGGTGGGGGCGACGGTCCTGATCCCCGCGATCGATGACCTCACCCAGGCGCGATTCGGGCGCGACCGCGCGCGGGCCGTGGCCACGTACCACACCGAGCGCCTGGAGCGCTACAGCGGGTTCATCGACGCGCTGGATCGCGCAGAGCCCGCGCTGCTCCTGAGCCTCGCCCAGACCCAGCTCAACCTCGCCCCGGCGGGCAAGCGTCCCCTCATCGACATCTCCCGGGCCGGCCAGCCCTCGAGCGCGTCCGTCTTCCCGGCGCTCGAGCCCGTCTACACCCCGGCCCGGGAACCCGAGCGACCCCGGACACTCCTCCAGCGCTCGACCACCAGCGACCGGCCCCGCCTGTGGCTGATCGCCCTGGGGATGATGCTCATCCTGATCGGCGTGCTGCCCCCGACGAGGGCATCGGGCGAGCCCGCTCCGGCCTGAGCTTCCGAACACGCGACTCCGGCCGGTTCTCCAAGGACCCCGGCGGGCGTTCTCCCTGCGCGATCCGGTTCGGGCGCACGGCGGTAGACTTCCGCAGCGCCGAGTCGCGACAGGAGAGACGCTCATGACGACAGCTGCGGACACCGTCCACCCGTTCCACCAGCGCGCCCGGGCGCTCCTCGACGGCCTGCGCGACAAGGGCGAGTACAAGCACCTCCAGACGATCGACGGGCCGATGGGCCCCTCCGTGCGCATCGTGGGCGAAGACGGCACAGCCCGCGACGTCCTGTGCTTCTGCTCGAACAACTACCTCGGGCTGGCCAACCACCCCGAGGTGGTCGAGGCCGGCATCGAGGCGCTCAAGCAGTACGGCTCGGGCACGGCCAGCGTGCGCTTCATCTGCGGCACCTTCTCGCCCCACCACCAGCTCGAGTCGCGCATCGCCGAGTTCCTGGGCGTCGAGTCCAGCTACACCTTCGTCAGCTGCTGGAACGCCAGCGAGGCGCTGTTCCCCACGCTGTGCGAGCCGGTCGACGCGATCGTGAGCGACGAGCTCAACCACGCGTGCATCATCGACTCCATGCGCCTTGCGGGCACGATCAAGAAGGGCCTGCGCAAGCACATCTACAAGAACAACGACCTTGCCGACATGGAGGCCAAGCTCAACGCGGCGCGGGAGTCCATCGGCGAGGGCGGCGTGATCTGGGTCGTGACCGACGGCGTGTTCTCGATGGAGGGCTCGGTCGCCGACCTGCCGGCGATGCGCCGCCTGTGCGACGACGCAGGTGCGCTGCTCGTGGTCGACGACAGCCACGGCACGGGTGTGCTGGGCGACACCGGCCGGGGCACACACGAGCACTTCGGCATGACCGGCGCGCAGATCGACATGTTCACCGGCACGCTGGGCAAGGCGCTGGGCGGAGCCGCGGGGGGCTACATCGCCGGGCCGTCCGATGCCGTGGAGATGATCGTGCAGCGCGCACGCCCGACGCTGTTCTCCAACGCGCTGCCCGTCTCGACAGCCGCCAGCGCCGACAAGGCCATCGAGATCCTGATGCGCGAGCCGGGTCTGGTGCGGACGCTGCAGTCCAATGTCTCCTATGCGCGCACGAAGATCCGCGAGGCCGGCTTCGAGGTGATCGAATCGCCCACGGCGATCTGCCCGATCATCGTTGGCGAGACTGCGACGGCCATAAGCATGAGCAAGCGCCTGCTGGAGCTCGGGGTCTATGTCATCGGCTTCGGTTTCCCGGTGGTCCCCGAAGGCGAGGCCCGCCTGCGCGTCCAGATCTCCGCGGCCCACACGAGGGAGCACCTCGACGGGCTGGTGGACGCGCTGAAGAAGATGTGAGCGGGATCAGGCGCCGTCGTTGGTGTCGGCGAGGTCGTCGGCGTCGCGCGCATGCTGGCGCGCCAGACGCGCCAGCGCCTCGTCGCGGCGCTCGTCGAGCGAGTCGCCCTCGAAGGCCACGCCCACCAGGTGGCTGAACATGCCCTCCTGGCGGCACCAGATGCAGCGGGCGTCGATGGTCACCGACACCTCGCCGTCCGAGATCGTCAGGCGTCGCACCTGGCCCTCGCTCCACCTGCGGAAGCTGGTCAGGCGCATGCCGCGGGCCGACATGTCCAGGATCTGGCCCCGGTCGCACCAGAGCCCGCAGACGTCCGTCCGGCGCGACTTGCGTCGCTCCCGGCCTCCCGGTCCCCGGCCCCCGGCAGAGGAGGGGGATCCCGAAGCGCTCGACTTCCCGGCGGGGCGTGCCATACGTGGATGCTCGGCCCGATCCGGGCCCCGCTGGAGCCCTCGGGCGCCAGGCCGCGAAGAACCGGGCCGCCTGTAGGCTCTGCATGGCCTCGGGCCCGCCCGGTGCCGATGGAGGGGAATAGCCCCGAGCGGGGGCGGGTTATTCTCCTCGCGTCAGGGGACGCCCGAGCACCGATCCAGGAGCCGAACCCAGTGACGACGACGACGCCCCCCCCAACGGTCCCTTCGAACGAGCAGACCCTCCCGGACATCGAGACCGGGCCGTCGCGCAAGGTCCGGTTCCCGGACGGCATCCTCATCGCCATCCTGATCACGATCACCGGCGTGCTCCTGGCCCAGACGATCCTGAGCGCGGGCTCTGCGCCGACCCCCGAGGTGTTCGGCACCGGGTACTCGCTCGACGAGGCGATGGGCCTCTCGTCCAAGGACGGCACCCCGGTGTTCGTCGTCGCCAGCGCCGACTGGTGCGGCCCGTGCCAGGCCTACAAGCGCGGCGCGCTGGCCGACGAGCGCGTCGCCACGCGCATCGGCGAGTCGATGATCCCCGTGTACATCAACGTCGACGACGACCCCCAGGCGGCCGAGTCGCTGGGAGTGATGTCGATCCCGCTAACGGCGATCCTCGTCGACGGCAAGATCGTCGCGCGCCGCGAGGGGCGCATGGGCAGCGACGAGCTGCTCGAGATGGTCGAGATCTACGCGCGCTGATCCGCCCAGGCGGTACGCTCCGCGTCGTCGTGGCGCCCGACCCCAGACCACAGCATCTCGACCCCTTCCCTGCGCTCGATGTCGTGCGCGCCGCGCCCTCGTGGGTGGTGGTGAACAAGCCCGCCGGCATGCTCAGCGTGCCCGGCAAGGGGCCCGAGAAGGCCGATTGCGTCGCCGCCCGCGTGCGCGCTCTGTACCCAGACTCGACCGGGCCCCTGATCGTGCACCGCCTGGACATGGATACGAGTGGCCTGCTGGTGCTCGGGCTCACGCCCGACGCCCAGCGAGAGCTCTCGCGCCAGTTCGAGCATCGCGAGACATCGAAGCGCTACGTCGCGCTGGTTGAGGGGCGCGTCGAGCAGGAGGAAGGCGAGATCGACCTGCCGATGCGCCTGGACCCCGACAATCGTCCGTATCAGGTGATCGACTGGTCGCACGGGCGCGGAGCGCAGACGCGCTACCGGGTGACCGCCTACGAGACCGATCGCACGCGCCTCGAGCTGACGCCGATCACCGGGCGGAGCCACCAGCTGCGCGTGCACTGCGCCGCGGCACGCTCCGTCGGCGGCCTCGGCCGCCCGATCATCGGCGACGTGCTGTACTGGCGGGGCGTGGGCGTTGCCGGTGCACGCGAGCAGACGGGCGCGATCAGGTTGATCGGGGCGGAGAGCGCGACGGCGCACGCGCCGGAGGGGCGCCTGATGCTGCACGCGCAGATGCTGGGGTTCCGGTGCCCGGAGACGGCGGAGCGGGTGGAAGTGGAGAGCGGGGCCGAGTTTTGATCGGCGCCGATCGTGGCCTTCGCTCCGCGAAGACCACGGCACCCGTGCGTCCGCTGCCGATTCAGAACTCGATGTTCGCGAACGAGTTCGAGGAGGAGAAGCCCGGCGTCGCGCTGAAGATCGCGCCGTACTCGGCGCCCGCGGCAAAGTCGTAGTTGGCGGTCGAATTGCCGGCGGCGGCGCAGCGGACCGTCAGCGTGCCGGTCGCGGCGACGATCCCGAAGTCGTTGTCCGTCACAAGGCAGGAATCGATGATGCAGTCCGAAACGGAGCGGATACCGGCTCCATCGGTCACACTCGCCCCGTTTCCATCTCCGGTGCAATGCATGATGCGGGTGTCGCTCTGGAGCGTGAACCCGTCGGTGCCGTTGATCGTCGACCCGCAGTTCGTGATGCTCGAGCCCGCCCCGACCACGAACCCGGCGGCGCCATTGCTCCGAGCGCCGCAATCGCTGATGCCGCTCCCCAAGCCGGTGTCGATCCCGTTCTCAGTGTTCTGGTACGCGGCGCAGCGGGTGATGCCCGAGCCCGAGCCGATCGAGAACCCATCATCGCCGTTGTCGGCCGCGACGCAGTCGGAGACCGTCGCGTTGAAGCCGGTCCGGAAGCCCCATCGCGTGTTCAGTCGGGAGGCGCAATTGGTGATCACCACGTCCCGCAGGCCCTGGATGCCCGTGGAACCGTTTGCAATCGCGACGCACCCCGTGATGACCGAGTTGTTGCTGACGAGAATCCCGCGGTCCGTATTTCCCTCGGCGTAGCAGTTCTCGATGAAGACACCGCCCGCGTTCTCGACGAGCAGGCCCAGGTCGAACCCCGAATCGCCGTTGCCCGTCGCGGAGCAGAAGCTGAAGAAGCCGCGCTCGGCCTCGAATCCCTCGTCCGGGTTGCCCCGAGCGACGCAGTGGCTGAGGTTCGACTCGCCCCCGATGAAGAACCCATCGCTTCCCGAGTCGATCGCCGAACACCGGATCGCCATCAGGTTGCCCGCGATATCCACGCCCCGCGAATTGCAGTCGGACACGTGCACATCCTTGAGCACGACATTCAGGAGCCCCGAAGTCGCAGAGATGCCGTCTCCGGAGAATCGAACTATCGATCCGTTCTGGATCGTGATCGGGCGGTCGTCGACGATCGGCGAGAGTTGGACGCCGTGGTGGCTGTTGTTGCCGGAGAAGTTCCCGATGACGGTGTACCCGTTGAGGTCGAGCGTGACCCCGGTCGCCTGGATCAGGATCCCGCCGGAGACCGACGAGACGTTCTCGGTGAGGTAGTAGTACCCGGGCCCGGAGATGACGATCGTCGCGCCCGTGTCCTCGAGCGGAACACCCGGCCTCACCTGATCGAGCGTCTTGTAGGTCGACATCGGTCCGGCCGGCGGGTTCAGCGGACCGGCGAGAGCCGGGAGTCCGAGAACCGACACAGCGACACTGGCGAGCAACAACTGAGAGCGCATGATTAGGATCCTCCCGGGGGTGTGCGACCCCTCGGATGAAACATACCCCAGGATCCTGCCCGAGCCACCAAGAACGCCCTACTCTCGGGGCCATTCGGCGCGTGGCGCTCGGCGCGTGCACACCGGTCGCGTCTTGTCGTTCGAACAAGCGTCCCTGTCTTCCGGTCCGCGCGATGAAGCTCATCGATCATCCAGACCAGCTCCCCGAAGACCCGCATCGCATCGTCGTCGTCGGCACGACGGGATCGGGCAAGTCGACGCTCGCCAGGGCCGTTGCCGAGTGCACGGGCTGCGTGCACATCGGCATGGACGAACTGGCGTGGGAAGACGACTGGGTGCGCGCACCCGAAGAGGTGATCTGCGAGCGATTCGACGAACAGGCTTCGGGCGGGCGCTGGGTGTTCGACGGCAACTTCGACCCGGGCGACCTGCGGCGCGAGCGCATCCTCGCCCGGGCCGATCTCGTGCTCTGGCTCGACCTCCCGATGCCGGTGGTGCTGTGGAGGCTCACGCTCCGCTCGATCCGCCGGGCGTGGACGCGCGAGCCCATGTGGGGCACGAACAACACCGAGTCGTTCCGCATGACGTTCCTCTCGCACGACTCGGTGATCCTGTGGTCGATGCGGACCCACGGCCTGCGCCGGCGCCAGTACCGGGCGCTGGCCGCGAGCGACGAGTTCGATCCGGCGCTCATGGTGCGTCTGGGGTCGGGGCGGGAGGCGGATCGGTGGGTGGAGGCGCTTGGGCGGGGGGAGGACTCGCGGTCTCCTCCACGGGCACAACGCTCTGAATGAGATCGATTCGCTTCTGTGGATTCCGAGATCGAGCGAATCGCAGCAACTGGTAGCCGCAGACAGTGACGAGTATCCAGGTCGTCGCGGCAAGCACGATCGTCGGGATACTGATGAACGCCCATGTGTGCATCAACACTTCTGCAACGATGAGCATGAGGAATCCCCACGCCAGCACGCCGCGCAGAATGGGGCGCGTGTTCGATTCCGGGATCCCCACTCCCTTCACACCAACTTCCCAGAGGTGGGCGCCGCACTCGGGGCACCGGGGCCCCGCAATGCCGCGAACATCGAAGCCGCAGCGCCCGCACGACGGCGCCGGCGGCACGCCGAGTTCCGGGTCGGCGAATCGGACGACCTCTCGGACCGACCAGACCAGCACGACCATCCCAGAGACGTTTGTCGCGATAACGTAGAAAATGCGGCACCTCCCTGCGTTGCTGGGAATCCGCTACCGTCGCTGTCATCCAGCCATGCCCACCTCCTACCCCCTCCACAAGATCAAGGTCGTCCTCCTCGAGGGCGTGAACCCGCGCGGCGCCGAACTGCTCGGGGCCGAGGGCTTCGACGTGGAGACCCACTCCAGCGCCCCGGCCTCGCCCGCGGCCCTCGCCGAGGCGTGCGCGGGGGCCCACATGGTGGGCATCCGGTCCAAGACGCAGCTCACCGGCGAGTTCTTCGAGGCCTGCCCGAACCTGTGGGCCGTCGGCTGCTTCTGCATCGGGACCAACCAGGTCGATCTCGGGAGCGCCGCCGACCACGGCGTCGCGGTCTTCAACGCGCCGTTCAGCAACACGCGCAGCGTCGCGGAGCTGACGATCGCCGAGGTCGTCATGCTCGTACGCCAGACCTTCGACCGGTCGATGAAGATGCACGCCGGGCGCTGGCTGAAGTCGGCCTCGGGCTCCCACGAGGTGCGTGGGCGCACGCTCGGGATCGTGGGCTACGGGCGCATCGGGTCGCAGGTGAGCGTGCTGGCCGAGTCGATGGGGCTGAACGTCGTCTTCTACGACAGCGCCCATCGCCTGCCCCTGGGAAACGCGACTCCCTGCGCCACGCTCGAAGACGTGCTCGAGCAGGCCGACGTCGTCACCGTCCATGTGCCCTCGACCAACGGCACGCGGGGCATGATCGGCGCCGACCAGATCGGGCGCATGAAGCCGGGCGCCGCGCTGATCAACAACGCCCGGGGCGACGTGGTCGACATCGAGGCGCTCGGTGCCGCGCTTGCCTCGGGTCACTTGGGCGGCGCGGCGGTCGACGTATTCCCCGCCGAGCCCGCGAGCAACGACGAGGGATTCGAGTCGCCCCTGCGAGGCCTCGACAACGTGATCCTCACGCCCCACGTCGGGGGCAGCACCGAAGAGGCCCAGCTCGCGATCGCCGAGGAGGTGAGCGCCAAGCTCGCCAAGCTGATGAACAACGGCTCGACGGCGACGGCGGTCAACGTGCCCCAGGTCGACCTTCCCATGCTGCACGAGCACAACCATCGCGTGCTGCACTTCCATCACAACGTGCCGGGCGTGCTCAGCAAGCTCCACGGGCTGGTAGCCGACCTCGGCGTGAACATCAGCGCCGAACACCTCCAGTCCGATGCGCGCCACAGCTACGTGATCATGGACGTTGATCCCTCGCGGGGCGAGGAGCTCAAGGAGCGGATCCGCACGGAGATCCCCGAGACGATCCGCGTGCGCACGCTGTGGTAGGAGCGGTGTTCGTCCTCACGGGCACTGACCGAGCCAGTTCATCAGCACGGCCGTCACGTCCTGGAAGTCGACGAAGCCGTCGCCGTTGGCGTCGCCGGCGCCGGTGACGTTGGGCGGGTAGTCGGTGAGCCAGTTGAGGAGCACCGAGGTGATGTCGGGGAACTGGACGATGCCGTTGCCGTCGACCTCGCCCTCGCAGATCACCGGGTTGCGCCCGGTGACCGACACCGTCGGGTTGCTCCCGCTGCTGGTGACGACCTCCTCGCCGGTGTTCGAGTTCACGCCTCCGGCCGCGAGGAACCTCGGATCGGACCCGGAGGGGAACACGCCGTCGACCTCGAACTCCAGCGGCGCGCCGGGCTCGAGCGTCTCGTTGCGCACGATCATCAGCTCGTTCTGCATACCCCCGCCCGTCGTGCTGACGACGATGTCGAGGTCGCCATCGAGATCGGTGTCGATCGCGACGAGGGCCACGGGGTTGCCCGGCACGGGGATGTCGAAGGCCGGCGCGAACTGCACCGCGCCCATCTGCGTGGTGTTCTGCACGATCGAAACCGACGACCCGGCGTCGTTGGCCGTGGCGAGGTCTGGATCGCCGTCGCCGTCGAGATCGGCCGAGATCAGCTGGCAGGGCTCGTTGCCGACGGGGATGGAGATCTGCGGCGCGAAGGCCCCGAAGCCCTGGTTGCGCACGAACGAGACCGAATCCCCGGCTGTGTTCGCGACGCCCAGGTCGTCCCACTTGTCGTCGTCTGCGTTGAACACGATGACCGACTGGGGCCCGAGCCCCACCGGGACCGTCGAGTCCAGCGACAGGCCGGACCAGCCCCCGCCCGTGCCGGCGCCGCTGACGAGCACCGACACCGTGTTGTCCGCCTCGTTCACGATCGCGGCGTCGCGCCCGGAGGCGCCGTCGAAGTCGCCCGTGGCCAGGCCCGCGGGGCCAGCGCCCACGCCGATCGACGACGTGATCGGGCTCTGCGTGAATCCCATGCCGTCGTTGAGGAACCAGGTGCAGGTGTTGTCGGCGCGGTTGGTGACCACGAGATCCGGCAGGGCGTCTCCGTCGAGCATGGCGACGCGCACCCCGCTGGGATCGGTGCCCACCGGCAGGGGCACCGGCTGGGCGAAGCCGAGCCATGTGCCGCCGGGAGTGCTGCCGTTGTTGAACAGGATCTCGACGGTGCCGGGCGTGGTCTGGGGGTTCGCGAGGTCGGCGTAGGTCACGATCAGGTCCGACTCGGCTTCCATCACGCCGCCCCGGTCGGAGAACGCCGGGCCCGCGCCGAGTTCGCCGATGGCGATCGACGTCGCGATGCCGCCGATCTCGAACTCGCGCACCGCGCGCAGGCCGAGGTCGCGCCCGAAGATCACGTAGCACTCGCCGTGGAAGTTCACGGCGTACGGATCGCCGACGAGCAGGTCGTCGATGCCGTCGCCGTTGACATCGCCGGCGCTCGACACCGATGCCCCGAGTTCGCCCGACGATGCGCCCGTCTCGATCGTGAAGCCGGTGGACCCGTCGAGCGATGACAGATCGATCTCGCCGGAGAGCCCGATGCCCACGCCGCCGAAGACGACGTACACCTCACCGGCGAAGGAGCCGCCGCCCGAGTCGGCGTCGTAGGCGCCGACGATGAGGTCGTCCCAGCCGTCGCCGTTGACATCGCCGGCGGGCGCGACAGAGTTGCCGCACCTGTCGCCGCTGAGCACACCGTTGAGCGCGAACCCGTTTGAGCCGTTGATCGAGCCCACGGAGATATCCGAGGAGAACACTGGGTCCCCGCCGAACAGCACGAAGGCGCGCCCGGTCTCTCCCGGGCCCATCACGTCGGCCTGGGGGGCGCCGACGATCAGGTCGTTGTCGCCGTCGGCGTTGACATCGCCGGCCGAGGCGACGGAGGTGCCCAGCAGCGCGACGGCCTCGTTGGAACTGAGCGTGAAGCCGTCGGTGCCGTCGAGCGCGCTGGTCTCGATCTCCGAGGGGAAGCTGCCGGACATCGCGGTGTCCTTGCCGAACACGACGAACGCCTGCCCGGCGAAGGTCTGCATGGCGACGTCGGCATCGGGGGCGCCGATGATCAGGTCGTCGATCGAATCGCCGTTGACATCACCCAGCGCGCTCACCGAGGCGCCGCTGGCGGCGGTGTCGGGGCCGTTGATCGCGAAGCCGTTGAGGCCGTTGATCGTCGAGAGGTCGAGCGAGCCCCCCGCGCCGATCCCGGGCCCGCCGAACACGACGTAGGTCGTGCCCGCCTGGCTGGTGGTGCCGGGTGAAGCCTGGCTTGCGCCGATGATGAGGTCCTCGATGCCGTCGCCGTTAATGTCGCCGGCGCCGTCGACAGAGGTGCCGCTGTAATCGCCGCTGTAGGCGCCGTCGATCGAAAAGCCGTCCGTGCCGTTGAGCAGGGCGAGGTCGATCGACGAGGAGAAGTTGCCGCTCATCGCTGTGTCCTTGCCGAATACGACGTAGCTCTGGCCTGAGTCGAACACACCTCCGGGCGAGGCGCGGTAGGCCGAGACGATCACGTCGTCGACACCGTCGCCGTTCACGTCTCCCGCTCCCGCGACACGCGCGCCGACAGGGCCGAAACTCTCGACGCCGATCATCTCAAAGCCGTCGGTGCCGTCGAGCATGACCAGATCGATCAGCGCGGGGAACAGGCCGTTGTCATCGGTGTCGCTGCCGAAGACGACGTAGGCGGCGCCGTAGGGGCTTGTGCCCGGCGCGCCGACGATGACGTCGTCGATGCCGTCGCCGTTGATGTCGCCCGCCGACGAGACTGAGAACCCCGCGCCGTCCACCCCGGTGCCCCCGAGGACGAAGCCCTCGGAGCCGTCGCCGCCGTTGACCGGCAGGAGGTTCTCGACGTCGAATCGTGCCGGGAACGGGTCGGTGGACTGCCCCATCGCCGAGCCCGCGATCCATGCCAGCACAGCCGCGGCCGTCACGGGCTTCCACCCCGGCCTGGCAGGCTTGAACGTATGAACAGACATCCCGCAGACCTCCCTCGTCGACGCAACTCTCTGCTCAAGCATGCCCGCGCACGGACGCCCTGTCGACCCCGAGGAACGAATCAGCCGGATTCTGCGCATCCAGGAGGGAGTTTCAGCCCCCGGTCGCCAGCCCGCGCAGGAGCCCGGCGATCTTGGGCGCGATCGCGCGGGTGGCCTGGCCCCGGTGGCTGCGCGCGTTCTTCTCGTCGGGCGACAGCTGGGCGCTGGTGCGCCCGTCGGGGTCGCCCTCCAGGATGAGCAGCGGGTCGTAGCCGAAGCCGTTGTCGCCCCGGGGCTCGGTGCCGATGGTGCCGGGCATGTGGCCCTCGGCGCTGGCGAGGATCTCGCCGGACGGCGCGCACAGCACCATGACGCAGGTGAAGCACGCGTCGCGCTGCGCCTCGGGCACGCCGTCGAGCGCATCGAGCAGCTTGGCGTTGTTGCGCGCATCGCGCTCGGCGCGGCTGCCCTCGTGCCCGGCGTAGTAGGCCGAGTGCACGCCCGGCTCGCCCTTGAGCGCGCCGACGATCAGCCCCGAGTCGTCGGCGAGGCACATGCGCCCGGTGGCCTTGGCATACGCGCGGGCCTTGATGGTCGCGTTGCCGATGAACGTGTCGGCGTCTTCGACGGGTTCGGGAATATCGCTCCCGCCCTCGATGTCGTTGAGCCCGATCGCGCGGAACCCGAGCGGCTCGAGCACGGCGCCGATCTCCTCGAGCTTGTGTGGGTTGCCGGTGGCGATGAGGATGGGGAGGCCGGGGCTCTCTGATGGACTAGTCATCGGCTTCTGTCGCGATCTGTTCGAGGGTCTGGACGGTTTCGTGGAGGCGGTCGCGGAGTTCGACGGATTCGGCGTGCATGCGGCCCAAGCTGCGCAGACTGATCCGGAACAACTGGAACGCGAATGGATCTCCGGCGAGCGTTTGTGAGGCCGCGTCGAACCCGGCATCGAAGTTGTCGCGGAGCCAACCGTTGATCAACTGGTCGTATGACTCGCGCACCGCGATCGCTGCAGACTCGCGCTCGCCTGCCGTCGGCGCACGCCCGTCGAATGGGACCGCATACTCGCCCGTCTCGGGATCGGGGACGTACCAACCGGTCATCAGAGCTTGGACGATCGAATCGCGGTGCGTTTCGAGACCCTCCCGATCCGAGAGCGGATCTTCCGTCGCGAACGGGGCGAGAAGATCTGCGAGTTCTGCGGCGCGCCCTCGATCCAGCAGTGATGCGTCAACCAGATCATCGGTACGCTCAACCGCGATCCGCAGCGTGCGGATGGCTGTGATCTGCTCGTACGCTGTGTGCCCACGCGAGGCGTGTTCCGCAAGCCGAATCAAGGACTCAACGGCTTCGACGGAGCCTTCGAGATCGCCTCGCTCGATGGCTCTTGACGCCGTTGAATCGAGCAGCACACGGAATCCGTCTATCGCGGGCATGTGAGGGATGATGGCCTCGAAAACCGGTTCGATGCCCCAATCGCAGGAAGGAGCCTGCGTCGCTCGAACGACCTGCGGAAGGTAATCGCTGTACTCCTCAGGAGCGTTGCGCACGCGATGCACCAATTCGTAGCCAGCGAATCCGTCTTCGGATTCGATCTGTGCCCAGAGCACCCTGTAGGCCTTCGCCGCGTTGGTCTCGACGGTGCCGGGCAACTCTTCAGCTGTCGGGGGCGGCAGACTTCGGCGCGCTCCGGCGTCGACCTGGGCGGCCTGCCCACAAACCGCGGCGACGATCACCACGATAAGCGGGTGCACCCTCATCCCCGCCTCCACTCCTCCGGCACATCACCCGACTGCGCCAGGATCGTCGAACGGATGCCCCCGCGACCCTTCCAGTCGGTCCGGATCTGGATCCACTCGGGCTTCATCAGCGCCGCCAGGTCATCGTGGATCTGGTTGGTGACGGCCTCGTAGAAGATCCCCTCGTTGCGGAACGACTGGTAGTAGAGCTTGAGGCTCTTGAGTTCCACGCACGCGCCGCCGGCGCTCGCCGCCTTGGGCTGGTAGCGCAGGGTGACGTCGCCGAAGTCCGGGTGGCCGGTCTTTGGGCACACGCTGGTGAACTCCTCGCTCGTGTGCTCGATGACGAACGGGGAGTCGGTAGGCGCGGGGAAGACTTCGAGCAGGGAGGCGTCGGGCATGGGGGAAGGGTAGGGGCAGAGGGGCAGAGGGGCAGAGGGGCAGAGGGGCAGAGGGGCAGAGGGGCAAAGGGAAAGACAGGCGTGCCACCGGGAGCTTGCTCCCGGTGCGCTGGATCACTGAGCCGACAGCACCGGCAGCGAGCTGCCGGTGGCACAGCTTGCTCGAGAATGCCTCAGCGCCCGTAGCGGCTCACCAGTTCGACGATGCGCGACTGGTTGGGGTTCACCCTGAGGCTCTGGCGCAGGTGGGAGATGGCCTCGGCCCGGACGCCCTCGCGGGCGCGCCCGGAGAGCAGCCACTCGTTGAGCAGACAGACGCCCAGGCCGTTGTGCGCCGGGTAGTAGCGATTGTCGAGCTCCAGGCTCTGACGGAAGCTGGCGATCGCGCGCTGGTAGTCGCCCAGCTTGAATGCCGCGAAGCCGGCCCGCTCGAAGCCCGAGGCGCTCGGGGCGATGCGCACGACGGTGTCGAGCGTGTTGGCCATCTCCTCGTAGCGCTCGAGTTTGCCCAGGGCGTCGGCCCAGTTCAGGAGCAGTTCGGGCGTGAGCGTCATCAGCTCGGCGGCGCTCTCGTACTCGCGGACCGCGTCCTCGTAGCGCTCCAGCGAGCTGTAGATAGCCGCGAGGTTCGAGCGCGCCTCGGCGCTGGAGGGGTTGAGCTCCACGGCGCGCTGGGCGTAGGCGAGCGCCTGGCGCGGGCCGTCGAGCTCGCGATAGGCCATCGAGATGTTCAGGTTGGCCTCGAAGTCGTTGGGGCGCACCGTCAGGGCGCGCAGGTAGGCGCGGATGGACTCGGCCAATCGGTTGAGCAGCTGGAGCACCACGCCGTGCCCGAACTGGGCGTCGAAGTTCTGGGGCTGCTGAAGCGCGGCGATCGAGAAGCTCCGCTCGGCAGCGACGTAGTTCTGCTGGCGCCGGTAGATGTCGCCCATCTGGATGTGGGCGACGGTCAGCTCGGGGTTCTCCTCGATCGCGCGGGAGAGCAGCGCCAGGGCCTCGTCGTCGCGCTGGTCGCCGGTCATCTGCTCGGCCTGCACGAGGTATTCCTCGGCGGTGGGCCCCGAGACCTCGCGCTTCTTGAAGATGCCGCAGCCGGAGGGGATGGCCAGGGCGACGCTCAGCGCAGCGATGGCGACGAGCGCGCGGCGCACGTGTGCCCTCGGTGATGCTGGATCGGCGCTGCGGATGTGCATGGCTCCCCGTGGTCTATCGGACAACGGTAGCGGCGTCTTGGCCCGGGTGCCCGGGATGAGGTACATCGCTGGTCCGGCGCGGTTACACGCCCCGGGTGGTACGGGGGTCCGGGGGCGGGGGTTCGGCCCGGCGGGGATCGCCGGTACCCTGACGCGATGCTCGCCCGACTCGGTGATCGCGTGTGCGCTGTGTTCCGGCTCACGGCGCCCGACCCGTTCGTCCTCGCTGTCCTCCTGACGATCGTCACCCTCGCCCTGGCGCTGGCGCTGACCGATTTCGGCGCCGGCGACATCGCCTCGATGTGGGCGGGCTCCAACGAAGGGGCGGCGTTCGGCTCGGCCGGCGTGTGGGCGCTTACCAAGTTCGCGATGCAGATGTGCCTGATCCTCGTGACCGGGCATGTGCTGGCGTGCAGCCCGCCGGTGTCGTGGCTGATCGCGCGGCTCACCGACGTGCCGCGCAGCGCGGCGCAGGGCGCGGCGCTCGTCGCGCTGGTAGCAGGCGTGCTGGGAACGCTCAACTGGGGGCTCGGGCTCGTGGGCGGTGCGCTCATCGCGCGGCGCGTGGGCCTGGCCCTGCAGGCGCGCTCGATCCAGGCGCACTACCCGCTCCTGTGCGCCGCGGGCTACGTCGGACTGATGGTCTGGCACGGCGGCTTCAGCGGCACGGCCCCGCTGAGCGTTTCGACCCGCGGGGGCATCGCCAACCTCGGCCAGAGCGACCTGATCACCGAGCCCATCCCCATCACGCAGACGCTGCTCTCTCCGATGAACATCGTCGTGACCGGAGGGCTGCTGCTGCTGGCCCCCCTGGTGATGGCGCTGCTCACTCCCAAGGCCGGGTCGGGCATCGAGATCCAGGAGGCCTCGCGCTTCATCCCCCGCGAGGGGCCGTCGCCGGAAGAGCATTCGGACGAGGTCGACCACCGGGGCCCGCTGCCCCGGTTCCTGGAAGACACGCCGGTGATCAACGTGCTGCTGGTGCTGCTGATCCTGCCGTGGGCCTGGGGGTTCTACTTCCCGTCGGAGGGCGCCAGCGGCATCCGCTCGCTCGGGCTCGACAGCGTGAACCTCACCATGCTCATGCTGGGCCTGGCGCTGCACCCCTCGCCCCGCAGCTTCCTGCGCGCCGTCGACGACGGGGTCCGGGGCTGCGGCGGGATCATGATCCAGTTCCCGCTCTACGCCGGCATCATGGCGGTGATGAGCGCCAGCGGCCTGACGGCGATGATGGCCGAGGGCATCGCGAGCATCTCGAACTCGACGACGCTGCCCCTGCTGACCTTCGTCAGCGCGGGCGTGGTGAACCTGTTCGTGCCCTCCGGCGGGGGCCAGTGGGCGGTGCAGGGGCCGATCGCGGTGTCTGCCGCGGGCGAGGCGGGGGTGCCGATCAGCAAGATCGTGATGAGCGTGGCGTATGGAGATCAGCTCACCAACATGCTCCAGCCCTTCTGGGCGCTGCCCCTGCTGGCGATCACGGGGGTGAAGGCGCGGGACATCGTGGGCTACACGACGATCCTGATGGTGCTGGCGATCGTGTGGATCGGGGTGTGGCTGGTGGTGTTCTGAGCCCCATGAAACACCTCCGTCGGCGCGTTCCAGCCTTGCCATCGCCCTCCAGCGTGGGACAATGCACCTCCTGAACCCCCAAGACCCCGGGAGCCCTTCCCCATGGCCTCAGTCTGTTTCTACTTCCAGGTCCATCAGCCCTGGCGCCTGCGCCGGTACAGCGTGTTCGACACGGAGCCGTTCTACTTCCAGACCGACGCCAACAAGGACATCTGCTTGAAGGTCGCCGACAAGTGCTACCGCCCGGCGACGAAGCTGATCCTGGACATGGTCCGCGCCAACCAGGGCAACTTCCGGGTGAGCTACGCGATCACCGGCACCGTGCTCGACCAGCTCGAGGCGTGGGCGCCGGACGTGATCGACACGTTCAAGGCCCTGGCCGACACCGGCTGCTGCGAGTTCATCGGCGAGACCTACTACCACTCGCTGAGCTTCCTCTACTCGCGCGAGGAGTTCCGCGACCAGGTCAACATGCACACCCAGCGGATCGAGGACCTCTTCGGGCACACGCCCTCGGTCTTCCGCAACACCGAGCTGACCTACAACAACGACGTCGCATCCTTCGTCAGCGGCATCAAGGACAAGGACGGCAAGCCCCGCTTCAAGGGCATGCTGTGCGAGGGCGTCGACCGCATCCTGGGCTACCGCTCGCCGAACTTCGTCTACCGCCCGCCGAACACCGGCGAGGGCGCGATCCCCGGCAAGCCGTTCTCGCTGCTGCTCAAGAACTACCAGCTCAGCGACGACATCGCCTTCCGCTTCTCGAACCGGGGCTGGGAAGAGTGGCCCCTGACCACCGAGAAGTTCGCCAAGTGGGTGCACGACATCAACGGCAACGGCTACCTCTGCAACCTGTTCATGGACTACGAGACGCTCGGCGAGCACCAGTGGGCCGACACGGGCATCTTCGAGTTCCTCGAGGCCCTGCCCAAGGCGATCTTCGATGTCGCCCCCGGCGAGAACCACTTCATCACCCCGAGCGAGGCGTTCGAACAGTTCGACCCGGTGGGCGAGTACGACGTGCCCCACATGATCAGTTGGGCCGACACCGAGCGCGACCTCTCGGCGTGGCTGGGCAACTCGATGCAGTCCAACGCGCTGCACGAACTGTTCAAGCTCGAGCACGAGCTCAAGGACGCTGTGGCCGAGTCCAAGCGGGCCGGCGACCACCGGCGCTCCGAGACGCTGAGCCACGTGCTCGACGACTGGCGTCGACTGACCACGAGCGACCACTTCTACTACATGTGCACGAAGTACTTCGCCGACGGCGACGTGCACAAGTACTTCAACCCCTACGACTCGCCCTACGACTCGTACATCAACTTCATGAATGTGATGGACAACCTGCGCGTGCGCCTGGCCAAGGCCAAGGAAGCGCCGGTGGCGGTGTAGGGAGCGGCTACGAACCCGCCGATTCGCCGGCGCCCGACGTCACCCGCTCGATCGCCCGGTTGGCGATCTTGCCGATCACGAACAGCACGACTAGCACCAGCGCGATCGACAGCGCGAAGAACCACCAGGGTTTGGGCTGATCCAGGCCCTCCTCGACGGTCGCGAACTGCTCGCGGAAGCCGGCGGCGATCCAGACCGCCGCGATCGTGCGCGGCGCCATGCCTACGAGCGTGCCGATGGCGTACGCGCTCAGGGGCGTGCGCACCGAGGCCAGCAGCAGGTTCGTCGCGGCGAACGGCGAGTTGGGCGGGATGCGGATCAGCGTGACGATGCCCAATGTCTTGAGCCAGCTCGAATCGACGAGCGCCGCGCGCACCGCTTCCCATTTGGGACGCTTCTCGATCACCTGCATCGCACGATCGCTGGCGACGGTGCGCGCGATGACGTAGCCGATCAGCGAGCCTCCGAGAAACCCGGCGAGTGCCGCCGGAACTCCGACCCACACGCCGAACGCCCAGCCGCCGAGGATCGCCTGGGCGTAGGTCGGCAGCAGCGCCAGTCCGGCGAGGATGGCGAACGCCGCCATGTAGATGAGCACGCCGACCGATTCGTGGCTCTGCAGCCAGTCGGCGGCGGTGTTGATGTACACGAGCAGCAGCGTGCCCCCGATCGCCGGGACGCTCAGCGCCATCACCGCGAGCACGCTTGCGGGCCCGAGCTCGCGCACGATCGAGAAGAAGCTCGCCTGGGCCTCGGACTCGGGCAATGCCGGGCCGGGGGACGGCTCGGTGTGCTCGGGGTTCGCAGGGGCGTCTGGGGTTTGGGGCGTGGGGTCTTCGGCCATCTGTGACTGGAGGGTAGCTCAGGAGCGGATCTCGATCTCCCTGCCCGACCCGGGATCGGCGAGCCTCGCGACGCGCCCGCCTTGCCCGTCGTCCGCTGGGGGCTCCACGCCCCGGGCCCCCGCCTTGATCGCGTCGCGAAAGCGCCGGTCGACATCATCGACGATCACGGGCCCGTCCCCGATCGACTCCACCCCGAGCGCCCTGGCCAGGCGCTCGCTCATGCCTCGGGCGCGAAGCGCTCGCGCAGGACGCGCACCATCGACGAGGTCACCTCGTCCTCGCCCGGGCGCGCATCGACAACGGCGTAGCGTGCCGGGTCGGACTCGGCCTGGTCGAGGTACCCGCGGCGCACCTTGGCGTGGAACTCCGAGCTCTTGCGCTCCATTCGATCCAGCAGCGGGTTCAATCGCTTGGCGGCTGTCGCCTCGTCGACGTCGAACACGACGACCAGGTCGGGCCACGTGGAGGCCGGGTCGTCGGGGTGCCCGAGCGCCGCGCGGGCGACGTCCATGATCTCGCTGGTCGGGATGCCGCCGGCGGTGCCCTGGTATGCGAGCGTGCTGGAGAGAAACCGATCGGCGAGCACGAGCTCGCCTCGCTGCAGCGCCGGGCGGATGTGCTCGGCGATCAGCTGCGCGCGGCTGGCCATGTAGAGCATCAGCTCGCAGCGCATGTCCATTTCTTCGTGCTCGGGATCGAGGAGCACGTCGCGGATGCGCTCGCCGATGCGCGTGCCTCCCGGGTCGCGCACCTCGGTGATCGCCAATCCTGCCCCGCGGGCCATCGCCATGATGCGGGTGAACTGCGTGCTCTTGCCCGATCCGTCGGCGCCGTCGAAGACGATGAAGCGTCCCTTGAGCGCTCGCAGCCACGCTCGGTCTCCCGCCCCCGCCGGCGCTGGGCGCGCCTCTGCGCTCACGCTCACAGCCCCACCTTTCGCGCCCACTTGGGTCCCTCGGGCGTATCGGTCACCTCGATGTTCAGCTCGTTGAGCTCGTCGCGGATCTTGTCCGCTTCACCCCAGTCCTTCGATGCGCGGGCCTCCTGCCGGCGGCGCACGAGGTCGTTGATGTAGGCGTCGGCGTCGGAATCGGCATCCGGCGCCGGACCGGCGCCCTCGAGGCCCAGCACTCCCAGGACGCCGTCGAACACGCGCATGAGCGCCGCGTCGGCCTGCGAGGGGCTCTCGACGCCGTTGATCCACGAGTTGATCGCGCCGATCGCGCCGGCGACGTTCACGTCGTCGTCCATTGCATCGGCGAACTTCTGCGCGACGGCGTCGTTGCGCGTTCCCGCGTCGTCCGACGCCTCTCCCTGCTCAACGAACCGGCGCCAGCGCTCGACGATGCGACCCGAGTCCTTGAGGCCCTGCTCGGTGAAGTTGGCGTTGGAGCGGTAGTGGGTCTTGATGAGCTCGAGCCTGATGGCCGCGGGGTCGAAGCCCTTGCCTGTCAGGTCGCGGATGGTGAAGAAGTTGCCCTTGCTCTTGCTCATCTTGGCGCCCTCGACCTGCAGGAAGCGGGCGTGGAACCAGTAGCGGGCGAAGAGGTCTGTGCCGTGCGCGCAGCAGCTCTGGGCGATCTCGCACTCGTGGTGCGGGAAGATGTTGTCCTCGCCGCCCGAGTGCAGGTCGATCACCTTCCCGAGGCGCTGCTCGGCCATCACGCTGCACTCGAGGTGCCAGCCGGGGTAGCCCTCGGCGAGCGGCACGTCGCGCCCGAGTTCCTTGCTGGGGTCCCAGCGCATGAGGTGCGTGGGGTCGGGCTTCCAGAGCATGAAGTCGGCCGGGTGCTTCTTGACCTGCTGGGTGCTCTCGCTGACCCGCCCGCCGGCTCCGGAGCGGATCGCCTCGATCGTGTTCCCGCTGAGGCGCCCGTACTCGGGGAAGCTCTGGGTGTCGAAGTACGCCACGCCGTCGGAGGCGACATAGGCGTGCCCGCGCTCGATCAGCGTCATGATCATCCCGAGCATCTCGGGGATCACGCGCGTCGGGCGGGGCAGCAGCGTCGGATCGTCCTGCGCCTCGCCGACGACCTTCACACCCATCGTCAGCGCATCGTCGATGAACGCCTGGGAGTAGAACTCGGCTATGTCCCACGGGTCGCTCGGGTCGAACGCCCCGAGATCCGTCCCTTCTGGCAGCGTGCCGGCCTTCTTCTGATCCAGGAGGCGCTTGCGGGCGGCCTCCATCTTGTCATCGCCCCCGCCGTCGGCGGCGGTGTCGTCGACCATGTGGCCCACGTCGGTGATGTTCATCACATGGCGGACGCGATAGCCGCCCTCGCCCAGCGCGTGGCCCTCCGGATCGCCGCCCGGCGAGACCCGTGCGCACAGCGGGGATTCGAGCCAGCGGCGCAGCACGTCCGCGGCAAGGAAGCTGCGGAAGTTTCCGATGTGGGCGAAGTCGTAGACCGTCGGGCCGCAGGTGTAGAACGCGACCTCGCCGGCTTCCAGGGGGCGGAAATCCTCGGTCCGGCCCGTCAGCGTGTTGTGCAGGCGGAGCGCCATAGTCCCGCGAGAGACTACTTCACGGGCGAGCGGTCCGCAGGCGCGGCATCGCCCTTTTCGGCGCCCGCGCCGTTCCGCCCGTTCCCGTTCGGACCGGCCTCGGTCGCCTCCTCGGGGCGGGCCTCGATGTGCAGGCGCGTCACGCGCGTCGGCTCGGCCTCGAGCACCCGCACGCCGAAGCCCGGGGCGTCGAGCGTCTCGCCGGCGACCGGGATGTGCCCGAGCGCCGCCAGCACGTAGCCGCCGACTGTGTCGTAGTCCTCGGTCTCGGGGATCTCGACGCCGATGGTCTTGAGCTGCTCGTTGGCGTCGTCGATGTAGGCCCGCGCGTCGACCTCCGCGGTGCCCGCGCCCGCGTCGACGCTGATCTCCGGGGGCGTCTCGCTGGCGGGCTCGAACTCGTCCTGGATCTCGCCCACGATCTCCTCGAGGATGTCCTCGAACGTCACGAGACCGGTCGTGCCGCCGTACTCATCGAGCACGATAGCCATGTGCACTTTCCGCGCACGCAGCTCGAGCATCATCTCGCTCAGGGGCTTGGTCTCGGGGACCCACACGGGCGTGCGCAGGATCGGCTCGAGCTCGAATCCGTCGGTGTCGCGCCCCAGCAGGCTGAGCAGGTCCTTGACGTAGAGGATGCCGCAGATGTGGTCGAGGTCGCCCTCGTACACGGGGATGCGGCTGTGGCCCGCGTCCTCGATGAACTTCCGGATGAACTCGAGATCGTCTGTGAGCTCGAAGCCCTCGATCTCGGTCCGCGGCGTCATGATCTCCTCGACGGTGCGCGAGCGCATCTCGACGACGCCCTCGATCATCACGCGCTCTTCCTCGCCGATCGATCCCTCGCGCTCGCCCTCGCTGACAGCGCTCAGGATGTCGTCCTCGGCCTCCTCGGCCTCGGTGATGTGGGCCACACCGGCGAGGCGCTTCACGGCCACGTCGACGAACGCAACGGCCCTCAGCGGCGCCGCCAGCACGTGCACGGCCCGGAGGGGGCCCGTGAACCCGAAGATGAGGCGCTCCCCGGCGTGCTCGGCGATGCTGACCGGCAGCACGACGCAGAACACGTAGATGATCGCGAACGCCCCGAGCGTGGCCCCCGCGAACCGGACGGCCTCGGCCTGGAGCACGGGGCTCCCGTCCTCGCCGGTGACCGTCGTGAAAATGCCGAAGAGCACGGCGCAGCTCAGCGCGATCGCCACGGTGCACAGCACACGCAGCGCGCCCGTCGCCAGCACGTTGCCATCGACATCGTTGAGCACGCGATCAACGGCGTCGCCCCGGCCCCGCTTCTCGACCAGTTGCTGCAGGCGCACCAGCGAGAAGTCGCGCAGCGAGTAGTGCAGCGCGCTGACGATCGACCCGAGCAGCGTCGAGACGGCGAGCGTTATCCAGAAGACGGCCATGACGCTCACGTCGACCGGCCCTCCAGCGCGAAGGTTGCGCCGACGCCGATCGCCTCGAGGACCTCGTCCTCTCGGGCGTGCATCGCGGCGTGCGACGCCTCGTCGGTGTCGTCGTAGCCGGCGCAGTGCAGGATGCCGTGGACGGTGTAGAGCAGAGTCTCTCGCTCGAGCGCGATGCCGAGGCGCTCGGCGTTCCGGCGCGCTTCATCGACGCACACGAGCAGGTCGGCGTCGACCTCGCCCTCGTCCGAGCCGAGATCGAATGTGATGACGTCGGTGGTGCCCTGAACGTTCATGTGACGCACGTGGGCATCGGCCATTTCGGCGTCGCCCACCAGACGCACGCGCACCTCGCCGCCCAGGCCGAGGGTTTCCATGGCGTCCGCGGCCCGGTCCGATACCCAGCCCCGCTGGGGCGGGGACAGCAGCCCCTGAGGATCGAGGACGCACACAAGCCCGCGTTCTCGCGCGGGCTCGTCGTCGTCAGCGGAGCTGGAAGATCGACCGAGAGGGTCGTCGGCCTCTGCCGACGTGCGCGCACCGGAATCGTCGGTGGCGTGGCTCGTGTCGCTGCTGTGATTCGTGGTCTGGAGCATTCGTGGGTCGTCGTCGCGGGCCGGACGCCTCGGTCCTGGTCCGGGCGGATTGTAGCCCGCGGGCGGGCACCCAACCAACAGCCCGGAGCGGGGCCGGCCTAGCGCGTCCCGGGCTCCTTGCCGTCGATCTTCGCCCGGTCCAGTTCCTTGATCTGCTTGGCCATGATCTTCTTGGCCTGCTTCTTGACGAGCTTCTCGTACCAGTCGGCCTGGCGATCGTCGTCGGCGTGGCCCCAGACGGCGATGGCGTCGGCGCCGTGCTTGAACGGCTCGGTGAACATGATCTCGAGGTCACGCTTGGCGACCGGGGTCAGGCCGTAGCGCTCGTTGAGGTTGTGGTAGAGCAGCCAGGTGAACACGATCATCGGGCGATCACCGGCGACGTCGGCCATCATGCCCATCTCGCGCTTGATCTTGTAGCGGTAGGTCTTGGCCTTCCACTCGTCCTTGCCGGGCCGGCGTGAGTCGTCCACGCTCTTCTTGCGGGCGTAGAAGCTCGGGTAGAACACATCGACCTCGTCGATGAGCGCCATGCCCGCATCGGAGATCTCGAAGTTGTGGATGCGGGAGTTGTACACCGACATCAGACCGAAGAACCCGATCTTCGCCTTCGGTCGCAGGTCCTGGCACATCCGGAGCGTCGTGAGCAGGAACTCACCGGCGGCGGCCTCGTACTCCTCCTCGGCGATGCGTTCGGTCTCGCGCTTCGACATCCTCCCGTGGCGTTCGACCACGAGGGCGAGCGAATCGTGGCGTGCCTCTTCGGCGGCCGATTCCCAGTCCGGCACGAGTTCCTCGTAGTCGAGCACGACCCACCCGTCGAAGTTGCGGTCGGGGATGTGCTTGTCGAGCACCTTGCCGATGCTCGCCTTGTGCGCCTCGAGGTCGGCGAGCTGGGGGATGCCCCCGCCGAGCACCTGGTCGCGCCAGTAAAAGGGCGACTCGGGGAACCAGTGCTCGTAGATGATGATGATGTTCTCGGCGATCGGCGCGCTGCCGAGATCGACCTTCTTGCCGCTCTTGCCCGAGCGGGTCCAGAGATACCTCGGGCCGTCGTAGGGCTCGACCGGATCGGCGCCCTCGTACACGCCGTCGCCGATCTTGACGCGGCGCGCCTCGAAGCCGTCTTCGAGAATCGACCAGCCACGCCTCGCCGCGGCGGTGGCTTCCTTGCTGCGCACGAGCACGGCCTCGACCTTGACCGTCGACGCCTTGTACATGTCGATCGCCACGACGTAGTAGTCGGCCTGCAGACCGGAATTGAACGGGTCGCCCCGGAGGGACTCGGTGACGCGCGCCTGTGTCAGCGCACGCCCGTCGACCAGCACCGGGCGCGAGAAGCGGAAGATCACGTGGTCGACGTGCTCGGGGTTGCGATCGACGCGGATGCCGATCGTGCCCTTGCCCTGCTCGAGCTTGAAGGCGCTGATATCGGGCCAGCTCAGGATCGGCTCGACGCTCGACGATTCCTGGATGGAGCCGCCGAACGACGAGACACCGGCGCACGCGGGGCTGCCGACGAGCGCCGCGCCGATCGCGAGCACGATGCCCGCGCCGAGGCGCCCGAGAGAACGACGATGAAGCGTGCCTGAAGACATGTACGGCTCCTGAGCCCTGGAATGGGCGACCGACGACGGACGCCCGTGAATCCTAGGTAGGGTGGGATAGGCGGCGAACAGAGTCGAGCCCTGCGGCCCGACGTCACCGAATACCGCGATGACCCAGGCGTCAGAACCCGGATCCCCGCTCAGATGTCCGAGAACCGCTCGATCAGCCACGCGCTGAGCGTGTCGAGCGCCGAGGGCGCGAACGTCTCGGGCTGAATCCCGTATTCGGACGGCAGCCCGGTGCTCGTCGGCTGGAACAGGTGGTTGAGGCCGCGGAGCGTGACGAGCGTGACATCCTCGTTCCCGCCTTCTTCGAGGGCGGCGCCGATGCGCTCGGCATTCGGCGCTGCGACGACCTGCAGATCGAACTCGGCGAACAGCGCAAGCACGGGCTGGTCGACGCGCCCGAGCCACTCGGCCGGTTCCTCGCTCGCCAGCGATTGCATCAGGGGCGTGACCATCGCGGCGCTCTGGCGCTCGGCGACGCGTTCGACCGCCTTGGCCTGCGCCTCGGGGATCTCGCCCCCCTCCCTCGACGCCAGCAGCTGCGCCCGCGCCAGGTTGAGCAGCGCCTCGCGCACGTCCACCTGCGGCGCGCCGGACTCCAGGGTTGCCAGGAACGCGTCGTGGAGCGCCACCAACTTCTCGATGCGCTCGGCTTCCATGCCGCCGGCTTCCATCAGCGCACGGTTCTGCTCGCGCAGCAGCTCGACGCCGTTGCAGCCGAAGCCCGCGAGCATGACGCACAGATCGACGATGCCGCTGGATTCCTCGCTGTCGATCGCGCATGCCATCGCGCCGACGACGGCGCCCTGGCTGTGGCCGACGATCGCGATGCGCGCGGGATCGATCGATTCGTGCGCCGCGCAGAACGAGGCGCGGACGAGCGCCTCCTTCGCCAGGTCCTCCAGCGTCATCAGCGCGAGCTGGCCCTCGGATTCGCCCATGCCGCGGTCGTCGAGGCGCAGCGAGGCGATGCCGCGACGGGCTAGGTGGTCCGCGATCACCGCGAACGGCTTGTGGAGCGCGATCTTGGAGTTCCTGTCCTGGCTGCCCGAGCCGGTGAGCAGGACGACGCACGGGTGCCGGCCGTCGTCGTTCGCGAGCGATTCGAAGCCTTCGTCGAGCTCGCCCGGGATCACCAGCGCGCCCGCGAGCGTGACTTCCTCGCCGGTGACATCGCTGACGACCTTTACCTCAGCCTCTTCGTAGGGGAAGGGCGGAACGGGCGTCTGGGGAGGCTGGTACGGCTGCTGGGCGAGGGCCGGTGCCGCGAGAATCGACACCACGATCAGCATGCGAGCGAGCATGGGAGTGCTCCCGGGTTCTCGATTGATCGACCGAGTGCGGCCGGAACACCCGCTCAGGCGTTCGCCGCCGCGCCCACCGTCATCGTCACCGGCACGTAGGTCGGCTTCACGCGGGCCTCGAACTCGTCGCGGTACTTGTTCACGATCGTGCGCACGGCCCAGTTGTTGCCGTCGGCCAGGCCGCAGATCGTCGTGCCGGGCATGGCGCCCATGCTGGTGGCGATCTCGAGCGTCAGATCCAGGTCCTTCGTGCGCCCGCTCCCGCTCTCGATGCGGCTGAGCAGCTGGTACAGCCAGCCGGATCCCTCGCGACAGGGTGTGCACTGGCCGCAGGATTCGTGCTTGAAGAAGCGGGCGATGTTGCGGGCCACCGCGACCATGTCGGTGTCCTCGTCGAACACCGTGGGGCAGGCGGTTCCCAGGCCGAGCACGTTGTACTTGCGCCCGATGTCGAAATCCATCTCGGCGTCGTACTGATCGGGGCCCAGGATGCCGGTGGAGACGCCGCCGGCGATCGCGCCCTTGAACTTTTTGCCGTTGCGCATCCCGCCGCAGTAGTCCTCGATGATCGTGCTCAGGGGGATGCCCAGGTCGAACTCGAACAGGCCGGGCTCCTCGACGTGCCCGGACACACCGAAGAGCTTGGTGCCGAAGCTGTTCTCGACGCCCTGGGTCTTGAACCAGTCGGCGCCCTCTTCCACGATGCTCGGCAGGTGCGCGAGCGTCTCGACGTTGTTGATGATCGTCGGCTTGCCGAACAGGCCCTTCACCGCGGGGAACGGCGGCTTGATGCGCGGCCACCCGCGCTTGCCCTCGAGCGATTCGAGCAGGCCGGTCTCCTCGCCGCAGATGTAGGCGCCCGCGCCGCGATGGAGGTAGCACTCGACGGGCCACGCGCCGCCGGCGCCGGTCGATGCGCCGCCGAGCAGGCCCTTGGACCCGAAGATGCCATTGTCGTAGGCCTCCTTGATGGCCTGCTCGACCATCATCGCCTGGTGGTAGTACTCGCCCCGGATGTAGATGTACGCCTTGCTCAGGCGGCAGGCGTAGCAGCAGATCGCGATCCCCTCGAGCATGAGGTGGGGATCGAAGTCCATGATGAGGCGGTCCTTGAACGTGCCCGGCTCGCTCTCGTCGGCGTTGATCGCCAGGTAGCGCATGCCGGGGTCGGACTCGTCTTCGGGCTTGGGCAGGAAGGTCCACTTCAGGCCGGTTGGGAAGCCCGCGCCGCCGCGTCCGCGCAGGCCGCTGTCCTTGACCATGCCGACGAGCTCGTCGGGCTTCATCTCGATGGCCTTCTTGAGCGACTCGTACCCGCCGGTCTTGATGTACTCGTCCCAGCGGACGATGTGCCGGTCCTTGGGGTCGCCCCACGGCTTGCAGGGGATGCGCTTGGTGAGCGCCGGGGCCTTCATCTTGTGCTGCCAGGTCATGTGCTCGAAAACCGCCCTTTCCGCGAGGCCATCGCCGCCCCTGCGCATTCGCGGGGGCCGGCGGGAGCGATTCTAGCGGGGGGAGGCCCCGGGGCGACGCCGAAGGCCTCGGAGGACCCGGAGCGGATCAGAAATAGAAGCGGAACCCGACCTCGATGCTGAACGACTGCGTGTCGACGGTCAGCGAGCCGTTCCGCTGGTCGCCCCCGTCGACCCAGCGCACGCCCCCGTAGAGCTGCATGTGCTCCTGGAGCGTGATCGTCAGGCCGCCCATCGCCTGCCAGTAGAGGTCCTCGCCGCTGACCTGCGTGCCGCTCTGCCCGGTGCTGGAGGTGCTGAACGAGAACTGGCTGATCCGGAAGCCGATCCCCGCGCCGGCGTAGACGCCCACCGGGCCGGCGATCGCCGGCGCGTCGAACAGGAGGTTCGCGGCGAAGATGTGGGAGGTCATGCGATTGTCGCCCCGCTCACCGGTCTCGGGGTCGGTGTAGCGCTCGGTCTCGAAGCGCCGGAACAGGTACTCGACCTCGATGACCAGCGGCATCTCGGGGTGCTTGAACCCGGCGCCGAACGAAAGGCCGAAGCCGGTCTCCGTATCGACGCTGCCCCCGCCACGCAGGTCGGCGTCGTCGTCGAGCTCGACAGACATGCCGGAGATCCGCGCGAAGTATCCCGCCGGCCGGTGCCTGGCGCCGGGATCGCCGAACTGCACGCGAGTGTGCTCGGCGACCGGCTCCTGGCGTGGCTGGACGAATTCCAGACGCGCGAGGTGCGAGGGGATGGCGTCGCCATCCTCTGCGATCGCGGGCGAAGCGATCGCCAGGCAGATGATCGCGGTGATTCGTTGGGCTATCGATCGCGGGGGCGTCATCGCCCCACTCTATCGCGGAGCGCTCATTTGCCCGCGAAGAAGCTCATGTCGTAGACCGGGTAGTCGCCGTTGTTGCCCGGGATCCAGAGCTCTTCGGGGAGCGAGATGAACGACTCGAAGCCGGCCTGCTCGGGGAACACGCCCTGCTCGTCGCCGCTGACGCTCCAGACCAGGGGCAGCGTGCCGGTCGCCTCGTACCACGAGGGATCGTCGCTGCCGGTCCACCACGCGGTGCGCTCGCCCTCGGGCGGGGTCATGCCCGCGCCCTGATCGACGCGCACCCACACGACGGCGTCGGCGTTGGAGGTGTTCCAACTCTTGCGTCCGATGCGGACGACGACGGTCTCGCCGGGCTGGGCGACGAACGCCCAGTCGGAGCGCGTGCGCATCTCCCGCACGCCGCGGGCGCTCATGCCGTCCGCCTTGCCGACCCAGTAGCGGACCTGCACGGGCACCTCGGCCTCGTTGCGGAACTCCACGCGCGGGCCGGACTGGTGCGGGTCGCGCGGGATGATGCCGATGCCGACGCCCATCGCGCCGGCGGTGAAGATCGACGCTGCGAGGCCGCCCTGATAGAGCGGCGTCGTGTCGGAGACCGCCGCCTGCGTGAAGCAGCCCGAGCCGGAGGCGCCGGTGATCACCAGGGCGCCGGCGAGCAGCAGGCGCCGGAGGCGGGCGCGGATCGGGCTCTGGTTGGTCGTTGCGTCAGCGGTCGGGTGCATCGGGTTCATCGCCTTCGATCTCCACCTCTTCGATCGTTGTCCGCCTGAGCGTCACCTTACGGCCGTCCGTCGTGCGCCGCTCTTCCTGCTCCACTTCGCGTCGGACCTCCCGGCGGGCGCCGGTGTCCTTCGCGGGGTCTGTGCGGACCCCGTGCACAATATGCCCCACAAACTCGCCGAAGCTGCGCATGAATGTCTTGCGCGGGGGCCTTTCCATGAACGCCATCCTAGCGGCGCGCTTCTCCGGACCTCGGAGGGCCGTTATCGGCGTCCCCAACCACCCCCGGGGGCGGCCCGTCTACGGGCAGGTGGCCAGCCAGTTGGCGAGCGTCTCGGTGATGTCGGCGAAGTTGACCGACCCGTCGTTGTTCGAGTCGCCCTGGGGCCCGGAGTTCCCCCACTGGGTGAGGATCGTCGTGACGTCGGCAAAGTCGACCGTCCCGCTCCCGTCGGCGTCGCCGAGGCAGAAGAAGATCGCCGGCGCATCGGTCGTTCCCGACACGCCCGTGACCATGCCCGATGTGAACAGCCCTAGGTCGACAGCGCCGTCGGCCGGGCCGGTGTCCGCATCGAACCAGAAGTTCATCAGCGTGCCCCAGCGCAGCGGGTTGGTGGTCGTCTCCCAGCGCACGGTCGATGCCTCGCGCGTGCCGGACCAGGGCGCGTTGTCGATCGGCACACCGCCGTCGGCGACCGGGACGTTCGTGGGTTCGTCGTGGTGCATCGGCGCGTAGGACCCGATGCCGGAGATGGTCACGCCCGGCGAGGCCTCGATCTCGAAGCTGCCGACCTGGCGCGCCATGTCGATGTTCAGCAGGGCATATTCGTAGCGCCAAGTGCCGTCCATGTTGTCGGTCACGCTGGAGATCAGCAGGCAGCGCCCGTCGGGCGAGGTGAGTTCGTTGACCGGCAATTCCTGGGCGAGCATCGTCTGGCGGGCGCCGGTGCTCTCGGCCCACGCCTTGACCGCGAAGCCCGGCTCGGGGGCGGTGGTCTGCGACGACTGCCCGAAGATCCACTGCTGGGCCGGGGTCTGCCCGGCGACCGTGAACGGCTTGTGCGCCGCGTTGTTCATCACATCGCCGTCGTCACCGGTGATGTAGAACCCCTCCATGAAGTACGACGCGCCGGGGTTGAGTGTGGGGTCCAGGTCGTCGTCGTGCACCTGGATGCGCCGGGTGACGTTGGTGTCGCCCCCGGGGATCCCGTTCTCGAGGATCGACGTCGGGTGGTCGTACACGCCGGTCCACGGATCGATCTCGAACCGCGGCCCGAGGCCGTTCTGGTTGGCGTTCGTGCCTGGTGAGTAGGTATCGGTGCAGCCGACACCGAGGAACTGGCCGTTCGTCCCGTTGCAGAACCCGCCGCACTGGGTGTTGCTCAGGGCGAAGAACCCGTGCTTCACCCAGCTGAGACCGATCTGCTGGAAGCGTCCCTGCGACAGCCGGTAGATGTTCATCGCGATCATCGGGTGGCGCGGGTCGGGCTGGGCGATCCAGATCAGGTTGCGCTCGCCGATGTTCCAACTCGTCGTGCCCAGTGTGAGGCCGACCATGTCGCCCTCGCGCGCCAGGCCGGTCCCCGAGTTCATCGTCAGCCCGTACACCTGGCACAGCGTCATGTCGGCGCCGTTGGAGACGACCGACTGGTCTTCGAAGAGAAACTCGAGCGTGGGCAGCGTGAGGTCCACGCCGGGGGTCAGGTCGTTCCACGCGTAGAACTCGATCGTCCACTCCCCGGCCGGGTCGATGCCGTCGAAGTTGATCGTCGCGCCGTACAGGGTCTCTCCCGGCGGCACCGGATCGAGACCAAAGTCACGGTTCAGGTCGAACGTGATCTCGGCGAAGGGCGCCGCCCGGCGGAACACCGCCTCGGCGTAGAACGGGTGCGACAGGCCGCTGGTGTTGTCCCACGTGAAGATCGCGTGCACCGCGCCGGCGGCGTACCCGCCGGTGAGGTTGATCGTCCGCTCTTCGTTCAGCGGGTCGCCGAGCCCGCCTATGACCTCGACATCGCTCAGGATCGCGGATTCCTGCGTCTCGGCCAGAGCCGGCACAGCCATCGCGCTGGTCGCGATCGCGCATGCCCCGATAGTCGTGCGTGTGAATCTCACAACGAAACCTACCTCAGATTCCGGTCGGAGGCCCGGCTTCCGTGCGAGAATCGCGGGCCCCGCCGTGGGCCCGCGCCCTGGCGGTCGTGCCTCAGTCGCAGACCACGTTCCACTCCTGCAGGATCGTGGTGACGTCGGCGAAGTTGATCTCGCCGTCGCCGTTGGCGTCCGCGTCGGCGCCGGGCATATTCCAGAACTCCAGCACGCGGGTGATGTCGGCGAAATTCACCACTCCGTCGCTGTTGGCGTCTCCCAGGCAGAACGCCAGAATCGGTCCGTCGGTGACCCCGGACACCTGGGTGACAATCCCGGTGCGGAACAGGCCGAGGTCGACATCGGCGTCGGCGGGGGGCGCGTCGGCGTCGAACCAGAAGTTCATCATCGTGCCCCAGCGGAGCGGGTTCGTGGTCGTCTCCCACTTGACCGATGCCGCCTCGCGGGACGAAGCCCAGGGCGCGTTGTCGATCGGGACTCCGCCTTCGGCCACCGGCGCGTTGGTCGGTTCGTCGTGGTGCAGCGGCGCGTGGAAGCCGATGTTCGAGATGGTCACCCCGGGCGAGGCCTCCACCTCGAAGCGCCCGACCTGGCGGTCCATATCAATGTTCAGCAGCGCGTACTCGTACCGCCAGGTGCCGTCCATGTTGTCGGTCACGACGACCGACAACAGGCACCGCCCGTCGGGCGAGGTGAACTCGTTGACGGGCAGCTCCTGGGCGAGCATCGTCCGGCGCGCACCCGCCCACGATTCGATCGCGAAGCCGTCGAGGATCGGATCGGTCTGGCCGGACTGGGTGAACAGCCACTGGTCGTCCGAGTCGATCCCCGCGACGGAGAATTCCTTGTGGGCGGCGTTGTTCATCACATCGACGTCGTCCGGTGTGATGTAGAGCGTCTCCATGTAGTAGGTCGCGCCCATGTTCATCGCGGGATCCAGGTCGTCGTCGTGCACCTGGATCCGCCGGGTGATCGGTGTATCACCGCCGGGGATGCCGGTCTGCAGGAACGATGTCGGGTGGTCGTAGGTTCCCGCCCAGGGGTCGATCTCGAAGCGCGGGCCGAGATCGCTCTGACGCCCGTTGGTGCTGGGCCGGTACGTATCGGTGCAACCGACGCCCAGGTAGATGCCGGGGCTCGTGGGGTTGCAGAACCCGCCGCACTGATCGTTGCTCAGCGCGTTGAACCCGTGCTTGACCCAGCCGATCCCGATCTGCTCCATGCGTCCGTCCATCTTGCGATAGACGTTCATGGCGATCATCGGGTGGCGCTCGTCCGGGGGCGCGAACCAGATCAGGTTCCGGTCGCCGACGTTCCAGCTCGTCGTGCCCATGGTCAGGCCCACGACGTCGCCGACGCGCGCAAAGTCCTTCTGCGTGGGCAGCACCGCCATGTTCATCGTGATGCCGTACACCTCGCACAGCGTCACATCGGCCCCGTTGGGCTCGACGGTCTGATCCTCGAACTCGAGGCGGACGTCGGTGAACGTCGCGTCGACCGCGTCGGGCGCCTGATCGATCTCGGCGTAGAACTCGATCTCCCACATCCCGGCCGGATCAACACCGTCGAGGTCGGCCGTCGCGACGTAAAGCGTCTGCCCCTCAGACACGGGCGACTGGGTGAAGTCGTAGTTGAACCGGAGGTCGACCGTCGTGTTGTCCATCGCGCGGAACAGGCGCACGCGCGAACGGTACGGATGCGCCGACCCGCTCGTGTTGGACCACGTGCCGATCAGGTGCACGGTGCCGGCCGCGTAGCCGCCGGTGATGTTCTGCATGAGGACGGTGTTGCCGGGGTCGCCGAGCGCGTCGAAGATCTCGACCGATGCGATATCGACTGCTTCCTGCGTCCCGGCGCTCGCGCCGGTCGCGACCAGCGCTCCCAGAACGATCGCGCCCACCCTTCGGGTCTTTCTCTCAATCTCCATGGGCCAACTGTACCCCCGCTGGGGCGCGGTTCCAGCCCCAAGCGCCTTTGGCGCGGGGGTTTAGGCCGTTTGTACAGGTTTCTGTTCGGTCTAGTGGTTCTGGGACGAACCCGAAGCCGCGTCGTCGATCGCCCGCTCCATCTTCTCGGGAGTCAGGTTCTCGTGGAGATCGTGGCCGACCAGCGCCGCCGGGGCGGTCCCGCAGGAGCCGATGCACTCGATCTCCATGAGCGTGAACCTGCCGTCGTCGGTCGTCTCGCCCACCTCGATGCCCAGCTTCCTGCGGCAGGCATCGGTGATCGCCTTGTGGTCGCAGAACTCGCAGGCGATCGAGCGGCAGACCCAGATCACGTGCTCGCCCTTGGGCTTGAGCCAGTACTCCTCGTAGAAGCTCGCGGTGTCGATGACGTCCGCGGGCTTCAGATCGAGGAACTCGGCGACCTCGATCAGGGCCTGGTGCGGCAGCCAGCCGACCTCGCGCTGCACGGCGTGCAGCGTCGGCAGCAGCGCCCCCTGCTTCGTCTCGTACCGAGGCAGGTACCGCTCGGTGATCTCCGCCCTGACAGCCTCCGAGAGGTAGGGCTCGTCGCGGCGCTCGATCTGCATCGAGCCGGAATTCTTGGTGATCCAGGCCATGGGGAGGGCATGGTAGCTCCCGCGACGGCCCCCCGCACCCCGCTAGCCGGGAGCGCCGCCGGGGCTGAACAGGCTGCCGTCGAGCTCCTCGTGGTCGATCGGGGCCTCACCCGGGCGCACTCGCTGCGCGCTCCCCGCGGGACGCCTCGGCGCCTCGTGGATCCTCAGCACGCCCGCCGGAGGCGCGGGGTCCGTTTCTCCCCACCAGATGCAGTCGACGAGCCGGCCCGAGGGCGATGTGAGCAGCACGAAGTCGCCGCTGTTGCGCAGCGCCCGCTGCGAGGAGGTCATCCGCATCGTGAAGACGAGCGCCCCGTCGAACGCGTCGTTCGGCCCGCTCGCCGGGCCGCTTGCGGAGCCCACGGGCCCGGGGATCTCTGTCTTGTTTCCGTTGAACACGACCGCGACGCCCCGGGCCGGAAGCTCGACGTCGGGGAACACGAAGCGCACACCTTTGCCGGTGTCGTCAGCCGGGTCGCTGAGGCGGCTCGAGAGCACCCACCCCGCGAGGTTCACCGGGCGGCTCCCTGTGTTGACGATCTCGATGAACTCATCACCCGTCGCGCTGCGCACGCCGTCGCCGGTTGCGTCTCCGGCGTCGCCCGAGGGGACCGCGAAGAGGACTTCCGAGATGACGAGATCGGCGGGGGCGGTGGCCCCAACGACCAGGAGTGTAAACAACCATGTGAAGAACCGGAGCACCTACATATTCTAACACATATGCGTGCTGAACCTCAGTTCTCGAGGTTGTCCCAGGGCCCGGCGGTCGCCGGGTCGTTCGACGTGGCCCCCGCCTCGTTGCCCACTGCGAAGGCGTAGTTGCCACTGATGTTGGCGAACGCCGTGTTGCGCACGATGAAGTTGTTCGTGCCCTGCACGATTATCCCGCCACCGTTCTCGCTCACATGATTCGAGTCGATCCGGTTGCCGTCGTCCTCGACAAGGATCCCGGTCCCCAGCATCGTGCTGTGCCCTTGGCACACGTTGCCCTCGACGAGGTTCCCGTCGCTGGTCAGGTGGATCCCGTGGCCGGCCTGATTGAACACGCACGAGTTGTAGCGGATCACGTTCTGGCCGCCGGCCTGGATACCGCTCTCGGCGTTCGCCCACGCCGTGCAGTGCGCGATCACGCCCTCGGAGTTGATGTCGAACCCGTCGGCGCCGTTGATCATCGCGGAGCAGCCGATGATCGCTGTCTTCCCGTTCGTATCGAAGCCGTGGACATCGTTGTTGTCGCTTGCGCATCCCTCGAACACCGTCCCGATTCCCCCAGAGAATCCGTCGCCCGTGTTCTCGCTCGCGGTGCACCCACGCACCGAACAGTACGAACCGAGCGAGAAGCCGTTCAGCGTGTTGTCCTCGGCGACGCAGTCGACGAGTGTCGCGTTGCTGCTGAGCAGGTACCCGCGATTACCGTTCCCGATCGCCAGACACCGCTGGATCACCGCCCGGGTGCTGGCGTTAACGCCCGCCCCGGAGTTGTTCAGCAGGCGCACGTCGATCAGTGTCAGGTCTTCCTGTGCGTTGATCCCGCTCTGGAAAAACGACTCCACCGTCCCGTTCACGATCGTCGTGTTCCTGCGCGCGCTGTCGACGTGGATGCCATCGAGCGAGCCGACCTCTGTGTTCCCGCGCACCGTGAACCCGTTGAGGTCGAGCGTCACGTTGTCGGCCAGGATCTCGATCCCGTGCTCGTTCGGGAGCGCGTCGATGTCCTCGGCCAGGTAGTACGAGCCGGGGAACTGGATCACCACGGGGGTGAGCGTGTTGAACATGTTGCGCAGCGCGGTGCGCGGCTCGACGTCGTCGAGGTCCTTCATCGTCGGCGCCACCGGCCCGGCGGGCGGGGCGAGATCACCTCCGAACGCCGGGATCGCGCTGCACGCCACACCAATGGTCATAGCAAGTGTCCGCTGCATGGGTCGGCCCTCCAATCGGGAAGATCGGGCGACACCCCGGACACAAGCAGTATGACCCTCGATCGAGAAACCGGGAAGCGAGATCTCCGATTCTGGCCTATTCCGTCCGCTCGAACACCAGCTCCCCGAGTTCTTCCACCGTCATCACGACCCGCGCCACACGCCCGCCTTCGAGTTCGAAGCGACCCGACGTGCCGTCGAACACAGGCCCGTCGAACATGAACCGGTCCGAGCCCGCCTCACCCCCCTGGAATCGCGACCTGACGATGCCCACATCCACCCGGATGGTCTCGGCGTCTTCGACCACACGAACGTCGCCGAGCATGGGGTTCGAGTACCGGCCCACGTACGCCGAGCGATCCAGGGACAGCACGCTGACGGGGAACGGCCCACCGCCCTTGTCGCCCTGGAACGGGCCGCGGAGCGCCTTGTGCTGCGTGGCGCGCTCGATGGATCGCTCGTACACGTCCCACGCCGGCTCGGTGCCCGTCAGTTCGCAGAGCATGTCGATGGCGATGATGTCGCCGAGCATGCGCGCCGGGCCTCCCCCGTTGATCAGGATGACCACGCCGACGCCGTCATCGGGCAGCATGGCGAAGTACGTCGATGTGCCCAGGTAGCCCCCGCCGTGCATCGCCAGCGGCATGCCGTTGAACGAGCCGAGCATCCAGCCCAGGCCGAAGCCCTCGGTGATGCGGATCGTCCCGCCGGGCTCGGGCAGCGCCGCCTGGACCGTGTGGGACTGCTCGATCATTGCTTTGCTGACGATCCGCTCGCCGTCGATCTCGCCCCCGTTCATCTGCATGCTCATCCAGCGGGCGGCATCGTGTGCCGTGGTCCCCATCCCGCCGGCAGCGTGCATCACCGAGTCGTCTTTCACCAGCTCGGCGCGCACGAACGCGCCACCCATCGGGCGCTCGAGCGGCGTGGCGCTGTTCTCCCAGCCGTAGAGCTCGCTGGCGTATCCCGTCGTCCGGTGCATGCCCGCGGGCTCGAAGATCGCCTCGTCGAGGTAGTCGCGCCAGCTCTGACCGGTGACCGCCTCGATCACGCGTCCGAGCAGCGTGAAGTGCACGTTGGTGTAGCGCACCTCGCCGGATACCTCGCCCGCATTGGCGAGCCAGAAGAAGTAGCGCTCGTCGGTGATGTCGCCGGTGTAGGCGTCGAGGATCACCGCCGGAGACGAGTTGATGCCGTAGCGATGGCAGAGCAGGTCGCTGATCGTCAGCTTGCTCTCGATCTCCTCGTCCGGAAGCTCCATCTGCGGGAGGTGCTGCTTGACCCGATCGTCGAGGCTCAGCCTGCCCTCGTCGGCGAGGCGGCAGATGCCCGCCGCCAGGTAGACCTTTGTCATCGACGCGACGTAGAACCCGGTGTGCTGATCGATAAGGCTCTCTTCCGTGTCGCGCATGCCGGCGCTCCACGTCGCGTAGGGCCGGCCGTCCTTCACGACGGCAACGGACACGCCGGGCGCATCGAAGAGGTCCATCACGGCCCGCCAGCGCGTGGGGTAGTCCTTGAGTTCCTCGGTCTCGGAGAAGGCCTGAAGGTCGGCGCCCGACGCCGACCCGGCGCTCAGGGCGGCGAGGCTGGCGATGGCGAGCGCGAGGCGTCGGGAGCGGGTCGCTGGTGCGGGCATGGTCGGGCTCTCCGTGGATCTGTGTCAGCCCACAGCATGGCGCGCCCGGGCGCCCGGTTCTTGAACGAATCAAACACGCGGATCGGATCGGCTCAGGCGCTCGCCAGGAGGCGGAAACGCCTGGGGCTGAACCCCGCCTCGCGCCGGAACTCGCGCGTCAGGTGGCTCTGATCGCTGAACCCGGCCTCCAGGGCCACCCGAGCGATCGGCGCCTGGCCGCCTGCGAGCCCGTCGGCCGCCCGGCGCACGCGCTGGCGCCGGCGGAACTCGCTGGGCGAGCAGCCAGTCTGTGCGCGGAACAGGCGGGTGAGGCTCACCGGATGCAGACCGACCCGCCGGGCGATCCCCTCGACGGATTGGTCCTGATCCGGACCGGCCGAGAGCATCGACGCGGCAGCGCCGACGCGCGGATCCAGCTCGCGCCCCGCCGGGATCGCCTTCAGGGCGCCGAGTTGCTCGAGCCAGGGCTCGAGCGCCGCGTCGGGATCGGGATCCGTGCGCACGCGCTCCCAGAGTTGGAGGACGAGGCGCGGAGCGTCGCCCCCGGTCAGCCACACCTCGCGATCGAAGAGCCCGCAGCGACGCCTGAGCGATCGCTCGAGGGCTCCCTCGACTTCCACGACGATGGTGTGCGCGCCGCGATCGCCGCACACCGACTCGTGAACCGAGCCGGACGGCTTGACGAGCACCCCGAGCGCCTCGCATCGCTGCGTCCCCGATTCGGACAGATCGGCCATCCCGCCGGCGACGACCACCGTGACGTTGGCCGTTTCATGGGCGTGCTCGGGCATGAAGTGCCCGGGGGCGTACGACACGCGGTGCACCCTGGCGCCGCGGGCGGGGAGCGACGCCAGCTTCTTTCCCTGCGTGATCTGGGAGAGGACGGTGGCCACCGAGTGGTTGTACGGGAAGCCCCCGGGTTGGTTACGCGCCACGGCGCCTCAATAGGCGATGTTCGCGTAGGGGTTGTCGGTCATCAGGAAATCGGCGCTGACATTCCCGCTCACGGCCGGGGAGGGGACCACGAGGCGATCGAGGACCTGGGCGTAGCGGTTGTTGGCGACGAAGCTGAAATTCGTGGCGTTCTGCGACGCCCAATTGCGCACGATCATGTTGTTCGAGCCGCTGACGCGGAGCCCGATGTCGTTCGAGACCATGTGGTTCCCGTCTATGAGGTTGCCGGTCCCGTCGACCAGGATGCCTCCGTCGAGGATCGGCAGGCTGCCGTTGTCCGAGCACATGTTGGCGCTCACGATGCTCGATCCGCTCACGCGGATCCCGCTCAGGTCGTTCTCAGAAGCCGTGCAGAACGCCACCAGCGAGCCGACCCCCGCCTCGATCCCCTCCGAGGCGTTGTCTCTGGCGCTGCACTGGACGATCGTGCACCCCGCGTCGGCGTCGATCCCCTCGGCGGAGTTCTCGATCACCGAGCACCCCGTGATCGACGAACCGGCGCCCGCATTGATCCCGCGCCCGTTTCGGGCAGCGGAGCACCCACGTATCGATGCACCCTGACCCGTAGCGATGCCGCTGTTGGTGTTGTCCCGAGCGCTGCAGCTCTCGATCGTCCCGTGGTTGGCGACCAGGATGCCATCGTTGCCGTTGTTGGACGCTGCGCAGCCACGCACCGTCGAGCCGAAATCAGCTCGGATACCGGTCTGACCGTTGCTGCGTGCGGAGCAGTCCTCGATGGTGCACCCGATGACGGCGGTGATCCCGTTCTGGGTGTTCTGGTCGGCGTTGCACCCGATCACGGCGCTCCCGTTGCCCGCCCGGATACCCGTCTCCTGGCAGAGGCTTGCGCTGCACCCCGAGACCAGCGAACGGTCGCCCACGATGATGCCGGTGAGCCCGCAGTTGACCACGATGCAGTCGCGCACGATCGAATTCGGCCCGGCGCTGATTCCGTTGCCCTCGAACGCGTTGACGACGTAGCAGCGCTCGATCATCGCGTTCTGGCTGAGGTCCATCGCCCAGTCGCCCACGGTGGCGATCGTCACATCCGACACGCGCGCGTTGACCAGCTCGGGCCCGATGATGCCCCCGAGTCCCCATCCCCCGACCAGCCCATCGGAGATCCGGACATCCAGCGTCAGCCCCGGCGCAAACCCGATGCCGGCGTTGGTGTTCCCGAGCGCCCCGACGATCGAGAACCCGTTGAGATCCACCGACACGCCGCTTTCTTCGACGAGCAGGCCCGTCTTGCCGACTTCGCCTTCGAGGTCCTCGGTCAGGTAGTAGGAGCCGGCCTCGCTGATGACGTAGGTCGCAGCGCCGTTGCCGGGCGTGGTGTCCGGCCCGATCGGGATCCGCGGCTCGACCTGCTCGAGCGTCTTGTTCGTCGGCGCGATCGGCCCGGCCGGCGGGTTCAACGGGCCCGCGCCCGCTCCCGCGGCCAGGCATCCGGCCGCACAGGCTGCACTCCAGAAACGCATCGGATTCCCTTTCTGCCCTCCGGGCCCGGTCAGTAGATGAAGTTCGCCCAGGGGTTCGAATTCACAAAGGCTGCGCCTGCGTTGTTGATGAACGCCCCGTAGTCGGTGCCCGCGGCGAGGCTGTACTGCATCGTGTTCCCGCTGGCGCTGTTGCGGATCACGACGTTCCCGCCCGAGTCGGTCTGCATCCCGACGGGATTGTCGGTCACGTTGTTGCTGTCGATCCGATTGTCCGAGCCGGTCACCAGAATCCCGGCGCTGCCGTTGCCCTCGCTATGGCAGCCGACGACGGTGCTGTCGCTCGCGACTTTGATCCCATCCTCATCGTTGTTTCTTGCGAGGCACCCCGAGATTGCCACACCGCTCGAGAAGGACTCGATGCCGTTTCCCTCATTGGAGTCCGCCAGACAATCCGACACAAAGGTGCCGGAACCGAGGCTGTATCCGTCGCTCCCGTTTTCCCGCGCCGAGCAGGACGTGATCTTGCATCCGAATCCCGAGGAGAACCCGTTCGATCCGTTTCCGTCCGCCGAGCACGCGTGGATCGTGCCCCATCCGGCCACCAAGATCCCGCCCGATCCGTTGCCGCTGGAGGCGCATCCACGCACCACGCTGCCAGGCCCGGTGCGGATGCCGGACCCGTTCGGGGTGTTGTCGCGGGCGACGCACCACTCGACGGTCGAATTCTCGTTGGTGAATATCCCGGTGTTCGAGTTTCCGATCGCGGTGCACCCGCGCACCAGCGCGTTGTCGCCGACGGTCATACCACCGGTCCCGCACCCGAGCGTGCGCACCCCCTCGACGATCATGCCGGACGCGCCTGAGGCGAGGATCCCCCGCTCGGCGCAGCCACGGACCGTCCCGTTGCGGATGGTCACGTTCTCCACGCCGGTGTCGACGACGATCCCGTTCGTCCAGAACCCGACCTCTGACCCGGTGATCGCGAAGCCGCGCATGTCGAGCGTCACGTCGTCGGCAAGAATCGTGATGCAGTCCTGACCGAATCCCGCCGCCTGCAGGTTGCTCGTCAGGTAGTAGGACCCCGGCACGTTGATGATGATCGGGACATCCTTGGGCCCGAAGAACCGGCGCGGCTCGACCTCGTCGAGCGTGCGGTTCGTCGGCGAGATCGGCCCCGCCGGAGGGATGAGTTGTCCGGCAGACGCAACAGAAGCGACGACCAGCAGCACCAGGCAAACAGAGGATGAGCGCATTGAGATGTCCTCCCGATCGGCGCCCGCCGGTGCGCCCAGAGAAGTATGCGCCAGCGTTCGGCGGATGGAAGGGAATTCTGGGGAACCCTGTCGGGCCACGCCGACACGTGCCGCCCCTAGTAGGAGAGGTTGGCGAAGGAATTCGACGAGTTGAACACGCCGGCCGGGGCGATGATCGCGCCGTGGTCAGAATTGACGATGTCGTAGTTGGCTGTGGTGTTGCCCGCGGCGGCGTTCCGGATGACGAGTGCGCCGACGCCGCTGATGATGCCGGTGGGGTTGTCGGTGACCGTGCAGGAGTCGATCGTGCAGTCGGAACTCCCGCGGATGCCGGCGAAGGTGGGGCCTCCGCTGCCGTTGTTGTCGGCGACGCAGAAATTGATGCGACAGTCCGAGTTGAGGTTGAAGCCGTCTCCGTCGTTGTTGACGGCGGCGCAGTTGGTGAAGACGTTGGCGGTGCCCGCGTCGAATCCCGCGGCCCCGTTCAGGCGCGCGGTGCAGCCGGTGAACGTGGCGCCGTTGCCGGCGATGAATCCGTCGTCGCCGTTGTTGCGCGCGACGCAGTCGGTGAACGAGCTTGAGAAGGACCCGGTAAAGCCGGTGACGGTGTTGGACGCGGCGAGGCAATCTTTGAACGTGCTGCCGGCCGATGCGACAAAGCCGTTGAAGTTCAGCGTGGCGACGCACCCGATGAGCAGGCTGTCCTGGCTGACAGTGAATCCCCGGTCGACGTTGTTGGTGGCCACGCAGTCGCGGGCGACCGCGTTGTCGAGCTGGAAGCCGTCGGAGCCGTTGTCCTCGGCGACGCAGCGGGCGATCAAGCCGATGCCGCTAGAGGAGATGCGGAATCCATCACCAGCGCAGTTCCTCACGACGCAATCGACGAACTGCGCGGGTCCCACAGAATCGATCCCGGTGAGGCAATCGACGACGTGGACGTTGTGCACGACGAGCGGGACGTCGGAGTTGCTGGTGCTGATGCCGTCGCCAGTGAAATTGCGGACAAACCCGTTCCGGATCACGACGGGGAGCTCGTTGTCGGCGCCCGAGACGAGGACGCCGATCTCGGAGGCGGTGCCGACACCGTCGCCGTTGATGGTGAATCCGTTGAGATCGAGGGTGACGCCCGTGGCCTCGATCTCAACCCCGCGGAAGTTCGTGTTGATGTCGTTTGTGAGGTAGTAGGAGCCGGGCTGTGTGATGGTAGTGCTGCTGGAGATTGGAGTGCGCGGCTCGACCTCCTGGAGCGTCTTGTTGGTGGGCGAGATCGGGCCCGCGGGGGGGTCGAGGGGGCCTGCGCCGGCTGCACCGGCGCACAGCACGGCGCTGAGGCAGAACATCGTCGTTCGCATCTGGTCGGTTCCTTTCTTCCTCGCACCGCGGCCTAGTACGAGATGTTCGCGAAGGCGTTGGTTGTTGTGAACACGCCGACGGGCGAGATGATCGCGCCGTGATCGGCGGCTGTCATGTCGTAGTTGGCACTGTTGCCGGCGGCGAAGCAGCGGACGACGAGCCCCCCAGCTCCGGCGATGATGCCCGTGGAGTTGTCGGTGACGTTGCAAGAGTCGATGACTGTGTCGGAGGTTCCCCGGATTCCTGCTCCGACGTTGCCGTCGGCCGTGCAGTGGGTCAGCCGGGCATCCGACTGGAGCTGGAAGCCGTCACCATCGTTGATGTTCGCTGCGCAATTGTGGACCGAGGAGCCGGCGCCAACGAAAAACCCATGAGACGTGTTGTCTCGGCTGGCCGAGTTGGTGATCGCGCAGTTCAGGCTGGTGGCGATGCCGAAGCCGTCGTTGAGGTAGGCGCTGCAGGACTCGATCGTGGAGTTGGCGCTGGTGTTGATGCCGTTTGCGGCGTTCTCGCTGGCGATGCAGCGGGAGAGCGTGGCTGACTGGCCCGTGAGGAATCCGACGTCGCCGTTCTGGCGGGCGACGCAGCCCTCGAGGCTCGCGTCGTTGTCAAGCTGGAAGCCGAGGTCGCTGTTCTCGACGGCGTGGCAGTTCACGAGCGTCACGGGGTCCGTCGAGAAGAAGCCCTCCTGGGTGTTGCCGTGCGAGACGCAATCGACGGCGACGACGGAGTTGGCGTTGGTGATGATCGAGCCCAGATTGAATCCGTTGAGGTCGTTGTCGCGGGCGAGCGAGTTGGCGATGAGCCCGGATTCGATCCAGAAACCGTGCGAGCCGTTGCGGTTGGAGATGCAGCCGTCGATGTTGGCGGCGCTGTCGACGCGGAATCCGGACGCGCCGTTGAAATCGGCGGTGCAGTCGATGATCTTGGAGTCGCCCTCGACGAAGACGCCCTCGTCGTCACACCTGGTGATGTGCAGGTCTTCAAGGATGACCCGCGCGTTGATGAACGGGGAACTGACGCCTCGAGATCCGAAATCGCGGATCGTGCCGTTGCGGATCGTGACGGCGCCCGGGTCCACGTTCCCGATGGAGACCCCAACGCCCGTGCCGGAGTTGTTGCCGGCGAGCGAGAAGCCATTGAGATCGATGGTGACGTCGGTCGCGATGACGCTGATCGCGATGAAGGTCGCGCTGGCGTTGCCGGTGAGGTAGTAGGAGCCGGGCTGTGTGATTGTGATCGGGGCGGAGATCGGCGTCCGCGGCTCCACCTGCTGCAGCGTCTTGTTGGTGGGCGAGATGGGGCCCATGGGGGGATCCAGGGGGCCGGCGGAGGCTGCTCCGGCGCACATCACACTGCCGAGGAAGCACATGGTCAAACGCATCGAGTCTCTCCCTTAGTCCGAGTCCGCGGGCGGCTACGCGAAACCGTCGAGCGCGCCGGGTGCTGGAGCAGCCGCGAGTGCACGTATTGCGCGCATGGACTCGTCCTCCCGGTGGGCGCCCGCCGTTCCGCCTCAACTGGGAGTATGCACCGGCGTCCGGTGGATGGAAGGGAATTCTGGGGGATCCCCGCCACACCTCGCCAAGACACGGTCTCTTAGTACGAGATGTTGCCCCAGGGGTCCGTCGTGCCCACGCCCGCTCCTCCGGACGAGCCCGCCAGCAACCCCGAGGTTGGTGCAACAACCGTCACCCCGACCATGTTGCCCGAGAGGATCGCGTAGTTGGCGTTGGTGTTACCCGACGCGCTGTTCCGGATGACCAGGTTGCCCGTTCCGTCCACCGTGAGGCCCTGGTCGTTGTCGAGCACGGAGTTGCCCTCGATACGGCACCCCTCGCCGGTCACGTATATGCCGGACGCGAACGCCGACGCGAAGCCGTTGCCGTCGCACACGTTCCCGATGATCAGCGAGTCGCTGGCGGCGTCGATCCCGTGACCGACATTGAACGACACGGAGTTCGCGCTGACGCGGCAACTCCCCAGCGTCTGGATCCCGTTGCCGTCGTTGCTGCCGGCGGTGCACGCTTCTATCACGCTGCCGGTATTCACGCGGATCCCGGCGTTGGCGTTGTCCTCGGCGCTGCAGGATCGAACGGTCGAGAGTGACGAGGCGAAGATGCCGGCATTGCCCTGATTCCCTTGGGCGGTGCAGCCCACCACCGTTGAGCCATCGGAGACCTGGACTCCGTTGAGCGAATTCGCCAGTGCCGTGCACCGGGCGACAGTGCTGCCGACGCCGCACTGGATCCCATGCCCGGCGTTGTCCGAAGCCAGACAGTCGACGACGTTCCCGCTGATGTCCGTCTCGATGCCGCCGCCGGTGTTGTTGGTCGCGGCGCAGGCGATCACCTGGCACCGCTCCCCGGCCTCGATGCCTCCGAGGCTGAACCGCGCCTGGCACGATTCCACGCGCGAGCCGTTGTCCACCAGGATCCCCGGGCCCCCGGCCGCCGACGTCACGTTGCACCCGATGACCATCGACGAGACCCCGGTCTGGATCCCGACCCCGTCGGCGAAGTCGACGATGCACTCGCGCACAAGTGTGCGGGCTCCCACGACGATCCCGCCCCCAGCGCAGTTGAACACACTGATGTTCTCGATCGCTCCCCGGACGATCTCCCCTCCGATCCCGTCGCCCGCCCAGCCCCGGATGATCCCGTCGCGCACGCTCACGCCGAATCGCACTCCGTCTGATGTGATCCCGTCGAGGGAGCCGCCCACCCCCGTGAGCTTGAACCCCATCAGGTCGAGTGTTACGTCGTTCGAGGCGATCTCGATGCCGTGCTTGCCGGCTTGGCCCGTCAGGTTGGCGCCGAGGTAGTACGAGCCGGGGGCTGTGATCCGGAACACCGAGTCGGCGTCGCCGGGCGTGTTCGAGGCGCTCAGTTCGACGCGCGGGCCGAAGCGCCCGGTCTCAGCCACCGGGCCGGCGGGCGGATTCAGCGGGCCGGCGAGCGCCGCGCACGAGCAGGATCCGATCGCCAGCAAACATGCACGCCAGTTCATCATGCCTCCCTTCGGGTTGTGAGACCGTTGCTCTAGTGCACGAAGTTCGCCCAGGGCTGATCGAGCAGGAATCCAGCGCCGGGGTTCGTGAATATCTGCCCGTAGTCCACGCTGGCGCCCAGGTTGAAGGCGGCGCCCGATGCGGAGTTCCGGACGACGAAATTGGTTGATCCGAACGCGATCACACCCTGCGCCATCCCCACGAGGTGGTTTCCCTCGATGCGGTTCGAGCCGCTGGTGTTGAGCACCCGAATTCCGACGGCCGAGTTGTTGGCGATCGCGTTGTTCAGAATCAGGCACCCGCCGCCCTGGTCCAGAACCACCCCGTCGCCGGTGTTGAAGTCCGCCACGCAGCCCCGCATGATGCCGGAGAAATTGAGCCGGAATCCGGCGTCCTCATTCACGCTCGCGTGGCAGTCGTAGAAGCTGGTGCGCTGGAAGCCGTCGAAGCCGTAGCTGTCGTTGCTCACCGCCGTGCACGCGCGCACCGTAATCCACGAGCCGAGGTCCATCCCTCCGCCGGCGTTGTCGTTCGTCGTGCAGCTCTCGATCGTGCCGAAGTCCGCGAGCGCCACGCCCGCGCCCTGGTTGTTCGAGGAGTTGCAGCCCCGCATCGTCAGGCCCTTGGCCACGTCGACGCCGGCCGCCCCGTTCCCGGTGATGGTGCTGTCGGTCAGCGTCAGGTTCGTGGAGATCTTGATCCCCTCGGCGCCGTTTCCGGTGACAGTGGAGGCGTGCACCACCAGCGACAGCGTCGAGACGATGCCCTCCTCGGTGTTGTTCGAGATCAGGCAGCGCGACACGACGCTCACATCCGCCTTGACGCCCGCGCCGCCGTTCGCAGAGGCCACCGAATCCAGGAGCACCGAGTCGTCGACAAGATCGAAGCCGGGTCCGCCGTTCCCGGTGCTCATGCAGGCGCGCACGAGCCCGCCGTTGTCGACGCGGATCCCGCCGCCGTTGTTGTCGATCGCGCGCACCCCTTCGACCGTCGTCGCGAAGCTCTGGAATCCCTCGACCCCGCGCCCGATGAACCCGCGCACGACGCCGTTGCGCACAGAAGTGTTTGTCACGCCCGTCAGCCGCACGCCATCCAGCCCCGACATCGCCGGCCGCACGGTGTAACCGTTCAGGTCGAGCGTCACGTCGTCGGCAGTGATCTCGATTCCGCTGAGGAATCCGGCAACGACGACGTCCCCGCTGAGGTAGTACGAGCCGGGCTGTGTGATATTGAACTGCGCATCGACGTCCGCGGGCGTGTTCTGGGCGTTGACCTCGATCCGAGCCCCGAAACGCCCGGTCGAACCGATCGGGCCCGACGGCGGGCTGAGGGGCCCGGCGAAGGCCGGCCCGGCGATCAGCAACAATGCTCCGGTTGTGAAGTCAAAGCTCACCGAGTCCTCCTCTCCCCCTCGGCGGGATGGTGTCAATAGATGAAGTTCGCCCACGGGTTCGTGGCGACGAAGAACAGCCCCGGGTGGCCGATCAGTTGCCCGGCGTCGTTGCCGAAGGCCACATCGATGTCGATCACGTTGCTGTCGCTGACGCTGTTGCGCACGATCAGGTTCTCGATGCCGTTCACGTCGATGCCGTAATCGTTCTCCACGCAGTTGTTCGAGTCGATCCGGTTGTCGCGCCCCGTTACGAAGATCCCCGCAGGATCGCCGGCGTTCGAAGAATTGAAGCTGCACGAGTTGCCCACGATCAGGCTCTCCGATCCCACGCTGATGCCGTGGCTGCTGTTCCCGCTGGCCATGCAGCCCCGAACGATGCCGCCGCCGATGACGATGCCCTCGGCGTCGTTGGCTGTCACCGAGCACCCCTCGACGACCGCGCCGGACGTGATGCGGATCCCGGCCCCGCCATTCGCACTCGCTTCACAGGCAACCACGCGGCAGGAGCCCCCGAGGGCGATGCCGTCCGCCGCGTTGTTGTTCGCGGTGCACCGGTCGATCACCAACTGACCTGAGAGGAACGACGTGATCCCCGACGCTCCGTTCTCCGCCGAGACGCTCCGCGAGATCACCGAGCCCGGGCTCAGAAAGAAACCCGCCGCACCGTTGCGCGCCGCGAGACAGTTGTCGACCGTGCTGTTCGAGCCCGCCTCGAGCCCGGCCCCCAGGTTGCCGACCAGGCGCAGGTCGCGGTACATGCAGTCGCGCGTGTCGAAGTTCAGCGTGAACGCGTCGACGCCGGCGTCCTGGCACAGCGTGATGGTGCCGTTGTGCACCGTGAGCCCGTTCGTGCCCTCGTTGACGAGGATCCCGTCGTCGGCGGTCGTGACCTCGGTCGATCCGATGATGGTGAACCCGCGCAGATCGATGGTCACGTTGTCGGCCCGCACCTCGATAATGAACGGATCGCCGAGCGCCGCCGGGATCAGGTTCTCCTTGAGGTAGTACGAGCCCGACGCCGTGATCACGAGCGGGATGTCCGACTGCTCGATGAACCTGCGGGGCTCCATCTCCTCGAGCGTCTTCATCGTCGGAGACACCGGACCCGGCGGGGGAGCGAGGTCCCCGGCGTGAGCCGAGAGGGCCACCACGGGCATGAGAACGCCGCAGATCACGATCGTGCGCATTGTGCCGCCTCCCAACGGGCGCCCGCCGGTGCGCCTCATCTGGAAGTATGCCCGATCGTTCGGCGATGGGAAGGGCTTTCTCGGAGCTTCTGTCCCGGCCCGCGCGGGGGTGTCTAGAACGAGTAGTTGGCCATCGGATTCGTCGTCGCGAAGCCCGAGGCGGGGTTGGTGATGATCTGCGCGTCGCGGTTGCCCGCATCGATCGAGTAGTTGGCGGCGTTCTGTGCCGCGAGGTTCCGAATGATGACGTTGTTGGATCCGGTCACGCGGAGGCCGCTGCGGTTGTTCGCCAGGTAGTTGGAGTCGACCACGCCGTTGTCGCCCGCGGCGCGCAGGCCGCCGCTGCCAACCAGCGTCGTGGCGTTGCGCATGCACCAGTTCCCGATCGCCATGCAGTCTGTCCCGATCTGGATACCGTCGGCGAAGTTGTCGACGCTATGACATCCGGACACAACCGACTCGGACCCCACCGAGATCCCGTCTGACCCGCTCTCTTCGACCGAGCAACCGCGCACCGTCACGCGAGAGCCGCCGTCGATGCCGACTCCGCTGTTGTTCGACGCGTAGCACCCGCGGACCACGCCCTGGAAGATCTCGATCCCATCCACAGCGTTGTTTGTCGACGAGCAGTCTTGCACCACAGACATCCCGCCCACTTTGATCCCATCGCCGCCGTTGAAGTCCGCGAGGCAACCCGAGATCCTCGCGCGATTGCTCAAGACGATGCCGGCCTCGGCGTTGTTCGTCGAGACAACGTCGATCACGCGGCTTCGATTCGCGATCTCGCCCCCGATCCCGTCGCCATCGAAGAAGAACACGCGCCCGTTCCGGATCTCCAGAGCGAAGCCGCCCGAGTCGACATTGATCCCGTCGAGTGTCCCCGTGATGCCCTTCACCGAGTAGCCGTTCAGATCGAGCGTCACGTCGCTGGCGCTGATCTGGATGCCGTGCTTCCCGACCTCGCCGGCCACGTCCTGGGAGAGGTAGTACGACCCCTGTGTGGTGATCCGGAAGACCGAGTCCGCGTCGCCGGGAGTGTTGGTCTGATTGAGCTCGATCCGCGGGCCGAATCGTCCCGTCGGAGCCACAGGGCCGGCGGGCGGGTTCAGCGGGCCAGCGAGCAGGGCCCCCGAGCAGGCCAGGGCGAGCACACCAACGAGAATCGAACGCATGTGAAACTCCTTCGAGATGCCCCGGTGCTGCTGCTGCATGGAACGCGTCCCGCCCGACAAAGCGCCGAGACGGCAGAACGGCCGTCTAGTAATTGAAATTGTCCCAGGGCCCGGCGCCCACGGGATCGCTCGAGATCGTGCCGATGCGATTGCTCGATCCGTTGTCGACAATGACATCCGGGGTGGAGACGTTGCGCACGACAAAGTTGAAGCCCCCGTCGATCTGGATCCCCGAACCCTGGCTGCCGCTGACTTTGTTGCTGTCGATCATGTTGTCGTCGCCGAAGACCTGGATGCCGTGGCGCGCCGGCGCCATGGCGTCCGTGCCATTGCTCGCGATGACATTCCCGGCCACGTTCGAGAGAGACAGAACCCAAATCCCCACCCCGCCGTTCTCCAGGATCGAAGAGCCCGTGACCACGGAGCGCGTCCCCAGGCGGATTCCTTCGCCGCCATTGGATCGCACGATGCATCGATCAACGCGGGAATCCGATCCCACGAGCACGCCGTTCTGTGCGCTGGGAATCCCGTTCTGTGCGACGAGACACGACTCGATGCGCGCCGCCTCGCCCGCCTGGATGCCGACCATCTCGCTGGCGATCACGGTGCATCCCCGGACGCTCCAGCTGTCGCCGATCTCGATTCCCTTCCGATTCCCAAGAGAAGTGCAGTCGATCAGCGAACCGCCGAACGACAGAGCCCCGGCGAACCCGGCCTGCCCGTTGCCCGACGCCCAGCACCGGTTGAAACTGCACGCCGACTGGAACTCGAATCCCTCGAAACGCCCGCCATGCGCGTAGCAATCGACGAGCGCCGAGCCGGCTCCGATCTCGAAACCGGCGGTGCTGTTCTCGTACGCCATGCACCCCATCACGAGCGACCGCTCCCCGATCACGAATCCCGCGTCGTTGGTGTTGCGGTTCGACAGGCAGTCGATCACCGACGACCCCGGACCGACGACGATCCCCTCCCCCGAGCCGGCCCGGCCGTTCTCCTGCGCGGTGCACGAACGAACGAGGGCGCCCTCGCCCACGCGGATCCCCGCGTTGCGGCTCTCCGAAACAGTGATCCGATCGAGCACCGCGCCGGGCGCATCGATGAAGATCCCGTCGGCGCCCGCGAACCGGACCTGGCCGTTGCGGACGACCATGTTCTCCGCGTTGGTCGTGCCGACGATGCCGAACTGACTGCCAAGGGTGCCCTGCACCCGGAACCCGCGCAGGTCGATGGTCACGTTTCGAGTCTGGACCCGGATCCCGCTCAGCATCGACGTGCCTGTGACGTTGCCGGTCAGGTAGTACGACCCAGCCTGGTTGATCACGAACTGCGCGTCCGCATCGCCCGGTGTGGTCGCCTGGGAGATCGGGGTGCGGGGCTCGGGCCCGGGTGTCGAGAGGATCGGGCCGGCCGGGGGGTTCAGCGGCCCCGCCGCCAGCGCTCCAGCGCACACAGCCACACACACAACTCCGATAACCACACGCATACCTCGCTCCTCCTTGCCGCCGTGGCGGCATGAAGTATGCGCCCGTATCGGGCAGGGGGAAGGGGTTTGTGTGCGTTCTACCGGTCGAGCTCGGCCGCCACGACGTTGATCGAGCCGAGCACCGCGACGATGTCCGCCAGCATGTGGCCCTCGATCATCTTTGCCATCGTCGAGTAGTTGATGAAGCTCGGCGGGCGGGTCTTGACGCGCCAGGGGCGCGGGCCGCCGTCGGCGACCACGTAGTAGCCCAGCTCGCCGTTGGCCGTCTCGTTGGCGCCGTAGCCCTCGGCGATCGGGGCGTCCCAGCCCCGGTTGGTCATGATCAGCTCGAAGTGCTGGATCAGCCCCTCGATCGAGCCGTAGACCTCTTCCTTCTTGGGCTTGACGAACTTCCCGTCTGCGAACGTGTCGATCGGGCCGCCGGGGATGTCGTCGATGAGCTGGTTGATGATCCCCCGCGCCTGGCGCATCTCCTCGATGCGGACCTGGAACCGCGCGTAGACATCACCGTCGGTGTGCACCGGCACCTTGAACTCGACGGCGGAGGCGCCCTGGCCGTCCCAGTTGTCGGCGTAGCACAGGTAGGGCTCGTCCTTGCGCAGGTCGCGTTCGACGCCGGAGGCGCGGGCGAGCGGCCCGCTGAGCGACCACGAGATCGCGTCCTCCTTGGAGATCTGCCCGATGCCGACCGTGCGGTCCAGGAAGATCCGGTTGCGCAGCACAAGCTTCTCGAGGTCCTCGATCGCGCGGGGCAGGTCCTCGTTGACGAAGTACTTCACGAGCCTCTTGAAGTCGTCCTCGTCGGGCAGGTCCTGCTGGGCGCCGCCCACGCGGGTCCAGTCCGGGTGGAAGCGCTGCCCGCTTATGAAATCGCAGATGTCGTAGATCCGCTCACGCGGGTTGAAGCCATAGAGGAACCCGGTGAACGCGCCGAGGTCGAGCGCCGCGGCACCGCAGCACAGCAGGTGGTCCTGGATCCGGCCCAGTTCGGCCATGATCGTGCGCAGCACCTTGCAGCGGGGCGTCACGTCGATCCCGAAGAGCTTCTCCACCGCGTGGTGCCAGCAGATGTCGTTCGAGACCGGGCTCAGGTAATTCATACGCGACACGATGGTCACGTACTGGTTGTAGTCGAGGTGCTCGCCCAGCTTCTCGAAGCCCGAGTGCAGGTAGCCGATGTGTGGCGTGCAGCGCGCCACGCGCTCGCCGTCGAGTTCGATGACGAGGCGGAGCGTGGTGTGGGTCGCCGGGTGCTGGGGACCGAAGTTGAGCGTCCACCGGTCGCCGGTGTCGACGTGATCCTGGAGGTAGTCCGTCGTCTCGATGTCGACGTCGTACCCCTCTGTCGGCCTCAGCGTGTACGTCACGGGCGCTATCCCTTCCTTCGCGTCGCTCGATCCCCGCCCCACCGGCGGGGTGCCGAGTATAGGTGACGCCCCGGCGTGCGTTCTCGGCCCCCGCGGGCATCGATCCGGGCGAGATTATGGCCCCTCGCCAGCGCCCGCCCCTCGCTTATCCAACCAACCCGAACGCGAGATCCGCGCACCCCTTCCCCCCTTGTCAGGGCCGGGCCCCGGTGCGTCGATACGCCGGATCGAGGCCCGGGGCCGGTCCGGGGCCAGCTCGACCATCCAGGCGGCACGCGCACGCGCCGCCCGTCCGCACGCCGCACGAACGGCGCCGCCTGCCAGGAGTCCCCGATGAGCCGCACCCACGACAGCAACCTCAAGATCTCCGCCCTGGTGTCCGCCCTCGCGATCGGCAGCCTCGGTGCGCTCGGCGCGTGCAGCAGCTCGAACGCCTACCAGCACCGCTCGTCGCCGCTCGCCCAGGGCTCCGCCTCGCTGAACGCCCAGGACACCAGCGGCCCCTACGAGGACTCCTACTTCAAGCAGCGCGCCCGCGAGGCCGGCCTCCCCGACGCGCTCGTCCAGCAGACCACCGAGGAACGAGCAGGCGTCCGCTCCCAGCGCGAAGCCGCGCTGAACGCCCAGCAGTTCGCCTTCACGAAGATGGAGCAGGAGTTCGAAGCCGCCGACGCCCGTCGCCAGCAGGCGCTGGCCGAGCAGGAAGCCTCGCACGCCAAGGGTGAGCAGCTCCGGCGCGTCCTCCTGGCCAACGTCGAGCAGGACGCCTCGCGCGCCGACGCCCTCGAGATCGCCGCCAAGGCCCGCGCCGAGCACCGCACCCAGGAGCTCGCGACGCAGGTGCTCGAGTGGCAGGCCGAGGTCGACAAGATCCGCGCCGAAGCCGAGGCCCAGTGGCTCCAGGCCCAGGCCCAGCAGATGCAGATGCTCGCGGCCCAGGCCGGCGTTGCCGAGCGCGGCAGCGCCGAGATCGATCGCATGGCCCGCGCCGCCGACCTCGTGCTCGCCGAGAGCGCCGCCGAGGCCGACGCGCTCCGCGCCGAGGCCGACGCCGTGCGCGAGCAGTCGCAGGCCCAGCACGCCCAGATCCACGAAGAGATCCGCGCCGCCCAGCTGCGCACGGACGCCGAGATCGCCCGCCTCACGGGCCTCGCCGCGAGCGCCGAATCGGATTCGCAGTTCAACGTCGAGCACTTCCGCACGACCGCCGACGAACTCGAGGGCCAGGGCATCGAAGAGACCTACGACCTTGAGGTCGAGGCCGCCCGCGCCGAGTTCGATCGCCTCGCCGCCGAGTGCGAGCGCACGTTCCAGCAGGCCGGGTTCCTCGAATCGCAGGCCGACGCCGACTACGAGCGCGGCCTCGCCGAGGCCGAGGAGCAGCTCGAGCTGGACATGAGCGACTACGAGACGTCGGTCCACTCCATCCAGGCGTTCATCGATCACCAGCAGGCCGAGATCGAGATCGACCGGGCCGAGGCGTTCGCGATCGAGCGTGAAGCCCGCGCCGACTTCGTCGAGCGCGAGACCGAGGCGCGCACCCGGGTCGCCCAGGCCCGCGCCAAGGGCGACGAACTGGTCGAGGAAGAGGTCAAGCGCATCGCAGCGGAGGCACAGGTCGCCGCCACGAAGCTGCGCACCGATATCACCGAAGAGGTCGCGCGCTTCATCGAGACCAACGGCATCGATGCCGCCCAACTCCGCGCCGCGTTCGAGGCCGAGGCCGCGGACTCCGAGTTCGCGCCCGTCTCGCTCGTCGAGACGATCAAGGAGCGTTTCCGCGACAGCACCGACAAGCGCTACGTCGCGAACTTCAAGGACGCCATCGTCGCCTCGCAGGCCAAGCTGATGGTCGCCGACTCCGACGAGCAGAACACGCTCGCTGCGGCCGACGCGCGTCGCGCGTCGTTCGACGCGTGGCGCCAGAAGCGCCAGGCCGCCTACGAGACGGCTGTCGTGACCGTCGAGGCCGGCCTCAAGCAGGCCCGCTCCGAAGCCAAGCAGCTGGTCGTCAAGGGCGAGGCCGACCTTGACCGCGCGTCGGTCGGGCTCGAGCGCCGCGTCGCCGAGGCCGAGGCCCAGCGCATCGAGCGCACGGCGCAGATCGCCAGCCTGCGTGCCGAGGCCGAACTGGCCGAGCGCACCGCCGCCGCGACCCTCGCCCAGGTGACGGCCGAGGTCGAGTCGCTGAAGCGCAACGGCGCGTCTGAGGTTCGATCGCTCGAAGCGACCGCCCTGGCTGTGCGCCAGCGTGGCGAGGCGCAGAGCCGCGCCCTGTTCGCCGACGCCGATCTGGCCGAGCAGCAGGGCCAGGTCGACCACGAGCGGCTCCTCCAGGACATCGATGCCGCCGAGCGCGTGCTCGAGACCGAGCTCGCCCGCCTCGAGCGGAGCGCCGCGAGCTTCCTCGCCAGCTCCGAGGCCGGCTTCGCAGAGGCCCACGCCCGGGCCGACGCACTCGAGCGCATCATGGAGGCCAACACCACCGAGGCGATGATCCGCCAGGACGCCCAGGCCGAGATGGACCGGGCCGACGCCGACTACCTGCGCCAGATCGCCCGGGCCAACATGATGGTCGTCGAGGCGGAGGTCGCCCGCGCGGGCGCCGACGCCGACCTGGCCTTCGCGCTGGCCGACGCCGAGGACAACCTGATTCGTTCCAAGATCGTCACCCAGGCCGACATCGCCGAGGCGCAGGCCCAGGCGATGCTCGCGATCGCCGACGCGAACGACCACGCCATCGCCGCGACATTCGAGGCGCGCGTCGCAGCCGCCCAGACGATGCGCGAGGACGAGGTGCTCCGCATCCTCGAGCAGCACGAAGCCGCGACCGCCCGCAACGCCAGCGCGCTGGCCGAGGCCGGCAGCTTCCAGGCCGAAGCCAACGCCGCGATGCGTCGTCTCGAAGAGCGCTCCCGAGCGTTCCAGCTCTCGGTCGAGGCCCGCAGGCCCAGCTTCCTCGACAACCCGGCGTTCGAGTCCGAACTCCAGAAGCTCCGCAAGGAGGCCGACCTGATCAATCGCGGCGAGCCGAGCGTGATCGTTGATGTCCCGGTCGACATCGACAACTGAGCTCGCGAACCACTGATGAGTTATTTGTGGGGGCGCCCGCTTCGGCGGGCGTCCTTTTTTTTGTGCGCTCGGTGCGATCAGGGATCGATCAGCAGCAGACCGAGTTCGATCACGACGCGGTCGTTGATCGGCCCGAACCGCCCTGCTTCGACCTCGATCTCGAGCAGGCGTCCCGGCGTCTCGATGTTGAACTGCACGCCCTCGCCCCCGGCGACCAGGCGTGTGCGGAACACCTCGATGCCGTCCAGGCGCATGACCACGTTGCAGTCGCCCCACGGCGCCGACCCAACCTGCAGGCTCAGACGACCGGCGAACCGTGTGGTTCCCTCGGGCAGCGCGTACTCGACAGCCATCGGGCCGGGCAGCAGCACGTTGCGCACGTCGAGCGGGAGCACCGCGTCATCACCGGGCCCGAGGCGTTCGATGGGCGGAGCGAACCTGCGCTCGGCGATCGCCCGCTGTGTTAAGGGTTCAAGGGCCGAGAGCGCCATCAGGCGTGCCGCGTCGAACGCGAGCCCTCGGAGTTCGCCGAACTCGTACGCGGGCGATGCGCCCGTCTCGAGTTCGAGCGAGACCGAGTCCGTGCCCTCCATCAGCAGGCGCGTCGCCTGCGCGACGGTTCCGTCGCTCAGCCACACCCGCATGCCCTGCGGGTCGCGCTGGCGACTGGCGAGCACCGCGGCCGCGATGAGGTCCTGCTCGATCTCGATGTCGCCCTGCGATGTCTCGAAGACGGCAGGGTCGCCGGCCTCGGCGAGGAATCCCTCCAAGAGGTCGCCGTTGACCAGCAGGAGGATGTCGTCGACGCTCTCGGGATCGGGTTCGGGCACCAGTGCGCCCGCGCGCGCGAACGACCGCACGTGCTCGAGCGGGAAGCGCAGGTCGCCGAAGGTCTCGTGGACCCAGACAATGTCCTCGCTGCCCTCGGGCGCCTCGCCCAACGATCCGGGGAAGCGCTGGCCGTCGGTCAGCACCAGCGTGCCGCCGCCGGCACTGATCGCGTCGTCGATCGGCACCAGACCCCGAGCCCTGCCGGGCAGGATCGCCGCGATCTCGTCGCGACCGATCCGGCGCTGGCGTCCGTACTTGTTCTCGTAGACCAGCTCGCCCTCGTCGAGGCGCACGATCCGGATGGTCAGCCAGTCCAGGCGATCGTCGATGAGTAGCGTGTTGGCGGGGACACCAAGATCCAGGCCCTCTTCCTGGGCGAGCGCCGCCGGGACCCCCGGGGTCAGCAGCGTCGCGAGCGCAACGCAAGCCCCCCGCACGAGATCCGACCTGGAAAGTCCCATGTTCATATATAGAAACAGTACGCCGGCTACTTCTGGAAGATCGGCAGGTATCGCTTGGGGATCTGCAGAATGATGAGGGCCATAGCGGTTCCGTAGGACGTCCCGGCGTAGTTATCGTTCCACCGACCGGAATCGGCCACCTGGCTCTGGATCAGTTCGTCTCGGATCGCCGGCCACCACGCCGCCCATTGATCGCCGCCGGCGAGGTACATCGCCTGCACCGCGTAGTAGTGCCCGTAGAAGTAGTGGCTGCCCATCCCTGCCCCCCGCCCGGGCATCGCGCGATTGAAGAGGTAGTTCAGGCCGCGATCCAGCGCATCGTCTTCGTAGATGCCGGCGTAGTAGAGGCTCGAAACGCCCGCCGCGGTGCGCGGCCAGGCGCTCCCGCCCATCAGCGCCTGGTAGCGGAACCCGCCGTCGTCGTTCTGGCACATGCGCACGTACTCGACGGCGCGATCGATCGTCGTCTTGCCGATCTCGATCCCCGCGTTGCGCGCGCTGCGGAGCGCCATGATCTGGCAGATGGTCACGCTGATGTCGGCGTCGTTGGGGACCGGGTTGTAGCGCCAGCCCCCCTCGCTGTTCTGGCTCTCGACGATCAGGCGGCAGGCCTTCAGCAGCGCCTCGTGCACACGAGCCGCCAGGGCCGTGTCGGCGCCGCCGGCCGTCATGCCGTACACCTCACCCAGGAACAGCGTCGCGAACCCGTGGCCGTACATCGGGCCGTGGCTCGTGTCGGCGGCGATGAGGCCTGTCTCGGCGATGTTGGCAAGGATGAACTCGAGCCCCCGCTCGATCGACTCGCCGTATGCGCCGCGCCCCGGCACGTGGCCGTCGGACATGATCGCCAGGCACGCCAGCGCGCTGATGCCCACGTGACGCCCGAATCGCTGGCTGCCCCACGACCCGTCGCTGTTCTGCATCTCGACGAGCGCGCCGAGCCCGCGGGTCACCGCGATGTCGAGCGCGGGAGTGATCTCGTTTTCGAGCACGTTGTTCTGCGCACCACCAACGACGGCGCCGTCGGGCGGCGCGTCCTGTGCGCCCGCGATCGTCGCGCACGCGACAGCCACGCCCGCCAAGATCGCCCTCTGCATACCGATCCGCATTATTCGTCCTCGTCCTCGGCGAGCCGCCGGTAGTACTCCTCGGTGAGCTCGCGATACAGGCTGCTTGGGCGCTCCTGCATGCCCTGGATCAGCGCATCGCGGATGCGCTCCGGCAGCGCGCCCCAGCGCGCGAGCGCCAGGTCGAGTTGGCGCTGCAGCTGCGCCTGCTGGCCGGGGGGCGGCATGGTCTCGCCCTGGTTCTCGCCCTGGCCGCCCTCCGGAGACGGTGATGACTGCTGCGGCTGCGAGGGCGCCTGCTGCTGTTGTTGCTGCTGTGATTGCTGCTGCGACTGGCTGCTGCTCGATCCCTGCTGGTCCTGCGCTTCTTCGATCAGCACGTCGAGCTTGCGGATGATCTCGTCCTGGATGCGCTGCGTGCGCACGCCGAGATCGCCGGCACGGGCGATGCGATCCGCCGTCTCGCCCATCTGCGCCACGGCCTGCTGGAACTGCTGGCTGAGTTCTTCCTGCGACAGTCGGCGCTCGAGTTCGAGGCGGTCGGTGTCGAGTTCTTCCAGAACACCGGCATCGCCGCGCGGCGTGTCGCGATCTTCCTCGGGGATATCGAGCAGATCATCGAGATCGCCGAGCGGGTCGCTCTCATCCGGCGCTTCATCCTGCGGCGCCGGGTCGGTCTGGGCGTCTTCGGCAGGCGCTGGTTCCTGTTCCTGCGCCCGTGCCGGTTCGACGTGAATCGCCAGCAGGCCCGCGAGCGCCACCGAGATTGTCATCCGAAGCCAAGCGCTCATCGGGGAGGCTCCTGCTCTTCGGGGAGAGACTCGGGCGCATCTTCATCGCCCGGTGCACCATCATCGGGCTCCGCCTCACCCTCGGGATCCCCGCCTTCTTCCCCACCCTCGGGGCGCGGCGCGCCCTGCATGCCGGGCATCGGCGAGTTTGCCTGCTCGAAGCGATCCAGCAGGTCGCGCCCGACTTCCATGAGCGCCGCCTGGTCTTCACCGAGCAGGAGGATGTCTTCGTTCAGGCCATCGGCCGCGGCGGCATCGTTGAGTTCTGCGGTGCGCACCGCGAGGTCGATCTGGATCTGGCGGAGGAGGATCAGTTCCTTCTCGATCTCGATCAGCGGCTCGTTGCCCGGAGGGCCGCCGCCGCCGCCTCCACCCCCACCGCCCTGGGCCTGCTCGGGCTCGTCGAAGGGGCGATCATCCGGCTCGAGATCGCTGAGCGCCTCAAGGATTCCCCTGATGCCGCGCTCGACCGCCAGTTGCTCGGGGATCGCGCGGGCAGGCACCCCATCCGAGAGCCTGGTCATCGCGCGGCTGGCCGATGCATCGAGGCGTTGGTGGGCGTACTTGAACACGCCGGCCATCTGCAGATCTTCGGTTTCGAGCAGCAGGGTCGCGAGCCCGTCTCGCACGAGCCCCTCTTCCTCGCCCAGGCGCCGAGACGTGCGCTCGTCGCGCCTCGTCAGGCGCTCGACGTTCGCCAGCGGCTCGGTCTCGGTCCGGATCTCGACCTGGCGCTCGAGCATCTCGCGATACGCCTTGCGCAGTTCCTGAAGCTTCTGCTCGCGTTGACGATCCTCGACGCGCTCCTCGAGTTCTTCCGCGCGCTCGAGCGCCTGGCGGAGGTAATCGAGGCTCCGCGCCTCGTGTGCGCGGACGCTCTTGGCCGTGGCCATCGGGAATCGCAGCTCACTGATCGCCGCGATCTGCGCGTCCGAGGCCCGCCCGACGAGGTTGGCGACCGGGCCGAGTTCTTCGCCGCCCCGGAGCGCCAGGTCCTGCACACCGAGCGTGTTGGTGTTCAGCCGGATCATCCCCTCGTCCAGACCGGCGAGCCCTTCCTTGCGCAGGGCCCGCGCGTCGAGCAGGTCGATCTCAGCCTGCTGCGCATCGATCAGACCACGCAGCGAGTCGATGATGCTCGCCAGCGCCCGCCGGAGCACCTCGTCGCGGGCGCGCTGGCCCTCCTCGAGATCCTCCAGCATCTCTTCGAGCGCTTCTTCGACCTCCTGCTGCTCCTGCTGCGCCCGCGCCGTCTGGTTCTCCTGGGCCTGCTGCGCCGCGTTCTCCATCGACTGCTGGACGTTCTGCTGCTGTGCGCGCTGGGCGGCGGCGCTCAGGCCCGCGGCTGCCGCGGGATCCTGCTCGCTGAGCTCTTCCTCACGCTCCTCGATGTCGTCGACGGTCTCCTCGAACTCCTGGGCCAGCTCGCGCTGGCGCTGGGCGAGAGACTCCAGCTCACCCCGCTGCTGCGGGGTCAGCCCCTCGAGTTGCTGGCCCTGGGTCTCGCGCCCCGCCTCGCCGGTCTGCTCGCGGAGTTCCTGCTGCTCCCGGAGCAGGCGCTCGAGGCTGTTGCGCACGAGCCATGTGTCCTCGCCCCGGTCGAGCATCTCGATGAGGTTGCGCAGCGTGTCCTCGACGGTGCGCTGCTGCTCGATGCCCTCCTGGGCCTCACGCGCGTTGCGCTGGGCCCGCTCTTCGGGGGTGTCCTCCTCGCCCGCCTGCTCTTCGGCGCGCTCGCCGGCCTGTTCGAGTGACTGCGACGCCTGCGTCGATGACCCGCCCGCGTTCTCGAGGCGCTCGCCGGCGTCGCGCAGGAGCCCCGCGAGCGCTTCGTCCTCGAGTTGGTTCTCACGCACACGCTCGACGACGTCCTGGAGTTCTTCCGCCTGGCGACCGATCCGCTCGGAGACCTGACCCTGCCCGCGCCGTGTTTCGACGTTGTTCTCGCCGGCCTGCACACGCTCGCGCAGCTGCGTCTGCTGCTCGGCGATGCGGATCGCAGACTGACGGATCTCGCTCAGGCGGCTCTGGATCTCCGAGACGAACTCGCTCTCGCTGATCACCATCAGCGTGCGCACCGCCGAGCGCGTCTCCTGGCCCCCGGGCATCTCGTAGCTGAACAGATCCTGCGCGAGCGCTGTCAGGTGCACCTCGTCGCCGGGACGCACGTCGAGGTCCGCGAGCGAAAGCTCGATGCTCACGCGCGCCAGGGCCTCGCCGCCGGTCTCGTCACGCGCGAGTTCCACCGGATCCTCGCGGCGCTCCAGCGCACCGCCGGGACCGCTCGGCATGCCTTCCATCGCCCCCGCCGGCACGAGCACCTCGCGCTCGAGGCCGACCCACGCGAGGCCGACGTCGTCTCGACCCTCGCCGACCACATCGAGCACGGCGCTCGGCAGCACCGTCCGGTCGGTCAGGGGCTGCGTCACCGTCGCCGCGCTCGGGCGGTCGGCCAGCGCTTCGAAGCGGTACACGATCTCGTCGGCGCTCTCGATCCCGAACTCGTCGACCAGCGGCATGTCGAGCCGGATCGTCTCGTTCAGCACCCAGCGCACCTTCCACTCCGTGCCGTCCGCCTGGAGCACCTCCATCGAATCCGCGGCTGTCGCGACCTCGGCGGGGAGCGTCAGGGGGCGGTTCAGCGTGAGCGTCAATTCGACAACCGACCCGGCGAGCGTCGGCGGCGCGATCGCTCGCTCGTCGGTGCCCGGCCCGAGATCGACCTGCAGGTCGGCGCCGGCGTCCTCCGACGCCAGGGTGATGGCGCTCCGCGCGTAGTCGGGCGGCGTGATCAACGCCGCGGCGGACTCGATCGCCGGGGGCTCGACGAGCGTGATGCGCCGCCACTCGGTCTGGTCGTCCTCGGTCTCGAACCGGTACTCGATGGCGTCGGCCATCGGCTCCATCAGGCGCTCGAACAGCGCGCCGCTCTGGCCGTCCGGCGCGTCGATGTCGCGACCCTGCCAGGTCAGCAGCTCGCGCCGCGTCTGCGTCTCCCGGCGATCGACGATCAGGCGGTAGCGCACGCTGACGTTCGTGCTCTCGATTTCTCTGTTGGACTTCACCACCGCGGCACGGAGCGCGAGCGCCGTTCCCAGCGCGTGGACATCGGTCTCGGTCGCATCGACGATGCCGGTGCGCTTGGGCCAGCTCGCGTCGGTCCAGGGCAGGAGCACACGCTCGGCGCCGATGAGCCACATCGCCGGGCTCAGCACCAGCACCACGACGCACGCGGCGCCCGCGATCCCGAAGACACCAAACCGCTTGGCGGGCGTCTCGCGCCGGAGGAGTTTCCTGCCGGACCCGCGCGCGGACCATCGCTGGGCGGCGTCCCGGATCACCCGGTCCGCCAGCGCGCTGGACACGGGCGAGCCCGCGCTCGACGCGTCGCCACGCTTGGCGAAGTCCACTGCACTGGCGAGCACGCCCTTGAGCTCGGGGTCCTGATCCTCGACCCGCAGCGCGACATCGGTCAGCGACGGGCAGAACCGCCACGCCGGGCCGAGGTAGCGCCACACCAGCAGCGACACCGTGACCACGACCACAAGCCACGAAGCGATCCGCAGCTCCATCGGGAAACGCAGGAAGAAATCGCTCAGCCCGAAGAGGAACGCCGATCCGACCAGCCACGACAGCAGCACGAACAGGCGTGAACCGAGCAGGAGCACGCGCGCCTCGCGCCGGACGGCGCGCAGAGACGCGAGCACCGCGTCGACGTTGCGCTGCTCGTTGCCGCTATCTGGCGCTTGAGAATCCATCGCGTCGCTTCCGCCTTCTTTCTCCGGCGCACCGCCGGACCCCTCACGCACCCCGCCCCGAACTTTAGAGCAGCCGGATCAGACGCCGCCCGACCCACTCGAATGTCAGCAGGCCCACTATCAGGATCAACGCCAGCGGCGTGTCCCAGAGTGATTCGGTCGATTCGTTCAACAGACGCACTCTTCTATTCGGGATACGGTCGGGCAGATCAGCAAGTTCCGAAGCCAGGAGCACCTGGCCCCCGGTCTCGTCGCTCAGGCGGGCCAGCAGTTCGTGGTTCGTCTCCGGATGACGGAGTTCGTCATCCGGAAGTGAAACCACCACCTCGCCCGAAAGGTTCATCCCGGCGAGCGCCGAATCCGTGCAGACGACGTCCCAATTCCCAGCCGCGGGCGGGAGCCACACCGCCGAGTAGGTCTCGAACCCGCCTTCGCTCGGTTTCAGCACGAGCTCGACACGCCCCGACACCGAGTCCCCCTCTTCTGCGCCCCTCCGGACAACCTCAACAGAGAGCGACGGCAGCTGCTCGTCGATCAGCGACTGATCGAGTAGCTCCACGGCGATGCGCACCGGTTGGTCGACATCGGCGCGCCTCGGGCTGACCTCGATCGTCGCCATGCGCTGCGCACGCGCCAGGCTCTCGCGCCCGAGCAGGCGGAGCATCTGCAGCCAGAAGCGCTCGGGGAGCTTCTCGCCGCGTGCGTAGCGCCAGCGCCATGTTTCGTCGGTCGCGACGTAGATCACGCGCCCCGCGCCGTAGCGCATCGACAGGACGAGCGGGAACCGGTCCGCGATGCCCGGTGCCGCGGAGATGTCGCCGCTGCCCACGGCTTGGGCGAGCACCTCGACCGCCGCTTTGATGCGCGTCGGCTCGATGCGCTGGGCCCACTGCAGGAGCGACCAGCCCTTGCTCGGGTCCAGGAGGTCGGCGGGCCACCACTGTCCCTGCGTGTCGGCGAGTTGGAGCACGCCCAGGCGCTCTGCCGTGGGTGTGGGGGCCATCATGACCGGGACGCCGATCGCCGATCCGTCGATCGCGTCGCGCCGGAACGGCAGCAGGTCGCTCAGCGGCGTGTCGAACCACTCGCCCGGGGTGGACCCCTCGCCGCCGACCCACACGAGGCCGCCGCCGCGCCTGGCGACGTGCTCGCGCAGGTTCGTGAGTTGGTCGACCGTGAACACCTCGGGGTCGACATCGCCGAGCACCACCGCGTCGAATCGCGCCCACTCCTCGGGCGATTCGGGGAGCGCATCGAGGATGATGTCGCCTTCCTGCAGGTAGCGCCGGTCGGGCGCGAGGATGAGCGCGGCGCTGGACACCGACTCCTCGCGCACGAGCAGGTTCTTGATGTAGCGCTGCTCCCATCGCGGGTATCCGTCGATGTACAGCACCCGCAGCGGGCGATCGACGAGTTCGATCGTGAACTCGCTGGTGTTGTTGCCGTCGATGAGATCGGCGCCGTCGGGCGTCACCTCGACGATCCATGTGCGCTGGCCCTGCTCCTGATCCGATGTGACGAGCGCGACCGACTGCTCGGTCTCACCCGGCGCCCAATCAACGCGCTGCTCGTCGAGCACGATGCCCGTGGCGCGATCGACGAGGCGGACCGTGCCGCTCGTCCGCGTCTCGGCGCTGCCCACCCGCTCGAGCTGCACGCGCACCGGCGTGCGATCCTTGACGAACGCTACGCCGGGCGCCTCGGCCCGGCGCACCGCGATATCGCCGATGGGGTCTTCGCTGCCGAGAGGGACGCTGAACACCGGCACGCGATCGGCCTGCAGGCGGCGCATGACGGCGCGGGCCGGCTGGTCGGTCGATCGTCCGTCGCTCAGGACGACGATCGCCGAGAGCGGGCGTGCCGCGGTGCGGGCCAGCGCCTGATCGAGCGCTCGCCCGAGCCTCGTGCGCTGGCCCTGCGCCTCGCCCAGACTGATCGCTCCCGATCCGCCCGACGCGGGCGCGAGATCGAACGCACCGGCATCGAAACCGAGCCACACGACCACGCGGTCTTCGCTGAGCGAGCGCCACATCGGCCAGCTGTCCTGGAGCAGCGACTCGAGTTGCTCCTGGCGGGTCACGCGATCGGCCCCCGACTCCATGCCTGTTTCGCGGGGGGCGTCGGCGATGCCCATCGAAGCCGACCGGTCGACCAGCACCAGCACCCAGTCGTCCTCGACGCTCTCTGACTGTTCAACCAGTTGCGGGCCGGCGATCAGCACCGCCAGCAGCAGGAGCAGCGACGCGCGCAGCAGGCCGAGGCCCGAGCGCACCCACGCCGGGCCGATCATCCGTGAATAGCTCCACAGCGCCAGCGCCACTGCGCCGAGCACGATCAGGCCCCAGCCGTAGGCAGGGAGCGGGCGCTCGAAGGCGAAACGCACGCCATCTGCGCCCAGCGTGAGGCGATCCAGATCGAGCAGTGTGCGGAGCAGATCGTTCATGGCGCGAGCCCCATCGATTCGGTGAGCGATGGCCCGCCCTCGCTGCGCTCGGCGATTGCGTGGCTGAACCAGCGTGCCATAAACACTTCGGCGAGCGCGAGCATCAGCGCCGCGATGAGCAGGGGCACGCTCAGCGGCGAATCGGCCTGTTCTGCGGAGAAGACCGCGCCGGGCTCGTCGGGATCTAGGAACGTCGCGCCGGAGCCCGCGCCGTTCGCGTCGCCCGCGCCCGAGCCGGCCTGGCCGATCGCCGCGCTCAGCCACGCGCGCACACTCGAGGGGTCCTGGATCTGCACGCGCGAAGCCTGATCGTCCGCGTTGACGGCGACAAACCCGCGGACACGTCCCGCTTCGTCGATCGCCTCCCACAGCCCCGCGCTGCGGATGGGGCTCATCGTGCGCCCGGAACCGTCGAGATCCACGGGCGCCTGCTCCACGCCGACCGGCGCGAGTTGCGTCGCACGCTCGGGGGCGCCGATGCGTCGCCCGGCGACCGACGTCCAGTCGCCCGACGCCCGCCCGAAGCCCTGGCGCGCAAGTTCCTGCACGAGCGGCACCATCAGGCTCGTGGCCTGCAGGTTGGTCCATCGCCACTGCGGCGCCGAGGCCAGGTACACGACCAGGCCGCGATCGACGCCGGAGGTGTCGTCAGCCCGCGCCGGTTCACCCACAACCAGCCAAGGCGTGCCGTCGGCCAGACGCAGCACGACGTCCGCTTCGCGAACGTCCGACTCGATCGGAAGATAGCGCTCGACGGCGACCGGGCGCACGAGGTCCTCGATCTCGGCGCGGATCAGCGTGAGCAGCGCCGAATCGCCGGCCCGGGGGTCGATCCCGATCGAGCCACCGTCGGGACTCTGTGCCTCGCGTGCGATGCGCCAGTCGAGACCCAGTTCTCGCGACATCGCGTCGGACCACAACTGCACGGGCGCCTCGGGCGCCGGCGTCACGATCAAGAGCCCGCCGCGCTCGACGAACTCGGCGATCCGCGTCCAGTCGGTCTCGCGGATCAGCTCGGGCGACGCGGCAAACGCAACATCGACCGACGCCAGCGTCGGCGCGTCGATCGAACCCGGATCGATCTCTACAACGTCGATCGGCGCCGCGAAGGAAGGGCGCAGCGCCAGGCGCAGCCAGTCTCCCGGCTGGAGGTCCTCGATTGCCCCGCCGACGCTGCCGAACCGACGCCGGGCGATCACGCCCACACGCAGCGCCTCGCGCACGTCGATCGGGCGCCGGAACGTGTTGTCGGCGTCAACGGTGTCGCGATCGATCTCGGCGACCAACACACGCTGGTCGAGGCTGCGCGCGCCCGACTCGTTGTCGGACCCGGAGGCTGGGTCGATCTGCACCGTCACGGCGCCCTCGGTCTCGCCCGGCTGCCAGCGATACACCACCTGCATACCCGGCAAGAGGCGCGAATCGCGCCCGCCGGACACCCGAAGGCGTACCTGCGTGACCTGCGCATCACTCACGCCCGGGCCGCTGCGGCGCAGGCGCACGCGGACATTCTCTCGCCCCACGCTCGCGCTCGAGCCCCCGGTGCCGGTCAGCACGACCTGGTTCAGCGGCTCGACGCCAACGATCTGCACGTTCGTGCCCGATGCGCTGGCCGGTTCCATCGCCACGAGTGACACGTTGGGGATCTGCGCCAGCGACTCGGGCAGCGGGCGGCTGATATCGGCGCTGCCGAGCAGGAACTCGCTCATCACCGCGATCACGACGCGAGCGCCGGCCGACTCGCCCTCGGCCTCGCTCGCGAGGTGCGCTCCCAGGAGATCGAGCGCTCCGGAGAGGTCGGTTGCGCTGGCCGTCGGCTCGAGACCGTCGATCAACGAGGCGATCGCCGACAGGTCCGCTGACGCGGGGATCACCACGGGCTCGGCGGGGCCGCCCAGCGCGATCAACCCGGCGCGATCGCCCGGGCCGAGTTCGCGCAGCAGGTCGCGCGCGGCCTGCTTTGACTGCTCCAGCCCGCTGGAGTCGCCGGATTCGCCGGTGCCGCGCGCGGAACTGGCCAGGCCGTTGTCGACGAGCACGTACAGCGTCGTCCCCTGCCCGGCGCCCAGCAGACCCGCCTGCTCCAACAGCGGGCGCCCCAGCGCCATCGCGACGAGGAACACGATCAAGCAGCGCGTCGCCAGGAGGATCAGTTGCTGCAGCTTCAGCTTGCGGCGCTGCTTCTTGTACGCCTCGATCAGGAAGCGCATCGCGCCCCAGCGGATCGGCTTGCGGCGCTGGCGCAGCAACAGATGGATCAGGATCGGGATCGCCACGCACGCGGCGCCCGCGGCAAACAGTGCTGTGTGCAGGAACGTCATCCGGCCTTGGTCCGCTTCAGGATCGCGTTCCGTCGCGAGACGAACGAGGCCAGCGACGGGCCGAGCCACCCGTGCGTGTCGACGAGCTGGTAGTCGAAGCCGAAGCTCCGCGCCAGCTTCTCGACGGTGTCCAGATGCTCCTCGAAGGCCTGGCAGTAAGCGCTGCGGATCGCGCGCGGGTCGAGCCTCACGCGCCCCTCGCCCTCGAGACCCTCGAATGGCGCCGCGTCGGTGAAGCGGAACTCGCGCTCCTGCTGGTCGACGATCTGGCTGAGGATCACGTCGTGCCGGTGGTGCTTGATCCGGGCCAGCGCGGTGCGAAGTCTCTGCGGGTCCTCGAAGAAGTCGCTCACGAGCACGATCAGGCAGCGGTTGTTGAGCTTCGCGAGCGTCTGATCGATCACGCGACCGATATCGCTCGCCTCGCCCACCGGGTGCTTTGAGAGGATGTTGACGATCTTGCGCCACTGGCTCGAGGCGCTGGTGCGGTCGGCCGCGTCGATCAGCGCGTCGGCGAAGATGCCCAGGCCCACGCGGTCGCCCTGACGGAGCGCCATGTAGGCGTAGGCCGCGGCCGTCGCCGTGGCGTGGTCGTACTTGGTCCATTCCGACTGACCGCTCGGGCTGGTCTTCACACCCTGGCCCGAGGCCTCGCTGAACAGGCGGCTGCCGTAGTTCATCGATCCCGATGCATCGACCAGGACCACCAGGTCCAGGCTCGTCTCCTGCTCGTACTGCTTGAGGTAGAGCTTGTCGCTCCGCCCGTAGACCTTCCAGTCCAGGTGGCGGAGGTCGTCGCCGGCGACGTAGGGCCGGTGCTGGGCGAACTCGACGCTGAATCCTTTATAGGGCGAGCGGTGCATGCCGCTCATCACGCCCTCGACGATCATCTTCGCCCGCAGCTCGAAGGTCCCCAGGCGCGAGAGCGTCTGGGGGTGGAGGTACAGCGTGGCGTCGTGCTCGCCGGCGTGGCTCGGATCGGCGGCTGCGGGACGGGGCGAGGGGCCCGTCCGGATCGACGTGCTGGTGGTCCCGGGCTGTGAGGGCGGTGCTTCGGACATGGCGGCGGGAGGCGGGAGGGGAGCGGAGAGGCCGGCCGATTGTACGGGCGAGACGGGGCCGGGTTGGCGCGCACCATCACCACGGCACCAAGTCCCTGCCCACATGCGGCCTTCGCTGGCCTCAGCGCAGCAGATTCCTGTCCGGATTGCAGTTCTGGTTGATCGTCACCTCGTCAACCGGCGGCCCGAACGTGTTGCCGGGAACCGGCACGTCGTAGGCGATGATCGGGTGGTTCGTCGCGTCGCAGCCGACGACCGTGTTCCCGAAGCTCCCGACCACGATCCCGTTCGACCCGTTGGAGCGCACCGAGCACCGGCTCACGACGCAGTGCGAACTCGAGGACAGCACCTCGATGCCGCTGGACCCGTTCGACGACGCCGAGCACATCGACGCCTCGCCGTCGCGGCAGGCGCCGTAGACGAAGCCCGTCCCCAGGTTCCGATCGGCGGCGCACGAGACGCAGCGCATCGACGAACTGACCGGCAGACCCAGCGTGTTGTCGTCTGACGACTCGAAGCCGTTGCAGTCGTTGTCCATCCCGTCGCAGCGCTCGAACGTGGAATCCGAGCCGGACGAGCTGAACCCGTTGCAGTTGTTGTCCTTGCCGGTGCAGCGGCTGGCGCTGACCACGCAGCGGACGAACTCGAATCCGTGCACGCCGTTGGAGTCGCAGTCGTTGTCTACCAGCCTGCAGGTGCCGTCGAGGCAACGCACGCCGCTGCTGGTGTTCGAGCTCGCGGTGACGGCCCGGAGCACCACGCGGCCGCCGCCGCCTCCGCCGCCCGTCGTTCCTTCGTAGCTCAGGCCGTGCCCGCCGTTGGCCCGGAGCGTGCCGCCGCTGAGGTGGAGGCTGCCGCCGAGCGTCAGGCGCACGCCATCGCCGGTGTTGCTGGAGCACACGAGATCGCTGCAGTACATGCGCGAGCTCACGCACTCGAGCCCGGGGCCGAAGTTGCCGGAGAGCTCGCAGCGCGCGACGGAACACTCCATCGACTCGCAGCGGATCCCGCCCCGCGCGTTGCGGGCACACTTGGCCTCGCACGTCTCGACGCGCGCCTTGGTCCCGGGGCCCGCGGCGCAGCGCATCCCGTAGCCGCCGTTGTCGTTGCACATGACCCCGTCGTCGTCGCTGTCGACGTCGAGATAGTCGATGCCGTCGTCGGTGTTGCCGCTGCACTCGCAGTCGAGCGTGTGCACCGTCGCCGACTCGCAGCGGAGCCCGTCGCCGACATTGTCGTTGAACACGCAGCGGTCCGCGGTGATCGCGCCGCGCAGGTAGATCGCGCCGCCCCCACCATTGCTGCTCGATGTGCAGCTCTTCATGATGATTGGGGACGACTTATCGATCCACTTGGAGCCGCGGACCCCCGCCCCGCCGTTCTCGCTGAATGTCGAGCTCTCGCAGCGCAGCGTCCGCTCGCCGAGTGTTGACGTGTCGTCGAAGTGCAGCCCGTCGCCGCCGTTGGCGATGCAGTACATCCCGGAACTGCTCATCGACACGCTCGAACCGAACACGCCGTGCAGGCCATTGCCGGACGACCGGCAGAGCACCATGTCGAGCCGGCCGTCCTGGTTGAGGTCGCCCACGCAGTGCACGCCGCTGGAGAGGTTGTCGTCGAACACGCACGACTCGGCGCCGACGCGCATGCTCGTGCCCGGGCCCGCGATCAGGCGCAGGCCGTCGCCCGCGACACCGCCGACGCCGTTGGAGGCGTACATCGAGCTGCGCAACGACCCGAGGATGACGCACGAGGACCCGGACGAGACCGAAAGCCCGTGCGACCCGTTGAGGAACATCGTGTGGTTCCGGGCTGAGTAGGTGAGCACGCAGCCGTTCCCGAGTGAGAGCGAGTGTCCCTCGGTCCCGCACCGGGCGACAACGCAGCTGTCGAGGCGGTAGCTCACCAGTGTGTTGTCGCCGGTGGTCAGGCGGTGCCCGGCCTGCGGGCCGAACTCCTGCTTCACGTTGAACTTCTCGACACGCACGTCGCACTGATCGGCCGTCGTGATCGATGTCTGGTCGCCCTGGTTCTCCGTCGCCAGGACGCGGACCATGCGCATGTCCATGCCCGTCCCCGGGCCGATATCGCAGCTCAGGCCGCTCAGGTTGTTGCGCGACAGATCGTGATCGGTGTAGTCGGTCGAGATCTTGCACGCAGACCCGCCCACGAGCACGAGGCCGCTGCCGCCGTTGTCTCCCGCGACGAGATGAGAGCACCCGCAGATCAAACGGGTGTCGCTCGCGGGCTCGAGGCTCACGCCGTGCGACGCGTTGCCGTGCGCATCGGTCAAGCGCATATCGAAGACGTAGCTCCCGGGCGTCGTCGGCGTGAAGCGCACGCCCGCGCCGCCGTTGCTCACGCAGCGCACGCGGCTGGAGATGATCGCGTTATCCGCGAGGCTGCCCGCCGCGACGCTCGTCACAACCCGCACGCCGTCGCCGCCGTTCCCGGACGACGAGATGTTCCGGATCCGGACCGTCGAGCCGTGGTCCACGTGCCCGATGGTGCCGATGCTCAGGCCATCGGTCCCGCAGTCTTCGACTCGCAGATTCGCGACCAGCACATCGCGGGCGCTGGTGACCACCACGCCGCCGCCGCCCCAGCCGCCGATACTCGACAGGTAGTTGTCGCTGTACCCGACGCAGATCTCGATCGTCTCGCAGGCGACCGAGCAATGCACCGCGTCGAGGGAGCCCGGCACACCGACGAGGTCGAACCCGTTGAGATCCAGGCGCACGTGGGGGGCGTCGATCCGGACGCCGTGCGAGCCGCCCTTCCCGATCACGTCGGCCGTCAGGTAGTAGCTCCCGGACTGGCTGATGACATGCGACGCTGTGGCGTCGCCCTGCAGATCGCTCACGCAGATGCGCGGCTCGATCGCATCCAGCGGCTTCATCGTCGGGCCGACCGGGCCCGGGGGCGGAGCGAGTTGCCCGGCGAGCGCGGCGCCGCTGAGCGCGAGCGCGCCGAGCGCGCACGACGAACGCGTCATGAGTGAGTTCAGCATCGTTCGGTCCTCCCGAGTCTCCAGACGGTGTCACCCGGCCATCACGGCCAGGCGTAGGGCTTCGATTCGATCCACGCCGGGCCCGCCACGCTGGGGCCGGCGAATGTGTCGGGGTGCAGGCGGAGGTTGTCGATCAGGTTCTCGCGCGCCATTGTCCGCAGCACGATGTTCTGCGCGTCGTCGACGACAACCCCCTGGGTGTTCAGGCTCGCGTAGCAGCGATCGAGCTGCACACCGGTGACGCTGAAGTCGGGGACGGTGCCCACGCGGATCCCCGCGCCGGAATTCCGATGGGCGTGGCACTCGGTGAGCTGCCCGCCGTTTGCGCACTGGACGCTGAACCCGTCCCCGCCGTTGCCGTCGGACGACGAATGCAGGAAGTGCGGCGTCGTGCCGCAGGCCAGCAGCCCGTTGTCGACCCGGGCGCCGTCGCCGGTGTTGGCCGTCAGGTGGACGGTCTCGCATCGCACGGAGTTGCACGCCGTGAACGTCAGGCCGTTGCCGAAGTTGCCGCTCGACTCGCCCGCGAGCAGGTGCACGGTCTCGCACTCGATGAAGATCGCCCCGCCGCTGCCGCCGACACCGCCGTTCCGGCGCAGCGAGAATCCATCCAGTCTGACCGAGCCCCTGATCGAGCGCCATCCGCCCTCGTTGCTGTCGGCGCTGTAGATGTTGGTGCCCGTCGCGTCGGTGTCCTCGTGGTCCATCCCGTAGAACGTGTTCAGATCGCACCTGAAGTGATTCGTGTAACACTTGGAACGCGTCGTGCCCCCGCCGCTCGCCCGCGTGCTGGCGCCGCTGCCCCCGTTGCTCGAACACTCCGAGTGCTCGATCGACGCCTCGTCGAGCGTGAGGAACATCCCGTCCCCCGCGTTGTTCGAGCAGTTCGAATGGCGGATCGCGCCCGAGGTGCCCTCTAGGCTCATCCCGTGGGAGCCGTTCTGCACGCTGAAGAGTTCCTCGATCTCGACCCGGACCTCCGAAGGCGGGGCCAGCAGCCGGCCGATGTCGATCCCCGCTCCGGTGTTCACCATCGCGTTGCAGTTCCGGACCGAGTGCAGCGCGAGATGGTGGTCGCAGCGCACGCGCAGCCCGTCGCCCAGGTTGCCGTCCGAGACGCAGGACTCGTAGTACACCGCGATCCGCCCGCCACCGCCGGCACCGGATGAACGCAGGTGCACCCCGTGGCCCACGCCGACGAGTGCGCCGTTCTCGCTCGTGCGGCAGCCCAGGAACCGGTTCGTGATGCTGGCGCTCGTTCCCTGGGTGAGATCGAGGCCGGTCCCGCCGTTGCCCGAGGCCGAGCACTTCTCGAACGTGATGTTCCCGTACACCGGGTTGCCGGGGGCGTACGTATGGACCATCCCCGACCCGTCGTTCAGATCCAACGCGCACCCGCGCATGCTCGAATGCGAGATGCCGTCCAGGCGCACGCCATCGCCCAGGTTGCCGCACGCGCCCACCGAACTCCAGAAACACTTGTCGTACGACGCCGCAGAACCGGCGGCCCGCTCCACATGCGCGCCTTGCCCGCCGTTGCCCATCATCGAGCTGGCGGCGATGTCGAAGAACCCCTCACGGGCCGCTCTGGTCGCCATGCGAGTATAGAGCCCGTCGCCGCCGTTCCCCATCGATGTCAGGTCGGCGCACCTCGTGCGTCCGATGTCCTCGACATTCACACCGTCGAGCATGTTGTTGCAGGCCGTCAGGCCATCGCAGTCGAACTTCGCGGAGCAGAAGACGCCACCGCTATCGCCGCCGTTCGTCACCTTCACGCCGTTGCCGCCGTTGCCACTCGAATTCGAGCCGCCGATCGAAAATGACGAATCGGAATTGTCGTTGCACGATATTCGCGCGCTGATCCCATCCCCGCCGTTGCCCATTGCAACCGAGTCCACGTACTTCGTGAAACTGATGTCTTCGACGTGCACACCGTCGAGTGTGTTGGTGCAAGTCGTCACTCCCACGCAGTCGAATTTGGCCGAGCAGAACAACCCGAACGCGTCGCCGAGATTCGCCACGCGCGCACCGTGGCCCCCATTGTTGGAAGAGACGGAACTGGAGAATTCGACGAACACGTCGCTGTTGTTCGTGCACGACACGCCAACATTCATGCCGTCGCCCCCATTAGCATCGCATGCCGTATCGAGCATCTTGGTGATCGAGCATTCCTGGAGGTTGACGCCGTCTCCCCCGTTGCCGGAGCTTGACACGCTCGAGATCACGGCCTCCCGCGCGCCGACCACGCAGACGCCGTCGAGCCCGCTGCTGCCGATCTCCAGGTGCGTCAGTTCGACACGCGACGCGCCCCCGATGTTCACGCCGTTGCCGCCCCAGTTCACGATCCCGCCCTTGAATTCGATTCGGTCGGGCTTGACCGTGAATTCGAAGTCGAGCACGCCGGGATTGGCCGCCAGGTGGATCCCGTCACCCGAGCCGGGCACGCCGAGGAGCGCGAACCCATTGAAATCGATGTTCACGCGATTGTTCGGCGTGTTCTGCGACAGGCGCACCTCGATGCCGTGCTTGCCCACCTGCCCCTGCACGTCGGACGTCAGGAAGTAGCTCCCAGGCTCCGTGATCACGAAAACCGCTGCCGCGTCACCTGGTGTCGTGTTGATGTTGATCGGCGTGCGCGCCTCGATCTCGTCGAGGCGCAGCATCGTCGCCTGCACCGGGCCGGTCGGCGGCGCGAGATCGCCGGCAGAGCTCGCGCCCGAAGCGCCGGCGATGAGCACACACGCAACAACACCCCGCGTCGCCCCCCGGGCGCGCGCACGAAAGTCTGCATTCGCCAACATCGCCGTTCCTCCCGCCCCGGAGCCCTGACAAGCCCCTTGCCCGCTCGATGACGCAAACGGGCACCAACCGGTTCGATAAGAGGAAGTATGAGCCCGGATCGGAGGAGCGTCCAGAGAATCCGCTCAGAGGAGAAGGGGCCACCAATTGAAAAAATTGGGATTTCTTCGCTTTTGGCATGAACCGGGGCGTTCGCTCGGCTCTCCAGCCATGGAGACCCAACCATGCCGAACACAAGCACCCGTCGTCGCGCCCAGTTGGGCGCCCTGGTCGTCCTCGTCGCCCTGATCGCGGGCGTGAACTACTTCGCCCGCTCGGGCCCAAGCGGAGCCCCGACCGAGAGCTCTGACGCCCGCCCGACGGCGCCGCAACATCTCGACGACGACGGCACCCCAACCCCGGTCGCGGGAGAACTCGTACCGGAACCCCACTTCTGAGCGCGGATCAGAGCGGCCGGACTGCGCCCTCGTGCATCAGCGCGTCCATCCGGCGCTTCTCCACCGGGCCCGACCCCTCGAGCAGCGCGTCGGGTTGCCCGCGAAACCACCTCTGTCGAACCCGGATCACTCCCGGTGAGAGAGGCGCGAACGCGGCCCCGGCTCGAGCGTGAGCCGGGTGTCGGGTTCGATCCCCCCGGCGCCCGCGCTCGCCCGATCGAACGCCTCGGCCGACGCGTAGCTCCCGACCCAGACGATCACGTGCTGATCCTCGTTGTGCTGCAGCATGGGGAAGTTGTTCTGCTCGTCGCTGGTCTCGAACAGCCCGAGCGTTACGCCGCCGCACTTCTCGTGGTGCGCCAGCGCGACCGAGTGCAGATGCTCGACCACCGCGTCGCGCTCGCCCCCCTCGAGCACGTAGATCTCGACGCCGATCACACCACGCTCGCCGCCGGCCGGTTCGCGACCCGGGAGCGCGCTGAATCCCGATCCTTCGCGCATCGGCTCAAGGAGGTACGCGATCACCCGCCCATCGAACAGGCTCTGCATGACCTCCGGCCCCTTCTCCGCCCAGACCGGCCCGAAGTAGAAGCCCTGCAGAGACTCGAGACGCTCGCCCATCGTTCGGTAGCCGCGCATCCACACGAATTGGTGCTCGTTCTGCACGTCGCGGAACTCTCCCCAGATGCGCATGGGGTGCGCTTCCTGAGTCTCGAGGAGGTTGTCCTCGAAGTACGCGAGGAAGCTGTCTCGCTGCCCCTCCTGCGCGCGATAGACGCGCAGCTCCAGGTAGTTCGAGTACGGGTCATGCGCCGCGGCGCCCGCAGCGCCGGCACCCAGCGCAGCCGCAGCGATCCCTATCAGAAAAGCGGGAATTGTCTTCATCGACTCGCCCTCTCGCACCGCCGGGTGTTCGCCCACGAGAGCAGTTCGCGGGCGCACCCCCTGGGTTACACGCGAGAGCGGAGGATCAGCGCATCACCGCGTCCATGCGCCGCTTCTCAGCCGGGCCCGAACCTTCGATCGGGATCTCCTCGAGCAGGGCATCGATCACGTGATCGCTCGTCACGTTGTCGGCCTCGGCGTTGAAGTTCGTCAGGATGCGATGGCGCATCACCGGGTGCGCAACGGCGCGGATGTGTTCTGCCGTCACGTGGAAGCTGCCGCTGAGGACCGCCTTGGCCTTGGCGGCCAGGATCAGGTACTGGCTGGCGCGCGGACCCGCGCCCCACGCCAGGTAGTCCTGCACGATCTGGGGCTTGGTCTCGGTCTCTTCCTTGATGCGCGTGGCGCGCACCAGGCGGAGCGCGTAGCTGATCACGTGCTCGGGCACCGGCGCTTCGCGCACGAGCTCCTGCACGCGCAGCACGTCGGCGCCGGCGAGCACCGGCGTCGTCTTGGTCTCCTGCGCCGTCGTCGTGCGACGGATGATCTCCGCCTCTTCGTCGAGGTTGGGGTAGCCGATCGTCACGTTGAACATGAACCGGTCGAGCTGCGCCTCGGGCAGCGGGTACGTGCCCTCCTGCTCGATCGGGTTCTGCGTCGCCAGCACGAAGAACGGCTCGGGCAGCTTGTGCTGCATGCCGCCGATCGTCACCTGGTGCTCCTGCATCGCCTCGAGCAGCGCCGCCTGCGTCTTGGGCGGCGTGCGGTTCACCTCGTCGGCCAGGATCACGTTCGCGAACACGGGGCCCTTCACGAATCGCAGCTCGCGCGAGCCGGTCGTCTTGTCTTCCTCGATGACCTCCGTACCGGTGATGTCGCTCGGCATGAGGTCCGGCGTGAACTGAATTCGGCTGAAGCTCAGGCTCACCGAACGCGCGATCGTCGAGATCAGCAGCGTCTTGGCCAGGCCGGGAACGCCCACGACCAGCGCGTGGCCCCGGCAGAACATGCTCATCAGCAGCTGCTCGACCACCTCGTTCTGCCCGACCACGACCTTGGCCACCTCGTCGGTCAGCTTCCGGTACGCCTCGCGCACCTCCGCGACGGCCTCCTCGGGCGCCGTGGCATCGATCTGGGTGTCGTCGCTCAGGGGATCAGGCATCAAGGTCCTCGATTCGTGGCTCGTTCCAAACTGATGGGCCCCCGCCCGGCTCCGGGATCCTACCGCCCCCGGGGGAGCCGGATGCCGCGTCGGGTGTCTACGCTTGGCACATGCCCGAACTCCCGGAGGTCGAGCACGTCCGCTCCAGCCTGGAATCGGCCACGCGGGGCCTCTCGGTCAGGCGCGTCTCGCTGAAGCGCCGGGACTACGCCCACGGCAGTCGCTCGCCCCGCGCACTGCTCTCGGGCCAGACGCTCGCCAGCTTCCTGCGGCGAGGCAAACAGATGGCGATCGTGTCCGATTCCGGCGCCGCGATCTGTCTGCACCTGGGGATGAGCGGCCAGCTGACGGCGCTCCCGCCCGGCGCCCGGCCCGCGCAGGCCGACCACACCCATGTCATCTGGAGCCTCGCCCACCCGGATGGACGCCCGGCCGGGCGCATCCTGTTCCGCGACCCCCGACGCTTCGGCGGCGTCTGGACCTTCCCCAGCCTCGACGAGTTGCACACCCAGCGCTGGTGCCGCCTCGGTCCCGACGGCCTCGAGGCGACGGGCGCAGACATCCAGGCTCGAGCGGGCAGCTCCGCCCGGGCGATCAAGGCGGCGCTCCTCGACCAGGCGGTGATCGCCGGCGTGGGGAACATCTACGCCGATGAATCGCTCTTCCGGGCGGGCATCTCCCCTTTCGCGCTGTGCAGGGACCTGGAGACAGGTCAATTCGAAGAGATCGCCCGCCACATCCGGTGCGTGCTGGCCGAGGCCATCGAGCAGGGTGGCTCGACGATCCGCGACTATCGCCACACCGACGACCAGCCCGGGGCCTTCCAGCACCGGCACCGCGTCTACGGCCGAGGCGGACAGCCCTGCGTGATCTGTGGCCGGGCTCTCGACTCCGGATCGCTGGCACAGCGGACCACCGTGTGGTGCTCCGGGTGCCAGCCCGGAGGCTGACGGAGCGCAAAGCCAGAGTTCACAACGGTCTATCCACATGTGGACAGGCGAGCGTGGGTCCGGATAAGCCTTCGCACGACCTGCACAAACCGGGGCGCTCCCGAAGGGCAGCCTCTTCCTCTTTCATCAAAGAGAAGAACCAATACCTCTAGTGAAAGGCGCTGGCGCTTCGGGGAAAACCCGTGGTGAATCCCTGAAAACGCCCATAGAGAGGTGGTTCTCAGGCCACAAGGCCTGGGGACAACCTGACAGTCTCTCGACAGTTCCGGGGCCCTCCAGGAGCGTCCGCACACTCGCGAGCGTCAACCGACACCCGATCCACAACCCATGCCCGGCAGCGAAGAGGGGTGCGGGCGCAAGTTGTCCACATCAGATCCGCAATCATCTGTCAGGAGGGCGGGGCGCGGTCAGCTGGCCGCGGCGTGGATGGTGCCCGGCGAGGCGACCTCGATCTGCTCTTCCAACGAGGTGACCAGGCGACCGAAGTCGTAGTCCTCATTGCGTTTGCGATCGATCGTCTTCACGGCGTGCATGACCGTCGTGTGGTCGCGCCCCCCGAAGTAGCCGCCGATCTCCTCGAGGCTGAACCTCGTGTGGCGACGGGCCAGGTACATGCACACCTGACGCGGGAGGGCGATCGACTTCTGGCGCCGTCGCGACTGGAGATCGGTCAGCTTGACGCCGTAGAACGCCGTGACGGTCTCGATGATGTTCGAGATCGTCACCTGGGGCTTGATGGCCTCTTCGTCCCCGGAGCCGAGCGCGGCCTTGGCGATCTCCAGCGACAGCGGCTTGGAGTCCGCGATGCTCTGCATGTGCACCTTGGTGATCGCGCCCTCGAGCTCGCGGATGTTCGTGGCCGAGCGCGACGCGATGTAGCAGGCGATGTCGTCCTCGAGCGTGATGTCGCGGATCTTGGCCTTCTGTTTCACGATCTGGACGCGCGTGTCGTAGGTCGGCACGTTCACCTGGACGACGAGGCCCGACTGGAACCGGCTGACGAGCCGGGACTCGAGATCCGGGATCTCGTTCGGCGGGGCGTCGCTGGAGAGGATGATCTGCTTCTCGGCCTGGTAGAGGCTGTTGAAGGTGTGGAAGAACTCCTCCTGGGTGCGATCGCGCTTGGCGAGGAAGTGGATGTCATCGATCACGAGCACGTCCACGTCGCGGAAGCGGTGGCGGAAATCGTGCATCTGGCCGGCCTGGACGGCATCCATGAACTGGGTCATGAACTCGTCGCAGGAGACGTAGTAGATCGAGAGGTCCTCGAAGTCGTTCAGCAGGGCCAGGCAGATCGCCTGCAGCAGGTGCGTTTTGCCCAGGCCGACGCCACCGTGGATGAACAGGGGGTTGTAGGTCTTGCCCGGGTTCGAGGAGACCGCCTTCGCCGCCGCGTGGGCCAGGCGGTTCTCGGGGCCGACGATGAAGTTCTCGAACGTGTAATCCGGGACGATCGCCAGCGGGGACGCGGAACTCGACGCGGGAGCCTTGCGCATCCCCGACATCGAGCCGTTGGACGCCGCCACGGCCGGCCCGGAGGGCGCTTCGGCCTCGGGCTCCTCGTCTTCGACGAACCGGACCGACATCAACCGGCCGGTGACGGCCTGCAGCGCTTCGGTGAAATGCTCCGAGCACTCGCGCTCGAGGTACTGGCGACGGATCGGGTGCTCGAGACGGACGTTGAACACGCCGCCCTCGATGCGCACCGGTTCGATCTCCTCGAACCACTTGCGGCACACCGCGCTGTGGTTGTCGCGGAGATACGACAAGATCTCCACCCAGACCTCATGATCAGGCTTGGCCATCCAGCGTACCTTCCGGCGATCCTGGCCGGTCTCTGAACCATTCTTGAGCGTCGCTCGCGTTCCGTGACGTTCGGCCCACTCCATCCGAACTTTCACGCCCACCGCTGCGCGACGATTGGAAACAACACCGCTCAGAAATTACGACCGGTTCAACCGCGTGTCAACACGTTTGCGCGCAAATGCGCTCAGCCGCCGCTGCGCGCTTTCGCAAGGCGTTGCGCCTCGGCACGTTCGGCGTCCATCGCCTGCCGCTCGTAGCGCATGCGGTTGTTCCGATGATCCATCAGAAACTCCACTTTCCGTGCCTGTTCGGGCTTGACAAGTCGCGCCAAACGCTTACGGGCCTCGATCATGTTCGACCGCCTCGACAGATGCATGAGCACGAGCTTCTCGCACTCGAGAACACGCAACCATTCGGCGACATCATCGAGATGCATGTGCTTCCCGACCAGCGCACGGTCCTTGTGATCCGGTTCGATGAACGTGCACTCGCTGATCACGATCTGCGCTGTGCGCACATCTTCCCGCAGCAGGTACGGGCCCGGCAGCGTGTCCCCCGTGTAGGCCACCAGCGGAACCTCCACGATGCGCGTGATGTCGTCGCCGCGGTCCTTCATCTCACGCAGCTTTTCCTGGGGCAATTCGTAGAACTCGGGTTTGAGCTTGCTCCGCTTCTCCACGATCGTGTAGCCCGACGACGGGCTCGTGTGCTCCGTGTTGAAGATGCGGATGAACATGTTGTTCTTGATCTCGTACTCGTCGCCCTCGCTCATCTCTATGAGCTCGTACGGCGTGCGCTGCTGCTCGAGATCCTGGTACCCCTCCATCATCTTGTGCACGGCCCCGGCGACCTCGCGCGAACAGATGATCGTGCCCGTCCCCATGCCCTGGAACTGGCGCTGCGAGCAGTAGTACGCGAGCCCGCCGATGTGGTCCATGTGCCCGTGGCTCAACGCCACGTACTTGCTCGGGAGCATCGCGCGGGGGCACGTCCCCAGGTCGAAGCACGTGTCCAGCTCGGGCACCTGCACGCAGGTCGACTCACCCGCGATCGAGATGCCCTGGACCCGGAAGGGCGGAATGAACAGAAATCCGAGGCTGCCCTCCCGGGGCGGCGGCTTGGGGATCATGACGGAATCTCCTCGCGCTGAGCTCTCGCTCAGCAGAGAACACACTCGTTTCGTCGACGGGCCGCCCGATGCTAGCGGCTAACGCCCGCGGGATCACCCGCCGAGACCTATCCTTGAGCCCGAGGACCGCCGACGCATGACCCAGCCCGCCCCCGACATCAGCGCCGAAGACATCAAGCGCCTGGCGCGTCTGGCCCGCCTCGAGGTCGACGACCCCCGGGCGGAACAGATGGCCCCCGAGATCTCGGGCATCCTCCGCCACGTGGCCAAGGTCGGTGAACTGGATCTCCGGGACGTCGAACCCCTGGCCTCGCCAGGCACAGAGGGGGCCAGGCTCGACGACGACGAGCCGGGTTCGACACTCGATCCCCGGTCCGCCCTGGCTCTCAGCCCCGACGCGGCCCCCCCATTCCTCAAAGTCCCGCCTGTCCTCGGATCTGGGGGGGCTGCGAGTGACGATAACCCCCGCTCATAAATCCCGTGGGTACCGATAGTTGACCGCGTTGAGGGAGCATCTGATACTTCCTGCGGTGAGAGAGCGATCACTCCAGCGCGACCTCGGGAAATCGGCCCCATTCGACTCCCCGGAGCAAGAGGCCTTCCTGAACCTCATCCGGACCGCCAGCATGCTGGCGGGCGAGTTCGATGCGCTCTTCAAGGCCCACGGCCTCAGCCAGCCTAAGTACAACGTCCTGCGGATCTTGAGAGGCCACGGCGGGCCGATCCCCAGCCTCTCGATCGCCGGCGAGATGGTCACCCGCGTGCCGGATGTGACCCGCATCCTCGATCGCCTGGAAGCGTCCGGGTACGTGGAGCGCCAGAGGAGCGACACCGACCGTCGCGTCGTTCTCGTGTCGATAACCCAGCAGGGCCTCGAGAAGCTCGACACACTCGAAGAGCCCGTGCGCGATCTTCACAAAAAGCAGCTCGGGCACATGCCCGCGTCCGATCTCGGGCTTCTCAGCGAACTGCACGAGCGGGTTCGCCAGAAGTAGCCCCGCGAGGCGCGCAAACTGTTTGCTTCGCGCTGGACGCGCGCACCACACGGTGTAGCCTCTCTCTGCTGGAGTGATCCACCGGAGAGAGCCCTTCTGATGACCCCCTGTCGCGTCACAGCGGCCGCGATGATCGCGGCGATCGCGGGAACGGCGTTCGGCCAGTCCACGCTCCCGTTCCCTGAACGGTTCGAGCTTGCGAGCCTCAAGCCCGGTAACGGCGGCGACGGCTCGGATGGTTTCGTTGTCTTCGGCCAGGCCGATCTCGACGAACTCGGCGTCTCGATCTCTGCAGCGGGCGACCTCAACGGCGACGGCATCGACGACCTTGTCGTCGGCGCGTGGGACGTCGCGGCGGGCGGCACCGATCGCGGTCAGACACTGGTGATCTTCGGGAAGGACACGGCCGTTAGCGGCCCGTTCCCCGCGAGTTTCTCCGCGGCCGCTCTGGACGGCACTACCGGGTTCGTCGTCAACGGTGTCGCCGACAACGACATGAGTGGGCGTTTCGTCGCAGGCGCCGGCGATATCAACGGCGACGGTCTCGACGATCTCCTGATCGGCGCCTCGCGCGCACCGCGCAACGGATACAGCCAGGTCGGCGAGAGCTACGTCATCTTCGGGCGCAACACCGCGATGAGCGGCCCGTTCGCACCCTCGCTGGATCTGTCGTCGCTGAACGGGACCAACGGCTTCGTGATCCCCAGCATCGAGAACGGTTCGTACACCGGGACGGTGTCCGGCGCGGGCGACCTCAACGGCGACGGCATCACGGACCTGATGATCGGCGCTTCGAAGTCGGACCTGCCCTCGGGCAACGACGCGGGGAAGACGTACGTCATCTTCGGCGCCGCCGGCCTCGGCTCGACCGGTTCGTTCGTCCTGTCGACACTCAACGGCGCGAACGGGTTCGTGCTCAACGGCATCCGGGGCGGTGATCTCAGCGGCGACCGACTCGATCGCATCGGCGACTTCAACGGCGACGGCGTGGATGACATCATCATCGGCGCGCGCGGCGCCGATCCGAACATCCAGAACAACCAGAACGGCGGGCAGGCCTACATCATCTTCGGGCGCAACACGGCGCAGCAGGGCAACTTCGCCGCAGCGATCGAGATCTCCGCGCTCAACGGCACCGACGGGTTCATCCTCAACGGCATCAACGCGTTCGACAACGCCGGGAGATCGGTCTCCGGCACGGGCGATGTCAACGGCGACGGGTTCGACGACGTCATCATCGGCGCGTGGCGCGCCAACCCCGGCGGCTACGGCGCCGTCAACGACGCCGGCGAGAGCTACATAGTCTTCGGCGGCCCGTCGGTCGGATCGTCCGGCCTCATCGAACTCACGAACCTCAACGGCTCGGACGGTTTCACGTTCGAGGGCGTCGAGCTGAGCGACCAGCTGGGGTTCGCCGTCGCCGGAGCGGGCGACATCAACGGCGACGGCGTGGACGACATGCTCATCTCGTCGCGCTACGCGAACCCCGACATGATCGAGGACGCCGGCGAGTGCTACGTCATCTTCGGGCGCGACACCTCGGTGTTCGGCGAGTTCCCGGTCCGCTTCAACCGCTCCTCGCTCACCGGAGCCGAGGGGTTCGTGCTGTTCGGCGAGAACTCCCGCGATCGCGCCGGGCAGGAGGTGGCCTGCATCGGCGACGTGAACAACGACGGCATCGACGACATCGCGATCGGCGCGATCCTCGCCGGCACCGCCGACGCGGGCGAGGCCTACATCGTTTTTGGGCGCGACGTGGGCCCTCGGGTGTGGGACAGCACCACCGGCGGCCTGTTCGACCTCGCGACCAACTGGCTCGGCGACGTGGCGCCCGGCCCGCTCGACGTCACGCTCGTCGACAACCAGATCACCGGCACGACCGACGCCGCGTTCGGCATCAACATCAACCCGACCACTCCCGACCCGATCGTGCGCGCACTCGGCGTCCGCACCGACGACGTCAGCATCAGCTTCAACGGCAAGTCGCTCACGCTCACCGACCCGGCCTCGCTCGCGGCGCCGGGCCTGAGCGTCGGGGGGTTGCCCGACAAGGAGGCGCGCCTCCGCCTGATCAACGCGCTGGGTGTCGAGGGCGTGCTGAGCGCCGTCGATGCCGTCGTCGGGCCCGAACCGACGGACACGATGCTCGAACCCCTGTCGCTGCTGATCGTCGAAGACCCGACGACCCGCCTGGACACCTCGGGGCGATTGGTGGTCGGTTCGAAGGCCACGAATGCAGAGGCGCGCATCATCGACGGGGCGCTGGCCCAGGTCGGCGCAGAACTCATCGTCGGCCTCGAAGCCGGATCGAGCGGCCTTTTGAGCGTGTTCCAGTCGCTGTGCGATCAGCAGATGACCATGTGCACGCCGTCGACGCTGCAACTGACCGGCACGGCGACCGGCATCATCATCGGGGGCGCCGGCGACGCGGAGGTTGTCGTCGCCGACAAGGGCGTCATCGAAACCACCGGCTTCCTCGACTCGACCACGCTGGCGCGCGACGCCACCTCCGATGCGACCCTGCGCATCGAGGGCGACTCCAGCAGCGTGACGCTGGTGCACAACGACCTGTTCATCGGGGGCGCGGGCAGCGCCGCGCTCGAGATCCGCGCTGGCGGCACGCTCCAGACGACGACCTTCAACGAATTGGTCCTCGCGGACGAGCCGGGTTCCAGCGCCAGCGTGGTGATCGACGGCTCGACGTCGAACTGGACCGAGACCAGCCAGCGCATCACGCTCGCGGGCGCCGGAGACGCGACGCTGACGCTCGAGAACGACGGGGTGCTCACCGCGCCGATCGGCATCACGAACCGCGCCGGCGGCGCGATCGAAGGCCAGGGCTCGATCAACACCTCGATCCTCTCGAACTTCGGAGACGTCGACCCCGGTTCCGACCTCGCTGCCGGCGTGCTCTCGATCGACGGCTCGTTCCGCCAGCGCGGCGTGCCGCCCGGCGGGAGCGCGAGCGAGTCGGGAGCCCTCTCGGTCGATGTGTTCGGCGCCGGAACGGGCGACATCGACCGCCTGGATCTCTCTGGAGATGTCGAGCTATCGGGACGCCTCGGCGTCGCCTTCGCCCAGGGCTTCGTCCCCGATCCCGACACGTTCGGGCCCGCCGAGTTCATCTCGGCGTCCAGCAACGTGAGCGCCTCGCGCTTCGATGTCGCGCTCATGCCGGGCATCCCCGACGGGGCCGACGGCATGGGTCGCTTCCTCCGCGTCGACTACCCGCTGCCCGTCGCCGACAGTCGGGGGATCATCTCGGTCTCGCTGGTCGTCGACACGCTCAGCGACGAGATCAACGTCGACCCGGCCCAGAGCTTCGACGTCGACGGCGCGCCCGTCGCCGCCGCGACCGCGGACTTTGGCGGCGGGCCGGGAGGCCAGCCCGACGGGTTCGTCGACATCGCGATCGTCGTGCCCGACGCCACGGATCCGGTCGCGAACCCCGGCGACGCCATCGTGCTGTTCAACGCGGGCACGGATTCCGGCGGCGCCTGGCTCGGGTTCACGGGCGGCACGCTTCAGGCGCCGGTCGGTCGCGACCCCAGCGCGATCGCCGCCGGCGACATCGACAACGACGGCCTTCCCGACGCTGTCGTCACCAACCGCGCAGACGATTCATTCACGGTTCTCCGCAACGACGGCGCCGGCAACCTGGTGCCCGACCCGTCGATCGGCGTCGGTGATGCGCCCGGGGCCGTCGCGCTCGGCGACTTCGACCTCGACAACGGCACGGACATCGCCGTCGCCAACACGGACGACGACACCATCACCGTGCTGACGAACCTCGGCGGATCCGGCGATGGGTGGAACGGCGTGAGCTTCAGTTCGCTCCTTCCAACAGGAGGCAGCCCGGTCTGGGTGGGCGTCGTCAACAGCGACGACGACAAATGGGACGACCTGACCTCGGCGAACGCGTCGGGCGGGACGCTGTCCTTTCTCGCGAACTCCGGCGGCGCGAACTTCGCGGCGCCGATCTCACTCCCGGTCGGCGAGCAGCCCGTGCAGGTGATCGGCGCCGATCTCGACCTCGACGGTCGCGTAGACCTCGCCACGGTCAATCAGGCCGGCGGCTCGGTGTCGATCCTCAAGAACACGAGCTCAGGCATCGGCGACTACAGCTTCGCCCCGAGCGTCGAGCTCCCGATCGGGCCCGCGGCTTTCTCGATCGCAGCGGTCGATCTCGACAGCGACCCCCAGGGCGATCTCGATCTCGCGATCGTCGCCGATGGCGGCTCAGGCTCGACCGTGGTCAAGGTGCTGCGCAACGACCTGACCGGCGGTCCGGGCGGAGACCTGATCTTCACGCTCGACGACGACCTGGCGACCGGGCCCGACCCGCGGTTCGTGCTCGGCGCCGACGTCGACAACGCCGAGGGCAACGACGTGCTGACGATCAACGCCGGAACGACCATCTTCGCCGACGGCGATCGCGGTCCTGTCACGATGACGCTTGATGCGGTCTCCGTGCTCGCCCAGGCGCCGGCGCCAGCCTTCTGCGAGGGCGACGCCGACGCCAGCGGCACCGTCGATTTCGCCGACATCACCGAGATCCTGCGCAACTGGCTCGCGACCTACGCGCCCGGCTCCGGGGGCCCGGGCGACGCCGACGGCAACGGCACCGTTGATTTCGCGGACATCACCGCCGCGCTGCGCAACTGGCTGCGCATCTGTCCGTAGGCAGCGCGACGGCGCGAGAAACTCCGCAAAAATCCGGATCGGCGCGGCGCACTCGCCGGAGTGCGCACGCGTGGTCTCCTGGAGCCGACCAACGCCCACCGCGTGACTGGCGGCTCAGCAGATCCCCTTCTTGCTCCACAGGAGACATCGCAATGCACCCCCTTCGCACCCCTGCCCCGCTGTCCGTGCGCGCCCGGCGCGCCCGCACCTCAACCCTCGGCGCTGCCGCGATCCTCGCGTGCGCCGGGCTGGCCGCTCCCGCCGTCGCGGGCGACAAGTCGTGGACCGGCTTCAACGGCGGCTGGTTCAACGCCGGCAACTGGTTCCCCAACGGCGTCCCCGGCGCCGGCGACGACGCCTACATCGGGAACATCCCCCAGGGCATCAACGCCATCGTCGGCATGGGCGGCCCGCCGACGGCCACCTTCAACTTCCTCCAGGTGTCCAACGGCGCCACGCTCGACAGCAACGGCACGGAGATCGTCTCGACCGGGCAGGCGAACCTCGTCGGCGCCAACTCGAGGATCATCGCCCGCCCCTCCGGCGCGGGCCCCAACTTCTACGACCTGCAGGCCATCATCAACATCGGCGCCGGCGCCCGCCTCGAGATGCGGAACAACGTCCCCGTGCGCATGCTCGACGGCTCGACCAACAGCGGCGAGGTCGTCGGCAGCGGGCTGCTGCAGATCATCGACACCAACTCGTTCAACAACAACGGCCTCTTCATCCCCGATGCCCACGAACTGCTCACCGTGCGGATCAACGCCGCCGGCGACGGCGAGATCGATCTTGACGGCGCGTCGGGCAACGGGTCCCTGTTCCTCAACAACGCCGGCGCCCAACTCGACGTGATCGCCCAGAGCCTCGCCGACGACTTCAGCTCCTACGCCCTGCTCGCGCCGGGCGCCGAACTCACCATGGCCATCGCCGACGGCTGGCGCGCCGACGCGAGCAGCGAGATCGAGGCCGGGGGATTCGGCATCCCCGCGCCCACCTCGATCCTCGACGGCGATGAGGTCTCCATCGCCGGAGACCTCAACCTCACCGGCACCATGGCGAAGCTCGACGTCAACGCCGACGCCGTGCTCGAACCCACGATCACCGTCAGCGCCGGGGCCGACTGCGACCTCCAGTTCGCCGGCACGACCGACGTCCAAGGCGGCACGTTCGATCTCGCCGACGGCGCGACGCTCGTCTTCAGCGGTCAGGCGGATGTCACCGGCGCCGTGTTCACCACCTTCGGGCCGGCTCCGGCCGACGGCGCAGTCGCGTTCGAGGGCTCCACGCAGTTCAGCGGCACCAACGGGTTCAGCGGCTACGCCCGAACCGACGGCGTCTCGTCGACGTCGGGTAACACGACGATCAACGCCGAGATCTTCGACCTCGACGGCAACTCGGGCAACGGCGTGTGGAACGTCGCCTCGATCACAACGGTGAACGCCGAGCGCATCGACGTCAACAACAATATCTTCAACGGAGATATCACCGTCGCGGGCGGGATCCTCTCGCGCCTGGCGATCAACCTTGATGACCCCGGCGACCCCTGGGTCATGGACGGGTCGATGACAGTCTCGGGCCTCACGCACCTGCCGGAACAGCGCCTGACTGGGAACGAGGTGATCGTCACCGGCTCGCTCGAGAACACCGGCGGACGCCCGGTCGTCAGCGCCGACGCGCAATTCTCGACCGCCGGCTCCCCCGCCAGCGTCAACACGGGCCCGGTCGGCGCCGAGCTGATCATGAGCGGCGCGACCAGCATCCTCGCCAACACCGGGTTCTCCGGATTCGGCACGCTGGTCAACAGCGGTTCCGGTGAGATGTCGCTCGAAGACGGCGTCGATCTCAATACCTCGCTGCTCTACAACAACGGCACCGTGAGTGTCGGGCCAGGCAGCGGTTCAGCGACCGTCCCCGGGTTCTTCCAGGGCGCGGGAGCGACCTGGAGCGTCGACATCGGCGGCTCGACCCCCGGCACCGAGCACGACCAGCTCGTGGTGGGCGTCGAAGACGCCACCGTCGGCGGCACGCTCGAGGTGAACCTCATCGACACCGGCATGGGCATCCTCGCCCCCTCGATCGGCGCCAAGTTCACCATCCTTACCACGCAGGGCAGCGTCGCCGGCCAGTTCGACGCAGACCCCGTGACCGAGACCGCCATCGCGACGTACTACTGGGACGTCGTCTACCTCGCCGATTCGATCGTGCTCGTTGTCGACGACATCGGCCCCGCCCCCGGCTGCTGCCCCGGCAACGCCCAGAAGGACGAGGGAGGCGAGGTCGACTTCGGTGACATCACCGCGGTGCTGATGCACTGGCTCGAGTCCGGCGACGGCTCCGAACCCGGCGATGCCAACTGCGACGGCATGGTCGACTTCAACGACATCACCTCGATCCTCGAGAACTGGGGCAACGCCTGCCCCTGACGACCGCTCTGGAGGAGAGCGAGAGTCACACACCGACGGAGGGGTCGCCTGCTGGGCCGGCCCCTCCGTTTTTGCATGCACTACTCATCGCTCTCGTCCGGCAGGCCGAACACGAAATCGCGCCCCAACTCTTCCGCCTTGAGGCGCGGGGCGGAATGACCCCTGTCGAGTTGCTCCAAGCCGCCGTTGTCTTCGCCGTCGAAGCCGACCGAATACAGCACGTATGACGAACCGTCGGCCGCGGGTATGTACCGGAAGGCCCCATCGGGCGCGAGCGGGTCGAGCGGGATCGCTTCGATCACCGCCGGGACGAGCGACTCCAGGTCGTCGGGGTACGCGCCGTCGTTCGAGGACCTGTACGCATCGAGAGCCAAGCGGAGGCGGGCCGCACGCCACGAACACTTCAACGCTGGTTCGATCTCGATGGGCCGAGAGAGGAGCGGCGCGAAGAGCGGTGAGAACATCGGGTCCGATCCCCAGGCGCTATCGATCGACTCGAGGGCTTGTTGCTCATCGGAGAGGCTGTGCGCCGAAACCTCGGCGATCCGTTCAGCTTCATCGAAGTAGGAATCGACCGCTCGGACCACTTCTCTGTGCGAGTATTTCCATCGGTAAAACGGCGAGAGCGCGGGCGTACCGGGTGCGGCGGCCGCGCCTTGGTACGACTGTTGCAAGAACTCCAGTGTGACCAGACGCTCGCCTTCTAACGTCCGGGCGATGGGACCGATGGGTGCCCGGATGGGTAGCACGCCGAGCAAGTCGACAGCGATCTCCGCGTCGATCGAATCATGGATCAGCCAAAAGTCGATGGTGTCGATCAGTGTGGCGCACATGGCCACCGCGACAAGCCAGTCGAGCAGATAGGGGCGAGAGGTCGATCGAGTCGCTGCGAGTATCGTTCGGATTGCGCCGATCGCCGCGTCAGAGTCCTCCCGATCGATCGTTTGTTTGAATCGCACCCGTTCGACGTGCACGATCCCTCGCGCAGATCGAAACGCATCAGACATGCTGGACGACCAGAGCGGCCCAACCTCCGGTGGCGGGGACGGCGGGCCCGCCGTCGCGACGCGCTCGAGTTCGACGAACACACCATCTTCAACCAGCGAGTCGAACACCGACCGCGCCGCTTCCACGCTCTCCGCCGAATACTCGCTGCTCACTTCGGGATCGAGCGCCGACCAGTCAACGCGCTCCGGCCAGCGCCAGTCCACGGCACCGTCCGTGATGTGGCCGTACTCCTGGCGCTTGCGGATCTCGCCTCCCAGTTCAATGAGGCGCCGCCACCGATCGACGGCCTCATCGGACGGGGGTTCCGACAGCGCGTTGAACGCCGCGACGTAATCCACGTGTGCGACGGATCCCCGCCCGAGCAGGCCAGGCAAGAACACCGAGGCCAGCACGAACCCGCCCATGAGGCCCGCGACGGGCGCCGCCAGGGCCCATCGACCCCACTTCTTGGAGCGATCGCGCCTCGCCATCGATGGATCTATATCCCCCTGCGGACCCGCTCAGAGCCCGTCAGGCCGGTTTTTTCTCTCCTCACGGAATATCCCCTTGACACTGCTTGTTGAAACAAGTAGTATTAGTCGTCTCAACAAGAAAACAGTCATGATCACCACCAGACCCTCCAACACCCGCGGCTCCTACGACTTCGGCTGGCTCAACACCAGGCACACGTTCAGCTTCGGCCAGTACCAGGACCCCGAGCACGGACGCTTCCGCTCCCTGCGAGTCATCAACGAGGACGTCGTCCGTCCCGCCCAGGGCTTCGGCGAGCACCCCCACAGGGACATGGAGATCCTCACCTGGGTTCTCTCGGGCGCCCTCAAACACGGCGACTCGATCGGGAACCAGCGCGAGCTCCACCCCGGCGACCTGCAGCGCATGAGCGCGGGCACCGGCATCCTGCACTCGGAGATGAACGCCAGCGACACCGAGCCGGCGCACTTCCTGCAGATCTGGATCACCCCAGACGCCTCCGGCCACGAGCCCGCCTACGACCAGTTCCACTTCCCCGCAGAGGAGCGCACCGACACGCTCCGCCTGCTCGCCTCACCCGACGGCGCGGACGGCTCCGCCACGATCAAGCAGGACGCCCGCGTCTACACGAGCCTCCTGAGCGAAGGCAAGAGCGTCGAACTCGCCCTCGGCGACGGACGCGGCGCCTACGTGCAGGTCGCCCGGGGCAGCGTCGACGTGAACGGCTCAGCCCTGAGCGCCGGCGATGGAGCCTCGATCGAAGACGAACCATCGATCACCATCCGCGCCAGCCAAGACGCCGAGATCCTGCTCTTCGACCTCGCCTGATTCACGCCTCTCTGAACCGAACCATCAACCCCACCCATTCCGGAAGGACAAGCACCATGACCGCGACGGCAACCGACACCGCCACCCTCGCCCGCAAACTCCAGGACACCATCGCCGCTGGCGACATCCTGGGCGCCATGAACACCTTCTACGCCGACGACATCGCGATGCAAGAGAACGCAAACGAGCCGTGCGTCGGTCTTGCCGCGAACATCGAGCGCGAGAAGGAGTTCCTCGCGCAGGTCAAGGAGTTCAAGGGCTACGAGGTCAAGTCCCTCGGCGTCGACGGCGACGTCGCCCTGATCGAAGCCACGATGGACTTCATCAACCAGCAGGACCAGCCCGTCCGCCTGGAGCAGGTCAGCGTGCAGCGCTGGTCCGGCGGCAAGGTCGCCCACGAGCGCTTCTACTACGACGCCTCGGGCAAGTAAGCCCCTCGCCACTCTCCAGAACCCGTCCGCCGACGCCGAGTGCCCGAACCCCGGGGCCTTCGGCGTCGGCGGCTTTCTTTTTGGAAGCAGCCGGAATGATGCCGTCGGGTCACTCCGGGAACGGCGCACGAGGCAGCGTTGTGTAGGGCGTCTCGCCGCGCAGGCGGCGCGCGATGTCGGCCAGGATCCTCTGGTCCTTCGATGAGCCGATGTGCGCCAGGCTCAGCCACTTGTTGGCCACCCACCAGGGGAATTCGCCGGGCGGCGCCGTGTACTCGTGCCCGACCCACGTGTCGCCGAGGCGCGCGTACGGGATGAGTTCGTACTCAATCGGCTGGCGATTGAGTTCTGTGATGAAGTCCGAGCCGACGCGCATGTCGCGCACGATCTTGCCGCCGACCGGGACGCTGGCCATCGACGCGCCCTGGTGGGGCGTGCCGATCGTCATCAGGCGCCGGATCCGCAGCGTCTTCTCGCCCTCCCGCGGGATCGCGGCGTAGCGCGCAACCAGGCCCCCCATCGAGGTGGCCACGACGTCCACCTCTGTCGTCCACTCGGGGTCATCGCTCGGGAACGCGCTCTCAACCTCGCCGATCATGCGCTCGCGGCACATGTCGAACGTCTTCATCCCCCCTGTGAAGACGACGCGTTCGATCCGCTCGTCGTCAAGCACCCGCTCGATCGCCATCGAGACATGGGTGCTCCGGAACCCGGGATCCCCCCAACCGGCCGCGACCACGATCGGGCGCTCCGGGACCTTCCGGTCGGCCCGCATCGCGCGCAGGTCGCGCTTGGCCTGGCGCACGCTCAGGTCGAACGAGGGGTTCACCGGCTTGGCGCAGCCCGCGACCAGCACCACCAGCATCAGGATGGAGGCGAGGCGAACCGGCCCCGCTGTGGTCTTCATGCGCGATCCCCTGCATCAACGAGCCGGGTCGGCCGCGAGAACAACATCAATCTACGCCAGCAATCGTCCCGGTCGATCCGAGGCCCGCACATTCCTGTTCGGAGCCTGGCCCCCGGGGCGCTTTGTCGCTCCGCGTCGCTCTCCCTACCTTCTGGCCTGTGCACCCCGCGGATCTCTCACTCGCAGATGCCTCCGGCGCGCTTGGTACGCGCGAACTATCCTCCACCGAACTTGTGCGCGCCTGCCTCGAGCGCATCGAGGAGCGCAACGCCGATCTCAACGCCTTCACACAGGTCTTCGCGGAACCCGCGCTCAGCCATGCCTCGGACGCCGATGCTCGCCAGGGCGCGGGCGAGACGCGGGGCCCCCTCGACGGCGTCCCCGTGGCGATCAAGGACAACATCTGCACGATCTCCGGCCTGACAACGTGCGGGTCGCGCATCCTGGAGGGCTACGCCTCGCCGTTCGACGCCGGGGCCATCGAGAGGCTCCATCGCGCCGGCGCAATCGTGATCGGCAAGACCAACCTCGACGAGTTTGCGATGGGCTCATCGTGCGAGCGATCGATCCACGGCCCGACGCGCAACCCGCTCGATCCGGATCGCGTCCCGGGCGGCTCGTCGGGCGGCAGCGCGTGCGCCGTCGGCGCGAACATGGTCCCGGGGGCACTCGGCTCCGACACCGGCGGCTCCATCCGGCAGCCCGCCTCGTTCTGCGGCATCACCGGATACAAGCCCACCTACGGCCTCGTCTCACGATGGGGGCTCGTGGCCTACGCATCCAGCCTCGATCAGATCGGGCCGCTCGCGCGCTCCGTCGACGACTGTGCGCTGCTCGCCTCGGTGATAATGGGGTTCGACGATCGCGACTCCACCAGTGCCCGGCGCGATCCGCCTGCGCTCGATGGCACACGAGCAGAACTCTCCGATCTCCGGTTCGGTGTCCCCCTGCAGGCCCGCAGCGCGATCGAGGGGACGAAAGCGCAGGAGCCGTTCGAGCGCGCACTGAAGCACATCCGGTCCGCCGGGGCAACGATTGTGGATGTCGACATCCCGGAACTCGAGCACGCCGTCAGCGCGTACTACATCGTCGCGCCCGCCGAGGCGTCCTCGAACCTCGCCCGATTCGACGGCATCCGCTACGGCCGGCGCGCGGCGCTGGGCCCCGGCGAGGGCCTTGAGACGCTGTACGCCCGGTCCCGGTCGGAGGGCTTCGGCGACGAGGTGCAGAGGCGCATCATGCTGGGCACCTACGTGCTCTCGGCCGGGTACTACGACGCCTACTACCTCTCTGCGCTCCGCGCACGACGCCTGCTGAAGAACCACCTCGACGAAGCGTTCGCTGCTCGTCCCGGTTGCGATGCGATCCTGACCCCGACGACCCCCGGCGGCGCGTTCCCCATCGGTGCGCTGCTCGGCGACCCGCTGGCGATGTACGCCGAAGACCTGTTCACCGTGATTGCTAACCTCGCCGGGCTCCCGGCGATTTCGCTGCCCGCGGGCGAGTGCGACGACGGGGGAGCACGCATGCCCCAGGGCATCCAGCTGATGACGCCGGCGTTCGCGGACGATCGTCTGCTGTCGATATCCAGGGCGATCGAGGCTCTCGGACCTCCCTGACCCCGCCGGCGCTTATCGGCCCGGGCGAACCCGGCAGTCTCTCCCCGAATCATCGGAAACTCCTGTACACAAGGCGCTTACGGAGTAGCCTTCATGGAGCCGCCTCACGTCGTGGGGGCGCAGGGAGAGAGAGATGATGAAGGGCCGACACCTTGGAATCGGAGGCGCATGCGCCGTGTGCTTGTTCGCCGGAGCAGCGTTCGGTATCGGCGAAGACATCTCCACGAGCGAGTGGGTGATGGCCGGCATCTATGCCGATCCAGAACCCGACGAGATGCGCACCACCGACGACCCGATGGCCGGCGGCTCCGAGCCCGTTCGCGGCTCCGTCGATGGCGGCACCGCCGTCCCCCTGCCCTCGGCCGCCCTGCTGGGCGGCGCCGGTCTCGCGATCGTCGCGTCCCGACGCCGGCGCGCCGGCTCCTGAGAACCTCCAGGCGCGGGCGACCCTCTGGTACCCTGCGCGCATGCCCGCCCGATTGACTCGCACAATTCTCGCGCTCGCGTTCGCCTGCGCGCTGGGCGCGTGCGGCCACCACAAGCCAACATTCACGGTCGTCAACGTCGCCCTCACCGAGGAGACGCCCGAAGGATTCGTGCTGACGTTCACGCTCGAAGGCGAGAACCGGAACCCAGAGCCCTTCCCCCTCCGGCGCGTGCACTACGGCCTCTCGCTCGACGGGCGCCGCGTGTTCTCCGGCTCGAGGGACGCCGAGACCACCCTGCAGCGATTCGGGCGTCAGACCCTCAAACTCCCCGTTGCGATCGCGTTCGAAGACACCGAGTCCATGCCCGAGGGGCAGGTCCCCTATCGCTTCGACGCCGCGATCCGCTACGTCCTCCCCGGGACGTTCAGCGAGCTGCTGTTCGACTACGAGCTCCGGCGTCCCCGCAGCCACGTGCGCGAGAGCGGGCGCCTGGACTTCGACACACTGCGCGCACCCGGCTAGCGGCGTGTCGTGCGGGTCTCGATCGATCCGTCCGATCGCACGATCACCGACACCGCCCCATCACGCGCCGTCACGAGCCACTCCCTGCCGGCACGCACCTCATCCCATCGGTTGTCGTCGAGTCGGCGCTCGCCTGTCGACTGCACCACGATCGACGGATCGATCTCCGCGACGAACCGGATCGCCTCCGGGCGGGCGCTGCCGTGATGCGGGGCTTCCATCACGTCGATCCGCATCCCACCGAGCGCGGCGCGGATGCCATCGAGTCCGAGGCGCTCGATATCCGCTGTCATCAGCACGCGTACCTCGTCGGAATCGCTCCCGGTCTCGATGAGCGTGACGATCGACGTGTCGTTGGGGCTATCGATCGGGACGCCGGCGTCGGGCCAGAGGAACGAGAGGCGTGCACGACCCAGTTCGATAGAGTCGCCGGCGCCCACCCGCTCCACCTTTATGCCGCGCCGGTCGAGTTCCTCGAGCACGAACGCCTCCGGGCCGCCCGGCGATCGTTCGGCGCTCGCCAGGAACGCATCGGTCAGGAGCACGCGTTGCACGCCCAGTGGACGCGCGATATCGAGGATGCCCGCGTAGTGGTCGATGTTGGCGTGCGTCAGGATCACCGACGGCACGCTCCGCGCCCCCAACGCGCGCACGGCGCGGGGGATCGTGCGCTCGCCGATCCCGAGGTTGAGCGAGCCGCAATCGATGAGCACCGCCGATCGCCCGCTGCGCACGAGGTGGCACGAGCCATCGCCGACATCGAGGGTGTCGATCCGCAGGCTCTGCGACCCGGGAAGGCCCGTGAACACGAGCGCAGCGCAGAGCCACACGAGCGCCACAGCGCTCGATGCCAGGCGGAGCACCGGGAACCCGCGTCCCCAGAGCCACAGGCAGAGAGCGCCGGTCGCCGGGATCGCCCAGAGCCAGTGGATGACCGGGAGATACACGCCCGCGAGATCGAGCGTCGCGCTCCAAAAGGAGACCTCCGCGACGGCGCCGCCCAGCCACGCGGACAGCACACCGATCGGCGCACCGAGCCAGGGGATGAACAGAGAGACGATCAGCGAGAGTGTCGCCGTCGCCAGCGCCATCGCGACGAGCGGGAGCACGATCAGCGTCATCAGCGGCGCGACCAGCGAGACGACACCGAAATGCACGATCACCACCGGCATCGCGACGAGCCACGCACAGACGCTGGCGCTGGCGCCGTCCTTGGCGAGATCCGCGATCCACGCGACACCGGTCTGCTCGTCCCGGGGAACCCGCGCCCCGAACATCCGGTTGCGCAGGCCGTCGCCGAAGAGGATCAACGCCCCGACGATGCCGAACGACAACTGAAACCCTGGAGAGAACAACTCAGACGGCTGCCAAAGCAGCACGACCACCATCACCCATCCCAGCAGATTGATCGTGTCGTATCGCCGTCCGAGACACCGGGGCAGGAGGAACGCCAGCGCCATGAGCCCCGCGCGCATGATCGGCGCGCGCACGGGGACGATCGCGATGTACAGCACGATGAACGCGCCGACTATCAGCAGTTCCCAGCGGGGCCCGAGACCCCCGGCGCGCACCGCCATCGCGCCGAGCCCCGCGACGATCACGAGGTGGAGCCCGCTGATGGCCAGCACGTGCGTCACACCGCTCCGTGCGAAGGCCGCCTGCACGCGCCCATAGCCGGCGTCGCGTTCGCCAAGGAGCAACGCGCCGAGCGCATCACGCGTACGCTCGTCCCGGGGGCGCGACACGATCTGTTCATCGATCCACGCTCGGGCGCGCCCGACGAATCTGCCAACAAACGACGTCCCCGCGGGCTCCAGCACCTCGACGGCATCGGGCGACTTCACACTGATCGACCCCGCGTACCCGCGCGAGCGTGCCCACATCCCGAGATCGAACTCGCCGGGGTTGCTCGCGCCCTGCAATCCTCGTCCGAACCCGAGCACACGGACACGCTGCCCCGGCTCGAGCCCGTCACGCTCGGCGTTCACCCAGACCCAGACCCTGCCCGATGCGCGTCGCGTCGCGGGCCCGAGCACCCGATCGACATCGAGCACGAAACTCGTTCGCATCCCGCCCGATGCGAATCGCCCGAGGGCGCCGGGGCTCTGATCTGTCGAGCGCACCCGTCCCGAGATTCGCCCCTCAAACTCAACGAGCGCCGGCGCGCCGGAAAGCACCCGCGACACATGATCGGGCGAGGTCTCGTGCAATCGCGCCGTCGCCCACGCTCCGGACGCCAGTGCCGCGCTCGCACCGAGCAGCGCCAGGCTCCCGCGACCGCGGACGGCGATCGCGCCGGCGCCGAACGACGCACCGAACGCAAAGAGCCATGCAGAGTGCACCGCGCCGCCGAACGCGTGCGCCAGAAGGATCCCGGCGCCGACGATGCCCGCCGCCCAGAGCCCCCGGTACCCCCGCTCGGGGCCGGGCGGGCCTACCTGCGCCCGCTGGCCAGATACCACTCTTGTGCCACCTCGTCGATCAGAGGCTGACCGTCGCGCAGTCGCTGGAGGTTCTCGCAGACAACCTCCGAAGCCCGTGACCAGTACGCGGGGCTCGCCGAGGAGATGTGCGGCGTGATGATCACGTTGTCCAGCGTCCAGAGCGCCGAGTTGGGGGGCAGGGGCTCGGTCTCGAACACGTCGATGCCCGCTCCGGCGATCTTGCCCTTGTGCAGCGCCTCGATGAGCGCGCTCTGCTGGACCACGCCGCCCCGGCTGACGTCGATCAGCAACGCCGTCTTCTTCATCTGCCCGAACTGGTCGCGCCCGATGAGCTTCTCCGTCGCCGGCGTGCGCACCGCCGAAACCACGACGACATCGCTGCGCGCCAGCAACTCTCCGGTCTGGTGTGCGCCCAGGACCTCTTCAGCGACATCCGCCGCGCTCACACCCTCGCGTTCCGTGGCGATCACGTGCATCCCCAGGGCCTGGAGGCGGGTGGCGATCTCACGCCCGATAGGGCCCATCGACACGATCCCGGCTGTCGCCCCGTGGAGCGTCACGAGCTTCGACGCGATCTCATCGGGCGCCCAGCGCTGCTCGTGCTGCGCTTCCAGCGCATCGTGCAGGCGCCTGCTCAGAGCGAGCGTCAGCGCCAGGGCGTGCTCGGCGACCTGCGGGGCGCGGATGCTCGCCGCCGAGCACACGCGGACACCCGAGCGCAATGCCGGCAGCAGCGAGAGTTCGAAGTCGCCCACGGCGTTGGTCAGCTGGATCCACTCGAGCTGCCCCGCCGCCATCAGCGTCTCTTCGTCCGCCGGCGGCATGCCCACGAGGTAGTTGGTCTCGGCGATCACGCCGTCCACATCGGCGCGGGACTCGGCGCACACGACCTCGACGGACGGCCCCGCCGCATCGACGATGCGCGTAACCAGCGAATCCGGCAGGCGCCACCCACCCGATTCGTTGAACACAGCCAGCGTGAGTCGCTTGTCGGCCACGCCCGGAGTGTACCCGGTGGGCGTGGCCCGCCCCGCTGTCCCCCTCGATCACGCGCCGTCAGCCGCGCAGGAAGAGGATGTACATCCAGATGCAGCCCGCGTTGAACGCCGTCACCAGGGCCGCCCAGGCGACGACGTCGCGAACGTCTGGCGAGACCAGGCGCAGCGGCTGGGCGAGCACTCGCGGCGCGACCAGGGCCGCCTGAGCGACCCGCGCACCCAGCGACGCGCGGACGAGCGTCTCGACCGTGTCGGTGGCGTCCGGGCCGATGACCTCGACGATCGAGCCCTCGGCTTCCTCGTCCTCGGTGCGCTCGGGGGATGACCCGTCCTCAGTGAGCGAGGCGTCTTCGTGCGACTCTGCGCTCTCGTCAGACGCCTCCGGCTCGTTCGCGTCTTGGGAGTCTGCTTCAGGCTCGGCACCGGTCTCTTCGACCTGGGCGCCCGCGGCCTCGAGCTCGGCTTCCGCTCCCGCCTGAGCGATCTCCTCGGTCTCGGTCGCCTCTTCATCGGACGTCGCGATGTCTTCGGCGAGTGAGCTCAGGAAGCTCGAATCCGCGAACCCCGCCGGTGACGGCTCGTCGGCTGCGTCGAGTTCTTCATCCGTCGGAGTGCTGTCGGCGAGCGCCTCGTCGAGCTGTTCGATCGAAGGCGGCTGCCCGGCGTTGACGGCGTCCTCGAGCTTCTCCTGCGCATCGGCGAGCGCAGCATCGATCGACGCCCCGAGTTCGTCGCTCGCTTCGAGAGCCGCGTCGGATTCCTCGTCGCTGGCCGGAGCGTCAGGGGCCGGCGCCGCTTCGGGCTCGAGCGTCTCGACGGACGACTGCATCTGATCGAGCAGGGTGTCGATCTGCGCCCCCAGCGCTTCTTCCTGCGCGGCTCCGTCCGCGGCGTTCGAGCCGGCGTCGGCCTCGGGATCGGGATTGGGCTGGGGTTCGTTCATCGGTCCGTCTCTGAACTCCGGCGTCCCGCACCCTGTTTGCAGGCGCGGACCGCTGCCATGATGATCGACGCTGGAGCCGGCGGACTCAAGGCGACCCCCGCCAGGCGCTCTGAGCCGCCCCATGCACGTCCTCCTCATCCCCGACATCCCGACCGATAACGCCGATCGCCTCCTCGTCGAGGGCGACGAGGCTCGCCACGCGATCCGCGTGAAGCGCGTCCGCCGGGGCGAGCAGGTCGTCGTGCTCGACGGAAAGGGCACCCTCCTGCGCTGTCTCGCCGAGCCGGCGGGCAGGGACCTGGAACTCGTGATCCAGGAAACCGAGCACGCAGAGCCCGTGCGACCGGCTGTCCACGTCTGCAGCGCAACACCGAAGGGGGCCCGCGTCGAGCAACTCGTCGACTCGCTCGTGCAGGTCGGCGCTGCCAGCTGGACGCCGATGCTCACCAAGCTCGGGGTCGTCGACCCGCGCGAGAACAAGCTCGACCGCCTGCAGCGCATCGCGTCCGAGGCGCTCAAGCAGGCCCGTCGACCCTACGCGATGGAACTGAGACCCAAATCACCCCTCGGCGACGTCATCAGCGGCGGAGGCGACGCCGAACTCGTGATCGCCCACTCCGGCGGCAGCGAATACCGGGCGAGCGGCGCCCCGGAAATCCGGGTGCTCATCGGCCCCGAAGGGGGGTTCCTCCCCGAAGAAATCGATGCCGCTGCACGGGCCGGCGCCCAGATCGTGACATTCGGTCCCCATACGATGCGCATCGAGGCCGCCGGGCCCGCGGCCGTCACGACGGTGCTCGCTGCCGAGCGATGCAACGACAACAACTCTCACCGGGAAAACACGGCATGAACCACGCACGCACCGCACTCGCTTCGGTCTCGCTCGCACTGGGTTTTGCCCTCGCGGCACCGGCTCTCGCCCTCGACGACGCCGAGCGCCGCCAGGCCGAGCAGATGGCAGAGCGGGCCATCGAGTTCCTGCGGGCCCAGCAGGACGCCGAGACCGGCGGCTGGGGGGTGTTCCCGGGAGAACGCCCGCAATTCCCGGCGATCACCGGCCTCGTCGTCACCGGCATGGCCATGGACGACGAGATCGGCGCCGACGATCCGGCCGTGTCGCGGGGTGTCGAGTACATGCTGGGCTTCGCACAGCCCGACGGCGGCATCTACGACCGGATCCTCGCCAGCTACAACACCGCAATCTGTGTCAGCGCGCTCGCGCAACTCGAGGGAGAGCGCGACGAGGAGATCGGCACCGCGATCTCGTTCCTGCGCACGCTCCAGTGGAGCGAAGACTCCGCGAACCATCCCGAGACCGGGCAGGTCGGGCCGGAGCACGCGTTCTACGGCGGCTTGGGCTACGGCAACAGCAGCCGCCCCGACATGTCGAACCTCAACTTCTTCCTGCAGGCGCTGGAGGACGCCGGCGTCCCCGGCGACGACCCGGCCGTGCAGCGAGCGCTGACGTTCCTGCAGCGCACCCAGATGGACGACCGGATCAACGACCGGGAGTACGCCGAAGGCTCGCGTCAGGGCGGCTTCATCTACGCGACCTCCCCCAACGGCGAGCAGATCGGAATCGGCGAGAGCAAGGCCGGCCAGATCGACGAGTCGCTCCAGGGCCGGGCTGTCAGCCGGCTTCGCGCATACGGATCGATCACCTACGCGGGGTTCAAGGCGCTGATCTACGCCGACCTGGATCCCGACGACCTGCGCGTGCAGGCGGCCTACGACTGGATCCGGCGCAATTACACACTCGCCGAGAACCCCGGCATCGGCGACGAGGGGCGGTACTACTACTTCCTCATGTTCGCCCGGGCGCTCCACGCGCTGGGCGACGACACCGTCGCCACGATCGACGACCTCGGTCGCCCGGGCGAGGTGCGCGACTGGCGGTCGGATTTGGTCGAAGCGCTCGGGGCGCTCCAGCAGCCCGACGGCTCCTTCCAGCCGGTGAACGACCGCTGGATGGAGGGCGACCCGGTGCTCATCACCGCCTACGCCCTGATCGCGCTGCAGGAAGCGCTGCAGTAGGCCCCGCGTTCTGCTTGTATCATTCCAGCCCGCGCTAGGACATTGCTTCTGCGCGCTGGAGGTGATCAAGCATGGCGAGCACTGCTCAGCGGTCGAAGAAGAAGCGTTCGAAGACGGCCTCGAAGAAGAAGGCACGCTCGGGCAAGGGGTCTTCGCACGCCGCCCGTCGCGCCCCGGCCGCGAAGCGCTCGGGCAACGCCTACGAGAAGCTCACGTCCGAACTGCGTGAGATCGCGACGCTCTCCAGCGTGCTCGCGACGATCAGTTGGGATCAGGAGGCGCTCATGCCCGCCAAGGGCGCCTCGCTGCGTGCCGACCAGATCGGCCTGCTCAGCACCATGATCCACGAGCGCTCGACGAGCGCTCAGATGGGCGACATGCTCCGCTCCGCCCAGCGCTACGCGACGTCCAACGGCGACGCGAAGATGAAGGCCAACATCCGCGAAGCGAAGCGCGACTACGAGAAGGCACGCAAGCTGCCCTCAGACCTCGTGGCCGAACTCGCCCGCAGCGCCTCGCTCGGCATGGACGCCTGGAAGGACGCCCGCGCCGAATCGAACTTCAAGAAGTTCCTCCCCTGGCTCACCCAGAGCGTCGAACTCGCCCGCCAGAAGGCCGACTGCTACGGCGTGCCCCGCGGGGGCGAGCGATACGACGCGCTGCTCGACGACTACGAGCCAGACATGACGGCCAGGGAGGTCGAGTCGATCTTCACGCCGCTGCGCGAGCAGATCGTCCCGCTCGTCAGCCACGTGCGCCGCAGCAAGCGCAAGCCCGATCCGAAGAAGATCCGTATCGCCCTGCCGATCGAGCAGCAGAAGCAGTTCGTGCACGAGATCGCCGGCGCCATCGGCTTCGACCTCGAGGGCGGGCGCATCGACGAGAGCACGCACCCGTTCTGCGAAGGCGTCGGCCCCGGCGACACGCGCTTCACCTGCCGCTACACCAGGCACGGCTGGGCCGAGGCGCTCCTCACCGCGATGCACGAGGCCGGCCACGGCATCTACGAGCAGGGCCTGCCCAAGCACAAACTGTTCGGGCAACCGCTGGCCGAGGCGATCAGCCTCGGGATCCACGAGAGCCAGAGCCGCATGTACGAGAACTTCATCGGGCGCTCACAGGCGTTCTGGGAGTTCGCGCTTCCCGTGGCCCGGAAGGTCTTCGGCGCAGGCTCCATGCGCGGCGTGACGCCGGCTCATGTCTACCGGGCCGTGAACATCGTCAAGCCCTGGTGGATCCGTGTCGAGAGCGACGAGTGCACCTACAACCTGCACATCATGCTCCGCTTCGACCTCGAGCGGGCCATGGTCGCAGGCGACCTGAACCCCAAGGACCTCCCCGGCGCCTGGAACGAGCGCATGAAGAGCGACTTCGGCCTGACCGTCAAGGACGACAGGCTCGGCTGCCTGCAGGACGTCCACTGGAGCGCCGGGCTCATCGGCTACTTCCCGACCTACTCGCTGGGCAACATCTACTGCGCCCAGTTCTGGGAAGCGATGGGCAAGGACATCCGCGGGCGCGACTCGAAGATGGCCCGCGGCGACTACGACCAGATCCTCGACTGGCTGCGCAAGAACGTCCACACCAAGGGACGCCAGTACAGCGCCAAGGACCTGTGCAAGCGCGTGACCGGCAAGGAACTCTCCAGCGCCGCGCTCGTGAGGCACCTCAAGAAGAAGGTCGCCGACGTCTACGGCTGAGCCACCGCCTGGCCAACGCCCGCGACGTTTACGCCACGATCAGCATCAGCCCGCCCACGATGCAGCCGTTGTGCAGCGCGTGCGCGACGATCGGCGCCACGATGCTCCCACGCCACTCGCGGAGCAGCGCGAAGTTCACGCCCAGCGCCATCAGCACCGGCACGCCCAGGATGCCCTGGGGGTGGATGAACGCGAAGAGGAACGAACTCACCAGCGTCGGGATCAGGAACCCCATGCGCTGGCGCAGGTGGTGGTAGAACGCGCCGCGGAACACCGTCTCCTCGGTCAGCGGCGCCCAGACCGCCGCCAGCAGGAACACCTTCAGCATGCCCCACGTGCTGGAGAACTCGAGCTGCTCCTGCACCGGGTGGGATGACGTCGTATCGAAGATCGCGAACAGCAGCAGCGTCAGCCCGAGGCCCATCGCCACGATCGGCATGAGCGTCACGTAACCGGCGATGCCCGCGCCGATCTCAACGAACAGGTTCCGCCCGGTCGTCCACCCGTTGCCCGCCTTCACCTGGCGCCACGAGAAGCCCGCGACCAGCGGGAAGAACGCGATCAGCGGCAGGATCCAGATTAGCCCGAACGTCACGTCGGGCCCGCCGGCCCCGGCGATCACGCCGGCCAGCAGGCTCACGCCGATGAACCCCGCCAGGAACAGCGCCATCACCCCAAGGAAGCTGCTGTGGGGCGCCGGGAACTCGGCCCGCGCCGCCTCGTAGTGCGACCGGATCTTCCCCTTCCCGATGAACACCATCGAGACGGGGAACGCGACCAGGCCCACGAGGAACAGCCCGATGATCCCGAGGATGCCGATCGTCGCCGCCATCAGCGACAGGAACGACCGGCTCTGCATGGATTCGCGCAGCGGGTCCGAATCATCGAGCCCGTGCGTGAGCGCCAGATCGGTGTACCAGCTGTGGCGCGCGCGCAGCGTGTCGATCCCCGGCAGCGCGCCGCGAGCTTCGGATGACGCCATCTCTTCCGGCGCTTCGTAGACGGTGCGCAGCGCCGCGATGTCGGCGCGGAAGGCGTCGAGATCGCTCTCGCCGTCGACGAAATCGAACTTCCCGGCGTCGGCGACGGCTTCGAGATCCGCTGAAGCCTCTTCGAGCCACGCCAGCGCGCCCTCGGCGCCCGACAACTCGCCCATGATCGTCGCGGCACGGATGCGCTCGATGAAGCCCGCGGGCGTCATGTCGTCGACCGACTCGGGGATGCCGGCGCGGATCTGCTCTTCGAACTGCTCGGCGTTCGTGCCCGCCAGCGACCCGCTCGTCGACGAGGCGCCGCCCATGCCGGTCAGCACGTCCATGCCGACCGCCAGGCGCCCGGTGAGCTTGAGCTGCAGGCTCGAGACGTTCGCCGGGTCGGGCACGCCCTCGGGCGGCGCCGAGCCCATCTTCTGCAGGAAGAAGATCCCGACCGTCACCAGCGCCAGCAGCGACCACCATCCGACGAGCCCGGCGCGCGTCGGACCGCTGGCCCGGACTCTTGGCGCAGGCGCAACCGAACCGGCGGGAGCTTCGGGAGCACCGTCCGGGTCGTGGGAATCGTGGGGGGTGTGGGGATCGTGGGCGTCGTGCATGCTCGTATCATCGGGCCCGAGGGGCCTGTTTCCACCGCCTGAGGGCGATTCTCATTGGGATCCGGGCCCGCCTGGTTGACTTCGGGGGCCTGTTTGGTAAATTTCCGCTCCTGCCTCTGGCCGGTGGGGCCCGTGATCCGGGCGAATGGCCGGGGCGCACAACCCGATTCGAAGGCTCGCGACACGCGGCGATCACACAGGTGACGCCTCCGGCGGGCACGGGAGCAATTCTTGGCTCCCGGGACGCGTGGTTTCCTGCTCATCACTGGGGAACAGACGCGGAGATGGACTGTTTGCATGCGCCGCCCGGCTCGCGGGCGCGCGTGAGAAGAGAAAGGCGGCTACAGAGCCATGCGTCAGACCTACTACGCCAAGACCGGCGAACTCGAAGCCCAGTGGCGCCACGTCGATGCCGAGGGCAAGCGCCTCGGGCGACTGGCCACCGAGGTGGCGACCGTCCTCATGGGCAAGCACCGCCCCGAGTACACGCCCCACATCGACACCGGCGACTTCGTGATCATCACCAACGCCGACAAGATCGTGATGACCGGCAACAAGGCGCAGCAGCGCCTCAAGAGCCGCTTCTCGGGCTACGCCGGCGGCATCAAGTTCCAGACCTACGAAGAGCTCATCGAGACCAAGCCCGAGTTCGTCGTGACCGACGCCGTGAAGCGGATGCTCCCCAAGGGACGCCTCGGTCGCCAGATGCTCAAGAAGCTGCGCGTCTTCGCCGGCCCCGAGCACCCGCACCAGGCCCAGCAACCCGTTCCCCTGGAGGTCGGCGCCCGCTGAGGCAGCCCCGCTCCGAGTCACCACGACCGCACGACACAGAACACACCCGTCACCACACGGACACCACACGAATGAACGAAGACACGAACACCCCCGAAGCCACCGAGACCCCGGCGCCCGCCGAGGCTCCCACGCCGACCGCCGCCCCGGCCCCGATCGAAGCGCCCGCCCCCGAGATGGCGCCGCTCTCGGATTCGCCGGCCCCGGCCGTGTCCACCAAGGCGCCCGCCAAGAGCGACGCCCAGGGCTGGTGGTGGGGAACCGGTCGACGCAAGACCGCCGTCGCCCGCGTCCGCATCAAGCCCGGCTCCGGCGAGATCAAGATCCGCGTCAGCCGCGGCAAGCACAAGAGCGTCGACGAGTACTTCACCGAGATCCGCGATCGGGAGGACGTCATCGCTCCCCTCAAGGCGACCGACACCGCGTCGAAGATGGACGTGATCTGCCGCGTCGACGGCGGCGGCTACATGGGCCAGGCCCAGGCCATCCGCCTCGGCATCTCCCGCGCCCTCAAGGGCTACGACCCAGCCTTCGAAGGCACCCTCCGCGACAAGGGCTACCTCACGCGTGACCCCCGCGAGGTCGAGCGGAAGAAGCCCGGCCAGGCCGGAGCCCGCCGGAAGTTCCAGTTCTCGAAGCGCTAAACGAATCACCGAAGCGAGCACGGATTACTCAGGCACCCTGCGCATCGCGCGGGGTGTCTTTGTTTTTGGGGCAGGCTCGGTGGCGCGTGGCCGCCCGGCGAACGCCTATGGGCACATCGCCAGCCAGTTGGCGAGCACCGCGGTGACGTCGGCGAAGTTCACGATCCCGTCTCCGTTGGCGTCGCCGGGTCCGGTGCCCGGCGTGTAGTCGTTCAGCCAGTTGGCCAGCACGTTGGTGATGTCGGCGAAGTCGACCGTGCCGGAACCGTTGGCGTCGCCGAAGCACGGCGGCTGCGGAAGGACGGCCTCCACGATCGCGTCGGTCCCATCTCCAAGGAACCGAAGCCGGAGCGCGACCCTGCCGTTCTCGCTCAGCCCGGCACGCCTGCCGTCTTCGAGTCCGGAACCCTCCGTGACGTTGGAATTGATGAATTCAACCGATTGTATCGTGCGCAGATCCTCAACCTGCGGATCGTCATCGACGTCGTATTCATCTCCCGTGCGGGCGATCAAGAGAACCTGATTGAGAACACTCGAATACGCCCACAGCCCCCGGTCGTTGTTGCTCGTGACATCATTCTCCCGAATCAGATCAGCCAGAAAGACGATGTCGCCCCGTTTGTTGAACGCGGGTTCTTCGAACCGCCTGAATCGTGCAACTCCCGCTCCCGGCGCCGGTGACGCTTGTCGGACGATGAGTTCGAGCGTTCCCGGAGTGTCACTCCACATCGCCCCCGCGTCTTCAAACGTGACACCACCGACGCCGATGCTGAGGCCTCCGATGAAGAGGATCCTGCTCGCCCCGTTGAGCAACGGTTGGGGCAATGCGGAGAACTCGGCGCCGGGGACACCCGGAGGCGAATCGTCCTGATCGACCAGCAGCGCCACGCTCCCTCCAAGTCGAGCCCAGATGCCGCCGGGCAGCAAGTCCATTGGGCAGGGCTGAGGCCCAATGCCCGACGATCCGTTGAACGCAACATCACCAACCCCGTTGATCGTCACCAACTCAGGGAGCACGCTGAACTCGCACGGCGCACGACCCGGAGCAACGTCATTTACCTGCGCCAGGACGCTGAGCGATCCGGGTGTGCCCGCAACAATGGTGTTGTTCAGGAAAGTGGGGTTGAATGCAACACGCCCGTTCGGCTCAAGCGTGCACGTTTGCGGGCCGTTGATCGGGTTCCCTCCGGTGGAGGTCAGCCCGTCCATCGCGACGAGCTGCAAAGACCCGCCATCGCTGGACCACAGACCCAACTCGAACGCCGACGGTCCCGACTGGGGCACGTTCACGATCGCGAGCGCGCCCTCGCCGCCGAAACGCATCTCGACACCCGGGAGCGAGTTGAAAAAGTTCCCCGGTGCTCCCGGAGTCTCTGTTCCTTGGCGCACAGCCAGTTGCATCGACCCGGGGGTCCCTCTCCAGATCCCGCTCCGGTTCGTCGAATCGACCCCGCCCACACCCGAAACCAAAAAGCAGGGAATCCCCAGCCAACCATTCGATCCGGCGAAGACCTCGTTCGGGGCTGCGAGGATCGCGCCAGGAATGTCGGGCGCGGGGTCGCCCTCCCGCATCACCGGCTGCAGCAAACCACCCTGGGCGGAATAGATGATCCGGTCGTTGTCGCCGGCGACACCGGAGACACCGACCTGTAAGTCCGCGCGGAACGCGATCTCGCCGGTCGCGCCGATGACCGGAATCCCGAAGCTGGAGAAGCTGTCGAACACAGGTCCGCCGAGCCCGGGAGCCGTGTCACCGGAGAGCGCGACCGTGGAGTAGTCGATCTGCCCAGATGCACCCGCCACCAGCGCACCGACCGCCGCGCCAACTCCGCACATCTTCAGCATGGGTCCTCCTCCGACCGTCGGGTGCGATCCATGGCACACGCCAATTGGTCAAACCTACCCCGAGTCCGGGTCCGGGCAAGGAGAAGGCCGGCAGAAGCCCGGCCTAGTACTGATCGCACACCGCCGGCCCGCGACCGGCGAACATCGCGCTGAGCGCATCGAGCTGGTCGTCCGGGCCGCTCAGGCGACCGAGCGTGCGCAGCGTGCGGGCATCAAAGAGGCCCGAGTACAGCGGCGCAAGATCCCGGATATCGAGCATCACCATCCCGCTGCCGCCCTTTGTGCACGAGGCGCCGCCCGAGCCATCAGTCTCGATGGTCCAGTTGCCGGTGTTGGCCTCGATGATCGGGTCGGTGATCGCGATCTCGGCGCGGGTGCGCAGGCCCTTTGTGTAGCCGCGCCCCTCGATCGCGCTGGGCACGTCGAGCACGCGGTTCATCCAGTAGTCGCGCTTGAGCCACTCGTAGCGCTGCTCGGTGAGCAGCATCTGCAGCGGGTGGTAGGCGCCGCCCCGGATGTGGATGTCCTTGATCGTCGACGAGTGCGAACTCAGGAACACGCACAGGCGCCGCCCGGCGCGGGGCGTCGAGAAGGCGACGTCCATCACCAGTTGCGTGCCCGGGTCGCCGCCGCCCGAACGGCGCTTGAAGACCACGTATCCCTCGATCTCGCCCGTCGCCGGGTCGTACGCGCAGAACGAGTCCGTCGGCTCTGCCTGCGGGAGGAACACCCGGTGCCAGAAGATGCGATCGCGATCGATGTAGCCGTCCAGGCCGCGCGCGAAATCGGAGTAGATCTCCTTGATGCGCGGGTGGTCGTTCTCGGTCACGGGGCGCATGTCCAGGGCGCGCTCGTCGCCGGGCGTGTCGCCCGGGCGCGGGGCGAAGTCGCCCGTGGGGATGCGGTGCTCGTAGATCCAGCCCGACACCTGGTAGCCCACGCCCCGGTACAGAGGCTGCGTCGCCGGGTAGAGCGACGTGAGCGGTGCGCCCATCTCGTGCATCTCGAGCACGCAGCGCCGCATCATCTCCTTGGCCACGCCTTTGCCGCGGGCCTCGGCCGTGACGGTGACGCCGGCCACGGCGAGCATGCGCACGCTCTTGCTCCCGAAGAACTGCCCCGCGTCGTAGAGCACGACCGTCCCCGCGAGCGTGTCGCCCAGTGTCGCGACGCGGAACTCGTCCTTGAGCATCCCTAGCCACTTTGAGCACAGGTCGATCGGCGTGCCGAAGGCGTGGGCGATGCAGGCTGCTGCCGCTTCGTTGTCGCGTTCGTGGTCGTAGGGCCGGTAGGTGAGGTTGGATGGTGCCATAGCGGGGCCAGTGTAATCGGGCGCGGGTGCTAGGCTTGGGCTCGATGTCGCCGATCACGATCCTCGATGGCCCGGTGGGAACCGAGCTGCACGCCCGCGCGGTGCCCACGCCGCTCCCGCTCTGGAGCGCGGGCGCGATCGACAGCGCCCCGGACGTGCTCGGGGCGATCCATCGCGACTACGCGCAGGCGGGCGCGAGGGTGCACACGACCAACACCTTCAGAACCAAGCGGCGCCAGGCCGGCGACGAGTGGGAGCGCCTGACCATTCGCGCCGTCGAAATCTGCCGTGCCGCGATTCCCGCGGAGCATCTAGTCGCCGGCAGCATCTCGCCGCTCGAAGACTGCTACCGGCCCGCTCTCTCCCCGGCGCGTGCCGAGTGCGCGCGCGAGCACGCCGAGATGGCCCGCTGCCTCGCGGGCGCCGGAGTCGACCTGATCCTGTGCGAGACGTTCCCCAGCGCCGACGAGGGTTTGATCGCCTGCGAGCAGGCGCTCGAGACCGGCCTGCCCGTGTGGCTCAGCCTCACCGCGGGGCCCGATGCCGATCTGCTGAGCGAAACGGACCTGGCACGATCGCTCGCCCGGGGCGCACGCGCCGGGGCGAGCGCCGTGCTCGTGAACTGCGTGCCCGCGTCCCGGACGACGGGCTTCGTGCGCGCGATCGCGGCTGCGGGCATAGGTGTCCCATTCGGCGCCTACGCCAACGCCGGTCACGCCGACGAATACGTCGGGTGGGCGAGCGATCACGACCTTGGAGCCGGTCGCTACGCCGAGTTCGCCCGCGAGTGGGCGGACGCAGGAGCAACGATCATCGGAGGCTGCTGCGGCACGGGCGTCGCCCACACCACGGCCTGTGCGCGAGCGTTCAGCGAGACCTAGAGCAGCGATCGCAGGGCGCTGGCGAGGTGGTCGTACTCCTCCCGCGCGTTGTAAAGCTGCGCGCTGATGCGCATGCAACGCGACGGGTGCGACGGCCAGGGGATCACCGGCACCTGCACGCCCCACTCACGCTTGAGCGCGTCCTGCAGCGCGTCGGCGTACAAGCTCGACTTCGGCGCGGGCCCATCGGAATCGGGCAGCGGCACAGTGGCTATCGACCCGAGCATGGCATCAGGCACGGGTGCCTCGACACCCAGGGCGGCGCACAGAGCGTCGCGTCCCGTGCGCACGAGTCCCGCGTTGTGCCGGCGGACTCCCTCCCAGCTGCCGCCAATGCTCCGCATGGATTCGAGAGCCGCCGGCACGCTCAGGTAGGGCGTCGGATCCCCCGTACCCGTCCAGTCGAAGAGCTGATGAAACTTCGAGCGCTCGTCGTTGCGCGTGTTGTAGGCGTGGGAGATGATCGCCGGGCGGATCCGCTCGCGCCAGTCCTCGCGCACGTGCAGGAACCCGGCGCCCTTCGGCGCACAGATCCACTTGTGGCAGTTGCCCGTGTAGAACGGCACACCCAGCGAGCCGATATCGAGCTCGACCATCCCCGGCGCGTGCGCCCCGTCGACGAGCAGCGGGACCGAGCGAGACTCGCAGACCCGGGCGATCGCTTCGATCGGAAACACGACCGCGCTCGGGCTTGTCACATGGCTCACCAAAGCCAGGCGAGTGCGATCGGTGAGCGCAGCGCTGATCGCACCGGTCACATCGTCCGGGCCATGGAGGGGGAACGGCACGTCCGCCACAACAAGCTCGCACCCCCACCGGTCGCAGGCCCAGCGCAGCACGTTGTTGCACGCGTTGTATTCGTGACTCGTCGTCAGCAACTGGTCGCCGGGCTCGAATCGCATCGAGCGCACCACGGCGTTCACCCCGGCGGTCGCGTTGGGGACAAACCCCAACCCGGCCGGGTCGCACGACAGCAACGACGACAGGGTCTGGCGCGCGCTGTCGAGCAACCCCTCGAGATCCCGAGCAAAGAACTGGACCGGCTCTCGCTCCATCCGGTCGCGGAACTCGCGCTGGATCTCCTGCACACCGATGGGGCACGCGCCGTACGAGCCGTGGTTCAGGAACACCACGTCCGGATCGAGCGTCCAGTGGTGCGCGAGTGCGCTGCGAGATGGGAGGGTCTGATCGGCCGGCATGGCCGAAGGTTAGCCCGAGACGTCGATCGTGCGCCCGAGCGCGACCCCGGTCGCCGCCGTGTTGCGCTCGGCGGGGCTCGAGTAGATCGACAGGGCCGGGCGAGCCGCGCCGCTGTCGTCGAACTCCACCCGACCGGGTACGGCGCCTGCGACGAGGCGATCAGCACCGCTGGGGTCGCGCGCCTGCTGGCCGTCGAAGCGGTCGATGCGCCCGATCGGCTGCGCGGGCGGAGCTGGTTGCGCAGGATTCGGGCCCGCAGCGGCGTAGGCGCGGGCGATCTGCAGAGGGATGGATGACGGCGGGATCTTCATGGTGCGGTCCTGACGCTGTCAGAATAGACGCACGACGTCAGGGCCGTCCCCGGATATCCCGCAATTCACCCGTTCGAGGGGGTCAATCCCAAGAGGCGCGGGAGGCGCGATGAGAGGCTTTGGTGAATAGGGAAGCTCCCGCCGGGTGCGGATAAACGGCTGGTCCTCCCTCACCGATAGCCACCGAGTGCCTCTGTGCGCCGCCTTCGCAGCGCCGGCGCCGATCCGACCATGACGTTGCCAAGCCCAGACACACCCGATCCAACCAGCCGCGCCGGAAGCGCCGGTCGGTTCGTGCGCGTCGCGAGGTTCTGGCCGGTGCTGATCGCCGTCGTCGCGGGGCTCAGCCTGACGTGGTTCGGGTCCATGCAGATGCGCGCCGAGGAGCGGGCCTCGAGCCAGCTCGTGTTCGAGCGCAGCGTGCAGCGTGCCACAGCGCGGATTGAGGGGCGCTTCACCGATCTCTCGCACAGGCTTCAGGACGTGCTTGGGCTGTTCGCCGCCAGCACGCGCGTCGACGAAGAGGAGTTCGTTGCGTATTGGCACGCCGCGACGGCGCGCAACGACGCGCCGGGGCTTCTTGGCCTGGGGCTGGCGCTCCACATGGAATCGGAATCCGGCCCGCTGACCAGTATTCACTACGTGGCCCCGCGCCTCGGATTCGGGGAGTTGCTCGGACGAAACCTGTGGGCCGATCCGATCTGGCGGGACGTGCTGCAGCGCAGCGCGCAATCAGATCAGATCGTGCTGTCCGAACCCGTGGCCGATGACGCCACGGGAACCGCGGGCACGCAGTTCATTGCACTGCCTCTGACCCGGGAACTCCTCGGCGGTCTCGCCGAGGACCCTGCGATCACCGGCGGCTGGGTCATCGCGTTCATCTCCACGCACGAACTGCTGACGCTCGATCACGCCGACGAGACCGGCGAACTCGCGATAGACATCCTCGACTCCGGCGTGAACCCGCCGGTCATGCTCCGGTGCGCGGACGAGGGGCTCCATTCGGATCACGAGGACTGCGCCACACACGAGATCGTCGAGCAGCGCTCGATCCTGCTCGCCGACCGGCCCGGCATCATCCGCGTACGATCGACCGACGCCTACGAGTCGATCGTCGCATCAGGACGGCCCGAACTCGCGTTCACCTCCGGCACACTCCTGACAGCGCTCGTGTCCGTGGTGATGTTCCTGATCGTCACGGCAAGGGAGCGGGCCGAGAGCATCGCCCGGCGGACGATCGAGCGTGCCCGGGAGATCGAGAGCCAGTACCGGGCCGCCGCCCGCGCCAGCCTCGACGCGTTCTATGTGCTCAGGGCCGTTCGAGACGAGGAGGGCCGGGCGACCGACTTCGAATTCGTCGACGTCAACGACAACGGCGCAGCGATGGCATCGATGGAGCGCGCCGACATGATTGGCCAGCGCCTGTGCGAGTTGCTGCCAGTCAATCGCACCCACGGGTTCTTCGAGAAGTACGTGCACGTCATGGAGACCGGCGAGGTTCTCGAGGAAGAGTTCGAGATCCACGTCGACATGATCAACGCCACCTGGCTGCACCACCAGGTAGTCCCGATCGACGACGGCGTGGCGATCATGTCCCGCAACATCTCCGAGCGCAAGGGCGACGAGCAGGCCCTCGCCCAGAGCGAGGCACGGTTCGAGCTTGCGGTGGCGGGATCGAGCGACGGCCTGTGGGACTGGCGGGTCGGATCCGACGAGGTGTACTACTCGCCCCGGTTCAAAGAGTTGCTCGGCTACGAGCCGGGCGACTTCCCGGATCTCTTCGCATCCTGGGCAGACACGCTGCATCCCGGCGATCGCGATCGCACGATGCGTGCGATCCGGCGCCACCTCGACGACAACGAGGCGTACGACGTGGAGTACCGCTGCCGCACGAAGGACGGGGGATACCGCTGGTTCCGCGCCCGCGGGATGGCGGCACGCGACGCGGACGGGCAGCCCGTCCGCATGGCGGGCAACCTGACCGACATCACCGACGAGAAGAACTCCAAGGCCGAGCTGCAGCGCTACGCCGAAGACCTGCTCGAGGCGAAGACGGCCCTCGAATCGCAGGCGACCGAGCTCGCGACGAAGTCCGCCGAGCTCGAGGAGTCCCGGTCGGTCGCCGAACAGGCCAACGAGGCCAAGAGCGAGTTCCTGGCCAACATGAGCCACGAGATCCGCACGCCGATGACGGCGATCCTCGGGTACGCGGACCTGCTGGCGGAGCCGGGGGGCGACCCGGCGCTGCGCAGCGATCACATCGCGACGATCCGGCGCAACGGCGAGCACCTTCTTGCGATCATCAACGACATCCTCGATCTCTCCAAGATCGAGGCCGGACGCATGACCGTCGAGCGCGTCGCGTGCAGCCCCTGGCGCGTCGCCCGCGACGTGGAGCAATTGCTCCGAGTCCGAGCCGAGGGCAAGGGCATCGGGTTCGAGGTCGTCCATGCGACGCCGCTCCCGGTCGAGGTCGCCACCGATCCCACGCGCCTGCGTCAGATCCTGCTCAATCTCGCCGGCAACGCGATCAAGTTCACGGAGCACGGTGCTGTCCGCGTCATCGTGTCGTTCCATCAGGCGAGGTCGGGCGCTTCGAGTGAGCTGGTTTTTGATGTCGAAGACTCGGGCATCGGCATGTCCCCCGAGCAGCTGCGCCGGCTCTTCAAGCCGTTCACCCAGGCCGACTACTCGACCACGCGCCGATTCGGCGGGACGGGCCTCGGCCTGACGATCTCGAAGCGGCTGGCCGAGCTCATGGGCGGCACGATCGATGTCGCGTCGGTCGAGGGCGACGGGAGCACCTTCCGGGTCGTCCTCCAACTCGACGAGGATGCGCAGTTCGAGGTGACCGACGATCCCGATGCCGCCGTCGTCTCGCCCAGTGATGCATCGGTCGCTCCCGGGTCGGACCGGCTCACCTCGCGGATCCTGCTCGCCGAGGACGGGCCGGACAACCAACGGCTTCTCTCGTTCCACCTCCGCCGCGCGGGCGCGAGCGTCGATATCGCCGAGAACGGGCGGCTCGCCGTGGACATGGCGCTCGAAGCGCTCGAGGAGGGCCGCGCCTACGACGTGATCCTCATGGACATGCAGATGCCGGTGCTCGACGGCTACGGCGCAACCAAGGAACTCCGCTCACGCCGGTACGCGGGCTCGATCATCGGCCTGACAGCCCACGCGATGCCCGGGGACCGGGCAAAGGTCATCGACGCCGGGTGCGACGAGTACCTCAGCAAGCCGATCGAGAAAGAAGCGCTGATCAGCGCGTGCGCCCGGGCGAGCAGCACCGATGAGGACCGGCGGGCCGCCTGATCCGGGCCAATGCGGGCGACAGGGGTCGAACCTGCACGTCCTTCCGGACACGGGAACCTAAATCCCGCGCGTCTGCCAATTCCGCCACGCCCGCGCGTGCGAGGGCGATTGTACGCGGGCGTTTCCGCCCCGCCCGAGCGCCGGGGCGAGTAGGATGAGCGGTCGAGGGCTTGGTGATCGAGGACCAGGGCCGACCCCTCAGGCCGCCACACGATGGCGCACATCGTCGGCCGCGACGAAAGGACCGATTGAAATGACCGTGAGCCAGAAGATGGCAGCCAACGCGGCGCCGCTCCTGCTGCGTCTCGGGCTAGCGCTGGTGTTCATCTGGGCGGGGTACGGCAAGCTCTTCTATGTCGAGACCTTCGGCCCCGAGCAGGCGGCGGTGCTCGCACAGCTCGGCGTCAGCACCACCGACGCGGCCCCGGACGCACCGGGCGACGCCGATGCCCCGGAGCCAGAGCTCGATCCGGACGCCAACGTCCGCGCACCGGGCGCGTCACCCCGGGTCATCCGGGCCCAGGCCGAGCAACCCGCCGAGGAGGAAGAAGCCCAGCCCGAAGAGTCTCAGCCCGAAGAAGCTCAGGGTGAAGGCGACGAGGCCACCGGCGAGGTGCTCGAAGCCCCGACCGAGGCGAGCCCCGATGCCGACGTTGCGGAGGTCATCACCGGTCCCGTCGAGGCGCGCCGGCTCTACTACCTGGCCTACCTGCTCAAGACCAGTTCCGAACCAAACGCCAGCGGCTCCGGCCAACTCTGGCCCTCGTTCCTGGCGGGCAACACCGTGATCAAGTTGCTCGCGTGGGCGGCCCCGATCACCGAGATCGTCGCCGGCGTGTTCCTGATCTTCGGCGTGTTCACACGCCTCAGCGCGCTGTCGATCGCCGGGACGATGGCGGTGGCGATGACCCTCACCACGATCGGACCGGCGGTGACCGGCGCCAGCGCATCATTCCTCGGGTTCCTCCCCGCGCCACGCTTCGACAGCTCTGATTGGGTCGGCGCCTGGCAGCCGTGGCTGTTCCAGTTCACGCTCCTGCTCATGGCGCTCTGCCTGGTGCTCACCGGCGCTGGGGCGGCCAGCATCGATCGGCGCCTGTTCGGATCCGGCAAGCGTGATACGCGCGACTCCTCCGGGGAAGAAACGGACGACTGAGCTTGCCCGGGCCTTCGGACAACCCACCCGCGGGACGCGCCGGCCGGGCCTGGCGCATCGCGGGGCCGTGGGCACTCTCGCTCGTGCTCCACGGCGCACTTGTCTGGGGCCTTTTCTTCATCGCCTGGACCATTCTGTCGAGCGATCCGGAGAAACCGCGCGTCATCGCGAGCTTCGACGAGATCGGCATGGCCGCGATGGAGCAGGCGCCAGACACCGAAGACACCAGCACCCGGGCCGCCGAGGCGCCGGAGCAGGACTCCCCGGCCGCACCGGAAGCCCCCAGCCTTTCGGATCTCCTGGCCGAGAGCGCGCCGAGCGCCGCACCGAGTGTGCCCGAGCCCGCGCCGATCGACCAGATGCTCGAACTCACGCGCAGGCGGAGCGTGCCGGACGTCCGGTTTGCCGGTCTGGGTGCGTCGAACGCGCGAGATGTGGTGTTCGTTGTCGACGCCTCGGGGTCGATGGTCAGCACGTTCCCGGTCGTGCTCGCTGAACTGGAGCGCAGCGTGCGTCGCCTCGAGCCGACCCAGCGCTTCCAGATCCTCTTCTTCGGCCCGTCGGGCCAGGTCGCCGCCCGGCACCCCGCCGATCCCGCCGACGGCGTGCGCATGATCCGGCTCATCCGCGCGACGACCCGGAACGTTGCCCACGCCCTCGCCTGGGCCCGCTCGGTCCTCCCCTCGGGCAGCAGCGACCCCATCGGCGCCCTGGAACTCGCCCTCGGGCTGGAGCCCGACGCTGTGTTCGTGCTCTCGCGAGAGATCAACGGCGTCGGGGAATGGCTCCCGACGCGCCCCGAGATCCTCTCGCGCATCGACTCGCTCAATCCCGTTGACCAGCGCAACGGCCGGCGCAGGGTGCTCATCAAGACCATCGGCCTCATCGACGAGGACCGATCGGGTGTGCTCGAGGCGCTCGGCGCGGCGCACGGGGGCGAAGACGGGTACAACTTCATCAGCCGCGAGGAGTTGCCCCAGCGATGAGCGCAGCCGAATCACGAACAGGACCGATCCTCCGCGTTCTGCCCCCGGGCGTGCGCCGCGTCGTCGTCAGCCCTGGCTTCCTCGTCGGAGGCGCGATGCTCGTTGTCGTCCTCGTGCTGGTGCTGGCGCTCTCGGGATCGTCATCCGACGCCCCGGCCGAGGGCGCCGGGAACATGGCGACCGTATCGATGGGGGAGGTGTTCTTCATCCAGCGCCACCCGACGACGCGCCGCGTGGAGTGGCTCGGCACGCTGCTCATCTGGCTGCTGCTGGCGCTCAGCGCCGCGAGCATCGGCCTGATGATCCGGTACGCGCTCGAATCGGCGCGATCGTCGCTCTTTCCAGAGGAACTGCGCGCCCGCGCGCGCACCCTGCTCGCCGAGTCGCGCGTGAACGACACCCTCGACTTCGTCCGGGGCGACGAGTCCTACTTCGCCCGCGTGCTCCACGCCGCGCTCCGCGAACACCAGCACGGCAAGGCCCCGATGGTCCGGGCAGGCGAGCAGGCGGGCGAGGAGCGGACCGTCCATCTCATGCGCCGGATCGAGCCGCTGAACATCATCGGGAACGTCTCACCGATGATCGGACTGTTCGGAACGGTCTACGGCATGATCCTCGCCTTCCGCGAGATCGTCGCCTCGGGCGGCACGCCCGATCCGGTGAACCTCGCCAGCGGCATCGGCACCGCGCTCGTGACCACGTTCTGGGGCCTGGTCGTCGCGATCCCGGCGCTCGCCGGCTACGCGGTCCTGCGGAACCGGATCGATGAGATCACCAGCCAGGCGTCGCGTGAGGCCGAAGAGTTGATCAACGGAGTCGAGGCGCCGGTCCCGGAGCGCCCCTGATGCGTCGCGCCTCCCGGACAGGCCCGCGCGGGCGATCGTTCGTCAACCTCACGCCGATGATCGACGTCGTGTTCCAGTTGATCATCTTCTTCATGCTCGTGGCGCAGTTCTCGAGCCAGCAGGCGATCGACCTCGTGCTGCCGTCGCTCACCGAGAGCGGCGCCGACCTCCTCGACTCCGAGGGACGCGCCGTGATCAACGTGGTGCCCGCGCCCAGCACAGCCCTCGAGGGCGGGTCGTACCGCCTGGGCACCCTCGCGTTCGACGGATCTCCCGACGGAGTCCGGCGCCTCTCGTCGACGCTGGGCGACCTGCTCCGGCGCGACCCGCAGGTGCGCGTGCTCGTCCGGGCCGATCGCACGGAAGCGTACGAGCGCGTCCACCCGGCGCTGCAGGCGGCGACGCTCGCCGGCGCGCAGGACGTCGACCTCGTGGTCTCCTCGCTTTCCGTCGGGGAGGCGACCCGATGAGTGAGCGCCAGGCCCCGCCGATCGAGCACGACGACTCCCGGCGCCGGCGCGTGCACGAGCCGGCGTCCGCGTCAATGTCGCTGAACATGACGCCGATGATCGACGTGGTCTTCCTCCTGCTGGTGTACTTCGTGCTCGGCTCGAACTTCGGTCAGCAGGAGCGGGGCCTGCGTGCCGATGTCCCCGAGATCCGCTCCTCGCAGCAGGCAATCGATCCGTTCGAACTCCCCGACCGCCCGCTCGTGCTCCAGGTGGGATCACGCAGCGATCGCGAACTCGACTTCACGCTCGGCGCCGATGACCCGCTCGTCGGTTCCCTTGCGCCCGGGCCCGGCCTCTCCGCGGCGCTGTCTCAGGCCCTCGAGTCTCTGTACCAACCCGATCACGAGGTCGTCATCAGCCCGGTCAGCGGCACACGATGGGAGCACACGCTCGAGGTGTACAACGCCGCACTCGGCGCGGGATTCGTTCGCATCCGTTTCGGCGCCCCCGGAGCGGCCCGATGAGGAGATGGGCGATCGCGCTCCTGCTCGTGTTCGCACCGGGCGCGCAGGCGCAGGAGGGCGCGTCCGCCATCGCCCGGGGAGCCGGGATTCCGGGCGCGAGCGAGATCCGCGTGGATCCCGACGCCGGATCCATCGAGAACGCCCTCGCATCACTCGAGGCGCTTCTCGCGCAGAACGATGCGCTGTTCCTGCTCGTCGTGTGCGGGGATGCGCTGGAGGGCGAGCGCACACAGGCGCGCGAATCCGCGCAGGCCGGATTGGCCCTGTGCAGCGATCTCGAAGACGCGGTCCATGGCATCATCAGCCAACTCGACGCCGAAGACCGCTTCGGCGAAGCGACCGGTGATCGCGACCGGGCACTCGACGATGCGCTGCACCTGGTGCGGACCACGCTGCCGCTGCGGGCCGCCCGCTGCGCTGTCGCGCTGGCGGCGACGGAGCGCGGGGTGCTGGCGCGACAGGACGGACTCCGCGCGGTGCTCGACGTGCTCAACGACATCGACGCGCCGAGTGAGTGGGCCGAGACCGAGCGCCTCTGTGTCAGCGCCGAAGCGGTGCTGGTGCTCGAGCGATGGGACGAGGCCGGCGTGCTGTTCGAGCGGGCTCAGGTTTCGGTCGTGCCCGAGTTCCCCGAGTTCTACCGGCGGAGTGTCCTCCGGCGCTGCGGCGCGGGTCTGGGCCTCTGCGCCGTCGAGCGTGGCCGGCCGGATCTCGCCCGGGACATCCTCGAGGGTCCCGAGCTGAACTCGCCCGAGCTGAGCGTGCTCGCGACCGACCTCGCCTGGCGCATCGCACGCGCAGAACTCGCGGGCGTCACCGGCGCCGAGCGGACCGTGGTGCTCGCTCGCGCAATGGGGCGAGCCGAACGCGCGATCGCGTCGACCCGGGATGCAGAGATAGCCCGATCCGTCCGCGAAGCGGTTATCGCCCGCGCCGCGCGGGCATCGGACGCCTCCTGGGTGCTGGAGCAGTTGCCCGCGATCGCAAGCCTCGGCGCGGCCCGCAGGGCCGAGATCGGCCAGGGCCCCCGCCAGCGCAGCGAAGCGATCCTCGCAGGCGCTCTCGCCCGCGCACGGAAAGACGGCGACCCCCTGCTGCGGGATGTGGAGTTCGCGCTCGCCTCGACGCGCCTGGCGCTGGGGATGCTGGGCCCCGATGTCACCGACGGCGGGGCGAGCCTCCTCCTCGCGGTCGCCGAGAGGCACCCTGCGGATGATCGGGCACGATCGGCACCGCTCCGCGCTGCAGCCGGTGCCCAGGAATGGGCGGCGTCACATCCCGGACACAGTCAGTGGCTCTGCGATGTGCTCGAGCGCGCGGCCGAAGCCGAATCTGACCAGCGAACGCGCACGCAGATCGTCGGCGTGCTGGCCGCCGAATTGGCGAGCGCCGGTGATGCCAACGCAATGGAACGCTGCCTGCTCCTGGTGGCGCCTGCAGACCGGGCGAGGATCGGCGCGACCTCGTGGGCGAAGGCCTTCGACGCGCACCCCGAGCGTCGAGATCAGAGCGCGCGACAGATTCTGCGCTGGTTCCCGGAGGCCGGCGACGCACCAGACGATCTGCTCGTCGCCCGACTCCGCGCCGCGTCGCACGTGGGCGATGATGCCGGCGTGATCGTCACGTACGCGACGATCCGAGATACGGGCATCGCGCTCGATGCACCCGATTCGCGCCGGGCGCTCGAAGCAGCGGTCCGCGTCCGAGAGTTCGAGGTGGCCAACGCGATACTCGCCGGGCTCCGCGGCGAGGGCGTGCCGATTGGAGAGGTGCTGGAGTCGGTCGCGCGCCCCGCGTGCGCCGAACTCATGGACGCACGCACCGCGTTCCCTGTCACTCCTTCGCGGAGCGCCCAATCATCGAGCGCTGTCGTCTCCTGGGCGCGTGAGGAGGCGGGGCGGGACGCGACGCCCGCGCTCCTGCGATGCGACGCCTGGGCTTCACTCCTCGATGGGCATCTCGCCGACGCACGCGCAGGATTCGAAGCGGTGCTCGCCTCGCAGCCACAGGACGCGATCGCGTTGCTCGGACTCGGCGAGACGCTCCTGGCGGCTGGGGACGACGCCGGCGCGTTCGCGAGATTCCGAGCGCTCGCCGAAGCCGAGCGAGACCCGGCGCTGCCCGGGCGCGGCGCCCTCATCGCCTGGACGCGGATGCTCGAGATCCTCTCGCGACAGAACACGGACGGCTCGCGGACGGCGCAGATCCAGCGCGAAGCCGCGAGGCTCCTGGCCAGCCAGTCGATCTCACGCTGCCCCGAATGCGCCGAGCGTCTCCGCGCGATGTCGGGGCGCTAGGCCTGCTCCGTCGATCGTGGATCGACCCCGCTCTCGATCATCGCGATCTTCTCGAGTCGCCGCGCATGGCGCCCGCCGTTGAACGGAGTCCGGAGGCAGAGGTCGACGATCCGCTCGATCAACTGCAGCCCGAGCAGGTCCGCCGAGATGCACACAACGTTCGCGTCGTTGTGCGAGCGACTCAGTTCGGCCGTGAGTTCATCGTGCACGCTCGCGGCGCGGACACCCTTGATCTTGTTCGCGGCCATGCACATGCCGACGCCGGTGCCGCACACGAGCACACCCATCTCCGCCTCGCCGTTGGACACGACCCCTCCGACCTCCCAAGCGGTTTCGGGGTAGTCGCAGGATTGGCCGTCGGGAGGAAGGAACAGCGAGACCGAGTGGCCGGCCTGGGTGAGAGAGTCCGACAGGCGTCGGGCCACGTCGACCCCCCGGTGATCGGCACCGATTGCGAGCTTCATAGCCACGCCGCCATTCTACACGCCGGGCGCTAGTTTCCGGGGGCCGTGAGCGAACCGAGCCGGGCCCGGATCGCCTCGAGGATCACGCGGGCCGTGTCGTCGTAGACGTTCTGCGGGTACCCGATCGGATCGGGCACGTCGTTGCCCGCGGGGTCCAGGAGCTGGATCTTGTGCCCCGACTCGGGGTGGAGCGACCGGATGGCGTCCACGTGGCTCTGAGTGAGGCCGAACACCACGTCCGCCCCCGCGATCATCTCCGGCGTCAGGGGGGTCGAGGAGTGCTCGGGCATCTCAAACCCAAGGCGGCGCACGGCTTCGACGGCCTCCGGGGTGGCCGGGAAGCCGTCGGCGGCCGATGTGCCGGCCGAGAAGATGTTCACGCGCACCGCCGGCTCTGGGTCGGCGCCGGCGACCAGCGCCCGCCCGATCGCCTCGGCCATCGGGCTCCGGCACGTGTTGCCCGTGCACACGAACAGCACGGATCTGGCGTCCTGGCGAGCCGCGGCTGCGGCCCCGCTTGTGGGCGTCGCTTCGGGCATCTCGACAACAGCATAGCTGGGCCCATCCGGCGCAGGGCGCAGGCCCGAGATCTTGCATCTGGGCCGGCGGACGGTAGATTCGATGCACCGCCACCGCACGGGCCGGGGCGCAGGCACAATCGCGAGGAACCGGTGGAATTCGTTCCATACAACGAGGCGCACGGGTGGCTCGGAGAGCTCGGCATCGCCGAACGCCGTGAAGGCGACTCGATCCGATTCGAACTCGACGCCGAGTCGGTCGCCAAGATCCGCCCCGGCGAGATCGTGCGCGCAACCATCGGGACCGCGCCCGGAGATGCTTCCGGAACGCGCCACGTCGAGGCCAAGCCCGACACGCTCGGCGAGGTCGCCGAGGGCATCCTCCACAAGTCCCACCTGAACCAGATCCTGCTGATCCCCGTCGGCCAGTGGCGCGCGGTGCTCGACCTGCTCGCCTTCGCTCTCGCCGACGACGAGGACTGGCTCGACATCGACGCTGAAGCGTCGCTGCACCAGAACAGCCACGACCCGCTCATGATCGTGCCGCGCCAGCGGCACATCATCCCCAAGATCGTCAACGCCTTGATCGTCAACGGCGAAGATCCGGCGCACGACCTGACGATCGCTTCTGCCGAGTCGCCGCTGCTCGTGGAGGTGGGTTCGGCGGGACGACTCGCGCTCAGCTGCGTGGGCGCCGACACAGCAGCGCAACTGCTCGCTGTCGCCTCGGCGACCTCCTGACCAGCACTCGCCGCACTCTGACTACAGATCCGTGTCGGACGCCGAAGCTGTCCGCGTGGGGCGCAGCGTGTGGGCATAGGTGAATCGCAGGCCTCCCTCGACCACCCCGACACGGAGCAGTTTGACCAGGCGACCGTCGCGGAGGTTGATCTCCGCCGGATCCAGCACCGGCTGCGAGCCGCGCAGGATCGCGCCCAGGCTGACGCCCTCGCTCTCGGCCAGCAACTCGTCGAGCGGTGTGCCGGTCGTCCCATCCGGCTTTGTGGTCAGGCCGACGATCTCTGCCGCCAGCCCCCCGAGGCGCGCCTCGCCCACCCGCGTCTCGGCATGCGCGAGCGACAGCGCCCCGCGCCGGTCGAGATACGGGATGAAGCTCATCGACAGCACGCGACCGGTCCCCCCCTCCCGCGCCGGCTCGAGCGCGACGCCAAGGCGCAGGCGACCCGAGGAGAACTGCACACGCGGCGCCGAGAGGCGACGGGGCCAGTCGTCCCCCTGGCTCGACAGCCACGCCTCCAGACGCTCGGTGAGCCAGGCGTTGGCATCGACGGCTCGGAGTTCGACGGTCCGCGACTCGTGGAGCGCATCGGGCTCGAAGAGCGCGACAGAGATGCCGTGCTCGACCGCCTGGGCCCGCTGCGGGCTGTCGCCCGGCAGCACCCCCGCCCGCTCCCACCACGCGGGGGTTTGCAGCGAACTCCACCAGAAATGCCCGATTGCGATAGCGATGGCGAGCGAGAGCGCCGCGCCGAACGTCAGCCCGACGCGCACGAGGCGGGACGGGTGCATCGGCGCACGCAGGCCCGGCGTCCGGCCCGGGAACCGTGCCGGCGGGGGGATCACGAACGATCGCGCACTGTCGCTGGGGTGGTCGTCGTGCCGGCGCGGCTCCGTGCGCATGGCTGCTCCCGTTCCGTGGGGCGTTGGTCTGTCAGGGCCGGTCCGTCAGCCCTCGTAGCTCTTGATGATAATCGTGTCGTTCTGCCCGCCGAATCCGAAACTATTGCTCATCGCGCACCGGACGCCCCCAGGGGCCCCCCGCAGGTCCCTGGCCTCGTTGGGCACGTAGTCCAGGTCGCACGCCGGATCCGGCGTGTTGAGGTTCATCGTGGGGGGCACGAAGGAACTGGCGATCGACTGCGCACAGACGATGAGCTCCACGGCCCCGGCCGCGGCGATCAGGTGCCCCATCATCGATTTGATCGAGCTCATGGGGATCTTCGGCGCGTTCTCGCCGAACACCCGCTTCACGGCCCGGGTCTCGATCGAGTCGTTCTCCTTGGTGCCCGTCCCGTGGGCGGAGATGTAGTGGATCAGCGGGCGCCCGTGCTCGTCGGTGGCGAGCGGATCGATGCCGGCCTCGGTCAGCGCCTCGTTCATCGAAGCCACCGCCCCCATTCCCTCGGGTTGGATGTCGGTGATGCGATAGGCGTCAGCCGAGGAGCCGTAGCCCACGACCTCCACCAGGGGAGTCGCCCCCCGAGCCAGGGCATGCTCGAGGCGCTCGAGGATCATGATCCCGGCGCCCTCGCCCATCACGAATCCGTTGCGCGTCGCGTCGAAGGGCCTGCTGGCGCGGACCGGATCGTCGCTCGCGGCGCTGAGCGCCGTCAGTCGGATGAATCCCGTGATGCCCAGCGGGTGGATCATCGTGTGCGCGCCGCCGGCGATCATGACGTCGGCGTCGCCCCGGCGCAGGATCTCCGTGGCCTCGCCCGTCGCCTGCGTGGACGCCGCGCACGCCGTGAGCGTGTTGTACGCCGGGCCCCGAGCGCAGAACGCCTCGGCGATGTGCGCCAGCGGCATGTTCGGTTCCTGCTCGAGCTCGCACACCGGCGTCATTGTCTCGTGCGCAACACGCCCCCACTCCGAACCCCGCATCGTGCGCGACTCGGGGTCCCAGCCCGCGAGGTTCGCGCTCACGTAGTTGTCGAAATCGAGGATCCCCTCGCCGGCACCCAGGTAGATCCCCAGCCTGCGCGGCTCGAGACTCGGGTGCCCCGAGTGCGGATGGCCCGGCTTCGACACATCACCCAGCCCGGCCTGGCGCCAGGCCTGAGCCGCCGCAGCCAGGGCGTACTGCGAGTTCCGGTGCGCGCCCTCGTGCGCAGACGTGTCCGCGAGGAACCCGTCGAGCGAGAAATCGCGCACCTCGGCGGCGAAGTTCGTCGTAAACGACTTAGCGTCGAAGCGCGTGATCGGCCCCATCGCGCTCTGGCCGGCCAGGAGCTTGGACCACACGCTCGTCACGTCGTGACCGAGAGGCGTGACCCAGCCCATGCCTGTAATTACTACGCGCGAGCGATCGTCGATCATGCGCTCCATGCCCTCCGGCGGGTGCTGGTCGTCTCTCAGTCGGCGTCCGCGACCGACGCGGCTTCTGCGGGGCTGTCGTCGTACTCATCCGAGCCGCGCAGCGACTCGAGCTTGTCGGGGTTCAGCACACGCACGAGCCCGCCGTCCTTCAGGCGACGACGGTGGAAGTTGATGATCAGCCCGAGCTCGAGATCCGCGGCCCGCAGGTGCGCCCGCAGCGCCGTGCGCTCGAACCCGCTCACCTCGTCCTCGCTGGCCAGCACCCAGACAATGAACCGGTTGTCGACGAACAGGCCGGCGCGGAACGTGCCGACCTGCTTGCCCTTGTGCATCAGCGGGAACTCGTGGCCGACCGAGTGCGCGACGCCCTCGTCGCTCAGGTCGTTCGACAGGGCGTTCTCGTAGGCCGAGGCGCCGAAGCCGGGGCCGAGCGCCTTGTGGAGCTCGATCGCGCAGCCGATGACCTTGCGGCTGACTTCCGTGAGCGCCGGATCCAACTCCTCGTTGCTGAGGGTCGGGCGCTTCGACGGTCCGTGCGAGTGGCGATTCATGTGTAGTGCCTCATAGGTGTGGGGGAGCACGGCAGGCGGAACACATGGCCGGCTGCTCGCTCCCGAGCGTTGATCGAATGCCCGCGAGACGCTTCCGCGCCGCGCGACCGCGCTCCGCCGTCCTCCCCGGATCCCCCTCCCGGCGCTCAGGCCCGGGCGAGCACGAGCGCCGCGTTCTGTCCCCCGAGCGAGCCCGTGCACACCAGCACGCGCTCGAGCTTCGCCTCGCGAGACTCGGACGCGCCGGCGTCCATCCCGTGCGCCGGCGAGCCGCCGTGCAGGCGAGCCGGGAGCCTCTGCTCCTTGACGCACATCGCTCCAACGCACGCCTGCAGAGCGCCCGCGCCCGCCATCGTATCCCCGATAGCGCCCGGCAGCGTGATGAGCGGGGTGCCCGAAGCGCCGGGTCCGAACACCGACTGCAGCGCGTGCGCTTCGGTCTCGTCGAGCCTCGGAACGCCGGTCGCCGCGGGCATGATGGCGTCGATCTCGCCCGGCTCGAGCCCCGCCTCGCTGAGGGCGTTCTCGACCGCGATCGTCAGTCCCTCTGCGCGCTGCTCGGGCTCCGTGGACCGTGGAGACTGCCCGGCGCCGAACCCGACGATCTCGGCGAGCGCGTCGGCCCCGCGCGCTTCGGCGGAGTCCCGGGCCTCCAGGAGCAGGATGCCCGCGCCCTCGCCGACGACCCCGCCGGGCGAACCCGGGTCGTACGGACGCACGATCGACTCTGGGGCCACGCCCTCGCAGTCTTCGGCGCCCGCGAGGCGACCGGCGTACTCCAGCCTGAGCACGCCCATCGGGTTGACCTTCGATTCCGCCCCGCCGGAGAAGCACAACTCGGCGTCGGAGCGCTGGATCACACGCAGCGACTCACCGATCGACAGCAGGCCGCTCGCCTCGCCGCACGTGATGGTGTTCGACGGGCCGCACGCCTCGTGGATGATCGTCACGTGGCACGCGAGCATGTTGGGCAGGTACTTCAGCAGCCACAGCGGCGTGAGGTTGTTGATGCCGCTCTCCCCCCACGCCTGGTAGCTGAACCTGCCCGAGTCGTCGGTCGAGGTCGACAGCGCCATCGCGAGTTCGGAGACATCGGCCGCGATCAGCCCGGCGCCGATCTGGCAGCCCACCTGGTCTGGCCGGTACGTCGGCTCGGCGCCGTCGCCCGCACCCTTGGTCACGATGCCGGCGCGCTCCACGGCGTCCTTGGCGGCGCCGACCGCAAGCTCAATGTCCCGCGCCATCACCTTGACTGCCTTGCGATAGCTCTTGGGGACATGGTCCTTGGCCGAGAACCCGCGGGCCTCGACGCCGAGCCCGCATCGCATCCCCGCAGCATCGAACGCCTCGATGGGCGCGATCGCGGAAGACCCGGCGCACAGGCCCTCCCACAGGGCGCCCGCGCCGTATCCGAATCCTGACACGGCGCCCGCGCCGGTGATGACGACTCGTCTGGACATGGGCGGGCATTGTAGCCGCAGGGATTGGTAGTATCGCCCGGCCATGGCGGGCATAGTGCGCTCAACGCTGATCGTCGGGATGGAGATCCATGTCGAGCTCTCGACGCGGAGCAAGATGTTCTGCCGAGCGCCCTCGCCCGCGCACGCGGAGATGGAGGACGCCGAGCCGAATTCGCTGCTCGACCCGGTGGTTCTGGGCCTGCCCGGCGCGCTCCCCGTGCTCAATCGCAGCGCGATCGAACTGTCGATGCGCGTCGGGCTCGCGCTGGGCTGCTCCATCGCCGAGCGCACCAAGTGGGACAGAAAGGGGTATTTCTACCCAGACCTCCCCAAGGGCTACCAGATCAGCCAGTACGACCTGCCCCTGTGTTTCGACGGCGCCGTCGACGTGCCCGACCCCGACAGCGACGGGTCTGAGACGTTGTGTCGAGTGGGCATCATCCGCGCCCACCTCGAGGAAGACGCCGGCAAGCTCCTCCACGAGTGGCCCGGCGGCAAGGCGATCGACTACTCGATCATCGATCTCAATCGCGCCGGCACCGCGCTGCTCGAGATCGTGACCGCACCCGATATGCGCAGCGCCGAGGAGGCCGTGGCCTTCGCCCAGATGCTCCACGCCACCTGCTGCGCACTCGGCGTCACCGAGGGCGTGATGCAGCGCGGGCACATGCGCTTCGAGCCCAACATCAATATGGAACTCGAGTTCGAAGGCGGGCGGACCGTCCGCACCCCGATCGTCGAGATCAAGAACCTCAACTCGTTCCGCGCCGTCCGCGGCGCGATCGAGTACGAGCAGGCACAGCAGCCCAAGCGATTCCTCGAGGACGGGCGCGAGATGGGCCCCGGCGCAAAGTCCACGCGCGGCTGGGACGACGCACGCGCAGCGACCGTCCTCCAGCGCGAGAAGGAAGACGCCCACGACTACCGCTACTTCCCGGACCCCGACCTCGCGCCGCTCGACATCGATCGGGAATGGGTCGAGCGGGTCCGCGAGACGCTTCCAGAGCTGCCCCATGCCCGCGCGCGTCGATACCAGGACGATCTAGGACTCGGTGTGAAAGACGCCCGCGGGCTTGCGAGCGAGGTCGCCAGCGCCGATCTGTTCGACGCCTCGTTCGAGATCGCCGCGCGGAGCGCGGGAGCTATCGAGCTGGAGCAGTGCGCCAAAGCGCTGGCCAACCTCGTGCTGCAGCAGGGCAACAAGCTCGCCAACGAACGCTCGTGCACTGTCGGGGAACTCGGTATCAGCCCGGACCAGCTCGCGGGGCTCGTCGCACTCCGGCTCGCCGGCGACATCGGCTCGTCGGCCGTCGACCAGGTCTTCGCGGCGCTCACCGAGTCCGACGACGATGCGCGATCGATCGCCGAGCGTCTCGGCCTTCTGCAGGTGTCGGATGATGGTGCGCTCACCGAGTGGTGCCGCCAGGTGATCGCCGACCCGGCCAACACCAAGGCCGTCGAAGATGTGCGTTCGGGCAAGCAGCAGGCGATCGGACGCCTCGTGGGCGGAGCGATGAAGCTCTCGGGCGGGCGCGCCGACGCGAAGCGGGTCCGCGAGATGCTGCTGGAATTGATCGGCTCGTAAGAGGCGCCCGCTAATCGTCGACGCGCACGCCCTCGGTCTCGAGCAGTTCGAGCGCGCCGAAGACCGCGTCGTTCTGGCGGAGGTCGTCGACGATATCCCGCTGCGGATCCATGAACGCGGCGGCCATGACGAACACACGCCCGTCGTTGCCCCTGAACAGCCACGCCTTGGATTGTGCGCCGGGCTCCTGGCCTTCGCGGACCCAGGCGACGTCCCACACATCGGCGACATCGATCCGGGCGGGGCCGCGCATCAGGCCGATCTGATCCGAAAACAGATCCGGGCGTGACTGGGTCATCGCCCACAGACGCGCGACCTGCTCGCAGATCTGCTTCGGCGAGGCGAACCAACCGACCGAGTCGACATGGTTCGGGGCCCGCCAACTGACGAAGAGCGCTTCGTCCATCAGGAACCAATTCACGTCTTCTTCGAGCATGCGCCAGCGCTCCGCCGGGTCCGCCGCGGCATATTCGCGCAGGAGATCGTTCCTCGGGGAGCACTTCAGCGCATAGGCCTCGTGAAACTTCAGGAACGGATCCACCTCGCGAACGTTTTCGCCGACGTCTACCCCGAGGGACTCGCGGAAGTAGCGCGTGACGCGTTCCTGGCCCAGGACTGTGATCAGGTGGTTGATCGCCGAGCACTCACCCTTATCGAGCATGAAGGCCACGTACTCGCGGAGCGTCAACTCTGTGCGCGGGGGTGTGCGGTACACGGTCCCCGGCGCGGGGCACTTGAGCAGGTCGTTGACGGGATAGGTGTCGCTCCACGTGGCGTCTCCCGCGATGATCGAGTCGTTCAGCAGCCCGAGCACCCAGAGATGCGCCATGGTGTTGACGTTGACCGGGGCGTCCTCGTTCTGCAGGAAGATCGGCGCGAGCCCTCCGTCGTCCGTGAGTTCGTATACGGCCATGCCTGCCTGGAAATCGAGTTCATCCAATAGCGGCCCGACCTCGTCCCAGCCGGCGACCAGGTTGTCGGGCACGCCCTGCGACTCGCCCATCGTCATGCCATCGATGCCGAAAGGCGGGCTCCGCTCGAGCCAGACCACCAGGTCGTACATCTGGTTGTTGGCCGGCAGGAGCAGCCAGGCCTGCATCGTGTAGTCGTCGATCTTTCGGATCGCGACGAACTCCAGCCCCCCGGTCTGCGCGTCGATCTGGGTGAACCGCGACAGCACCTCGTCGAACATGCCGTCGTCGAGGGCTTCCTGGGAGAAGTTGCCCCGTCTGATGTGCGAGAGGTTCCCCTTGGATGCCTCGATCATGTCCCACGTCACCCGGCGCAGGCGCTCGGCCCGGGCCGCCTGCAGCGTCGGGTCGAGCTCCCACTCCAGCGGCGCGTCGTCCGCCGGCGCGTTCTGATCGGTTCCGTCCTGAGCCAGCGCGCAGGGAGCGCCGAGGGTGAGAAGCAGGGAAACACACGCGGTTCTCATCCAGCAGGGCATCGTGTTCTTCTCCGTGGGGCCGGGGTGACGGGGGATGCTAGTCCTCGTCGCCCGCCGGCTTGAACGCGGCAACAATCTCGGCCTGCACGTTCGGCGGCGTCTGCTCGTCGTGGCTGTAGTCCATCACGTAGGAGCCCTGGCCGCCCGACATGCTCTTGAGCTGGTTGGAGTACTGACTCATTTCGGCCAGCGGCACCTTCGCCTGGACCACGCACAGGTCGCCGGGCAGGTAGTCGGTGTTCTGCACCTGACCGCGCTTGCCCGAGATATCCGCCGTGATGTCGCCCATGTTCGACGAGGGCACCGTGATCTCGACATCGACGAACGGCTCCATGAGCGCCGGGCGCGCCTTGTTCACGGCGTCGATGAACGCCCGCTTGCCCGCCGTCACGAACGCGACTTCCTTGGAATCGACCGGGTGGTACTTGCCGTCGTAGACGCGCACGCGCACACCGGACATCGGGTACCCGGCGACCGCGCCCTCCACGAGCGCCTGGCGGATGCCCTTCTCGATCGCGGGCATGAACTGGCGCGGGATCGAGCCACCGACCGTCTCGTCGAGGAACTCAAACCCGTCGCCGTTGGCCTCTCCGTCGGGCAGCGGCTCGACCTTGAGGTACACCTCGCCGAACTGCCCGGCGCCGCCGGTCTGCTTCTTGTGGCGGTGGTGGCCCTCGGCCTGCGCCGTGATCGTTTCCTTGTAGGCGACCTTGGGCGGGCGGGTGTCGACCTCGACGTTAAACCGGTTCTTGAGCTTCTCGAGCAGCACGCGCATGTGCAGTTCGCCCAGCCCGCGCGCAACCGTCTCGTGCGTCGCGGCCACGCGATCGACCTGGAACGTCGGATCCTCGTCTACGAGCTTCTGCAATGCCTGACCGATCTTGCTCTCGTCGTTGCGGCTCTTGGCCTCTACCGCGAGGCCGAACATCGGTTTCGGCATCGGCAGGCTCTTGAACACCAGGCCCGCCTTATCGGTCGACGAGTGCAGGACGCCCCCGGTGTGGAGATCATCGATCTTGGCCAGCGCGATGATGTCACCCGCCACCGCCTTCTCGAGCTCCTTGGTTTCCTTCCCGAAGATCTCGTACAGGTGGCTGACGCGGATCGCCTTCTTGCCGTCGTCGAGATGGATCGACGAGCCCGGCGTCAGCGTGCCCTGATGCAGGCGCACGTAGGCGAGCTTCCCGACGAACTGGTCGGTCGTCACCTTGAAGATGTGCCCGACGGTCTCCTTGGACGGGTCCGCCTCGGGGAACCAGTCCTCGCGATCACCGCTGTCGTCGATCATCTGGAACGGACGCGGGTTGCCCTCCGATGGGTTGGGACAGTGCTTGCGCAGGATGTGCAGCAGGTCGTCCAGGCCGGCTCCCGAGCGGGCGCTGGTGAACACGACCGGCACCAGGTGCCCCTCGCGCAGCGCACGCTCGAAGGCGTGGTGCAGCTTGTCCTTGTCGACCTCGCCCGTCTCCAGGTAGGTCTCCATCAACTCTTCGTCGACCTCGACCGCCTGGTCGATGATCTGCTGGTGCGCCTCGGCAACCGACGAGAAGTCGGCGTCGCCCGCGGCCTCGTCCCACACGTCGACCACATCGGTCCCGCCGCTGGAAGGCAGGTTCAGAGGCAGGCACTCGTTCCCGAACGACTCGCGGATCGTCGCCAGCAGCGTCTCGCAGTCGCCCACGTGATCATCGATCTTGTTGATGATGATCATCCGCGGCAGGTTGCGCTCCGAGGCCACCTGCATCAGGCGCCGGTGCGTGGTCTGGATGCCCTTGTCGGCGCCGATGACCATCGCCAGGATCTCGACCGCCGGGAAGGCGCTCAGTGCCTGACCGAAGAAGTCCGGGTAGCCCGGCGTGTCGATCAGGTTGAAGTGCAAGCCGTCGTTGTCGAAGCTCGCGATCGAGAGGCTCAGCGAGTGCTTGTGCTCCTTCTCTTCGGGCTCGTGGTCAAAGACGGTGTTGCCCTCTTCGACCTGGCCGGCGCGACCGATCGCGCCCAGCTTGGCGAGGATCGACTCGGCGAGCGTGGTCTTGCCGGAGCCGCTGTGGCCCACGAGAGCGATGTTGCGGATGTTTTCGACGGTGTGAGCAGCCATTCGGGGATCGTCTCCTTTCCAGCGACCGGAGCGAGGCGCGCGCGGCCGGAACTGCGCCCGGCGGGCCCCGCGGCGTCGATCGCGACCGGAACAGGTCCGGTGCGAGCGTGCCTGCCATCGGATCCCACCAGCGGCAAGCGATCCGGGCCCGTCGGACCGGTGAGTGTAACCCGCCGTCGCGGGCCGCGTGAGGGGGGAGCGAGGGCCCCCGCGGGCCGGCGCCGGTATCTTGGGGCCGTGGCGAAGAAGAAGACAGCTTCCAGGAGCGCCAAGGCCTCCCCGGGGCCCGAGCACCGCGTCGTCCTCCTCAAGGGCCCCGACGCCGGACTGAGGAACCTCTACACGCAGAAGCTGCGCGACGCCCTCGAGGCCGCCGGCGAGACCGTGGACCTTGTCCGGTTCAGCGGGCAGGAAGCCCAGGCGGGCGACGTGCTCGACGAGTGCCGAAGCCTCGGCCTCATGGGCCAGCACAAGCTCGTTGTGGTCGACGACGCCCACGAACTGGTCAAGGAAGACGCCCGCCCCATGTTCGAGCGCTACGCCCAGGCACCCGTCGAGGGCGCCACGCTCGTCCTGCGCGCCCCCACGTGGCGCCCCGGGAAGCTCGACAAGCTGATCCCCGGCGTCGGCGTGATCGTCAGTTGCGACCCGCTCAAGCCGGCCCAGGCCCGCGCGTGGGCGGTCAAGCACGCCCGGGAGCGCCACCGGGTCACCCTGGCCCCAGAGGGCGCGGAGCTTCTCGTCGAGCGCGTCGGCACCGAGACCGGCCCGTTGACTTCGCACATCGCCAAGCTCGCGCCGGGTGCCGAAGAGGCGGTGATTACCGGCGAGCTCGTCGATCGCATGGTCGGCGCGCAACGCCGCGGCGACGAAAAGGCCTGGGTGATCCAGGACGATCTGCTCCACCCGGATCCGACGACAGCGCTCGCGAGAATCCGCGAGATGGTCGACGTCGCGCGGATCGACCCAGTCCCCCTCCGCTGGGCGGCCATTGATCTCGCCAAGAAGGTGCACGCCGTCGCGCGGGACATCGACAGGGGCGTGCCCCCCGCCGGCGCGGGCAAGTCCGCCAAGCTCTGGGGCCAGTCCGGACAGATGGCGCGACAGGTTGGGTCGCGCATCGGTGTGCACGAAGCCGCCCGCCTCCTCGACGACGCGATCGAAGCGGATTTCCGGGCCAAGACCGGGCAGACCGACGCCCGCCTCGGGCTCGAGATGCTGGCGATCCGATTCGCAAGGGCCGCCCGCGCCGGGGCCGATAGGCGCTAGTGCGCACCGGGCAGGACGCCCGCATTCCCGACTATCGCAAGGCCCACGCAGGACGCTCCAAGCCATGCACCCAAGACGATCGCTCCCCGTACTGCTCGCCGTCACCCCCGCGCTCGCCATCGCAGCGGGCTGCCAGACCGGGAGCCAGCGCTCGACGGCGCAGACGCCGACCGTCAACACCGGCCTCGACCAGGTCGCCTCAGACGGCCCCGCGTTCCCGCGCGGCAGCGTCGCCGGCATGCCAGAGCAGTCCACCGAGGAGCTGCTGGCGCTCATGGAAGAAGCCCAGCAGAACGCCTCGGTGAGCGTCGCCGAACCAGACCAGGCGCCCGCCACCCCTGCCATCACCGCCGCTCCCCAGGCGACCCAGGCCGATCCGACGCTCGACACCACCAGCCCGGACGCGCAATCCAACACCGGTCCCTCGATGGCGATCGACGACGCCCCCTCGACACCCACGCCCGTCGCCGAACCTATCGAGTTGGCCGAAGACACCGAATCTGATCCGCCGGCGCCCGCCGAGCCGGAGCCCACGCCGCGCGAGAGGGCCGAAGCGGGCGCGCACGAGCTCGGGTCGTTCCTGCGTGCCGAAGCCGCGTTCTCGCCCATGCCCGTCTCGGAACTCGTGCGACTCGGCGCGCTCGAGATCGCGCACCCCGGTGTCCTGGGAGAGGACGAGCCCGGCGTGTCCATGCCCCCGCGCGACGAGGAGATCGCCACCGAGTGGCGCACGTTCGCGACCGCCGTCCGCGATCGTCTCGATTCGGCCGATGATCCCGCGGCCATCGCCGACGATGCCCGCGCCCTGGCCGACGGCCTCGACGCGTGGCGCCCGATCATCATCAGCAGCGCACACCTCTGCACGCGCGTCGACGGATTCGGCAACTTCCGCGAGCTGCCGACGTTCAACGACGAGCACCGCTTCCTCGCCGCGAGGCCCATCAGCTTCATTGTCTATGCCGAGCTCGACCGCTTCTCGCACACGTCGGCCTCTCGCGACTCCGAATGGGGATACGAGGTTGCTCTGAGCATGGACCTCCGGCTCTACCACGTCGGGTCCGACGCCGACGCGCTCGTCTGGCGCAAGCCCGACCAGCTCATCACCGATTTCTCGCGCCGCCAGCGCCGAGACTTCTTCGTCCTCCAGCGCGTTGATCTGCCCGCGACCCTCGGGGTCGGGAGCTACCGCCTGAAGCTCACGATCAAGGACCGCGCCTCGGCGGGCGTCGCCGAGCGCCTGATCCCGTTCGAGATCGTCGCCAACACCGCGGCGCTGCGCGAGTAGCTAGCGCTCCGTGGCGTCCGAATGCTCGTCGTGCCCCATCGGCCCGGGGGCGGCGTGCCCCGCGTCGACCAGCGCATCGCGGATCGCTTCGTCGAGCTCGTCGGCGTTCAGCGTCGGGTGCAGGGCGATTTTCCGCACGATCCCCTCCGCGTCGACCACCGCGACATACGGGATGCCGATGATCCCGAAGTCCTGGTTGTAGACGCTCTGTTCGGTGAACACGACGTCCCACGTCATCTCACGCTGCGGCATCAACTCGGCCATCAGTTCGTACTCGAGCTCGGGGTTTTCCGAGGTGTCCGTCCGCACGCGCTCGAGCCCGTAGTGGCGCCCTTGCAGGCTCGTCACGCCGATCAGGCGCACCGGGTAGTCGGCGTAATGCTCGACCATCTCACGCATGTGGGGGAAGCTCGCGATGCACGGGCCGCACCAGGTCGCCCAGAAGTCGAGCACGACAACGCTGCCCCGCAGATCCCCGAAGCTCGAGATCTCGGGGTCGCTCGACCAGAGAATGTCGAGCGCCGGCAGCCCGTGGTCGACGAGCTCACCGCGCGCGAACGCGCCGTTCAGGAATCCGTGCGAGCTCGTGTAGCTGGAGCGGCTCCCGCTCTCGTTGGCGCTTTCGCCGGCCATGCCCGCCGTTGCGATCTCGAGCATGCGCTCGCGCAGCAGGGTTCGCGCACGATCGGATGCCGGTGCGTCCATCGCGCCGGCGGCATCAAGAAGGAACGACGACGAGCGCAGCCCCACGCTCGACAGCCCGTCCGGGAGCAGTCGCAGCATCAGCTCCGGTTCGTCATCGAACGCCGCAGCCGCGACGTCGGCGCGCCCGTAACGCCCCATCGACTGGTAGAGGTTCAGCGTCGAGCCGTCGACCAGCGCGCCCGGCATCGCGGGGTGCGCCGCGGCACGCCTGAAGGCGTCCTCGAGTTGCGCCGCGCCGCCCTCGGCGTCGGCGTCGATGAACGTGGCGATGTACATCATCGCCACAGCTCCTTCGCCGGTTTCCTGCGAGGCGATCCCGGACAGGTGCTCGACGAGTTCGCCCCTGCGCGCCGAGTAGGCCAGGAACGACGCGAGCGACCCGATCTGATCGAGCGAGAGGTCCCCGAAGTCTTCGATGCCTGCGATGCCCTCGTCGGCGAGTTCGCCCAACACTTGTTCGGTGATCTCGACGCCTTCTTCCTGGAGTGCCCTGTAGTTGGTCATGATCCCCTCGCGGACCCGCGCGACCTCCTCGTCTGTCAGCGGCACACCAATCGCGGCTGAAGATGCGAGAACGGTCGCGCAGGCGATGATCCAGGTCCTGATCGGGGTCGTCATGGGGGTGCCTCTCTCTTCCGGAAGGTCTCGTGGTCGGGCGTACGCTAGGCCATACCGCCGGCGGGAGCCCGGGCTTCCGCTATCGTGTGCCCATGAGCAAGGAGGCCACAGCCGTGACCACCCCGAGCGAGCCCCACCGCCTGCCCAGCGACACCGACAACGGTCTGCTGCTGGTCATCTCGGGCCCCTCGGGCGTCGGGAAGACCACGATCACCCGCGCCGTCGAGCGATCGATCCCTGGCAGCATCTTCAGCATCAGCGCCACCACCCGCCCCAAGAGCGACGCGGATACCGACGGTGTCGACTACCACTTCCTCACCGACGAGCAGTTCGACGCGAAGGTCGAGGCGGACGAGTTCCTCGAGCACGCCGTCTACGTGGGCAACAAGTACGGCACGCTGCGCGCGCCGGTCGAGGTGCAGCTCCAACGCGGGCGCCTGGTGATCCTCGACATCGACGTGCAGGGCGCCAAGCAGGTCAAGCGGGCGATGCCCGATGCGTTCGCGATCTTCATCCTGCCCCCCGACGAAGCCACGCTCCTTGAGCGCCTGCGCAGCCGCAAGCGCGACAGCGACGAGGCGATCCGCAAGCGATTCGAGCACGCCCAGACCGAGATCGCCTCGGCCCGCGAGAGCGGCATCTACGACGCGTATGTCGAGAACGACGATCTTGATCGCGCGATCGCCGAAGCGGTGCGACTCGTCACGGAGCGCCGCGATATCACCGCCGACTGAGTCGTGCTCTATGACGCAGACTGCGCAGCCGGAGGCGCGCCGCCCTGCTGGGTGTCGGTCTTCTCGCCTTCGTCCTTCGGGTAGGCGATGCGTCCGTGGTAGATCGAGCACAGCGTCTTGGTCACGGCGGCCTCGATCTGGCGAAGCTCGCTGAGGGTCAGCGCACAGTCGTCGAACTGCCCGTCCATCAGGCGTGCGTTGGCCATCTCGCGCACGAGCGCCGCGATGCGCGCCGGCGTCGGTTCTGGCATAGCCCGAGTCGCCGATTCGACGGTGTCGCACAGCATCAGGATGGCCTGCTCGCGCGTCTGCGGGCGCGGGCCCGGGTAGCGGTACTCGATCTCCTCCGGCCCGTCGTCGTCGACGTCGCGCTCCGCCTGCTTGCGGGCGCGATCGTAGAAATAGCTCACCAGCGTCGTGCCGTGGTGCGTCTCGATGTAGCGAGACAGCGACTGGGGCAGCCCGTACTCGCGAGCCATCTCCACGCCGTCCTTCACGTGCCCCACGATCACCAGCAGGCTCATCGCCGGGCTCAGCTTCTCGTGACGGTTGAACCCCGGCGCCTGGTTCTCCACGAAGTAATCGGGCTTGTTCATCTTCCCGATGTCGTGGTAGAGCGCACCGACATACACGTGCAGACCGTCGGCGCCGATCGCGTCGGCGGCGGCCTCGGCGAGTGTCGCCACCGTGTGCGAGTGGTTGAACGTTCCCGGCGCCTTCTGCTGCAACTGGCGAAGCAGCGGCTGCTTCGGATCGCGCAGTTCGCTCAGCGTCATGCCCGTGGTGACGTCAAAGAGCTTCTCCATCGACGGCAGCACGATGAGCGTGAACGCGCACGCCACGAACCCGGCAGCGCCGGCGAGCGCCGCGTCGCTGGCGATCTCGATCCAGACCTCGGGCACGAGGGGCCGGGCGCCCAGCGCCATCACAGCGCACGCGACCAGCATCGCGACACCCACCCAGATGGCGCTGCGGACGACATCGTTCCTCGAACGCAGGTCACGCAGGCGCCAACCCGCCACCCCCGCTCCGGCGACGGTCGCCGCCAGCAGCCCGATCGGGGCGCCGAGCGCCGCCGCGACGATTGTGCCCTGTGTCGCCGCCGACACCACGCCGATCCGGGCATCGAGCACGATGATCACGATCATCGATGTGAACAGCACTGGAGCGATCGCCGCCGCCCACACCGCCCCGGGGTTCATGACCGCCGCCCATACGCTCAACGCCACGCCCACGCCGAGGATCGAGGCCAGCGCCCCGATCCGCCTGCGCAGGCTCATCAGGTCGCGCCCGAACAGCCACATGTACAGGCCGTACATCCCGAAAACCAGTGTCGAGATCCCCAGCGCCGCACCCCAGCGCGCCCCGAGTTGCAGAGCCGATCGCGACTCGCGGTACGCCCGGGCTTCCTCGACGATCAGCGCATGGGCGGCGTCATCGATGACCGTCCCGCGCTGCGCGAGCACCTCGCCCTCGCGGTGCATCACGCGCACCGGATCGACGCGCTCGGCGGCTTCGGCCCGCCTGTCGCCCGTCGCCGATTCGTTGAACACGAACATCGCCTCGGGCTCGTTGGCCAGGCGTTGCTGCACCACCTCGCGCAGGGCGCCGATGAACCCCGCGGCGCTGACCATGTCACGCACGTCGCGCGCCAGGTCGCCCTCGATGTTCAGGGCCCGCACTTTCGCGACGCGGATCGTCTCGTTCTCGTTGAGCACCAACTCCAATTGCGACGCCGGGTCGTCGAATGCGAGTTGAAACTCCTGCTGCGTCAGCATCGGACGCTGCTGCAGCGATGCCATCAGGCGCGCCACACGCTCCTGCCATTGGGCGGCGTCGCGCTCGGTGTCGGCTTCGTCGCGCACCGCACGGAGCTGGCGCTCCGTGAGCTGGTATGCCTCCCTGATTTCCTGGGCCACGTCCTCGAGCGTCTCTGCAGACGCCAGGGCCGTGGGCAGGGCCATGAGCGAGGCCTCGAGTTCCCGCCGCGGGGCATCGACCTGCACATACACCCGCGGCGCCGAGAGGCGGGCCGCCTCGCGCGCACGCTCGGTCGCGCGGGGGTCCGGGACGTCGAAGTCCACACGCACCGCCCGGGTGTCGTTCGCCACTCGCCCCGCGACGGGGAGCACGCGGGACCGGGTGAGTTCGATCGCCATCGTGCCGATGAGCACCAGCGCGAGCACCGAGAGCGTTGCGCTCGCGAAGATCCGGTTCGATGACGCCTCGCGGAACGCGGCCCAGGTCTCCCCGAGACGCGCGCGCGCGAGCCGGCGCTGGCGGACGCCACGCTGTGACCGTGGGCGTTCAGGCATCGCCGGCCTCCCCATTGCTCTCGTAGGCCTCGATCACGCGCTGCACCAGCGGGTGGCGCACGACATCGACCTTGTCGAGCATGCAGAACGCGACGCCCTCGACATCGCCGAGCCTCGCCATCGCGTCGAGCAGGCCGCTCTCGCCCCGCTCGGGCAGGTCGATCTGCGTCGCGTCGCCGGTGACGACCATCTTGGAGCGCTGCCCCATGCGCGTCAGGAACATCTGCATCTGGGCGCGCGTCGTGTTCTGGGCTTCATCGAGGATGATCAGCGCATCGTTCAGCGTGCGCCCCCGCATGAACGCCAGGGGCACCACCTCGATCACGCCGGTCTGCAGGAACTGGTTCAGCGTGCGCTCCTCGAGCATGTCGGTCAGCGCGTCGAGCAAGGGACGCAGGTACGGGTTCACCTTCGCGAACTGGTCGCCCGGGAGGAACCCGAGCTTCTCGCCGGCCTCAACCGCCGGACGCGCCAGCACCGCCCGCTTGAATCGCCCGGAGCGCAACTGGTGAACCGCCGCGGCAACAGCGAGGTAGGTCTTGCCCGTCCCCGCCGGGCCGACGCCGAACACCAGGTCCTGCTGCAGCAGGGCCTCGATGTACACGCGCTGGTTGTCGCTCTTGGGCGCGATGTGGCGCCCCGACACATAGACATCCAGGCGGGACGAATCGATATCCGCTGGAGACACAACCTGCTGAGGGCTTGGGATCCGGCGCTTCGACGACCAACCCGCCTCGGCGATCGTGTCCAGCACCTTCTGGCGATCCGGGGCCTCGCCCCGCTGGGCGGCGTCGATCAGGCCGTCCACCACCCTGCGGGCGGCCTCGACGGCCCCGGTCTGGCCGCTGAGCCTGACCTCGTCGTTGCGCGCCGATACCTTGACCCCGAGACCCTCACGGATCATCTTGAGGTTCCGCTCGCCCGCCCCGTACACCGGCAGGCGGTCTACGGTCTCTGGAACTCGGATGGTGATATCCACTCAGGAAACTCGCGCTGGCCTCGATCCGCAGATCACGCGGCGTCGCCACCGGTGCGGCTGGTTCGCTCCTACCTTGAATCGGCATTCTAGCCGGGCACCCCGAGGTCGACGACCCCTTGAACCAGTTTTTGTTTGCATTTTGATAGGTATCACAGCCCTCATACTCCTCCAATCAGGGTGTACCGGACCCCAGGGCCCAACTCTGGGTCTGGCGGGCGGTGCGAGCCGGGATGGCGAGGGGCGACCACGAGATATCGACGCCGCCGTCGGCTGGGCTCTGCCCAGGGCCGGCTGGGCGTCCGTCCAGCGCTGGGAGCGCGGGGCCCGAGCCCTGGAATGGGAACTCGTCAACGTCCGGGGCGAGCCCGGCACACTGCGTGTGGAATGGAGCGATCCTTCTGGCCCACCGAGGGACCCGCAGGACCTGACCATCATCGCCCGCCTTGGACGCTTCGGAGACCCCGAGGCCGAAGCGAGCCTTGTGCGACTCATCGCCGAACGCCTCGAAGCGCTCGATGACGCCGGAGACGGCGCCGTGCGCGGCTAGGCCCCGGCGCCGGCGGGCTCCCGCTTTGGCGCGCCGTTGCCGTTCCCGTTGCCATTGCCCTTGGCGTTCCGCCACCGACCCGGGCCGTTGCGATCCGGCGGCGCGACGCGGATGCCGCCGTGCACGCGCACCGAGCCGCCCTCGGCGATCTCCCTGAGTTGGCGCACGAGATCCGGTGTCGGTGCCACTGCGTCACGCGAAGCCTCGAGCATCACGCGATGCGTGCCCGCATGCAGCACGAACGTCAGGGGCACGGCGCGGCAGCCCTGCGTCGCGCCCGCGGCGCCGTGCGTGCCCAGCAGGCCCTTGATCTGCTCGAGCATGCCCCGGGCCGAGCCGCCCTGCTCTGCGCTGGCACGAGGGATCTCGATCTCGAGGTTGGTCGCGAAGTGTGCGCCGGCACGTTCCACCGGGACGACGCGCTCGACGATCACCTGCGGGTCGCCCCGCGAGTGGTCGGCCGTTCCCTCGATGAACACGACCGAGTCCGAGAGCAGCGACTCGCCGTACTCGCTGTAGACGCGCGAGAAGAGGACCGCGTCGATCGTGCCGTGCACATCCTCGAAGGTCATGATGGCCATGCGCGATCCTGGGTTCTTCCCGGTGCGCGTGACGATCTGTCGCACTTGTTTCACAAGGCCGCCGATGATCACGCCCGCGCCCTGCTCCGCGGATTTCAGGCTCTGCGTCGTCGTGTTCCCGAAAGTCGCCAGCGCGTCTTCGTGCTGATCGAGCGGGTGGCTGGAGACGTAGAACCCCAGCACGTCCTTCTCGCGCGCCAGCATGTCGCCGGTCTCCCACGCCTCGGCCCGTTTGAGCGGGGGTTCGGGCGTGTCGTCGGTCTCGGCCTGCGATGCGTCGCCCCCGCCGAACAGACCGCCCTGGCCCGCCGCCTTGTCCTTGGCGGCCTCCTGGCCGGCGCTGACAGCGCTGTCGATCGTCGCGACCATCGAAGCACGCGCGTCCTGGCCGTGCACGCTGTCGAACGCGCCGCAGGTCACAAGCGCCTCGATCGTCGCCTTGTTCACGGTCCCCGGCGGCACGCGCTCGCAGAAGTCGTACAGGCTCTTGAACGCGCCGGACTTCTTGCGCTCGGCGGCGATCGCCTCGACCGCCCGCTGGCCGGCGCCCTTGAGCGCGCTGAGGCCGAATCGAACGTGCCCGTGCTCGTTGTCGAACGCCTCGCCCTCTTCGAAGACGACAGTGAAGTCGACGTCGGAGAGGTTGATGTCCGGCGGACGTACCTCGACGCCGGCCTTGCCCGAGGGGAACACCGTGCGCCGGCAGTCGTCCTTGTACTTGATCCAGTCTTCGACCTTCTGCGCCTTGGACTCGAAGCTGAGGAACGCCGCCATGTACTGGTTGGGGAAATACGTCTTCAGGAACGCCGTCTGGTACGCCACGATCGCGTAGCCGGTGGAGTGGCTCTTGTTGAAGCCGTAGCCGGCGAATTTCAGGATCATCTCGAAGAGATCTTCGGCCTTGGCCCTCGCCAGGCCCCGCTCCTCGGCGCCCTCGATGAACCTGGCCCGTTGGGCGTTGATGACCTTCTCTTTCTTCTTGCTGATCGCCTTGATGAGCGTGTACGCCGAGCGCAGCGGGATGCCGCCCAGGCCGTGCACGATCTGCATGATCTGCTCCTGGTACACCATCACGCCGTACGTCTCGCTCGTGAACGAGTCGACGATCTCGTGGACCTTGGGGACCTCCTCCATCCCGTGCTTGCGCTTGTTGTACGCGGGGATCAGGTCCATCGGGCCCGGCCGGAAGAGTGCGTTGGCAGCGATGAGGTCTTCGAGACGGTCCGGCTTCATCTCCACCAGCAGCCTGCGCATGCCCCCGGATTCGAACTGGAACACGCCGGTCGTGTCGGCCCGCCGGAACACTTCGAACACGCGCTGGTCGTCGAACACCAGGCGGTCCAGGTCCAGCGGATCGATGCCCTCGACCGGGTCCTTGCCGATCGCCGCCCAGATGGCCCCGTCATCGAGCGACTCGCGGATGAGCTGCTTGGCGCGCTCGATCGTGCTCAGCGTGCGCAGCCCGAGGAAGTCCATCTTGAGCAGGCCGACCCGCTCGCACGTCGGCCCGTCCCACTGCGTCACGTATTCAGTCGAATCGTCGCTCCCAGGGGGGCGGTACAGCGGGACGATCTCGTCGAGCGGTCGCGTCGCCATCACGACACCCGCAGCGTGCACCGACGAGTGGCGCGCCTGCCCCTCGAGCACACGCGCGTTGTCGATCACCCGCTTGACCAGGGGCTGGGTGTCGTAGAGCTCCTTGAGATCGGGCTCCGCCTCCATCGCCCGATCGAGCGTGATGCCCAGTTGCTCCGGGATGAGCTTGGCCAGCTTGTCGACGTCCGGCAGCGGCATGTCCAGCACGCGCCCGACGTCGCGGATCGCCGCCCGTGCCTTCATCGTCCCGAACGTGATGATCTGCGCCACGTGCCCGTACTTCTCTCGCACGTAATTGATCACGTCGGCCCGGCCGTCCTGGCACAGGTCGATATCGATATCGGGGTACTCCGTCCGGTCTGGGTCGGTGAATCGCTCGAACAGCAGCCCGTAGCGCACCGGGCACGCGTTCGACAGGCCCAGCACGTAGCCGACCATCGTGCCCACGCCCGAGCCGCGCGCGATCGCGGGGATGCCCCGCTGACGCGCCCAGTTCACGAAGTCCCACACGATCAGGAAGTACGCGCTGATGTTCTTGTCGCGGAGGATCCCGAGCTCCCGCTCGAGGCGCGCGCGGTAGTCCTCCCGCTTCGACTCCTCCGGCCCGTAGCGCCAGATCATCCCCGCGTCGCACAGGCGGCGCAACGCCTCGTCGCACCCGGCCTTGAGATCGTCCTCCGAGAGGTCGCTCGAGGTCTGGTCGAACGGCAGAAGGTCGTACCCCGCGCACACGCCCTTGAACCAGTCGGTGAGGTTTGCCTCGCCGGCGTACTCGGGGGGGTCGTCCGGCATGACCACGCGCACCACCGGCGCGTGGTTCCCGAACTCGAGCTCCACGTTGCAGCGGTCGGCGATCGCGACGGTGTTGTCCAGCGCCTCGCGCCACGCCCCCTCGTCGTCGGTCCCCTCGAACTCCTCGAGCATCTCCTCGGGGCTCTTGACGTAGATCTGCTCCGGGTAGCGCATCCGCTGCTCGTCGTGCTTCAGCTTGCCCGTCGAGATGCACACGAGCGTGTCGTGGGCGTCGTGGTCCTCGGCCCGCAGGAAGTGCGAGTCGTTCGTGGCCACCAGCGGCAGGTCCATCTCTCGCGCAAGCCGGATCAGGTGCGGGTTGATCGCGTTCTGCTCGGGGATGTGGTGCTGGAGCTCCACGAAGAAGCGGGGCCCGGCGTCCGTTGGCGCAAAGGTCTTGAGGTGCCACTCGGCGATGTCGCGGGCGCGCTGGAAGTGCGCCTCGTCGCCGGTCTTCTCGTACTCCATCATCGGGTAAGCCAGCTCGGACCCGAGGTGCCCGTTGATGGCGATCAGGCCCTCGCCGCACTCTTCCAGCAGCGCGCGGTCCATGCGCGGCTTGTAGTAGAAGCCCGTCAGGTAGGCCTCGCTGCACAGGTGCACGAGGTTGTGCCAGCCCTCGATCGTCTCGGCCAGCAGCACCAGGTGGTACCCGCCGTCGATGTTGCCCGTGTACGTCCTGTCCTTGCGATCTCCCTGGGCGACGTACGCCTCGACGCCGAGGATCGGCTTGATCCCCGCGTCCTTTCCCGCCTGGTAGAAGGCGATCGCGCCGAACAGGTTGCCGTGGTCCGTGATCGCCACGGCGTCCATCCCGAGCTCTTTCACGCGCTCGACGAGCCGGTCGACGCGATTGCCGCCGTCGAGAAGCGAGTACTCGGTGTGCAGGTGGAGGTGCGCGAACCGGGCCTTGGGGGCTGTCGCGTCTGGAGCGGTGTCGGAGGGGCCAGAGTCCATTCGGCGTCACCTCGGGGTGCGGGGCCAGGAAAACGGCAGTCTACCGCACCCGGTGGAATCCCCCGAAACCGGCCCCCGCGTCCGGACAAGCTGTCGAACAGTGAAAGTGGGCGCCCCCGCCCCCCTACTATGAAGTGGAATGGGACCCACCCAGCAAAACCCGGCCGGAGACGCCTGGGCCCGCGCACAGCAGGTCCGCGTCCAATGGGGACGCCAGCCGACGTGGGCGCAGCGGGTCCTCGTCGGCGTCATCGGCATCATGACGCTCGGCGTGATGGTCATCCTCGGCACGATCGCGCTCGTCGTGGGTGGAGCCGCGGCTCTCGTCCTGGGCGCCGCTTACGCCATCAACCGTTTCGCCCAGCGCCTCAGCGGGTCGGGAAGGCGGGAGCCCGGGGATTCGCTCCGGAGCAATGTCCGCGTCATCCGGCGCGACTAGCTGTCCCCGCTCTCCTGGTCCAGGAACTTCACCATCAGCATGTCGTCGATCTCGCTGCCGTCGGGAAGGCGGACGAATCGCTTGCGCAGCCCCTCGCGGACGAACCCGAGCGACTCATAGAGCCGTATCGCGCGCACATTGTTGTGGAACACCGACAGGTCCAGCCGGATGATCCCGCGTCCGAGCCCGACGCGCGCCCAGTCGATGAGCCATTCCATCATGGCCCTCCCGAGGCCGACGCCCTGGCAATCGGGCTGCACGCCGATCCCGATGTGCCCGATGTGGCGCAGCCCGGCCTGGGTGTAGCGACGGATCTCGGCCTCCCCGACGACCACGCCGTCGAGCACCGCCACAACCATCGAGCCGTTCGGCCCCGAGCGCTTGCCCTCTATCCATTCGCGCAGTTCGCGCTCCTGGCCCTCGGCGCTCGCGGGCAGTTCATCGACGGTGCGCACCACGCCGACACCCGCGCTGTGAATCTTGCGATTGCACTCGAGCACACCGGGCGCATCGCTCAGCGCCACCGGGCGCAGCACAGCCGTGCGTCCGCCCTCGAGCGCGATCGTCCGTACCGCCTCGAACGTCGCCGGCGCGCTCGCCACGCTCAGGGCTCCTCGCGGATCAGCGTCTCGAGCGCGTCGCGCAGCTTCGTCGTGACGGGCCCCGGCACGCCGCCCGCGATCGGCTTGGCCTCGATCTTCACGACCGGCAGCACGCCCCAGCTCGAGTTGGTCAGGAACACCTCGTCGGCGTCCAGCACGTCGGCGATCGGCACCAGGCGCCGGTCGCACCCGATCCCGGCGCGCTCGGCGCACTCGATGATCGCCCCGCGCGTGACACCCGGGAGCACCGGGGCGTGGATCGCCCCCGGTTCCTCCTCGCCGTGGGCCAGGGGCGTGACCAGCGCGCCGTCCATCACCGCGAACAGGTTGCTCACGGCGCCGCCTGTCACATGGTTCGTCACCTGCAGCACGATCGCCTCGCCGGCGCCCTTCCCCGAGGCGACCTGCAGCTCGCGCAGGCGCCACCAGTAGTTGACTGTCTTGTGCCCCGTGAACGGGTCCAGCGGGTTTGCCTTGGCGTCGGCGATGCTGGCGCTCACGCCCTTCTCGAACATCTCCGCCGGGTAGCCCGTGGCCGGCTGGGCGTGCACCATCACCGTCGGATCGCTCGGCCCCCTGCCGCTGGTGGCGAGCATGTTCAGGTCGCCGCCGGTGACCGTCAAGCGCACCCGCGCCCGCCGGTCGGTGTCCTCACCCGTCAGTTCGCTCCGCGCGACCACGCTCTCGACAAGCTCGGCCAGCGCGCGCGTCTGCAGCGATTCGGTCAGCCCGAGTTCCTGCGCCGATCGCGCCAGGCGCTCGATGTGTTTCTCGACGCGGAACACGCGCCCCTCGGGCCCGCACGCCAGCAGCGTCTCGAACAGCCCGACGGAGTGCTGCACCCCAGCGTCGAACGCGCTGATCGATGCGTCCGCGGGGCTCTCGACGAACCCGCCGTTGATCCAGACAGTCGGTGGCATATGCGGGCAGGGTACGGGGAAGGCGCCCCTACGGCTGCAGGCGCGTCCCGCTCCACGGACCACCCCGGTAGGTGAACTCGTCCACCGGCGTCAGCTCGCGCTCCCAGCGCGCCCGGTCGTGGATCCGGCCCCGGCCCCCCACCCACAACTCCACGGCCCGTGCCCAGATCCGGTACCCGCCCCAGCCATCGGGACGCGGGATATCGGCGTCCTCGCTCTGATCGATGCGCACGTTGAACCGCGCCAGCTGCTCGTCCACCTTGGCCAGCAGTTCCGCCCGCGAGGCCACCGGCGTGCTCTGGTCGCTCGCCCACGCCCCCACACGGCTGGCCACCGGGCGCGACGCGTAGTACTCGTCGCTCTCGACAGCGCTCGATCGGACGACCGGACCCTCGATCCGCACCTGGCGGTCCAGCGTGTCCCAGTGGAAGCACACCGACGCCCGCGCCGTCGAGTCCAGCGCCCGGGCCTTGCGACCGGTGTAGTTCGTGAAGAAAACGACGTACCCGGCGTCGTCCGCCAGATTCCGGCGCCGGCACAGCACCATGCGCACCGACGGCGTGCCGTCGGGGTCGATCGTCGCCAGCGCCATCGCCGTCGGGTTGGGCTGCACCCGGTTCTCCGTGGCCTCGGCGATCCACGCCTCGGCGATACCCAGCGGGGACGCCGGCAGCGGCTCGGGGAGCGTCTGGTCGATCGCGAAGGCGTCGGACTGATCTGCGTTCGGGAGGGCCATGAACGGAGCGTAGGCGGGGACGGCGTGTGGGGAACCGGTGCGGAATCTGGCGCCTTGACGGACGTGCTACATTCCTCGCTCACGGATGAGCAGCGCACCGCAAGGAAGCTTGGGATTCCAGGGGATGACGGGCAGGTCCCAGACCGGCGACCGGTCCGACGGCCCCTCCGGGCAGCGCCGGCGTGATCGCCAGGGCACGCCCCCCGACCTGCAGAAGCTCTTCGATCGCCTGCCCCCAGCCTCGCTGGAAGCGGAGATGTCGCTGCTGGGATCGATGATCCTCGACCCCAAGGTCGTGGGCGACGTCATCGGCCTGGTGCCCAACGCCGAGTACTTCTACTCCGAGGCCCACGCCGCGATCTACCAGGCGCTGGTCCAGAACTACGACGTCCATCGCTCGGGCGACCTTGTGCAGCTCACCCAGGCGCTGCGCGACAAGGACGTCCTCGAAAGCGTCGGCGGGCAGGACTACCTGGTCGAGCTCGCCCAGAGCGTCCCCGCCGCCAGCAGCGCCCCGCACTACGCGCGCATCGTCCGCGAGAAGGCCCAGCTGCGCAAACTGATCGATGCCGCCGGGCAGATCCTCTACGACGCCTACCACTCCGGGGGGGGCGAGGCCGACGCCGCCCGCGAGGTTCTCGATCGCGCCGAGCAAGCCATCTTCAAGATCGCCGACCAGGCCGTCGGCATGGACACCGACACCCTCGAGCACCTCCTCCAGGAGACGCTCGACATCCTCGACGCCAACTTCCAGCACGGGCGCACCATCACCGGCATCGCCTCGGGCTTCTACGACCTCGACCAGATGACCAACGGCCTGCAGCCCGGCGAGATGCTCGTCGTCGCCGCACGCCCTTCGATGGGCAAGACCGCCTTCGCGCTCAACCTCGCCGAGCAGATCGCCTTCGGCGGCTCGCCCCACGCCGAGGCAGGCCCGCACACGCCCGTCGGCTTCTTCTCGATGGAGATGAGCAAGCAGTCCGTCGCCCAGCGACTCCTCTGTGCGCACTCCGGCGTCGACAGCCAGAAGATGCGCAAGAACCTGCTCACCCACGACGACTTCAAACGCCTCGCCGAATCCTGCGGCAAGCTCAGCGACGCGCGCATGTACATCGACGACACGCCCGGCCTGACCGTCTTGCTTCTGCGCGCAAAGGCGCGGCGCATGGTCGCCCAGCACGACGTCAAGTGCATCATGGTCGATTACATGCAGCTCATGACCGCCCCCAGCGCAGCCCGCGAGAGTCGCCAGGCCGAGGTGAGCGCGATCTCGCGAGGCATGAAGGCGCTCGCCCGCGAGCTCAACGTGCCCATCGTCTGCCTCGCCCAGCTCAATCGCGGCGCCGAGCAGCGCGAGGGGCACCGCCCGCGCATGGCCGACCTGCGCGAGTCGGGATCGATCGAGCAGGACGCCGACGTGATCATGCTCCTCCACCGCGAGGAGTACTACCACCAGCAGGACCCCGACTGGGCCGCCGACAACCCCGACAAGGCCGGCGTCGCCGAGGTGATCATCGCCAAGCAGCGCAACGGGCCTACGGGCACCGTCGAACTCAAGTGGAACGCCCCGATCACGCGCTTCCAGAGCCTCGCCCGGGGCCACTACAGCGCCCCGCAGGGGCCCGGCGGCTCGGAGCACGTCGAGCCCAAGCCCAGCGCCCCTGCGCAGCCGAGCTATTCGTTCAGCCCGGGCTCCCAGTCCGGCCCGGTCGGCGACCATCGCGACGGCGGCGGCCCCGACCGCTCGTGGGAAGACGAAGACGTCGACGACCTGCCGATCTGAGCGGGGCGCACCCCGTACCGAAGCGCATCTACGAGCCCGTCGCGCAAGCGGCGGGTACCTTGCGCTCTCGCTTCCCGGTGCGTTCTGGAATCTACGCAGTAGCGTGATTCCTGCGACGCCGGCGCGAGCGCCGTCGAACGTACCCGCCGCTTGTGCGACGGGCTCGTAATTGCCTGCGCGGCCGCGGGCTGGTGTCCGTCCCGCCGCAAGACACCACCCCCATTCCCCAGATACCCTTCAGCACGTGCCAGGCTCCACCCTCGCCATCCTGATGCCCGTCTACAACGAGGCCGGCACCGTCGAGCAGTCGGTCGAGCGCCTGCGCGCCACGGCGCCGCCCGAGGGCGTGATGCGCCGCATCGTGTGCGTCGACGACGGCTCGACCGACGCCAGCGCCGACCTGCTCCGCTCGCTCGAAGCGCAGCACGACGACATCACCCTGCTCAAGCACCCGCGCAACATGGGCAAGGGAGCCGCCCTGCGCACCGCGATCGAGCACGCCCGCCAGACCGCCGACATCCTCCTGATCCACGACGCCGACATGGAGTATGACCCGGCCGACCACGCCCACGTGCTCGCGCCCATCCTCGACGGGCGCGCCGACGCGGTCGTCGGCTCGCGCTTCCGGGGCGGCACGGCACACCGAGTCCTCTACTACTGGCACTCGATCGCCAATCGCGTCATCACCCACTTCTCCAACGCCTTTTCCAACCTCAACCTCAGCGACATCGAGTGCTGCTTCAAGGCGTTCACGTCCGATGTCGCCCGCCAGATCGAGATCCAGGAGACCGGGTTCGGGGTCGAGCCCGAGCTCGTCGCCAAGCTCTCGCGCATCCGCATCGACGATCGCCCGGCCCGCATCTTCGAGGTGCCCGTCACCTACGCGGGGCGCACCTACGAGGAAGGCAAGAAGATCGGCGCCAGCGACGGCCTGTGGGCGCTGTGGTGCATCGTCCGCTACGGCGTCGGCGCCCACGCCTCGCCGAGCCCTGCGCCGAACGCCGAAGCAGAAGCGGGATCCCGCGCCGATCCGGATCCCTCCGAAGCCTGAATTACGGACAGGTGGAGCCCGCCGGCGCATCGTGATCTGGCAGGGGCGGAACGGGAGGTTGCCGATGCTCACACGGAACCCGGCGTGCTCACGGATAGCACTCTTCGCGACGCTCTGTCTCTCCCACGCGGCGAACGCGCGTCAGAGCGCCGATGAACTGCTCAGTGAAGGCCGCTTCGCCGAGGCGAGGGACGCGTACCGGGTCCTCTCGCGTTCGGACCCCGGCGGAGCCGCCGCGCTCGTCCGGCTCGCGCAGCTCGCGCTCATGGCAGGCGAACCGGAGCGAGCGATGGTGCTGACCGAGACACCACAGCCGGAGGCGGGCGACGAACAACGCCGCCTCGTCTTCCGCCAGCGAGCGATCGAGCGCCTGCACCGGTTCGCCGAAGCCGCCGAGATCGCCGAGGCCCGGGGTCGCGACGCCCGTGCCGCGCAGCTGCGGAGCTTCGGCGAGTCCGAGCCGTACAGGATCGAGATGAACGGGGATCGCGTGGAGGTCCCCTTCGTGCGCACCGACCCGCTCCCGGTCGTCGCGCTGACAATCGGCGGTACGCGCGAGATCAACTGCATCATCGACACCGGGGGCGACGAACTCATCCTCGACCCCGAACTCGCGGACGAATTCGGACTCCCTCGCTTCGGCTCCAAGGAAGGCATGTTCGCCGGGGGCAAGCGCGCCCAGGTCGAATACTCATCGCTCGATCGAGTCGGCCTCGGCGGCGCGACGGTGCACGACATCCCCGTCAGCCTGCTGCCTTCGAAGGGCATGGGGCGCATCTTCGGCGGGCTCGAGATCTCCGGCGTGCTGGGCACGACGCTGCTGTCGAAGTTCCGCGCGACCATCGACTACGCCGGCGGGCGCCTCGTGCTCGAGCGCCGTGGCACCGAGCGCGAGCGCACCGACGGCGAGACCGTTGTTCCCATGTGGCTCGGCGCGAGCCATCTCGTGCTCGCAAAAGGCAACGCCGGTGCGCCCGAAGACGCCGGGCCCTTTGTGTGGTTCATCGACACGGGCCTTGCCGCCAACGGGTTCCTCGCCGGCGAAACCGTGCTCGAACGACTGGGGATCGACCTCGAGGGCAAGCCCTCGTTCCAGGGCGCGGGCGGCGGAGGCCCGGTGACCGTCACGCCGTTCGTCACGCCGTCGCTCTCGGTCGGTTCGTTCAGGCGCGAGAACGTCCCGAGCCTCTTCGGGGCCTTCCCCGAAGAACTCGACGATGCGCTGGGCTTCCCGATCCACGGCATCGTGTCGCACGCGTTCTTCCGCACCGGTGCGCTCACCCTCGATTTCGACGCGATGGAACTGATCATCACGCCCGGCGGGCTCGGCGCCGAGTAGCACCCCAAACGAAAAGCCCGGCGCCGCCGAGGGCGACACCGGGCTCTAGAGGATCAGGTGTTGTGCCGGAGGATCAGCCCTCGGCGTTGCCGGCCTCGCCGTCGGCGCCGGCCTCGACCGGCTTCTCGGCCTCGGCTTCCGCCTCGGCCCGCTCCTGCTGACGCTGCAGCTTGGCCTTCATCTTCGCCGGGGGCTCGCCCTCGGTGGCCTCGAAGGTCAGCTTCTCGTCGTCTGCGCCTTCTTCGCCGACCTTCTTGACGAGGATCCGGTGCTTGCCCTGGAACTCGCCGGTGAGCAGCGCCTCGGAGAGCGGGTCCTCCATGTAGGTGCTGATCGCGCGACGCAGCGGGCGTGCGCCGAAGTCGGGGTTGTAGCCCTTGCGGATCAGGAAGTCCTTTGCCTCCTGGTCGAGCTCGAGCACCCAGCCCTGCTCTTCCAGACGGTTGCGGAGCTTGTTGGTTTCGTAGTCGACGATGATCTCCAGGTTCTCCCGCGTGAGCGGGCGGAACGCGATGACGTCGTCGAGGCGGTTGATGAACTCGGGGCGGAAGTAGCGCTCGATCTCCTTCATCAGGACTTCCTTCATCGAGTTGAAGTCCTGCTGGGAGTCGCGCTTGCCGAAGCCGAAGCCCGCGCCGCCCTTGATCAGATCGGCGCCGATGTTCGACGTCATGATCAGGATGCAGTTGCGGAAGTCGACGTTGCGACCGAACGAATCGACGAGGCGACCCTCCTCCATGATCTGGAGGAGCATGTTGAACACGTCGGGGTGGGCCTTCTCGATCTCGTCGAGCAGGATCACCGCGTAGGGGCGACGGCGCACGCGCTCGGTGAGCTGGCCGCCCTCCTCGTAGCCGACGTAGCCGGGAGGCGCGCCGACGAGGCGGGAGACGTTGTGCTTCTCCATGTAGTCGCTCATGTCCAGCTGGATGAGGGCTTCCTCGTCGCCGAACATGAACTCCGCCAGGGCCTTGGACAGCAGCGTCTTGCCGACGCCCGACGGACCGACGAACACGAACGAGCCCATCGGGCGCTTCGGGTCCTTCAGCCCCGCACGGGCACGCCGGATCGCCTTGGAGATCGACTTGATCGCCTCCTCCTGGCTGACGACGCGCTTGTGGAGCTCGGCCTCGAGCTGGAGCAGGCGCTCGGCCTCTTCCTTCTCGAGACGCGTCAGCGGCACGCCGGTCATCTTGGAGACGACCTCGGCGATGACGTCCTCATCGACCGTGCCGCCCACCTCCTTGGCCTTCTCGCGCCACTCCTGCTGCGTCTGCTCCTTCTGCTTCCGCAGCTTCTCGACCTGATCGCGCAGCTCCGCGGCCTTCTCGTAGTCCGCGGCCTTCACGGCCTCGTCCTTGTCCATCGACAGCTGCTCGATCCGGCCCTCGATGTCCGCGAGATCCGGCGGCTTGGTCATGGTCTTCAGGCGGACACGCGCACCGGCCTCGTCGATCACGTCGATCGACTTGTCCGGCTGCACCCGGCCCGTGATGTACCTGCCGCTCAGCTCGACGGCGGCCTCGACGGCCTCGTCGGTGATCTTCACACGGTGGTGGCTTTCATAGCGATCGCGCAGCCCCTTGATGATCTGCACGGTCTGCTCGCCCGTGGGCGGCTCGACGGTGATCGCCTGGAAGCGACGCGCCAGAGCGGCGTCCTTCTCGATGTACTTGCGGTACTCGTCGAAGGTCGTCGCGCCGATGCACTGGATCTCGCCGCGGGCGAGGGCAGGCTTCAGCACGTTCGACGCGTCGATCGCCCCCTCGGCGCCGCCGGCGCCGACGAGCGTGTGAAGCTCGTCGATGAACAGGATCAGGTTCTGTGCTCGCTTCACCTCGTTCATCACGGCCTTGATGCGCTCTTCGAACTGGCCGCGATACTTGGTGCCAGCGACCATCATCGCCAGGTCCAGCACCACCAGACGCCGGTCGTGCAGCAGGTCGGGGACCTCCTGGTTCACGATCGCCTGGGCCAGCCCCTCGACGATGGCGGTCTTGCCGACGCCGGCCTCACCCAGCAGCACCGGGTTGTTCTTCGTGCGACGGCACAGCACCTGGATCACGCGCTCGATCTCGTTCTCGCGACCGATCACCGGATCGAGCTGGCCGTCCGAGGCCAGCGCGGTGAGATCGCGCCCGAAGCTGTCGAGCGCTGGGGTCTTGCTGCGACCCTGCTTCTGGCCCGACGAGCCGGTCTGCGACGGGCCGGCGCCGATCGGGTCGCCCTCGTCCTTGTCGACGCCCGCGCCGAGCAGGTTCAGGACCTCCTCGCGGACCTCTTCGAGCTTCAGGCCGAGGTTCATCAGCACCTGCGCCGCAACGCCGTCGTGCTCACGCAGCAGGCCGAGCAGCAGGTGCTCGGTGCCGACGTAGTTGTGGTTCAGGTTGCGCGCCTCTTCGATCGCGTACTCGATCACCTTCTTGGCGCGGGGCGTCTGGGGCAGCTTGCCCATCGTGACCATGTCCGGCCCGGAGTGGACGAGCTTCTCGACCTCGAGCCGGACCTTCCGCAGGTCCACGTCGAGGTTTTTGAGCACGTTGGCCCCGACGCCGGAGCCCTCCTTGACGAGGCCGAGCAGGATGTGCTCGGTCCCGATGTACTCGTGGTTGAACCGCTGCGCTTCCTGGTTGGCCAGGGCCATCACCTTCCGCGCTCTGTCTGTGAATCGCTCGAACATGTCACGCCTCCTCGGCGCGGCAGGCCGAAGCCCGCCCTGTCGTCGGCCCCGAGCCGCGGCCCGGGACCTCTGCCAATCCGTCGTCGTCACCCGATAAAACGCCGGGCGACGGGGGCTTGTTCCGGGTTCGCGAGAACCCGTTCCAGCCCGGGAATCCTACGCGGGGTGCCCCGCTGTCTGAGTATCGGTTCGTAGCGAACACCGTGCCCAGACGCAGACATCGCCCCACAACGCCTCTCATCGGTTCAAATCGCCCCCTGCGTGCCCCCGAGCCCGGAGGAACTGACCAGCGCCCGCGCCGCGCCGGCAGCCCCTGCCGCATTGGCAGGTTCCCGGACCGGGATCTGGGGGGCCACACCTATACTTACAGCCCCATGGCGCGCACCACGCTCATTCCGGGTTTGCTTTGCGTCTGCGCGTTCGTGTCGGGCGTGATCGGCGCCCCGCCCGAGCAAACCCTGGTCTCGCCTCCTGTGAAACTGCCCCGCGGACTCGTCGAAACCGACGATCCCGGTGCGCAGTGGATCCACGCGTGGGACGCCGCTGCGTGCTTCGTAGGCGAGCGAAACTCGGGCTCGGAACTCTCGGGAGTTGCATGGACCGAATTCGACGCGTCCGACGCGTTCGAGATCGGGCGTCGCGTGATCGACCGTCGCAACGCCGAGCATTGGGTGTGGCTCGGCGTGACGATGCTCATCGCCGGCGACGAGCGCCTCGCCGAGCGCGCCTTCACGCCCGCCCGCAAGGCGGACGCGTCGCTCGCAGCACCGATCGAAACAGCGATCGAACTCCATGCACGGGGCGAGGACCCTTGGGGCGCGTTCGAAGCTGATGAGGAAAGCGAATCCGGATCGGGACCGGGCTTCGAGCGCCCGCGCCGAGGCGTACGCGAGGGGTACCTGCGCCAGGAAGAAACGCGCGAGACCCACACCTGGGCGCCGATCGACCCCAGCGACATCCCCGCGCTCACAGAAGCCGTGAAGGCCAAGTGCCGGCAGTTCCAGGAGCAGGCGGGCGTCTCGCTCACCCTGTTCGAGACAGACCGGTTCCTGTTCTACAGCGACCTGTCGGCCGGAGAGAACCGGAAGTGGACCCGCGAGCTCGACCGGATGTACGACACCCTCCTGCGCACGCTGGAGATCCCGGCGGGCACACCGATGTTCATGGGCAAATGCCCGGTGTTCGTCTTCCGCGAGCGGGCCGATTTCATCGGTTTCGAGCGCGATGTGTTCGGCGTCAATGCAGTCAACGCAGCCGGACTGAACCACCAGCGCGCCGGCGAGACGTTCACGGTGTTCTTCAAGAGCGACAACGACGTCTCGTTCAACTCGGTGCTGATCCACGAGACGGTGCACGCGTTCATGTACCGCTACCGTGCGGCGTACCCCTTGCCGACCTGGGCCAACGAGGGGCTGGCGGACTACATCGCCGGCCACCTGACTGCCTACTCGCCCGAGCCCCGCGATCACTGGCAGCACGCCCGCAACTTCGTCGCCGGCGGGGGCGACCCGGCCGAGATCATGGGACAGACCTACCTCAACGGCGGGTGGTTCGACGAGAATTCCTACCCCGTGAGCCATATGCTCGTGCGATTCATGCTCAAGCACAAACCCCGCTCATTCAAGGAATGGATCGACGACATCAAGTCGGGCAAGGACTGGGAAGCGTCGCTCGAGGCGCGGTTCAACGTCGAGCCCCAGCGCCTCGCCGAGGGCTTCAAGCAGGACATCATGAGCGAGCGGGGATACTCGCCGATCAAGTGAGAACGTGACCCGGGCACACGAGCCCATCATCATCAGCGGTGTGGGGACGGTTTCGCCGATCGGCGTCGGCGCCCGGTCGTTCTGCGCCGCGCTGCGCCGTGGCGAGTCCGGCGTCCGGCTCCTCCCGGAAGGCATGGAGGGCGCCGAGCGCATCCGCTCGACCGTTGCCGCCACGTGCCCGGGCTTCGACCCCGCCAGTTCCATGGATGCGCCGGACCTGAAGCGCCTGCCGTGCCTGGTCCCCATGGCGCTCAGCGCCTGCCGCGAAGCGCTTCGAGGCGCATCGCTCGACACCAGCGCCGCCGATGCCGACGACATCGGCCTGATCCTCGGCACCGGCGCCGGGGGCATCGACTTCACGCTCGACCAGGCGCAGCGCGCCTACGAACCCCGCGACGCGGAATCGGCCCTCCGCGGCCTGAGCCTGTGGACGATCACCAACGCCACCCACGGCAACCTCGCGGGCGAACTCTCGATCAACCTCGGCCTGCGCGGGCCGTCGCTGTGCGTCTCAACGGGGTGCGCCAGTTCCAGCGACGCCATCGGCCAGGCGATGGAGTCCCTGCGTTCCGATCGCCCCGGAGCGCCGCGCGCGATGCTCGTCGTCGGCGCCGACGCCCACGTCCGCTGGGAGACCCTCGCGGGCATGGAACTGCTCAAGGTGATCTCGACCACCGACTTCCGCAGCAACGGGCGCCTTCCATCCAGCGCCTCGCGCCCCTTCGACGTGCGCCGCGACGGCTTCGTGCTCGGCGAGGGAGCCTGGGCGATCGTGCTGGAACGCCGCGACTTTGCGCACCAGCGCGGCGCCCCCGAACTCGCCCGCCTCCTCGGCTACGGCGCCACCTGCGACGCCTACCACCGCGTGCGCCCCGATCCCGACATGCTCCAGTGCGCCCGGGCGATGACCATGGCGATCGACGGCGCCGGGCTCGAGCGCGAGCAGATCGACATCGTCCACTACCACGGCACATCCACGCAACTCAACGACGCCGCCGAGACTCGCGCAGTGAAGGCCGCGCTCGGCGAGTCCCACGCGCTCGCCACGACGGGCCACTCCGTGAAGTCCATGATCGGTCACCCCCAGGGCGCGTCGGGCGCCGCGGCGCTCGTCGCTACGCTCGCCGGCCTCGCAAACCTCGATGGCTCCGAATCCGGCCCGTTCGCGATCCCGACGATCAACCTCGACGAGCCGGACATCGAGGGCGGTTGCGACCTCGACTACACACCGATCCACGCGCGCCCCGTCGGCGCTGGCTCGACTCTGCACACACTCGTCAACTGCCTCGCCTTCGGGGCAAAGAACAGCGCGCTCGTCCTCTCGTGCGAGACAGGCGCGCCCTCCTACCATCACCCATCATGAAGCCGCGCACCATACTCGTGATCGTTTGTCTTGCGCTGCCGCTGCTGGTGGGCTGCAAGGCCCCCGGGCTGCGTATGCAGGTGTCCGGCCTCGCCGCCGACCGCGGCCTCGAGCGGGGCAGCACCTACACGATGATCCCGGTCGAGGGCGGCCCGATCCGCGAGTACGACCTCGAATACCGCGAGTACGCCGACTATGTTGCGCTGGCCCTCGAAGACCTCGGCTACCGCCCGGCGCCCACTGCGTCCGAGGCCCAGGTCCTCGTCACGGTCGACTTCGGCGTTACCGAACCCCTCGAAACCATCGAGACCGTGACGGAACCTCGCTCGGGATTCGGTGTCGGCACCTCATACGGCGGGCACCGCAGCGGCACGTACGGCCACTACGACTGGGGCTATCGCACCACCACTCGGCGGTACCTGACTTTTGGGCGCATCCTCCGCCTCACCGCCATCGACAACGAGAACGCGCCCGAGCGTGGCGACGCGCCGCCGAACATCCTCTGGTCGGTGCGCATCACCAGCGAGGGCAACAGCAACGACCTGCGCTGGGTGCTCCCGTACATGGTCGCCGGCACGCACCACCACTGGGGAACCGACACCGGGCGCGCGCTGACCCACAGGATTCTGCTCGACGATCCGCGCGTTCGCGCCCTGCGCAACGGCAATCGGAACTGGGCGAACGTCGACGGCGTGAAGCAGGCGCACGACGGGCACTGAGAGTGCTCCGCGATCAGCCTCAGGCGGGTACGGGTGCTCCGCTGGCCCCCATCACCCCGTCCCTCAACTCCACGACCCGGTCCGCCCGCTGCGCAGTCGCCTTGTCGTGCGTGACGACGACCATCGTGAGCCCGGTCTCGGCGCGCAGCTCCATCATCGCGGCGAGGATCGACGCGCCCGTCGTCTGATCGAGGTTGCCCGTCGGCTCGTCGGCGAGCAGCACGTCAGGCTCGTTCATCAGCGCCCGCGCGATCGCCACGCGCTGGCGCTCGCCCCCCGATAATTCCACCGGCCTGTGACGCAGTCGTTCGCCGAGCCCGAAGCGCGAGAGCAGGCCCTCAGCCCGCGTGCGAAGCTCGCCGGACCGCTTCGTGTAGGCGAAGCGCCCGTTGCGCACCATCGGCGCCAGCAGCGTGTTCTGCAGCACGTTCAACTCGGGCAGCAGGTGATAGAACTGGAACACGAATCCCACGTTCGTGCGCCGGTACCGGTCGAGCTCTCCCGCCGACATGTCCTGCAGCGCCGAGCCCCGGAACGACACCGATCCGCCGTCGGTCCTGTCGGGCCGGTCCAGCCCGCCGAGGATGTGCAGCAGCGTGCTCTTGCCCGACCCCGATGCGCCCAGCACCGCGACACACTCCCCCTCGCCCGCCTCGATGCTCGCCCCGCGCAGCACCGGCACGTCCACGCGCCCGAGGCGATAGGTCTTGCAGATCGATGTGGCTTCGAGGATCGGGGTCATGGCTATTCGAATCGCAGCGCCTTCACCGGGTCCATCCACGCCGCCCGCAGCGCCGGCACCAGCGCGCCCAGCACACTGGCCAGCACGCCCAGGCTCAGCACGATCGTCGCCTTCCCGGCCTCGAGCTCGCTGGGGATCTCGCTGAAGTAGTACACGCTCGGGTCCCAGATCACGAGGCCCAGCGCACGACCGAGCCACTCGTGGATCGGGTTGATGTTCGCGACGATCAGCCACGCCACCGCCCCGCCCGCCAGTGAGCCGGTGATGCCGATCACCATGCCGTAACGCAGGAACAGCCACGCGATCCCCGCGCGGCTGGCGCCGATCGCCCGCAGCACGCCGATGTCCTTGGTCTTCTCACTGATCATCGACCAGAAGATTGCGAAGACCAGAAACACCGCCGTCAGCGAGATGAACCCGAACAGCACGAGCACCAGCGCCGTTTCCTTCTTCACCGCCGCGATGAACATCTCCAGCCCGGGCTTGCGCTCCCAGGTGTAGATGCTGATGCGCGCAGGATCCGGGATGTACCGGTCGCGCGTCGCCAGGTCGGCGTGCAGCTGCTCGTACACGGCGCGAGTCGCGACCTCGCAGTCGTCGGCGCTCACGCCCTCGCTCGCCTTGATCAGGATGGTGGTCACGCGCGACGGCTCCACGCCGATCACCTCCGGCACCACCCAGCTCTCGTTGCCGTCTTCGTCAATCTCCAGGCGCGGCCCGCCGCCTCCCACGCGCTCGGCCTCGTCCATCAGCAGCAGGCGTTGCAGCAGCCCGATGGGCACGACCACCCAGTTGGCGTCAGCCTCGTACAGGCCCGTGCGGAACTCGTTGGCGATCGGCAGCTGCGCCGACGCCGGACCCGCCCCAGTCACCGGAACACCCCGTCGCGACAGCGGCATCACCTGCAGCGTCACTTCCTCGGCGGGCCCGAAGAAGAACTGGGGCACGACGATTCCACCGCTCGTGCGCGCGTTGCTGCGCGTCACCTCGATCCCCAGCGCGATCGCGTCGCGATCCAGGCCCGTCGCGATGTCCGGCTCCCGCAGCACGCGCCCGTGCTCCAGCACCTCATCGAGGCGCGGCTCATCGAGGCGCGGATCGCGTCGCTCTTCGTCCTTGGGCAGGGGCTCTGCGAGGTAGCGCCACCACAGGCGTTCGTAGTAGCCGGTCACCGCGTCGTAGCCCGCCGGTTCTACGCCCATCACCTGCACCAGGCGCACGTCGCCCCCCGGCAGGCTCAGCATCCCGGGAGTCTCGATCATCGGGGTCGCCGCGTCGATCGAGGGGTCGGCCTCGAGGCGATCGATCAGTTCCTCGTAGTGCGAGATCCCGACCACCGGCCAGGCGATCGAGACGTCACCGATCATGCTCTTGCCGCTGGCCAGCAGCAGGTTCAGGAACCCGCCCATCACCGACCAGACGACCAGCACCATGGCGGTGCACAGCATAACCGCCAGCACCGAGAGCAGCGGCATGATCTTGCTGAAGAGGTATCGCCGGGTGATGAGGGCCTGGTACACGCTTGGAGGATCCTACCGGGGAGGCAGGGGAGTAGTTCGGATCGGGATCCCGGGCGTTGCGCCCCCAGAATGGAGGGGAGGGCGGCGGGTGCCCGCATCTGGGCGGGCCCGGCTTCCGTATCTGCGTGGGGAATGGGCTCGCACCGATGAGAACGCAGCGACCAAGGCAGGGTTTCACGCGCCTCGAACTGGCGGTCACCCTGCTGGCCGCCGGCGGCGCTCTGACGCTCGGTGTCGCTGTGCTGATCCCCGAATTGCGCGAGCGCGCACGGATCGAACGCTGCGTGCAGAACATGGGCGAGCACGGGAAGGCGACGCTGGCGTTCTCACTAGATCACGAAAGCCGATTCCCACACGGACCCGAGACCCGAGCGCTGGACGGGGCGGTCGTGCCTGCAGTATTCATGTGCGTCGCGCACGACCCAACGAACGGCTGGGCGTTCCCCGCGGATTCCCGGGGCGTGAGCGGCATGGCGACCGTCCGGCCGATTCGGCGAGGCGAAGAGGAGATGCGCCTGGAAGGCCGCGTCGCCGAGGGGTCGATGCTGGATTTCTATTTCGCGACGCTCGGGCCCTACCTCGTCAGCGCCAGCGGGCCGGCGATGATCCAGGACGTGCTGCTGAGCCCGGCGGACGAGAAGGGCCTCGAGTCGTTCGCGCGATGGCGTGAACTGGTGCGGAGCGATGGCGGTGCACTACGACCACTCGATGATCCAATAATGGATGGGATCGAGCTAGGATCGTACCGCTTCACGATGAGCGCACAGATCGACGACAGGCTTGTCTCCGTGGGCAGCGGTCTGCAATCGAGACTGTATCCAGAATGGACAGATGTCTGGGAAGGTTCGCCGCTCACACTCTCGTACCTGACGTGTGGATCGATGAACCACGTCGCTACGCCCGACCGGAAGGTAGCGTACTGGCTAGCCCCCGCATGCCATGACTCGAAGGAGAGGCACTGGATGCAGCCCGGCGCTCGGTCGACCGTCGCGATGTTCGACGGATCCGCTCGAATTGTGAAACCGGAAGCCGATGGGCTCGGCGCATCGGGACGGGAGAAGGCCGGACCGGTGCATGAATTCGAATTCGGCGACCGGCGATACCCCGCACACTTCTATCTCACTCACGGCGGCTTGCGCGGTCGCGACCTCTAGACGCGCCCCTACACTTCACGCCGTGATCTCCCCCGTAGCGACATCCACCACCGCCCCGGCCCCCGGCCTGGCCACGCCGATCGCCATCGGACCGGTGCAGCTCGCGACCAACATGCTCCTGGCGCCGGTCGCTAACTACTGCGATCTGGCGTTTCGCATCGTCTGCCGCGAACTCGGGGGCGTGGGCCTGGCGTGCACCGACCTGCTCAGCCCCCAGGGCCTCCTGCGCGGCACCGCGACCAGCCTCGACCTCGCGCGCACCAACGACGAGGACAAGCCCGTGGGCATGCAGCTCTACGGTGGCGACGCCGACATCCTTGCGGCTGGTGGAGAGTGGGCCGTGCGCCACGGCGCGACAGTGGTCGACATCAACATGGGCTGCCCCGTGGACAAGGTCACCAAAAAGGACGGGGGCTCCAAGCTCCTGTGCGACCCGCAGCGCACCGTCGAGATGGTGCGCGCGATTGTGCGTGCCGTTGATCGCGCGAGCTCCGGTCGGGTGCCGGTGACCGCCAAGCTCCGCCTGGGCTGGGACGACTCGTGCCTCGTCGCCCCGGACCTGGCGGCCCGCCTGGTGCGCGAGGGCATCTGCGCGATCACCGTCCACGGACGCACCACCGAGATGCGCTTCAAGGGCGACGTCCGCCACGAGGGTATCCGCGACGTCGTCGAAGCGGTGCGCGCCGAGGACCCGTCGGTGCCCGTGATCGGCAACGGCGATGTCACCACGCCCGAACTGGCAATCGCCATGCTCGAATCAACGGGCTGCGCCGGCGTGATGATCGGGCGGGGCAGCTTCAGCCGCCCCTGGATCTTCCGGCGCTGCTGGGAAGCGCAGGTGCACGGGACGCCCAGCCCAGAGCCCGATGAGGCCGAGAAGGTCGCCATCATCCGGCGCTACTTCGAACTCATGCGCGGGTTCCGCGACGACAAATACGCGATGGACCACATCCGCCGGCGCATCACCTGGTTCGGAAAGGCTCTCGGCCCATGCAAGCCCATGAAGGAGCGCGTGCGCACAGCAGGCGGGCCGGACGACGTGCACCGCGCGCTGGATGAGTTCGAAGCCGGGGGCCTGCGCTTCAGGGTCCAGAGCGAGGGCGAGCACGCAGCGCTCGCCGAGCGCGAAGCACGCCTGCATTCAGAACGAACGATGCGCGCAACTGCGGTGTGACTCCGCCTCCCTCTCCCTCTGGGAGAGGGCAGGGGTGAGGGCTCCTTCCCCTACCCACGCTCGATCGCAGCCCTCGGCTCAAGCATCTTCCCGCACATCAGCGCGATCGGCAGCTTCGACCCCAGCACCAGCGCCCACGACGCGAAGGCCAGCTTCCACGGGATGAACCCCGAATTCGCGATGCCCATGTACGTGACCACCCCGCCGACGAGGCTGACGAACCCGCCGCACGCCACCGACGCGCCGAGCCAGGACGCGTACCTCGGTCGCAACGCCACGCACAGCCACGCCATCGCGAACCCGTAGACATAGTCCGGCGCGAAGCTGACGACGTCGCGCCACACCGAATCACGCCAGGCGTTCTCGCCGAGCCCCTCGCCCACCTCGCGCCACATCGACCCCAGCAGGAAGTTGTTCCCCAGCCACCCCAGCAGGTTGAGCAGGAAGCCCGCGAGGAAGCCGACGCCGAGAGTCCTGCCCAAGCCCGGACCGCGTGCTGCGTGCGCCATGATCGCGATCCTGTGGCCCCGGACCCAGGATGATTGGGAGACCGATAGAGGGATTCTGCGCGGCCTACTTCACGCCGTGCATCATCTTCTTGAGGATCGGGGACGCCAGCGCGATCAGCACACCGGCGCCGATCGGGAAGACGACGAGGATCAGGAAGAAGCCCGGCAGCCCGTCGATGACGAAGCTCAGTTCCGCGGGTTCGCCGTTCTCGCCCGGCAGGAACTTCCGGGAGTACTGCGCCGCGGTGCCCGCCAGGTAGTTCGATCCCGCGAACGAGAAGAACCACACGCCCATCATGAGCGACTGCAGACGCTTGGGCGCCAGCTTCGTCACCAGCGACAGGCCGACGGGCGACAGGCAGAGTTCGCCCCACGTCACGACGACGTAGGCGATCAGCAGCCAGTGCGGGCCGGCGAGGTCGCCCTCGCCGCGAGCTTCGAGCGCGCCGAAGACCATCGCCAGGAACGAGAGCCCCAGCAGCCACAGCCCGACGGCGAACTTCATCGGCGTCGATGGGTTCTTGTTCAGCTGATTGAGTTTCAGCCACAGCAGCGAGAAGATCGGCGCGCAGATGATGATCGTCAGCGCGTTGACCGACTGGTACCACGTGGCCGGGAACTCGTAACCGAACACGCTGCGATCGGTGCTCTGGGCGGCGAACACGTTCAGCGACGTCCCCGCCTGCTCGAACGCGCTCCAGAAGAAGATGTTGCCGAAGAACGCCAGGATCAGGATCACCACGATCCGCTGGAAATCGACGTTGTTGAGGGGCCGGGTCCGCTCGTAGTGGTCCTCCTCGGCGCGCCGCCTGTCCTCCTCCGACGGTTCCGCGCCGGCTCCGAGCGCGGCCTCCTGCTTGGGCGAGAGGCCGATGCCCTGCAGGTACTTCGGACGAAGGAACTGGTAGGTGATGATGCCGGCGATCATGCCGACCGCCGCCGAGCCGAAGCCCCAGTGCCAGCCGACGGTCTCGCCGAGCGTGCCGGCGACGAACGGGCAGAGGAACGCGCCCAGGTTGATGCCCATGTAGAAGATCGTGAAGCCCGAGTCGCGACGCGGGTCGTCCTTCGTGTAGAGCTGGCCCACCATCACCGAAACGCACGGCTTGAAGAACCCGGTGCCGATCACGATCAGCGCCAGACCGGTGATGAACGTCACCAGCGCGCCGGGGCTCGACTGCATGGTCACGACCTCGTTGGCCGTGACGCCGAACACCTCGGTCAGCGCGAGGACCAGGTGGCCCGCCGCGATGATCCACCCGCCGATCAGCATCGACCGGTGCGTGCCCAGGAACTTGTCGGCGAGCCACCCGCCGATCAGCGGCGTGAGATAGACCGCGAACGTGTAGTACTTGTACAGCCCGTAGGCGTCTTCCTCCGCCCACCCGAAGCCGGGGTTGGCGTTGGGGATCATCTCCCCGTCGGGGCCCTCGACCTGCTCGTTCGTCGAGGCGATGAGGTAGAGCACCAGCAGCGCGCGCATGCCGTAGTAGCTGAAGCGCTCCCACATCTCGGTGATGAACAGCACCCACAGGCCCGAGGGCTGCTTGAGGTTCATCTCGCCCGGCGCCACGCCGCCGTCCGCCGGCTCCTTGTCGAACTCGACGTCGGACACGTGCAGGGGATTCGACTCGGGATGCATCCCGTCGTCGCCGTTGTGCTGGTCACTCATCGGTGGATCGTCCTCGCTGGTGGCGCGGGTCCCCGGGGGCTGGAAGCCGCGATTCTACGGGCGATTCGGCCGAACGCGCAGAACGGCTCCATTCTCTACCCCAACCGACCCAACCAGCACCCGATCGTTGCCCGGCGCTCGCGGCGCGCAGACAATGGTCTGCTCCGGGGCGCGGGCCCCGAACAAGGGAGCACCATCCATGCCCAGCGCCCCAGCCCGTTCCGCCCTCTGGCTCCGCATCCTTCTAAGCGCGTGCGTCGCGCTGGCGATCGTCGCCCCGGCGCCCGCCGAGGTCGCGGGCTACATCGATCGCATCGAGGCCGACGAGCTGCCCGACACCGATCTCGAGGCGGCGCGCAATGCGCTGCGCAAGGGCATGAAGTCCAAGGCCGACTCGGCGCGCCTGCGCATGGCCCTGGCGGTCGTCGAGATGCGCCTGGAGAACGGGAGCAAGGCCCGCTCGCTGGCGCGCAAGGCCGTGAAGATGGACCCATCGAGCGCCGAGCTCCACTTCACGCGCGGCGAGATCTGCTTCCGCACCATCGGCTCGGCGATGATGATCAACATGAAGGCCATCGCCAGCGCCGGGCGCAAGAGCTTCGAGAAGGCGATCGAGCTCGACCCCAACCACCTCGACGCCCACATCGGCCTGGCGATGTACTACGTCTATGCACCGGGCATCGCAGGGGGAGACCTCGACAAGGGCGAGGCCATCGGCCGGCGCATGCTCCAGATCGACGGCGGCACGATCGACGGACGCGTCACCCTCGCGACCGTGCGCGCTCGGCGCGACGACTGGCCCGGCGCCCAACGCGAGCTCGATAGCGCATTCACAGAGGCCGGCGACGACCATGAGAAGCGCCGGCGAGTGTTCACCGATGCGCTCCGCCTGTCCTATTTCCTTCAGGAGGACCCCGCGCTGGCCGCGTCGATGATCGACGAGCGCTACGCCGACATCGCGGGCCCCGAGGGAGACATCGCCGACTGGATGGCCGGCCGGGTGCTCGCCGACCTCGGGCGCCACGACGAGGCGATCGTGCGGTTCCGCGCGATCCTAGACGAGGACCCGGATTCTGGCAGCACCAAGTACTACCTCGCCGAGAGCCTCCGCGCCAGCGGCCAGACGAGCGAGGCCCGGCGCTGGTACGCCCTGTTCGTCGAGGAGAACCCCAAGGACGACCTCGCCAAGAGCGCCAAGAAGGCGCTCAAGCAGCTGGGCTAGCCGGGCCGCGCTTGCCCCCCGGGCCCGCGCTTCCCACAATCGGCGTCCATGAGCACCAAGAAAGACGGCGACGGCGGGTTCCTCGATTTCGTCGAACGCGTGGGCAACCTGCTCCCCGACCCCGCGACGCTCTTCCTCGGCGGCGCGATCCTCGTGCTGTTCCTCTCGTGGCTCGGCTCGAGCATGGGCTGGACCGTCGAGCAGACGGTGCAGGCGACGGTCCGCGAGGCGGTCGTCGACACCTCGACCGGAGAGCCCGTCACGACCCTGGCCACACGCCCGGGACGCGTAGAGACGGCGATCATCGATCCCGAGACCGGCGAGCCGAGCCGCACGCCGGTGACGACCGCCGTCATCGACCCGGCTACAGGCGACGTGCAGCGCGAACTCACGACGCGCGAGATCACGGTCAACAACCTGCTCAGCCCCAGCGGGATCAACAACATCTTCCAGAGCATGGCCAGCGTGTTCATGAACTTCCCGCCGCTCGGCGTGGTGCTGCTGGCCATGCTGGGCATCGGCGTTGCCGAGAAGACCGGCTGCATCTCGGCGCTGCTCAAGGCGATCATGCTCGTCACGCCGTCGATGCTGCTCACACCGGTCACGGTGTTCGCAGGGGTCATGAGCTCGATGGCCGTCGACGCCGGATACGTCGTGCTCCCACCGCTCGCAGCAGCGCTCTACAAAGCGGTCGGGCGCTCGCCTCTCGTCGGCCTCGCGGCCGTGTTCAGTGGAGTCGGCGCAGGGTTCAGCGCAAACCTGTTCCCCACCGGGCTCGACCCGCTGCTCTCGGGCCTCAGCCAGGCGGGCGCGCAGATCATGGACCCCAGCGCGCAGGTCAACCCGCTGTGCAACTACTACTTCATGATCGTTTCGACCTTCCTGCTCACGGCCCTGGGGTGGTTCGTGACCGCCAAGATCGTCGAGCCCCGGTTCAGCAGGAAGTCGTCCGATGACGGCGGGCCCTCGCCGCTCACCGCAGAAGACGAAGCCCAGCGCCACCTCGCGCCCCACGAGGCCAGGGGCCTGACGATCAGCGCGATTGCCACCCTCATCGGCCTCGGCCTGGCCGTGTCGCTGGTCGTCATCCCCGGGGCGCCCCTCAACGGCACAACCCCCGGCAGCCCGTTCCCCAAGTGGACCGGCGCGATCGTTCCGCTGCTCTTCATCCTCTTCTTGATCCCGGGCATCGCCTACGGCGTCGTGACCGGCGCGATCAAGACCGAGTCCGGCCAGGAGCGCGTCGACGCCGGCATCGCCACCCTGATGGGGCGCACCATGGCCGACATGGGCCCCTACATCGTGCTCGCGTTCTTCGCCGCCCACTTCGTGCAGTTCTTCAACGACTCGAACCTCGGGCTCATGCTCGCGATCAAGGGCGGCGAGGCGCTCGCCGCCGCGAATCTGCCGGCTCCGATCCTCGTCTCGCTGTTCGTGCTCGTCGTGGCCGCCAGCAACATGTTCATCGGGTCGGCGAGCGCCAAGTACGCGTTCTTTGCGCCGGTCTTCGTGCCGATGCTCATGCAGGTGGAGTTCTCACCCGCACTCGTGCAGGCGGCGTATCGCGTCGGCGATTCGGCCAGCAACATCGTCGCGCCGATGAACCCCTACATCATCATCCTGCTGGTGTTCATGCGGCGCTACGTGCCGAAGGCCGGCATTGGCACGCTCGTATCGCTGATGCTGCCCTACGCGCTCGTGTTCCTCTTCGCGTGGATCGTGCTGCTCGTCGTGTGGATGCTCGCGGGCGTCCCGCTGGGCGTCGACGGCGCGCTCTACATCGACAGCGCCCTCCCGGGCGCCGAGGGCTGATCCAACCCCCGGGAAAGGAATCCCACCAGTGGCGAGCGCCATCGCGAACGGACCATCGGAGCACCCCGAGCCCTGCGTCGTCGTCATCTTCGGCGCCTCGGGCGACCTCACCCAGCGCAAGCTCATCCCCGCGCTCTTCGAGCTCCACCTCCAGGAGCGCCTGCCCGACGGGCTGTGCGTCGTCGGCGTCAGCCGCACCGAGATGACCGACGACGAGTGGCGCCAGAAGCTCGCCCCCAGCGTCGAGGCGCACGCCCAGGGCTTCGATCGCGACGCCTGGCAGTCGTTCGCCCAGCGACTGCACTACCACCCCGGCGACGCGACGACACCGGGCCCCTTCCCCGGCCTCGCCCAGCGCATCAGCGAGCTCGGCAAGCAGCACGAGACCTTCCCCGACGGCGTCTCTCCCGTCGCACCCTTTGGCGACAGCCCCTGGGCCAGCCTGCCCAACGTGCTGTTCTACCTCTCGGTCGCGCCGCAGCTCTACATCCCGATCATCACGCAGATCGGCGCCGCCGGCATGGTCTACGAGGGCCAGCGCTGGTGCTCGCTCGACGACCACGCCGTGCCCTGGCAGCGCATCATCGTCGAGAAGCCCTTCGGCGAGGACGTCGCCAGCGCCACAGAGCTCAACCGCGCGCTCGGGCGCGTGTTCGAGGAAGAGGCGATCTACCGGATCGACCACTACCTGGGCAAGGAACTCGTCCAGAACATCCTGGTGATGCGTTTCGCCAACTCGATCTTCGAGCCCACGTGGAACAACCAGTTCGTGGACCACGTGCAGGTGTCGGCGATCGAGCAGGTCGGCGTCGGGCGCCGCGCCGGCAACTTCTACGACAAGGCCGGCGCCACCCGCGACATGATCCAGAGCCACCTGCTGCAGGTGCTCGCGCTCGTGGCCATGGAGCCTCCGAGCATCTACGACGCCGACTCGATCCGGCGCGAGAAGATCAAGCTCATCAACGCCGCACGCGAGATCCCCGCCGGCGAGGCCCACCAGCGCGCCGTGTTCGGGCGCTACCGGGCGACGAACGACGCCAGCGACGAGGACACGGGCCTCGCCTACGCCGATCTGGAGGGCGTCGACCCCGCCCGCGCTACCGAGACCTACAGCGCCGTGCGCATCGACATCGACAACTGGCGCTGGTCCGGTGTTCCGTTCTACGTGCGCTCGGGCAAGAAGCTGGCGACCAAGCTCACCGAGGTGGTCGTGCAGTTCAAGCGCCCGCCGGTCGACCTGTTCCGCCAGATGGAACCGGCCCAGCGCACGCTCGAGCGCCCGCCCAATCGCGTGATCATCTCGATCGCCCCCGACGAGGGCATCTCGATGCGCTTCGAGGCCAAGGTCCCCGGCCCCAAGCTCGCGATCGACAGCGTGAAGTTCTCGATGGACTACGCCAGCGCCTTCAAGGCCGAACCCCTCGAGGCCTACGGCCCGCTCATGCTCGACGCCATGCGCGGCGACCAGACCCTCTACAAGCACCGCGACGAGGTCGAGATCGGCTGGCGCATCGTCCAGCCCGTGCTGGACTCGGACCAGGTGCGCGCATCGATCGAGGACTACGCGCCCGGCTCGTGGGGCCCCAAGTGCGCCGACGAGCTGCTGGTGCGCGACGGGCGGGCGTGGCATCGGCCGGAGTAGGGAGGCGGCCCAGTCTCCTGCGATCGGAGGCTGCAGCACGCAGCCGGGGTGACGAAGGTCTCACGGCTGGGCCGAGGGCGAACTAGTTCACCACAATGGATGTCGCCTAGTAGACCAGCCCTGGGTCCTTGTCCTTGTAGTAGGCGGCGGTGAACACTTCCGGGATGGGCTCGGGAGCCTCCCAGGGCTCGGTTGGGTCGGGGCGGTAAAGCGGCTCGGGTCTGGCACGGTCGCGGATACCGTGCTGCGGGCAGAAGAATCGCCAGTAGAAGATGCGCCCGGCCCGGAACAACTCCTCGCGGAGCTGCGGGATGCGGTCAGTTGGAGGGGACCACTCCGTGAGAGTGTCAGTGAACGTTCGCAACTCACCGCGATCGATCGGGGAGTCCGTGATCCACTCGCCCAGCGATGGCCCACCGACACCAACCGGGGCATCGAGGTATCGCCTGCTGAGAAAGCTCCGTGGATAGACGTCCCTCAAGAGGCTCGATTCGACGATCGCCCGATTCTCCATTGACCACCACGAAACATTGAGATCGTGCTCTCGGTTGCGGCCAGGACCGATCTCGGCGACCGTTGGGGCAACGCGGTAGTAGCCAAAGCGCCGCTGCTGGCGAAAGATGTACGCGTACTCACATCGAACAAGGTGGAGGAATCGCTCGTGTGTGGTGATTGCGACGCCCTCGGTGATCCCCAACTCCGAAAGGCCAATCATCTGATGTGCAACGCCATTGCCCCGGAAGTTAGACAGGCATAATCGGGCGGCCCAGTCACTGTCGCTTCGACATCCGCTAGCCATCTTCTCAAGCTCGATCGCCTTGGTGTTGTCAACGTCCTCGGGTGCAGGATCGCGCTTGGATTCATCAAACTCATCGTAGTAACCGGGCCGAGATGGCCGAACGCCTGAAACTCGATCCGGTGTCCAGCCGAGGTCGTTCCAGAGACCAAGTGACTCGGCGTAGACTCGCAGGAATTCCGAGGTCGACCACAGGATGCGTTCCATGCGGCAACCACTTACATATGAATCGAGGTTGGTCATTGGGGTGGATCGGGGGGATAGAAACACCCACGGCCGACAGCCGGGCGCGCTCGGATCAGTTGATCTCCTCCGGACACATCTTGGCGTAGTACTCGGCCGTGAACATCTCCGGGATCGGCTCCGGAGATTCCCAGGGCTCGTGGATCTCTGGCCGGTAGAACCGCTCCGGCGGAAAGACCATCGGGCCATCGAGACGGATGTTCTCGCGCCAGATCGTTTCCCTGGGCACGATTCCGCTCGGCAGGACGACGCGCTGGTAGTCCAACTCCCGGAAGAAGCGATCGAAGTAGACCCGTCCAGCGCGGAACAACTCCTCACGGACTTGGGGGATATTCGCAGCCGGGAGCGACCAGTCAGACAGCGAAGCTGTCAACGGCACCACCGAGCCTCGCCGCATCGGATCGGCGGCGATCCACTCTCGCAGCGAGGCCCCCGTCATGCCCACGGGAGCATTTAGAAACGCCTCTCTCAAGTAGTTCGTGGGATAGACACCTCGGAGAAGAAGAGAACCGGCTTGCTCCGATCCGTACGGAGCCCAATAGGACGCAGACCGGGAGTACTCTTCGTCGGGTGAGAGCGGGTCGGAATCCGGAATTCCTCGGCGTGAGCGCGACAGCCGTGAATTCGTGAGATACCCGTAGTCGGCAGACCCGCACTCCATCAGTTCCTTCCATAATCCGCGGAGTGACGCGTCCGCTTCGGCGCCGATCAGCGAGGGCAGCCAGCAGATGCTCACCGACGTCCACGGAGGGAAGATGGAAGCATGGACGAGGGCATCCTCCGAGTATTCAGCCCCTTCGACTTGGTGCGCGAGGGACAGACCCTCCCCCGCCGCGAAGCCCGATCGCTCGAGGTGAGGACGCTTGTGTCGGAACGATCCCCATCGTCCACCCGACCCGAGGCGATTCGGCGGGAGCCCGGCGCCAGTCCACGTCTGCACCATGGCCTCATAGGCCGAGCGAAGCGCCTCTGGCTCCCACTCGCACCCGAACGCCCAGCACGTGATGCACAACTCGCCGGCGTTTGTGTCTGTGGTCTTGATGAACATCGGGCGCGACCGGTGTCGATTGTCTGTGCTAGTCAAACGACAGTCGGTGGGCGAGGCTGCCTGCAAGCACTTGGATCCGTCTCAGCCGTAGCCTGCGATTCTGTGACAACAAACTCCCGGAAATTACGCATCGCAGACACAGACCGTGCCGGTTCGTATCGTCGATGTCCGCGTCGCGATTAACCACTCAAGGCTCGATCCGGATCCTTGCTCAGTCGATCGTAGAAATCTGCCTGAAAGATCTCCGGAATCGGCTCAGGAGACTCCCATGGCGCGAGTATGTCAGCGCGATAGAAGGGCTCAGGCGGGTACTGTGCGACTCCCTCAAGCTTGATGTTGTTCCGCCACAGGTCGTCTCGCGGCACGACTCCGGAGGGAAGCACGACACGGTCGTAGTCCAGTTCCTTGAAGAACCGGTGGTAGTACAGACGCCCCGCACGAAAGAGCGTCTCGCGCAGTTCGAATAGCCTGTCGGCCGGTGGTGTCCATTCGGTGAGAATTTCGGTGAACGGTTTCAGTTCACCGTGCCCCGCACGGTCACTCTCGATCCACTCCCGAAGCGTCATCGCAGTCTTGCCAAACGGAGCGTCCAAGTGCTCCGGGCTCAGATAGTTGTGCGAGTACAGATCCTGGAGCAGAAGGGTCTCGGTTCGAGTGAATCGAGGCCCATGCCACTCCTGTGAGTTGGTGAGTAGATCGTGTCCAGTAGGAGTCTGAGGGGGCCCGGCGAAACGAAGTGTCGAATCGTGACTCCGCGCGTATCGGTATGCGTACCTCGCGTGAGTGATAGAGAGCAAGTCTTGAAACAGGTCAAAGAACGCGAGCGCTGGGCCACCGATGATTGCTGGAAGCCAGCCCAAGGTGAAATTGCTCCACCATGTGGTGATAGATGCGTACACGAGCCAGTCGTGATCTGGATACAGATCGTTCTTGGTTGGCATAGCCTCGTTGGGTTCGGCAAGGTGGGACAGCGAGACTGTCTCGACACCCTCGAAGCCTGTCTGCTCGAGTCTCTTGCGTTTCCTCTTGAACGTGCCCCATTTCCCACCCATGTTGGGCGACTTTGCACCTAGCCGATCTGGTGGGAATCCGGCTGTCGACCAAGAGGCAACGATAGCTTCGTACGCTCGGCGAAGACTGTCTGGCGTCCAATCGCAGCCGAAGGCTATGCATACAACACGGGACTCGTCGGAGTGTGTTCTCATGGCAGAGAAACCTGCGGACCGATAGTTCCACCTTCGAATTCTACCGGCTGACCGAACTTATTGTAGAGGTATAGGTCTCCCTGGTTGTCCGCAGGTAGAGCCGCTCTCATACTTCGGAGCTTTTCAGCCAGACTCCCGATTTGGTCACTGTCCGATTGAACTTCGTAAAGGTCCACACGGCCGTCGCGACGAACTACCGTCACGTCCGGCCGCTTGTTGCTGAAGATTCCGAGATCAGTCCTTCCGGTCGAAGTCTTGATAGATCGGTTCATGACGACGAATTCGGAGGCTTCTTCAGTAAACCGCCCCTGCGCGAGCGCCTCCACAATGTGTGCATGCGAGCCGCCGGTGGTTTGGGGGGTACCTAGCAGCAGGGCAACCTTCCCGTTGTTGAGCCGCATTTCTCGGAATCGGGCGGCATTGAAATCGTCTCGTGGAATGAGCCCAATGGCGTGCTGCGAGGATTCTCCTCGCACGACTCGCTGGTCAACACTCGGGATCGGATCGCCTCCGCGTTGGAAGAGCACCTCGCCAGTATCTGAGCGCACGATTGCTCGCCTAGACGCCTCAATGACCGCCGCGCCCACAAAGGGCAGGAGAGAAATGCCCGCTTCGACGACGCCAATGTCCCCGTTCGATAACTGACCCACGGTGATGACGACGTCTGCACCTTCGTTAAGCACTCCCGCACCGCTGATATATATCTGTGCGATGGTTGCCGTCGTTGTCGCTGCATTCGAGACAGCGCGCTGTCTCAGTTCGGCAAAGTTGGTCGCGTCGTCTTCAAAGTCGTCGGTGAGTGATGCTTTATCCCACGCGGCTCCAATGAGAGCAGTCTGGAACTTGTTGCTTGCTGCGCCGGTGGAGCTCGCGGCCATATGGAGCAGTTCTTCGCGCAATCTGCTTGCCGCGAGAACCGGACTCTCCAGGTCGAAGTCCAGTTGGATAACGAATTCCGAGCGTCGTTCGCCCTCGACCCAGATGGTCCGATGATCCCAGTCAGAGTTGCGGAACAAACCAAGCGGCCAGCCAACACTCTCCCTTGACTCAACCCGCCCTCCTAGGTGATTTAGAAATATGTCGAGCCATGGATCGCTATCCCCGTAGATCAACCGATAGACGATGAGGACCTGGGCCGTCGTGAACGCTCCCTCTTCCTCATCGAGAACCAGATCATCGTCCAGTCCGCCATCCGCCACGCCCGAGTCCAGCTCTCCGAGGTCGACATCATTCATCCCCCTCGAAGCAAACACCACATCCGACCCCGCCCCCGCAACGATGACGTCGTCCCCGTCCCCCGCAACGATGATGTCGTCGCCGTCGTCGCCGAGGAGGATCTCCGAAGACACGGTGCCCAGGATGATGTCTTTACCCGGAGTGCCGAGCGTCTGGCCGGTGATGATCGTGTAGCCGGCGATGTTGGTTTCAGCGAGGCCGGTGACGGAGTCGAAGGGCAGCACGCGCACCGAATCGATGAACTCGTCGCCGTCTGGTGTGGTCACCCGCACCACGACGTCGGTCGCGATCGGTGAGCCGGTGACGGCTTCGATCATGAGCGTGGCGTTCGAGCCGAAGCCGTCGAGTTCCAGTTCCTCGCCCGAATGCACGAACGCGTCCGTGTCAGCTCGCCGAATCCGGAGGAGGCCCGGGCCCCTGTGGTAGCGGACGAAGCTGCTCTGGATGTCCGGCACGGGAACGACCTCGCTCGTGACGCCTGCGGGGTCGTTCGCGTCGTACTCGAATGTGACCGTCGCGCCGGTGAGCCCGCTCGTCCTGAGCTTCAGGATCTCGAAGCTGTGCACCGATCCGGCGGCGCCGTCCTGGGCGTAGTCCGGCACACCGTCGCCGTCGGTGTCGCCGCGATTGGCGATCAGCACCGCGGCACCGATGGTGTCCTCCACCGCATCATCATCGTCGTCGATCCCGCCGTCGTTGTTGCTGTCAACGGCCAGATCGACGAACGGCGCGCAGGCGTCGCCGATGCCGTCGGCGTCGGTGTCGGCCTGCGACGGATTAGCGATGTTTGGACAGTTGTCGCACAGGTCCCCGACACCATCACCATCAAGATCATCCTGCGAGAAATTCGGCGTGTCCGGGCAGTTGTCGCACGCATCACCAACCAGGTCCCCGTCCGAGTCGTCCGCGGGGTCGGCGTACGGCGTCGCGTCGCACCCCGTGCCGACGCCGTCGCAGTCCCCGTCGTGCTGGGTCGGGTTGTAGCCGTGGAGGCAGTTGTCCTCGTCGTTCGGGACGCCGTCGTTGTCGCAATCGCCGTCTGCGCAGGGATCGCCGCCTCCCCCGCCTCCCCCGGGGCCGCCGTCGAACAGGCAGAAAGGATCATCCGGGAAGCAGTTGAAGCCGCCGCTGTCGAATCGCGCCACGAGCGCGTGTTCACCCGCCGCAGGTTGAAGGGCCGTTTGGACGCCGAATACCGGAAGCTCCGATACGTCGATTCCCAGGTGCCGAAGCATCTCCGTGAGACCCTGGAACGTGTAGGTCAACGGATCCGAGTCCATCAACTGCATGAAGCCGAGGACATCCGCCATTGCCACCGAACCGTCGCCGGTCAGGTCGGTGGCGATGCCCCGTCGAATCAACCTTGGGCCGGAGATGGTCGACAGATTCCAGAGCGTGCTTGCATCAACGCCCTCGGGAATGAAGCGCTCCGGGGGCGGCCCGAATCCAGAATCGATGCGAGCTCCGGTCGCGCTGGAGATCAGCGCCCAGCCATCCTCAAGGCTCTCGGCGTCGGGATCCGGCACCAGGCGCTCGCGAACCAGAATGTCAGGCCAGGAATCTCCATCGGCATCACGCGTCCGCGCCAGGGCGTAGCCGAAGAACCCGTCATCGACGCCGAACGAGGCGCTCAAGATCGCGCCTGACGCGCCAGAGAGCACGTAGACCGCCCCCCACGGTGCAATCTGAGGCCGTAGCGGCCCCGCCGACGCACCGTGTCGCGGAGCGCTAATGGCGAAGTCCGGTACGCCATCGGCGTCGAGATCACCGAGCTTGGTGGCGCTCCAGCCGAAGGCGTCCCCTGGTGCGGGGCTGGCGAACTGCGCGAGAGGCTCCGCGCTGCTGCCACTGAAGATGACGACCCGCCCACGCACAGACTCCCGCGGCGCGCCTCGTACCTCTCGACGCATGTAGTCTTCGCGGCCGTCGCGATCGAGATCGAACGGGAGCCGAGTGAATCCCTCCCGCCGCTCGGTGCTCCTGACCGCACCATCGTCCGAATCCGGCTCGAGGCCTTCGCCATCCGGCCAAGCGGTCGAGCCTCCCAGAGCGACAGCGCCGAAGACCGCGATCCACACTCGACGATTCACTCTGCGCATGTGACGCCTCCTCCGGAGCGGGTCGGTTCGCCGTGAACACGGCTCCCGACGCCTCTCCGGGATGGAGTCGCTCGAATCGCAGTCAACGTGACGTAGGAAACACGTGAATCACGTTATTAATGCGGCGTCTCTCGCGGGTCGTGCCCCATGGGAGCGTCGGCCGCTTCCTGCCCAGCCCACCATCGCGGGTCCCCGCAATCATGCCCCTATGCGCACATCCTATTTTTGGGGCAATATCGGAACCGGTGCAATTCCTCCCGGATCAGGGGCGTTCTGCTGTCCCTACCGGCTTCTGGGTTATTCCTTGACTCTCGCGCCGCATCGGCGACATTGAATCGGGTGTCCTGCTTTCGGGCTTCAGGCTTCGGGTTTCTGTGGGGTTGCGAGGAGATCGGACATGGCAAGCGGCTTCCGGAACCGTGCGTTGGCATCGACGCTTGGATCGATCGTGTGCGCGCTGGGCACCGCTGGCGCCGCCCAGGCCCAGCCCTTCGTGAACTGGGAGACCCCCACCGTCAACCCGATCGCGATGACGCCCGACGGCTCGCGCCTGCTGGCGTGCAACCTCGCCGACAACCGGCTCGAGGTCTTCGCGATCTCGCCGATGGGGCGCCCGGTGCACGTGAATTCGATCCCCGTCGGGCTCGACCCCGTGAGCGTCCGGGCGCGCACTAACGACCAGGTCTGGGTCGTCAACCACGTGTCGGACTCGATCAGCATCGTCTCGCTCAGCGCCGCCAACGTCATCGCCACGCTGCCCACCGACGACGAACCGTGCGACGTCGTGTTCGCCGGCGTGCCCGAGCGCGCGTTCGTCTCGTGCTCGCAGGTGAACATCGTGCAGTCGTTCGACATGGCCAACCTGCTGGCGCCGCCCATCGAGATCCCGATCGACGGCGAAGACCCGCGCGCCCTGGCGGTCAGCGCCGACGGCACCGAGGTCTACGTCGCGATCTATGAGTCGGGCAACGCCAGCACGCTGATCAACGGCGGGCACGGCCTCGACCTGATCCGCACCGTGAACCTCGGCAACACCCCGTACATGGGCCAGAACCCGCCGCCCAACGGACCGGGCGGGACGTTCGTTCCGGCCATGGACCCCGGCAACCCGCCGCCGCCGCGCGTGGGCATCATCGTCAAGAAGAACGACATGGGGCAGTGGGTCGACGACAACGGCGAAGACTGGACGGCCTTCGTCACCGGCCCCGACATGGGCGACGGCTCGCCGTGGGCGGGGCTGAGCAACCGCATCCCGGGGTGGGACATGCCCGATCGCGATATCGCGATCATCGACGCCAGCAGCTCGTCCATCCTGAACTACGCCCACAGCTACATGAACATGGTCATGGGCATCGGCGTGAACCCGGCGACCGGAGCGGTCAGCGTGGTCGGTACCGACTGCACCAACGAGATCCGCTACGAGCCCAACCTCACCGGCACCTTCGTGCGCGTGCTGCACGGCTCCTTCGACCCGACGAACGTCATCGGCACCAAGTCGGTCGCGGACCTGAACCCGCACCTCGACTACTCGGTCGGCACGCTGCCACAGACCGAGCGCGACAAGTCGGTCGGCGACCCGCGCGTCATCGTGTGGGAGTCCACCGGCAGCCGCGCGTTCGTTGCCGGCCTGGGCTCGAACAACGTCATCGTCATGAACAGCGCCGGCGGGCGCGACATCTCTCCCGGTGCGCCCGACGGCACGATCGAGGTGGGCGAGGGCCCGGCGGGTATCGCGCTCGATGAGTCCCGCGACCAGATGTACGTCCTCAACCGCTTCGACGCCACGATCAGCGTGGTCTCGCTCACGACGCTGCAGCCGGTGGAGACGATCGGGTTCTTCGACCCCACGCCCACGGAGATCAAGAGCGGGCGGCGCATGCTCTACGACACCCACCTGACCTCGGGCCTGGGGCAGGCCAGCTGCGGCTCGTGCCACGTCGACTCTCGCATCGACCGCCTCGCGTGGGACCTGGGCGCGCCCGACGGCACCTTCGAAGTCGGCGGCATCCTCGATCAGAACCTCGGCGCCAACACGCCGCTGCTGGGGTTCGACGCGGTGTTCGGTGGCCCGCTCGCGTTCCGCGACTGGCACCCCATGAAGGGCCCGATGACGACGCAGACCCTGCAGGACATCATCGGCCAGGAGCCCCACCACTGGCGCGGCGACAAGTTCGGCATCGAGGAGTTCAGCCCCGCCTTCGTCGGCCTGCTCGGTGACGACCAGGAGCCGAGCGCGCAGGACATGCAGGAGTTCGAGGACTTCCTCGACACCATCGCCTTCCCGCCCAACCCGTTCCGAGAGATGGACAACACGCTGCCGACGAGCCTCCCGATGGTCGGCCACTTCACCACCGGGCGCTTCTCGCCCCCCGGGCAGCCGCTCCCCAACGGCGACGCCCAGAACGGGCTCACCCTCTATCGCACCATCGGCTGCGTCGCGTGCCACACGCTCCCCACCGGCATGGGCACGCACATGGAGTGGGACGGCACGCAGTTCGTGCCCTTCCCCATTGGCCCCATGGGCGAAGAGCACCGAATGCTCATCACACCCGACGGCCAGTCGAACCGCACGATAAAGGTGCCCCACCTGCGCAACATGCACGAGAAGACCGGCACCAACTTCACCGTGACCGACAACCGCGCCGGCTTCGGCTACCTGCACGACGGGAGCATCGGCTCGATCGAGGCGTTCGTCGGCCTGGGCGCGTTCAACGTGCAGAACGACCAGGAGATCGCCGATCTCGCCGCGTTCATGCTCGCGTTCAGCGGCTCGGATCTTCCCGAGGGCAACGTGTTCAACCTCAATGAGCCGCCCGGGGGCGAGAGCCAGGACACCCACGCCGGTGTCGGCGTGCAGACCACGGTCCTCGACGGGTCGAACTTCCTGCCGGGGCAGGTGCAGCTCATCCTCGACATGCTCGTCCTCGCGCAGGCCGAAGAGGTCGGCGTGGTCGCCAAGGGCCTGCTCAACGGCGAGCAGCGCGGGTTCTCGTTCCGCCCCTCCGGCGACGGCGACCCGCTCAACGGGCTCTTCCAGTCGGACCGCGTCAACGAGTCGTTCACGCCCGCGGCCCTGCTGGTCCCGGTCTCGCCGGGATCGGAGATCACCGTCACGGTCGTGCCGCTGGGCTCGCAGGACCGCATCGGCATCGACCGCGACCAGGACGGCGCGTTCGACACCGACGAGACCGACGCCGGCAGCGACCCCACCAACGCCAGCATCGTCCCCGAGCAGACCTGCATGGGCGACGCCGACTTCAACAAGTCCGTCGACTTCGGCGACGTCACCGCTGTGCTCTCGAACTGGCGTCACGACTACACCCCGGTCGTCGGCATCGGCGACGCTGACGGCAGCGGCTCGGTCAATTTCAACGACGTGACGTCGGTTCTGGCCAACTGGGGCTCGGTGTGCCCCCAGCCGTTCGACGCGTCATCGAAGCTGACGGCCCTGCGCTGATCCTGCCGAAAAGGGGGGTATGAGCAGATCTCACGCCCCAGCGTTTCCGGGCGCGCGGTGCGGCGCGCTCTGTGCACTCCTCGCCACCCTCCTGGCGATCGCGCCAACCCACGCCCAGGTGAACAGCGGCTCCGACGGCTCCGACGGGCCTCTCCTCACCGCTTCGAACATCGTGTTCGACCTCAGCCAGGCACCCACCGGCGTGTGGTCGGACCCCGCTCCCTCCCCGGGAGACGGGATTTACGACCCGGATCTCCACGCAGTGGTGTTCAAATTCACCGAGGTCAGCGTCCGCGGCGTCACCTTCGTGAACCACCCGAGCGGCGCGTCGGTCGTCTGGCTCGTGCAGGGCGACGTGACGCTCACATCCGGCACCATCGACCTCGCGGGTGCCGCCGGCCCGGCGACAAACGGCGTGAAGTTCCTCTTCCCCGAGCCCGGACCCGGCGGATTCGCCGGCGGCGCCGGCCCGGCCGGCGAGATGAACGCGTCGGGCGGCTTCGGCCCCGGGGGAGGGCCGCCCGAGTTCCCGGGCAGCCACGCGACATCCGGCTCCATCGCCGGGTCGGGCCCGACCTACGGCGCGCCGTCCATCCCACGACTGCGCGGCGGTTCGGGCGGCGGCGGAGGGGGCACGCACTCCGGCGGCGCGGGCGGAGGCGCCTTCATGATCGTCGCCGAGGGAACCATCTCCTCGGTCGTCTCGAGCATCATCAGCGTGCGTGGCGGCAACTCGGCCTCCCGCGGCGCCCCCGGCAGCGGCGGCGCGATCCGCCTCGTCGGGACCGTCATCGACCTCACCGGCGTTCTCGACGCCCGCGGCGGCGACGCCTCCGGGGTGGCCGGAGGCGACGGCTACATCCGCCTCGAGTCGGACACCCTGCTTGGTGCCGGCACGTGCTTCGGATCCTCCTCTGTCTCCAGCCCCCAGCAGATATTCCCTGACGCGAACGCCCCGCAACTGCGGATCCTGGCGATCGGCCCGAGCATCGCCCCGCTCGACCCCAACGGTTCGCCTTCAACGATCGACATGGTCGTCACCAACGACGGCCAGCCGATCACGATCCAGATCGAAGCCAACAACGTTCCCATCGGGTTCGCCGTCACGATCCTCGTGCAGCAGACCGACGGGCCGACGCTCGAGTTCCTGTCCAATCCATTGAGTGGCTCGCTGGCGCAGTCCAACGCGACCGCGGTCGTCACGCTCCCGCCCGGGCCGCTCGAGATTCAGCTGCGCGTGGATTGGTGATGAGCCGGCGCCTCGCTGCAACAACCTGCGCGGCCCTCGCTCTCGCAGTCACGGCCGCCCTCTCTCACGCCGGCCAGGCGATCTCGCGCCCGGTCACGCTCGTGCTGCCGGCGTCTGAACCCGAGCAGGCGATCTCCCGCGCATGGTCGGTGTCGCTGATGGCGGCCGCACCCGTGCAGGCACTGGCCCGCCCGGTGACGGTGAACGCGAGCCCGAGCGAGCCCAATCAAGCGTTCTCGCGCGCGCAGACCCTCGGAGAACCGTGCGTCGGCGACTCCGATCGCAGCACGAACGTCGACTTCGCCGACGTCACCAGCGTGCTCGCGCACTGGCTCACCGACTACGAGGGCACCAGCGGACCGGGCGACGCAAACTTCGACGGCTTCGTCGACTTCTCCGACCTCACCGCGGTCCTCGGCAGCTGGCTCCAGTCCTGCCAGTGAGCGGGAACGCCCCGCGCGCATGCCGCGGGGCTATCGTTCCGCCCATGGGCCGTATGGAACAAATCGTGTGCTGGTGCTCCGTTGTCCTGGCGATCGCGTCCGGCGCGAGCGCGCAGACAGTGTCCGACTCCCAGGCGACCGCGTTCGCGGCCGACATCACCCGCGCGCTGCTCGATGAGACCAACGAGACCTTCGAGGGCCTGATCAGCCCGAGGGCGGACGCCGAGCAGGTCCGCACGCAGCTGATCAACCTGCGCGCCCGGATGGGTCAGCTCCGCCTCCACCACGCGGAGGTAGACGAATTCCGCGAGGGCCCGTCGAAGCGACTGATCATGCACATGTTCGCGCGATCCGGGATGGACGACGCCTGGCGCGACGTCCAGATCCTGCTCGATCGCGAGCCGCCGCACCAGATCCTCTCGCTCGTCGGGCTTACCGAAGTGCCCGAGCCCGTGAAGCTGCCGCCCATGGGCATCCAGGTTAGGCCGAGCCAGGAATGGCTGCGCGAGTACGTCGGGAAACTCGGCGAGCGCGAGGGGCTGAGCGCTTCGCTGCTCGTCAGCTTCAACGGCCGGCCGATCGTCGAACGCGTCGTCGGGTTTGCCGACGCCGAGCGCACACAACCCCTCACTCCTGCGCACCGATTCGCCCTCGGGCGCACGATCGGGGTGTTCAACGCCGTGATCGTCGCGATGCTCGTGGAGGAGGGGCTCGTCTCGTTCGACGCTCCCGTGACCGCGGCCGTCCCCGCTCTCGCCGGAGCGGCCGCCCTCGATGGCCTGACGATCGCCAACGTGCTGAGCCACAACCCCGGGATCACGGTCGGCGAGCAGCCCGAGCAATCGTCGTCTCTCGACGATTGGGCGGAGCTTCTGCGCAGCGCCGAGCCGACGGAAGGCCAGGCCACGGCGTTCAGCGACGCCAACCTCGTGATCGGCGCGATGGTCATCGAGAGCGTCACCGGACGCGCGTTCGACGAAGTACTCGGGGAACGAATCGTCGACGAACTCGGCATGTCTCAGACCCAGGTCAACCCGGACATCGGACCCTCGTCGCTGCCTCGGGAGTTGCGCATCGAGTCCACGGCGCGCGACATGATGACATTCGCCGAAGCGCTACTCGGTGAACGCTTCATCTCCGGTTCGATGCTCGAGTCGATGACGCAGCCGGGTGACCCCACGGACGCCGGAGCATGGGGGCTCGGGTTCCAGACCGTGCCGAACGATCGATACAGCGCCTTCGGCGCGTCGTGGGCGTCGCCTTCCGGCGCCGCCGACTTCGGCTGGTACGTGAGCGGGCGTGAGCTCATCGTCGTCGCGCTGACGCGTGAGCCGAGTTCCGCGTACGAAGCGATGGTGCGCAACACCAACCGCCTCATCCTCGGCACGCGCTAGCCACGGCGGCTCACTCGGTTTCGAGTTCCACCATCCACAGGTCGGCGTAGGCCCGGCGCGACACGAAGTAGATCCAGGATCCGTCCGGCGACACCCCACCGCTCGTGCCACCGAGAAGGCCCCCGGTCACCCGATGGATCGGCGTCCGCTGACCAGACTCAAGATCCACCGACTCGATCACTTCCTGCGTCAGCAGAAGCATGCGGCGCCCGTCGGGGAACATCGCAGCCCACGAGAAATCGACCGATTCCAGCGCGACGTCGTACTCGTTGGTGTCCAGCGAGAACATCGCCAGCGCACCCCTCCCGCTCCCGGCCTCGGGGATGAGCGCCACGAGCATCTCGCGCCCGCTCGGCGCCCAGCCGAGCGTTGCCACCCGTGTCGTTGATGAGTTCCAGTCCGGCAATTCGACGATCGGTGTGCTGAAGTCATCGACGCTGTAGATGGCCGTGCGGTCGCTGATGTTGTCGATAGCCAGCAGGCGCCCGTCCGGGGAGTACACCATGCCGGCCCCGCGGATCAACGGATCGGAGAGAGCCGACACGCGCCCGCTCTCCACGTCGATCTGCCAGAGGTGGTAGTTGTCTTCAGCCCTGTTCGAGTAGTAGACGATGCTCCGGCCGTCCGGGCTCCAGCGCGGGCCGCGGTCCTTGGCGCGATCGTTCGTCAGCCGGCGCCGGTTGGTGCCGTCGACATCGATCAGGAAGATGTCCTCCACAACGTGCCCCTGCGTCGAGTACACGAGGCGCTCGCCGTCCGGTGACACGTCGGGAAAGCTGGAAGGCGTCGAGAAGTCCGCGATCTGGACCGGCGGCCCCGCGGGCGTCACGCCATCCGCTTCAAGATCGAGGCGCTCGATCGTGCTCCGAGCTGACGCCGCCATATATGCCAGGCGCGTCCCGTCGCCCGACACGGCGAGATCACCCGTTGTCGACACCGAGCCGAACGTGATCGGCTCCGGATCGGACGCGGGCGCGCCCGTCTCGGGATCGATCGCGATCCGCCAGATGTCCCGGTTCCCGCCGCGATCGCTGCTGAAGTACAGGTGGCGCCCGTCCGCCGACCACACCGGCTTGTAGTCCATCGGTTCGTCGTCGGTGATCCGGATCGCGTCGCCGCCGGCAGCGGGCAGCAAGGCGATGTCGCGCTGCCCGCCGTCGTGGATGAACCAGAACGCGATCCAGTTGCCGTCCGGCGACCACGCCGGTTCGACGGCGTCGCCGGCGTAGAGCCGCCGCAGATCGGGCGGATCGTCCTGGAAGATCCAGAGCTCGCTCTCGGTCGTGCGCGCGGTCGGGGTTTCGATGCCCTCGGTACAGAAGACGATGCTGCCGCCGTCCGGCGACCAGCTCGGATGAAACCCGAAGTCGGTGAGCCGGCGCGGGAACTCGCCAGTCGCGCCCATCGCGAAAATCCCGCCTCCCTGGCGGCTGGAGCGGAACGCGATCGACTGGCCGTCCGGCGAGAGGGCGGGTGTGATGTCGTCGGACTCGGCGCCGGGAGTCAGGTTCAGCGCGTTGTACCCGCCGACGCGCTGGGAGTACAGATTCCACACCGCCGCGTCTCTGCGCGCATAGATGACCGTCGAGCCGTCCGAGGAAAGGGTCGGCCAGCGCTCAACGAGGTTGGTATCCGTCAGCTGGCGCAGGAGCGCCGGACGTGCTGCACGCGCAGGCTGATCCTCGGTCACCCCGGCCGCCGGGGCCCCCGCCCCCCTCGGCCCCAGGCTCCACACGCCGGCTGCCGCGACGAGCGCCGCGATGGCCGCGCTCGAGATCAGCATCCCCCAGCTCGGCCCGCGCCGGGCTCGACGCGTCTGCGTTCCAACCGGCGCTTTGCCGATCTCTGCGCGCGCCGCGCGCAGCTCGAGCATCGCGTCGCCGAGGTCGCGCAACCGGTGGTCGCGGTCCCGCTCGAGCATCCGAGACAGCAATTCGCGCACGCGGGCCGGCGTGGCCGGGGGCAGCAGCCCCAGGTCGATCTCCTTGTGAAGGATCGCGCCGATCGAGTCCGTCGCCGTCTCGCCGGCGAAGAGTGTCGCGCCCGTCAGGCACTCGAAGAGGACGCACCCGAAGCTCCACACGTCCGTGCGCTTGTCCACGCTCCGCCCGCGCGCCTGCTCGGGGCTCATGTACGGGGCCGTGCCCAGGATCGCCCCGGGCATCGTCGGGCTGCCCCCGCCGGGGGAGTACGGCGTCGTCAGGGTCGGATGCTCGCTCAGCGCGCTCGTGTCGGAAGAGTGCTCCCCCGTCGATTTGGCGAGCCCGAAGTCCAGCACGACGGCCTTGCCGTCGGGCGTGATCTTGATGTTCGCCGGCTTCAGATCACGATGGACGACGCCCGCCTCGTGCGCCGACTCCAGGCCCGCGGCGATCTGCGCGCACAGCTCGAGCGCCTCGTCGATCTCCAGCGGGCCGCGTTCCAGGCGCTCACCGAGTGTGGCGCCCTCGACGAACTCGAGCACCAGGTACCGCCTGCCTTCGGACTCCTCGATCCCGTGGATTCCGGCGACGTGAGGGTGGTTCAGCTGCGCCAGCGTCCGCGCTTCGCGCTCGAACCGCGCGAGGCGTTCGGCGTCCTCGGCGAGGTGCTCGGGCAACGCCTTGATCGCGACACGTCGGTCGAGGCGCGAATCGTGGGCGAGGTACACCACGCCCATCCCGCCGCGCCCGAGCTCGCGGTCCACCCGATAGCCACCGATCTGTTCCGGCGTGTCCGGCATCGCGACGGAGTCTAGCGGCAGCGGACCGAATCAGTTGTCCCGGTATCGCTCCGGCACACCCATCCACGGGTACCCGCCGGAGGCACGCGCGCGGGCGAACTCGAACAGGTGCGTCATGTAGTCCGGGTCGAAGTCCTCGTCCCACTCCTCGTTGAACTCCGGCGGGATGAACGCGAGGTTGAATTCGAGCCCGTCGCGCTGGGCGAGCAGGAAGATCTGATAGATGTCCCCGATGCCCTGTGTGCGGATCATCGAAGAGATCGAACGCCCCGCGATGGCGCCGAGATTCGGCGCGACCTGCTCGTACTCGGGCTGCATGAACGCGTTGCGGATCACGAACAGGCGCCAGCCCTCGACCGAGATGCCCAGTTCCTCGAGCTCCGCGTCCATGTCGACCATCGACGGGTAGGCGAACAGCTGGTTCGCCGCCCCGCCGTCGACGTGCATCTCGTCGTACAGCTCGCCCCCGGCGGTCACCGTGAAATACACCGGCGGGAACGCCACCGGGATCGACGCCGAAGCCAGCAGGATCTTCCGGACCAGCTCGTACCGATCGGGCGAGTCGCTGTTGGCGATTGCGCTGGCTCCCCAGTACACGGGCAGCATGAGATCCAGGTTCGTCGTGCCGATGATCAGGCGCCGGCCCCGGTCGTGCTGGCGCCCGATCTCATCGATCATCTCGTCCGTGTAGATGCGCTGGATGGCCTCCCTCAATCCCTTCGTGTTGAGCATCGCATCGCCCAGGAGCGCCCGGAGAAGTCCGCGACGGCGCACCAAATCTTTGGTCTCGATCGTCGTGTACACCTCGCGCATCCGCTCGTCGTACTCCGGGCCAAGGAACGCGAACGGCGCGAGCAGCGCGCCGGTGCTGATGCCGGTGACGTAGCTGAACTCCGGCCGCGACCCGTGCTCCGTCCAGCCGTAGAGCAACCCCGCACCGAACGCACCGTGCTGACCCCCGCCCGAGAGAGATAGGAAGGTCGGCGGCACCTTGAAGTGGTCCGAGGTCCGCAGGTCTTCGATGAACTCGGCTCGGCGCAGCTCGGCGCCCATGTGTGCGCGTTGCGGGCCCAGGACCCGATCGAACTCCAGGCCCGGCACGTGCGCCTCGTAGGCGAGCTCGGGAGGCACCGGGTTCCGCTTGTACCCCGGCCCGCAGGACACGAGCGCCGCGCAAAAGGCGAGCAGCAGGGCCATCGTTCTCGTCGCGCCGTGCATCGGGGTCCTCCGGACGATGCCCGCGATGGTACCACGGGCGTCGCGCACGCCGGCCCCGCCTCGCGCACAATCTGGGTGTCCCTGGAGTATCACCGATGTCCGAGCGTCGCATCGCCATGTGGTCCGGCCCGCGCAACATCTCGACGGCGATGATGCGCTCGTGGGAGGCGCGGGGCGACACCTTCGTCACCGACGAACCCCTCTACGCCCACTACCTGGATCAGACCGGCCTCGACCACCCCGGGCGGAACGAGGTGCTCGCCCACCACGACACCGACGCCGCTCGGGTCATCGACTGGCTGCTCGGCCCGGTGCCGGGGAACAAGCCGGTCTGGTACCAGAAGCACATGGCCCATCACATCCTGCCTGGGATGGATGTCTCGTGGGCGGGCGACCTCACCAACTGCCTCCTCGTGCGCGAGCCCCGCGAGATGCTCGCCTCCCTCGCGAGGGTGCTGCCGGACCCGACTCCGGAGCAGACCGGTCTGCCCCAGCAAATCGAGCTGCTCGAAACGCTGGGCGGGGGCACCCCCGTGCTCGTGGCGCGCGATGTTCTGAAGGACCCGCCCGCGATGCTCCGTGCGCTCTGCGACACGCTCGGCGTCGGGTACACAGACTCCATGCTCGCCTGGGAGCCCGGGCGCCGGGAGACTGATGGCATCTGGGCCCGGCACTGGTACGCGAGCGTCGAGGCGTCAACGGGATTCGAGGCGTACCGACAGCGCGACGTCGAGATCCCGGCGGCACTCGAGCCCGTGCTCGAGAACTGCCAGCGCTGCTACGAGCGCCTGCTGGCCAACCGCCTCCTGCCGCCGTCGGCCACGCAGTAGGATCGGCCCATGCTCCAGACCTTCCACGAGGCCAACAAGGATCTGCTGATCAACATCAACGGCGAACTCGTCCACCGCGACGAGGCCGGCGTGAGCCCGTTCGACTCGACGGTCCAGAACGGCGACGCCGTGTGGGAGGGCCTGCGGGTCTACGACGGGCGCATTTTCAGGCTCCGCGCGCACCTCGACAGGCTCCGGCGCGGCGCCCTCGCTCTTTCCTACGCGGACATCCCCTCGCACGAACACATCATCGCCCAGGTGAAGCGCACGCTCGAGGCCAACTCCATGCGAGACAACGTGCACGTCCGCCTCACGCTCTCCCGGGGCATCAAGTACACCAGCGGCCTCGACCCGCGCCTCAACACCGCCGGGCACTCGCTCATCGTGCTCGCCGAGCACAAGCCCCCGGTCTACGACAAGACCGGCATCACCCTCTGCACCGCCTGCCACCGGCGTCCGCCCAGCGACGTGCTCGACCAGAAGATCCACTCGTGCAACCAGCTCACGTCGATCCTCGCCAAGCTCGAGGCCAACGCCGCCGGCGCCGACGACGCGATCATGCTCGACACCCGGGGCTACGTCGCCGAGACCAACGCCACCCACCTGTTCTTCGTCGACGACGCCGGCGAGGTGCACACCCCGACGACCGGCGCGTGCCCCGAGGGGATCACGCGGAGTGTGGTGATCGGCGTCTGCCTCGACAACGCTATCCCGGTGCATGTGCGCGACATCACGCTCAGCGAGTTCTATCGCGCCCCCGAGGTGTTCTGCACGGGCACCATGGGCGAGATCGCGCCCGTGCTGTCCATCGACGGGCGCACGATCGGATCGGGCGCGATGGGCCCGGTCACCACTCGACTGGACGGGTTGTTCGCGCAGGTCGTCGAACGCGAGGCCGAGCCGATCCTCTAGGCGAGGCGGAACTCAGTCTTCGACGAACGTCGGCGGCTCTTTCTTCCACGGGTAGCCCTCGAGCGCCATCGTGCGCCCGCGTTCAAAGAGCTTGACCATGAATTCGGTGTCGAACGCCTCGTCGGCCTTCTCGGTGAAATCATCGGGGATGATCGCGAGGTTGAAATCAAGACCGTCGCGCTCGGTGATCAGGTAGATCTGATAGAGATCGCCGATCCCCTGGCTGCGGATGAGCGACGCGATCGACCGCGCGGCGATGGAAAGTGTGCTGGGTTCGACCAGTTGCGGTGTGGTCGCCAGGCGCGCGTTGCGGACGACGTAGATGTTCCATCCCGACGTGTCGAAGCCGTAGTCGCTCGCGACCGCGTCGAGGTCGTAGGAGCCGGGGTAGGCGAACACCTGGGTGGCCGTGCCGCCGTCGACGTGCATCTCTTCGTAGGCCTCGCCATCGACCTCGACATCTATGTAGACCGGCGGAAACGCCGCGGGGATCGACGCCGAGGCAAGCATGATCTGGTGGATCAGTTCGGTTGCGCCCGGGTTCCCGCTCGCGGCGATGCGGGTGATGTCCCAGTACACGATCTCCATGACATCGAGGTTCGTCGTGCCGATGAACAGACGCCGGCCCCGGTGCCACTCCTCGCCGATCTTGCGGACCGCCTCCTCATCGATGTTCTTGGCGATCTGCTCCTTGAGCTTGTCGACGCTGACCGCGCCGTCGCCGGTGATCGTGCGGATCAGGCCGCGGGGTTTGATCAGGTCCGATGTGCTCAGCGTCGTGTAGACCGTCTTGAGCGTCTCGTCGTACTCCGGCCCGAGGAACGCCAGCGGCGCTGTGAGCGCACCCGTGCTGATCCCCGAGACGTACCAGAACTCCGGGCGGTCACCCCGCTCCGTCCAGCCATACAGCAGCCCCGCACCGAACGCACCGTTCTGGCCACCACCAGAAATCGTCAGCAGGCTGACATCGCCGTCGAGGACTCCCGAGCCCTGGAGCTGCTCCAGGTTCGTCTGGAAGTGGTCCGTGTCGAAGTCCGACAGCTTGCCTTCCCAGTTGTTCCCCGTGACACGGATGAACCCGTCGTAGCCGGGCACCGCGGCATCCGCGGCACGATCCAGCGGCACCGGGTTCCGCTTGTAGCCAGGGCCGCAGGCCGTGAGCGACAGGCCTGTAGCAAGAACAGCGAGTCCGGCGACGGTCCGATGAGCGATGCGCATGGGCGATTCCTCAGTGGGCTAAGGGCCGGGCCGATGGTACCAACACCGCCGCCGATCCGGCATTCGATGCATCAGTCGAGAGACAGCCCGCCGTCTTCGAACTCGATCATCCAGACGTCGGACTCCACGACGAAGCGCACGAAGCACAACCACGTGCCATCGGGGGAGACATCAGCTCCGGAGAAGGTGAGGTACCCGCTGGTTTCGGTGTAGATGGTCTCTCGATTGCCGGTTTCGAGGTCGAGGATCTCGATGCCGAGCCCGCCGAACAGCACGAGGCGTTCGCCATCAGGCAGGAATCGCACACCGATGACCCGTTCGGATTCTCCGAGAAGCTCGTAGGACTGCGCAGCGAGGTCAAGCAAGAGGACGTTGCTGAACGGACTCCCGGCGTGCACGGGCTGCGCGAGCACGATCCGCGAGCCATCAGGCGACCAGTCGGCGTCGCCCACAGTCAGCGCCGCACCGTTCCATTCGGGCAGCGGGATCAGCGGCGCATCCGGATCGGAAGCCTGCCCGAGACCGAGGGTGAAGCCGGCCCCCGCGAGCAGAAGCCTCTCCCCATCCGGCGAGATCGCCGCGACCGCTCCGAATCGGCCGGTCGAGAAGAGCGCACGGGCGCGCCCGGTGTCCGCCCCGACGATCCACGGCTGGTACAGGTTGTCTGCGCGGTTTGAGGAAAAGAACAACTCGCGACGTGACGGATGCCAGACGGGCGTGCGATCGCGCGCCTCGTCGTTGGTCAGACGCCGGCGTCCGGTTCCGTCGGAGGACATCACGAAGATGTCTTCGACAGAGGCTCCCACGTTGGTGTACGCGATGGAAGCGCCGTCAGAGGAAATGGCCGGGAACGCGATCGGAGAATTAAAGGTGCTCAAGCGGCGCGCGGGCCCCGACGCGCTTGCACTGTCCGGCGCGAGATCCAGGCGGTACAGGCCCTGTCGAACGGAGCCCGCGCTGAAGGCCAGTCGCGACCCGTCGCGTGTGAACGACAGGTCGGTTGTCCCGGTGACCGGGCTCACCGTCAGCGCCTCCGGCTCTGCGCGCGCCCCGCCGGTCTCCGGGTCGATCGCCACGCGCCAGATATCCCACGCGCCGCTGCGATTGCTGTTGAAATAGAGCGCGCTCCCGTCCGGCGACCACACCGCCCCGTAGTCGACGTGAGGATCATCTGTGATCTTGAACGCCTTGCCGCCGGTGGCGGGCAGCACGAAGATGTCCCGCTGACCCGACCGATCGATGCCCCAGAACGCGATCCAGGATCCGTCGGGCGACCATTGGGGGCGCACGCCATCGCCATCGAACAGGAGCTGGGGTTCACCCGAATCGAGCCGGCACGTCCACAACTCGCTGAACGACGAGCGCTGCGTAGGGTCGGACGCTGACTCCGTGCAGAACACGATCGACTCGCCGTCCGGAGACCACGCGGGCTCGAATCCGAACTCGGTCAGTCGTCGCGGCGACTCGCCCGTGGCCCCCATGACGAACAGCCCGCCCCCCAGACGCTCCGAGCGGAACACGATCTGCTGCCCGTCGGGAGAGAGGGCGGGATCGGTGTCGTTCCCGGCGAAATCGGCGGTGAGGTTCACGGGTTTGAACCCGCCGACACGCTGCGAGAAAACATCCGAGACACCGCTCTCGGTTCGTGAGTACACGATCGTCGCGCCGTCCGGGGAGATGCTCGACCTGGTCTCCGGCGCAACGGTATCGGTGAGTTGCGTCAGCGTCAGGTTTCGGCGAGCGGGCTCGCGGGCACTCTCGAGCGCGGGCGTTGCGGCGCGCTCCGGGCCGAGGCTCCACACCCCCGCCGCCGCGACGAGCGCCGCGATCGCCGCGCTCGAGACGAGCATCGTCCATGTGGGCAGGCGCTTCGCTGAAACGGAGGCGGTCGTGTCCCGTCCCATCTCGCCCCGGGCGGCCTTGAGTTCCAGCATCGCGTCGCCGAGGTCGCGCAGGCGATCGTCGCGCGAGCGCTCGAGCATCCTCGCCAGCAACTGGCGCACGCGCACCGGTGTGCCCGCCGGCAGGTGCTGCAGGTCGATGTCCTTGTGCAGAATCGCGCCGATGGAGTCCGTCGCGGTCTCCCCCGCGAAGAGGGTCGCGCCCGTCAGGCACTCGTACAGCACGCACCCGAAGCTCCACACATCCGTGCGCTTGTCGACCGACCTCCCCCGCGCCTGCTCCGGGCTCATGTACGGCGCGGTGCCGAGGATGGCCCCCGGCATCGTCGGGGTCGCGTCGGCGCCGAAGCCCGCTCCGGCGGGCGTGGTCAGCGTCTCGGTCTCGCTGGCGCCGCTCGAAGACGACGAAGTGTGCTCCGTCGCCTTGGCCAGGCCGAAGTCCAGGACCACCGCACGCCCCTCGGGCGTGATCTTGATGTTCGAGGGCTTGAGATCGCGATGGATCACGCCCGCGCTGTGGGCCGACTCGAGCCCGGAGGCGATCTGCGCGCACAACTCGAGCGCCTCGTCGATCTCGAGCGCGCCCCTGTCGAGGCGCTCGGCGAGCGTGGGGCCTTCTATGTACTCCAGCACGAGGTAGCGCCGGTCCTCGTGCACCTCGACGCCGTGGATCCCCGCGACGTTCGGGTGGTTGAGCTGCGCGAGCGTCTTCGCCTCGCGCTCGAACCGGGACAGGCGTTCCACGTCTTCGGCCAGGTGCTCGGGCAGCGCCTTGATGGCCACGCGCCGATCAAGGCGTGAGTCGCGCGCCAGATACACGACGCCCATGCCGCCGCGCCCGATCTCCGTCTCGATGGTGTATGCGCCGATCTGGCCCGTGGGTTCGCTCATCCCCGCCCCATAGTCGACCCGGAAATCCCGAGTCTAGTCCAGCGGCTTCATCATCGGGAACAGCAGGATGTCCCGGATCGTCGGCTGGTCGAGCAGCACCATGCACACCCGGTCGATGCCCACGCCCAGCCCGCCCGCGGGCGGCATGCCGACCTTGAGCGCCTCGATGAAATCGGCGTCGAACGTGCGGAACGTCGACTCCTCGTCGTCGATCCCGTCGAGCTGCTGCCGGAACCGTTCCTCCTGGATCTCCGGATCGTTCAGCTCGGTGTACGCGTTGGCGTGCTCCATGCCGCCGATGAACAGCTCGAAGCGCACGGCGATCTCCGGCCGGTCCGCCTTCGGGCGCGTCAGCGGGCACAGCGGCGTCGGCCAGTCGATCACGAACGTCGGGCGCGCCGGGTCGATCGCCTTCTCCGCGACCTCGTCGAACAGCTCGTGCACCACCAGGATGTCGGCCAGCCCCTCGTGCTTCAGCCCCCGCTTCTTCGCCTCGGCGCGGGCCTTCTCGAAGTCTGTCGCCGGGAATCCCAGCGCCCGCTCGAACAGATCGGCGTACGTCACCCGGTCGAACGGACGCCCGTAGTCGATCATCAGATCCCCGAAGGGGAGCGTGCAGCCCTCGCCCGGCGCTCCGGGGGACTCCGAGCGGACGTACTCCGCCGCCACGCGGATCATCCCCTCGGTGACCTCCATCATCGTCTCGTAGTCGCCGAACGCCTCGTAGAGCTCGAGCATCGTGAACTCTGGGTTGTGCGTCCGGTCCATGCCCTCGTTGCGGAAGTTGCGGCTGAACTCGAACACCCCCGGCATGCCCCCCACCAGCAGGCGCTTGAGGTAGAGCTCGGGCGCGATGCGCATGAACAGGTCGATGTCCAGCGCGTTCATGTGCGTCACGAACGGGCGCGCCGCAGCGCCGCCCGCCAGCGTCTGCAGCACGGGCGTGTCGACCTCGAAGTCGCCCCGGTCCTCGAGGAACCGGCGCATGCGCGCGATCATGCCCGAGCGCAGCTTGAATGCGCGCATGGTCTCGGGGTTCGTGTACAGGTCGATGTAGCGCTTGCGATAGCGCGTCTCGATGTCGCTCAGACCCTTCCACTTCTCCGGGGGCGGGGCGAGGCTCTTGCACGCGATCTGCAGCGACGACGCCCAAACCGTGATCTCGCCCTTCCGGGTCTTCATCACCGGTCCGCTGATGACGACGATGTCGCCCAGGTCCAGCACCTTGGCCACGCCGAACCCGGGCGCGGCGCAGTCGCGCTTGCTGACGGCGATCTGCAGATCGGGCACGAGACCCGCGGTCTTCGCAGAGTCGTCCTCCAGATCGGCGACGCCGGCCGACGTGTGGTCGCGGATCTGGAGCCAGATCAGCTTGCCGCCGTCGCGCTTGAGCATCACGCGACCGGCGACCGACGCGACCGGGCGTCGGTCGTCGGGCTGCTCGTCCTTCGACGTGGCGTTGAACGCCTCGTCGGACTCGGCGTCGTACATCGCGCGGGCCCCGGCGATCGTCGCCAGGCCGTCGGTGCGCGTCCCGTACGGATCGACGCCGAGCTCGCGCATCGCGTCGCGATTCTCGCGTCGCTGCTGCTCGAGTCGGTGGACGGATTCGGCCGCGGATTCGCTTTCGGGTGGAGTCTGGACGGTCTCGTCTGGCATGGGGGCCATCGTAGCCCCGGGCCCGCGATCGAGCCCGGCTAGCGCAGCTCGACGATGCCGGCCGGCCCCTCGAGCGTCGCGATCAGCGCCGGTTCGGGCCCGGGGCCCACGGGAAGATCGATCCCCAGCGCCTCGAGCGCCGTGCGGATCCGCTCGGGCTCGGGGTGCTCGGCCCGCAGCGCCAGCAGGCGCACGCCCGTCGGCGAGGTCATCGACGGGTGCGCCGAATCACCCCAGTCGATGAAGAACGGGATCAGCCCGCCCTCGTCGCCACCGAGGGGCGCCGTGGTGCGCCAGGTGAGCATCGTGCCGTCGGGTTTCTCGCGACCGCCGGAGCGCACCTCCTGCAGCGACACGCCCCGAGATTCCGCCTCGCGCATGAGTTCGTCCAGGTCGTCGCCGCGCGCCGCCCAGCCGACCATGCGGGGCTGGATCGTCCGCCCACTGAATCGCTCGGCCGACGCCTCGGGCTGCGACGGGTCTGGCGCAAGGATCTCCAGGTACACGCCGTCGCCTATAGAAAGGAGCGCGTTGTGCGAGCCCCGTCCCGGGTGCTGGCCCCCGAAGACCGGGCGCACACCGGTCGTGCGCTCCATCGAGTCGATTGCGTCGTCGAGGTCCGGCACCAGGTAGATCAGGTGGTCGACCTGGCCGACGATCGGCGGGGCCGACCCAGCGCGTTCTGTCGAGCGGCATCCCGGCGCGAAGGCCAGTGCGAGGAGCGCCAGCGCGCCGGCCACGGCCCGCGCCCCACGATGATCTCGGTTCGTCGCCATGACGAGATCGTACCTCTTCAGCCCCCACCGATGGTCCGGCGCATCGGCTGAGCCCGTCCGTAGGTGAGGCTCCGCCACAGCCACTCCATCGGCCCGAACCGGAACCGGCGCAGCCACCACGCGCTCAGCTCGATCTGCGCCGCGAAGATGATCAGGCACATCAGCACGCTGCCCGCTGTGCCGACGCGCCCGAGCAGGCCCGTGCCGATGCCGTAGAAGAGCAGCACGAACAATGCGCTGTGAGCCAGGTAGTTCGTCAGCGCCATCCTGCCCACCGGTGCCAGCACACCGATGCGGTGCCGCCACGCCGGCCGGTCCTCGTGCAGCACAAGCAGCAGGCAGGCGTAGCCGAGCGAGAGCACCGCGATGCCGATATCCAGCGGGAACCACGCCAGCAGCAGCGCGGTCGACGCGTCGGGGATCCACGCGTCGAAGAAGAACGTGCTGCCCGCCAGCACGAAGTTCACGATCAGGCCGATCGACAGCGCCCACGGAGCGATCCGGCGCGCCGCCGGCAGGAGGCCCGCCGGTCCCGCCGCGAGCAGCCTGCGCCCGAGCCACAGCCCCACGAGGAACTTCCAGAACACGCTCAGATACCAGTACGGCATCTGATCAGTTCGGAACGACAGCGTCGAATAGACCTCCACCTGCACGCCGGTGTTCATCGCCAGGACGTCCGCGTACGAACCACCGGCCATCGCCGCGTAGCGCGCATCGCGGACGCTGTCCCAGTCATCCGGGCCCGCGTCGAGCGCCGGGATCAGCAGGTGCAGCACGGGCATCAGCAGCATCACCCCCGCGATCAGCGCGGCCCAGCCGAGGATCGCGCGGTCGCTCCGATCGCGGAACAGCAGCAGCGCGAACCCCAGCAGCGCGTAGATGTGGAGGATGTCGCCGAACCACAGCAGCGTCGCGTGCAGAGCGCCCAACACGAAGAGCACAATGAGCCTGCGTCGGAACACCACGATGCCCGACGCTCCCTGCTTCGCGAGCCGTGACATCTGCAGCGCGAAGCCGAGGCCGAAGAGCACCGAGAACAGCGAGTAGAACTTGTAGGAGATCAGCCACAGCACACCGAACGACACCCCCGTGTCGACCGGGGCGCTGGGGAGCTGCGACATCTGCTCTTCGCTGGTCGCGAACAGCTGCGTCGTCCACACCATGTTGGCGACGAGCACGCCGAAGAGCGCAAAGCCGCGCACGATGTCGACAATCTCGAGGCGATCCGCCCCAGTTGGTCCGCCGACGCTCGGTGCGGGGTCCCGTGGTTCCGACGCCATGCCCGCCCATCTCCTTCACCCCGAGGCGCCAGTGTACGGGCGAGTGGGTCCGACTCGGGTTCGGGCGTCGATCCGGGCCGCGCCGGGAGCTGGAATCTATAAATACGCCGTTCGCGAACTCGCCCGTGCCGGCGACTCTCCACCAGCAACGTTGCAATGCCCCCGGGGGTGCTCATGATCAGCGGTCCTCGATCGACTCTTCTCTTTGTTCTGACGGCCCTGTGCGCCCAGGGATTCGCCGGCGCCGCCGAGCCGGACGCCGATCAACTCGCGTTCATCCGGGCGCACCCGGCCCGGCAGAACTACGTCCAGTTCTGTGCGGGCTGCCACGGTCCCGAACTCCAGGGCGGCAGCTTCCACGGGTTCATCGAGGGCGAGTGGAAGCACGGCTCGGCGCCCGCCGACGTGCGCCGGAGCATCGTCGAGGGGATCATCGACGCCGGGATGCCCGCATTCGATGTGGCCTTCAGCGACGCGGAGATCGACGCCCTGGTCGACTACGTCCGGGGTGCCGCCGACCCGCCGCTCGCCCCGAGCGGCGCGCGCCTCGCGCAGGCCGAACCCGAGGAGGTCGATCCGTCCAGCGCCCAGGTGCGCACCGTCCGCGACTACAAGGTCGCGTTCGAGTTCGTGGCCGCCGGGGGCCTCAAAGACCCCTGGGGGATCGACTTCCTCAACGAGCGCACCGCTCTCGTGACCGAGAAGCCGGGTCGCCTGCGCTGGATGGTCGACGGCGAGATCGATCCCCGCCCGATCCGCGGCATCCCTGCGGTGCGCAACCAGGGCCAGGGCGGGCTTATGGATGTCGCCATCGATCCCCAATTCGACGAAGCCGGCAACGACTGGGTGTACCTCAGCTTTGCGCACGGGCGCGATGGCAACAAGCTGGGCATGACCAAGATCGTGCGCGGGAAGATCAGAGATCACGCCTGGACGAATGAGCAGGTGATCTTCGAGGCGCGCTCCGACGACTACGTCGGCGGCGGCCTGCATTTCGGGAGCCGCATCGTGTTCGACCACGAGGGGCGCCTCTTGTTCGCGATCGGCGACCGGGGTCGGCGCATCCACGCCCAGCGCCTGGACAAGCCGAACGGCAAGGTTCACCGGATCAATCGCGACGGTTCCATCCCGGCTGACAACCCGTATGCGCGGCTCGCCGATGCCGGCCCCGGCAGCGTCTACCGGTCGATCTTCTCCTTCGGGCATCGAAACCCGCAGGGCCTGGCGATCGATCCGATCAGCGGGGAGTTGTGGCTCACCGAGCACGGCCCGCGCGGCGGGGACGAGCTCAACCTGGCCCGCGCCGGACGGAACTACGGCTGGCCGATCATCACCTACGGCATCAACTACAACGGCACGACGATCACCGATGCGTTCGAGCGCCCCGGGCTGGAGCAGCCGAATCTCTACTGGATCCCGTCGATCGCCGTGTGCGGGCTGGACGTTTACCGAGACGGCCCGTTCGAACGCTGGCGCGGGGATCTCTTCGCCGGTGGCCTCGTAGGCGAGGTCGTCGAGCGCCTGGCGATGCACGAGGACCGCGTCATGCACCGCGAGGTTGTCGTCCAGGGCGGCGGGCGTGTGCGGGACGTCTGCTGCGCGCCCGACGGAGCGATCTACATCGTTCAGAACCGGCCCGATCGCATCGTCCGGGTGCGCTACGCGGGCAGGGCACGCCCCGAATGATCGGGCACAGGCACATCCCGCGCGGGTTCACGCTGATCGAGCTTCTGGTGGTCGTCGCGATCATCGCAGTGCTCATTGGCACGCTCCTGCCGGCGCTCTCCAGCGCACGAAAGAGCGGGCGCAACATCGTGTGCCTGAACAACCAGCGCCAGCTGTACCTGGCGCTCGGTCTGTACGCGGGGGACTACGACGGGCTCGTGCCGCTCGGCCACAGCCTGGGGCCGGGCGAGGGATGGAAGCAGTACAACTACCTGTTGCGCACGAACCCGTCGTCCGGCCAGGGCCGGATGCGCTGGATGGGACTGCTTTACAACCACGGCGCCTGCCGCACGCCCGAGGCCTGCTACTGCCCGAGCGAGACCAACGATCTCCTGAGGTTTGATACAGCGGACAACCCTTGGCCCCCCGATGAGACCGCGCCCCCGGGCAAGAGCACACGCATCGGGTTCGGCGTGCGCCCGCTCGTCGGCTGGCCCTTCCCCGCGGATCGCGCGATCCCCGACGGCATGCCCAGGATCTCGGAGCTCGGCAGAAACGGACCGGAGGCCCTGGTGGCGGACCTGATCCACAAGCCCCAGCGCGTCGAGGAGCGCCACGGCGATCGCATCAACCTGATCCGCTCTGATGGCGCCGGTGATTCCGCCAGAGCCGAGGCCCTGCAGAGCTACGAAGGCGACGGCAAGCGCTGGGAAGACACCCGGGCCAGCTCGTTCGACACCGCGTTCAACGATCTGTTCCTCCGCGTCGACAGGCGCGGGCGCGCGACGGGCGGCCTGTGGACCGTTCTCGACGGACGCTGACCGCCCGCTCCTGTTCAGTGCAGGATCGTTCCCTGCACGACGTCCCCCGCGCCGCCCGAGATGTTCACGGGGCACGCGTGGATCAGGTTGTCGATGATCCCGGTGGAGCCGACGCTGACGATGCCGGTGTCCGCCCGCGAGATCGAGTTGCCCAGGAACGCGTTGCCCGCGCCGGTGCCGACGATTCCGCTGCCCGACGCCATGCCCGGGCCGATGAAGTCCAGGCGATTGCCCCGCACCGTGCTGTAGCGGAACACCGTGATCCCGTTGCCCTTGATGTTGTTTAGGGTGCAGCCCTCGACGAGGCTCGTGTCACCCGCGGAGATCCCCGCGCCCTCGGTGGTCATGACGTTGCAGTCGCGGATCTCGACGACACTGGACGCCTCGATCCCGATCGTCCCCGCGTCGTTGACGATGCAGCCCACGACGCGGCTGTTGGTGACCACGCGGATCCCCACCAGACCAACACGGCGCACGACACAGTCCCGGATCAGGATCCGAGAATCCCCGAAGATCCCGGATCCGCCGGCGTTGTCGACCGTTGAGCCCGAGACCGTGCACCCCGCGTCGACGAAGATGCCCTCCTCGTCGACATCCGCCACCGTACACCCTTCGATCGTCGAATCGCCGAACGCGAAGATCCCGATCTCGCCGAACCTCGCGGCGACACACCCCGACACGCGTGAACGGTTCCCGACGTAGATGCCGACCAGATCGCCGTCGAAAACCTGGCAGTTGCGCACGACCGCCTCGTCGCTCGTGAAGATCGCGATAGACTCGGAATTGCGCACTTCGCAGCCCTCGATGAGGCATCCGCGCAACGCCGTGATCCCGCCCGCCGACGGATCATCGACGCGACAGTTGATCGCGCTCGCCCCGTTGCCAAGATCGATGCCCGCGCCACCAGGGATGTCCGAGGTCCCCTGAACGACGCACTCGTGGACGATCCCGCCGTCGTTGATCTGGAATCCAACACCCACGTTCCTCGCGATGCAGCGCGTGGCATGCCGGATCGAATCGAAGCCGACGTTGTCCGAGACCGCGACGCAGTCTCGGAACATCGAGTTGGAACCTGCGAACCCGACCCCGCCGTTCACGACGCAGTACGAGTCGGAAACGACACCAGAAGCGCAGCTGATGCCGGCGCCGCCGTTGCCCCCGGCGAAGCAGCGTTCGATTGTGCCATCTCCGAGCGAGATCCCGCTGTTGCCGTTGAAGCGGGCAGTGCAGTCGATAACGGAGCCGGAGCGCACGCGGATGCCCCACAGCGCGTTGCCCTGTGACCAGACCCCCGACACGCGTGCGTCGGCCTCCGACATCTCGATCCCCGACTGATCCCAATCCTGGACCGTCCCGTTACTGACCACGATCCCGCGGAGCCCGCTGGCCGTGATGCCCCAGTTCGATCCGGCCACGCCCCGCACCTCGAACCCGCGCAGATCGACGGTGACGTTCGACGCGTTGATGGTGATGCCGGCCTTGCCGGCCTCTCCCTGGACGTGGTCGACCAGGTGGTAGGCCCCGGGTTCGCTGATGACGTGGACGGCGAAGGCCGTGCCCGGTGTCGTCACCGGCCCGATGGGAATCGACGGTTCGACCTCGTTCAGCGTCTTGTTGCTCGGGGCGATCGGCCCCGCGGGCGGATTGAGCGGCCCGGCCTCGGCGACAAGCGCACTCGACACCAGCACGACCAGCGCAGCCATTCGATCACGGATCAGCATGTCAGGTTCTCTCCCTCCCGCGGCCGACACAGCGGCGCTGAGCAAAGTATGCCACCAGACCCGTGCTCCGCCAGCGATCCGCAACCAGGCCGGTCTGATTCAGCCGGATTATCGGGCCCCCGCTCGTCGACAATTTCTGCGCGCCGGTAGACTGATCCCTCGTGGAGGAACTCCCCGCCACCCAGATCGGTCCGTACACGATCGAGCGCGAGCTCGGGCGCGGTGGTATGGGCGTTGTCTACCTCGGACGCGACACCAAGCTCGATCGCCCGGTCGCTATCAAGGCGCTGCCAGAGCATCTCGCCGAAGACCCTGAGCGCATGGCCCGCTTCGAGCGTGAGGCCAAGCTGCTGGCCTCGCTGTCGCACCCCAACATCGCCGGCGTCTACGGACTCGAGGAGCACGAGGGCGCCCGCTACCTGGTGATGGAGTTCGTCGAGGGCGAGTCTCTCGCGCAGATCCTCGAACGCGGCGCCATCGCCACCGAGGAAGCGATCCGCATCGGCGCGCAGGTGGCCTCGGGCGTCGAGTCCGCCCACGAAGCAGGCGTGATCCACCGAGACCTCAAGCCGGGCAACATCGTCGTCACTCCACGGGGCGAAGCCAAGGTGCTCGACTTCGGACTCGCCAAGGAGGTCGAAGGGCGCAGCTCGTCGCTCGACCTCTCGCACTCCCCCACCGCGACATTCCCGACCGCTCGCTCGCCCGCGACAGCCGCCGGACAGATCATGGGCACCGCCGCCTACGTCTCTCCCGAGCAGGCCCGCGGCAAGCAGCTCGACCGGCGCACCGACATCTGGAGCTTCGGCTGCGTCCTCTACGAGATGCTCACCGGCGTCGGGCCGTTCGCAGGCGAGACCGCGACCGACTCTTTCGGCGCCATCCTTCATAAAGAGCCCGACTGGAGCACGCTCCCCGACGACACGCCCCCCACCATCCACCTGCTCCTCAAGCGCACGCTCGCCAAGGACCCGTCGCGCCGCCTGCGGGACATCGGCGATGCCCGCGTCGAGCTCGACGAGGCCCTCCGAGACCCGAGCGCCACGAGCCTGAATCTCGCCGGTGCCGCGCTGAACGCCGGCGGTGCGCGTGCGGCATCTCCGGCGGGCTGGATCGCCGCGGCGCTGCTGCTGATCGTCACCCTGGCCATGGGCGCGTTGATGCTGCGCGACAGCCCGGAAGCGCCCGAAGAGCCCGTGCGCCTGCGGGCGGACCTCGGCATCGACGGCCTGCTCCAGCAGGCGGTGGGCGCCCCGTTCACGATCTCTCCCGACGGTTCTGCCGTCGTGTTCCTCGGGGCCCAGCGCGAGGGAGAGCAGCGGCTGCTCTATATCCGCCGTCTCGGCGCATTCGAAGCGAACCCGCTGGCAGGGACGGCGGGGGCGACCCAGCCCGTGTTCTCACCCGACGGCGAGTGGGTGTGCTTCTTCGCGGACGGCGCGCTGCGCAAGATCGCGATTTCTGGCGGCGCACCGATCACGCTCGCGTCGATCGGGACATCGCCGCGCGGCGCTAGCTGGGGAGACGGGGGCCTCATCGCGTTCACCCCGGACACCACCGCGGGGTTGTGGGCGGTTTCGGAGAACGGCGGAGAGCCCCGCCAACTCACAACCCCGAGCGATGAAGCCGAAGAACGATCGCACCGCTGGCCCCACTTTCTTCCCGGTTCGCAGGCGCTGCTCTTCGTTTCACAGACCCGCGGGGAGGACTTCAATCGCGGCACCATCGAAGCACTTTCTCTCGACAGCGCAGAGCGCACCGTGCTCCACACCGGAGGCTCGAATCCGAAGTACACCCCCTCCGGTCACCTGCTCTTCGGCAGCGCGGGAACGGTTTACGCCTGCAGATTCGACGCCGAATCCCTTACCACACTCGGAGCCCCCGTACCGATGGTCGAGGGCGTTCTCACCGCACCCCCGAACGGAGGGGTGTCGTACAACGTCTCGGACACGGGCCGCCTGCTGTACGTTGAGGGCACCGGCGCCGGTGGCGCGTTTTCGACGCTCACATGGCTCGACCGGGAGGGCAACCGAACGAATCTCACGTCGGACGATCTTCTCGCGCCGGTTGCCGCGTTGTCTCCCGATCAAGAGCGCGTGGCGATGCAGGTCTATTCAGACTCGACCGAGTTCGATCTCTGGGTCTTCGAACTGGAGCGACGGGTGCTCTCACGCCTGACGTTCGCGGAAGGCCCCGAGATGAACGCGGTCTGGAGCCCCGACGGCCAGATGATCGCCTATGCCGCCCAGAACAGCGGCGGCACGCCCAACATCTTCACGCTGCCGGCCGACGGCAGCGGAGAACCGATCCAGATCACATCCGGCGACGATGTCGATTTCCCCATCAGCTGGTCGCCCGACGGGAGGACACTCGCGTTCCACCGGCTCGGAACCGGACGCGAGACTTTCGCCGCGTGGACAGTCGAGGTCGGCCCCGATGGCGCCGCGGCCGAGCCCCAGGTGCTCCTCGAAACGCAGTTCGAAACCCGCTTCCCGATCATCTCTCCAGACGGCACGCAATTCGCATACTCCAGCAACGAGACCGGACGTCCGGAGGTCTATCTCCGGTCATTCCCAACCGGAGGCGGCCGGGCGCAGGTGTCGATCGACGGCGGCTCGTACCCCGTCTGGTCCGACGACGGCGCCGCTCTTTACTACTGGTGGGCGGGCAGTATCTACTCGTGCGAGATCGGTGAGCGGGAAGACGGTCGCCTGCGCATCGGCCGGCCGCAGCAGGTCGTTGAGCACCGCTTGAGCGATGACTTTTTCTACCCCCAGTTCAACCTGACAGCTGACAACGAGCGCTTCCTCGTGATGTCGCGGGCGGCCCGCAACGACGAAGACACGATCGTGGTCAAGATGATCCTGAACTGGTTCACCGATCTCGAATCCAAGGCCGGCCCTGCGCGTTGACCCGACCGTGAGCGATGCACCCACCCAGATCGGCCCCTACGCCATCGATCGCGAGATCGGCCGCGGCGGCATGGGCGTTGTCTACCTCGCCCGCGACACCAAGCTCGACAGGCCTGTCGCGATCAAGGCGCTCCCCGAGCACCTCGCCGACGATCCGGAACGTCTGGCGCGCTTCGAGCGCGAGGCGCGCACCCTGGCCCAACTCAGCCACTTAAACGTCGCAGGCATCTACGGAGTCGAAGAGTCCGATGGCCAGCGCTTCCTCGTGCTCGAGTACGTCGAGGGCGAGACGCTCGCCGAGCGCCTCGATCGCGGGCCGCTCCCTGTCGACGAAGCGCTCGAGGCGTGCGCGCAGATCGCCGCGGGCGTTGAAGCGGCGCACGAAGCGGGCGTCATCCATCGCGATCTGAAACCCGCCAACATCAAGATGACACCCGAGGGCGTCATCAAGGTGCTGGACTTCGGTCTCGCCAAGAGCACCGAGGGGCACAGCTCGTCTTCGTCGGGCTTCAGCCAGATCCAGACGGTCACGAGCCCGGGGGTGGCGCACTCGCCGACATCACCCGGCGTGATCCTCGGGACGGCTCCGTACATGAGCCCCGAGCAGGCGCGCGGGCGCACCGTCGACAAGCGCACCGACATCTGGTCGTTCGGTGTCATCCTCTACGAGTGCCTGACCGGCGCCGGCCCGTTCCTGGGCGAGACCGCGACCGATTCGATCGGCGCGATCCTCCACAAGGACGTCGATCTCGATCGCCTCCCGCCGACGACACCCCGCATGATCCGCCACATGCTGGGGCGCTGCCTCGAGCGCGATCGGAATCAGCGCCTGCGCGACATCGGCGACGCGCGCGTGGAACTCGAGAGAGCGCCCGCCGCGGGCGAGGATGCGCACGCGACGGCGCACGGCTCGAGCGGCCCGGGCATGCCGGCGCTCGGCGTAGCCATCGTTGCGCTGCTCTTCGGCGCGATCGCGGCGTGGTTCGGACGTTCAGCCTTCGACGCTCCCGCGCCCGCCGAGCCGCTCTTCGCCACGATCGAGCCCGCGTTCGGAACCTCGATCATCGCCATCGGAGACGTCGCTGGTCCCGCGGTCGTCGCACCGGAAGGCGACACAGTCGTGTTCACAGCCCGTGACGATCGCGGGGTGCAGAGGCTCTGGGTGCGCGAACTGGGATCGCGCGTGCCCACGCCGCTGCGCGGGACCGACGGCGCCACGTTCCCGTTCTGGTCTCCGGACGGCCGGGCCGTCGCGTTCTTCGCAGCGGGCGAACTGCGTCGCCACGACATAGCCACTCGATCGACACGAACGCTGTGCGCAGCGCCCGGAGGTCGGGGCGGATCGTGGTTCCCGAGCGGCGACATCATCTTCGCGCCGGGATTCCAGTCGGGGATATACCGGGTGCCCGATACGGGCGGCGATGCGCAGCCCGTCACGACCGTCGACACCGCCCGCCATACCACGCACCGGTGGCCGCACGTCATCGACGGCACCAGCCGATTCGTCTACCTCGCCGTGCACCACGACCCGTCCCGGAGTGCCGAATCGCATCTGATGCTCGGGAGCCTCGATGGCTCGGTTCATGCCGAGCTCATCCAGACCGAGTTCAGCGCCCAGGTGGTCGGCGACTCGCTGTTGTTCCTCACCGATGACGTGCTCTGCGCCGTGGGGTTCGACGTCGCCGAGGGCACGATCAGCGGAGATCCGCGCCCGGTTCTTGACGACGTGACGGGCGACGCAACGACCTGGCACTCGCTCATCAGCGCGAGCAGCGGCGGAGCCCTGGTGTTCCACCCGGAGTTCCGGAACGAAACGAGTTCCGGCGAGTCACGCACCGTCGCGGTCGCCGGTCTCGGCGAGGCGACCGAGCTGATCGTCCGCCTGCGCGACGGGCGCCCCGTCAACACGCTCGCCGAGGGAGTGCTTCAGAATTCACTCCAGATCTCACCCGACGGGCTCAGCGTGGCTATCAGCGGCTTGATGCCCGACAGCCTGAGCGACTACGACATCTGGGTCTACCAGGCCCTCGATCCGTCTTCGACGTTCGAATCCGCCGCGAACCTCGTGCCGGTCGCCGGGACGCAGACACCCAGGCGACTCACATTCCTGCCGGGCGCCGAGGTGTCGCCGGTCTGGTCGCCCGACGGGTCCACGATCGCCTTCGGCCGGTTCACCGGAGAAGCGGAATTGGGCATCTACACGATCCCGATCGAAGGGGGCAACCCGCAGGCGCTCCTCCTCGCGGACCGGGATCTGGAGGGGAACATCTACCCCACCGACTGGACGCCCGACGGACGGTTCATCGTCTACGACAAGGGATCGTTCATCGGCGGGGGCGCGAGCAACGACATCTACGCGATCCCCGCGGGCGGCGGCGAACCCCTGCCGCTGCGCGTCGGCCCGGTCGAGGAACGATACGGATCGGTGAGCCCCGACGGGCGCTGGCTCTCGTTCGAGTCCACGGATACCGGGACCTCGGAGGTATATGTCGTGCCGTTCCTCCCCGGCTGGGATGCCGAGCGGGAGGCCGGCGCCGCAGTGCCGAGCGAGAACGCCCGCTGGCGGATCTCTCTGGCGGGGGGGCGTCTACCGCGCTGGAGCAATCCCGGCGACGAGCTCTTCTACTCGTCGTCGAGCAATTCACTGATCGCCGTCAAGTGGCGCACCCAGGACGCGGCGTTCGTGCACGACGCCGGGCAGGCACTCTTCGACATCGTCAACGAGAGCGGAACGGACTACGACGTGCAGCGCAACGGAGTGTCGTTCGTGATCAACCAGGCGGGCGACACCATCAACACGCGCCTCTGCCTGGTGCTGAACTGGGAGCGCCTGCTCGAGGACTAGCGCCGCTTTCGGTTCTCCAGGCGCACAACGAAGCGCAGCCCCGACCACACCTCGGTCACCGCGCACGTCTTGTTGTCCACCATGCCCGTTGCCAGCCCGATCTCGCGCACGCGACCGTCGCTCAACTCTGTTGCAACACCAGAACTCTTCTTGGGCCAGCACGCCCAGAGCCCCCCCGGATCCTCGAGACGGTCCCGGGCCCTGTCGAAACTGCTTTGAAGCTCGGCGTCCTTCTTCGCGAACAGCACGATCACGTCGAACGGGCGCGTGCCCCGCAGCCCGCGCGTGACGACGACGCCCGGCGCGAGCCCTTCGAGTTGATCCTCGAACCCGGCGGGCGCGCCCAGCAGCGCGACCCGATGGCCTTCCTTGATTCCCAGCTTTTTGGCAAGCGGTGTCCCGGAATACCCCGGCATCGCGTCCCTCCTCCGCCTGTAGGATGACCGCCATGGGAGCAGACAGCACTCAACCCATCAAGCGGGTCGGGCTCTTCACCGGCGGGGGCGACTGCCCCGGCCTCAACGCCGTTATCCGCGCGGTGACCAAGACTCTCATCCGGGCGAACCACGCCGAGGTCATTGGAATCGAAGACGGCCTGCTCGGCCTGATCGAGAACCGCATGCGACCGCTCGAGTTCGACGACGTCTCGGGCATCATGTTCGTGGGCGGCACCATCCTCGGGTCGTCAAACAAGGCCAACCCCGAGCGGTTCGCGACCGGCACCAACCCCGACGGCTCGCCGGTATTCGAAGACGTCACCGATCGGTGTGTCGACCATGCCAAAGCCGCCGGGCTCGACGCGATCGTCGCCATCGGCGGCGACGGGACGATGTCGGCCTGTCAGTCCCTCATCCGGGGCGGGATCAACGTCATCGGCGTGCCCAAGAGCATCGACAACGACCTAGTCGGCACCGACATCACCTTCGGCTTTCTGACCGCGGTGCAGATCGTCTCCGATGCGCTCGATCGCATCCACACGACAGCGTCCAGCCACAACCGCGTCATGGTCGTCGAGGTCATGGGTCGCAACGCCGGCTGGATCGCCCTCTACGCCGGCGTCGCCGGCGGCGCAGACATCATCTGCCTGCCCGAGATCCCCTACTCGCTCGATTCGATCTGCGAGAAGATCGACGAGCGCTCCAGGCGCGGGCGCAAGGCCACGATCATCTGCATCTCCGAGGGTGCAAAGGAACGCGGCGGCGACCAGGTCGTCAAGCTCACCGACCCGACCAGCCCCGACCCGATCCGGCTCGGTGGAGTCGGCGCCGTGCTCGCCGCACAGATCGAAGAGCGCATCGGCCAGGAGACGCGCGCAACGGTCCTCGGTCACGTGCAGCGCGGCGGCACACCCGTCGGCGCCGATCGCGTGCTCGCCACGCAGTTCGGGCACCACGCCGCGGCTCTGCTCGCCGCGGGCGCGCGCAACCGCCTCGTGGTGCGCTGCCAGGGCCAGATCGACGACATCGACATCGGGGCGGTCGCCAATCGCCAGCGCGTCGTCCCGCCGGATGAGCCGATCTTGCAGGCCGCCCGCGAGATCGGGACCTCGTTCGCGGACTCCTGAGCGACGAAACTTGGGTGCTTTACCCCACATTCACTCCCTGGCCCGCATCGGCGTGAATCTGCAAGCTAGGATCTCCTAACTACATGGACGAGAGGCCGCCCCCTTGCGATCCCATCGCAGCGGCCGATCTGTTCGAAGGCAGGAAGCCAGCGCCATGACAATAGCGCCAATCAAGCACATCCCCGCTCCCGAGCTCAAGCCGGTTTCCGGTTCGGAGTCCGAGATCGAGGCGCACCCGGCCAATCGCAGCAGGGCCGCGTGGTACGTACGCCTCGCCAACATCGTGGCCGTCGGGACTCCCGTGGTCGGAGTGATCGCGGCGATCGTGCTGCTGTGGCCGTTCGGCGTGAACCTCACGTCGCTCGTGCTGATGGGCGTGTTCTACGTGCTCACCGGCCTGGGCATCACCGTCGGCTACCACCGGCTCTTCACCCACAAGTCGTTCGACACCGGCCCGGTGATGACGCACGTCATCGGCGCGCTCGGCTCGATGGCGGTGCAGGGACCGGTCATGAACTGGGCCGCGAATCACCGCAACCACCACCAGCACTCGGATGACGAGGGCGATCCCCACTCGCCCCACGCGCACGGCCGCGGCATCTGGAACATGGTCAAGGGCTTCGTGCACGCGCACATGGGCTGGTTCCTCTACAAGCCGACGCGCGCAGACTTCGCCCGCTACGTCCCCGACCTGCAGAGTGATCGCGACGTGCGCTGGGTGCACCGCATGTTCCCGCTGTGGATGTTCGTCGGGCTGCTGCTCCCCGCGCTGATCGGCGGGCTTGTCACGATGTCGTGGACCGGAGCGCTGCTCGGGTTCATCTGGGGTGGCCTGGTGCGCGTGTTCCTCGTGCACCACCTGACGTGGAGCGTCAACTCGGTGTGCCACATCTGGGGCTCGCGCGACTACGACTCTCACGACGAGTCGCGCAACAACGCGCTGTTCGGAATCCTGGCCTTCGGCGAGGGCTGGCACAACAACCACCACAGATTCCCCACGAGCGCCCGCCACGGCCTGCGCTGGTGGCAGCTCGACACCAGCTACATCGTGATCCGAGCCCTCGAGATCGTCGGTCTCGCCAGCAACGTCCGCGTCCCGGCCCCCGAGCGCCTGGCGTCCCGCACGAACTCCTGACGACGCCGGGGGCCCTGAGCCCCGGGGGCGATCCCGTTACACTCTTCGCCCCATGAATCAACCAGCCAACGCAGCGTCCGCCCGCACCGTCACCCTCATCCGCGGCGACGGGATCGGTCCCGAGATCGCCGACGCCGTCTGCAGCATCTTCGATGCCGCCGGTGTCCCCATCGTCTGGGACGAGGCCAACGCCGGCCTCGACGTATTCGAAGCCACCGGCACCCCCCTGCCCGAGTCGGTGCTCCAGTCGATCGCCACCAACGGCGTCGCCCTCAAGGGGCCGACCACGACGCCGATCGGTACCGGGCACAAGTCGGTCAACGTGACAATCCGCAAGGCGCTCGACCTCTTCGCCAACGTGCGCCCGTCGCGATCGCTGCCCTCGGTCTCCACACGATTCGAGGACGTGGATCTGATCATCGTCCGCGAGAACATCGAGGACACCTACGGCGGCATCGAGCACTGCCAGACACCCGATGTCCACCAGGGACTCAAGCTCATCACGCGCCCCGGCTCGCTGGCCGTGCACCGCTACGCGTTCGAGATGGCCCGTCGCGAAGGGCGCAAGAAGGTCACCTGCGTCCACAAGGCCAACATCCACAAGCTCACCGACGGGCTGTTCCTCGAGTGCTTCCGCCAGGTTGCGCCCGAATACCCCGAGATCGAGGCCGACGACCTGCTCATCGATAACACGTGCATGCAGCTCGTCAGCGATCCGACCCGCTTCGATGTCATCGTGACGCTCAACCTCTTCGGCGACATCCTCAGCGACCTGTGCGCCGGCCTCGTCGGCGGCCTCGGCGTCGCGCCGGGCGGCAACATCGGCGCCGGGCGCGCCGTGTTCGAGGCTGTCCACGGCTCGGCGCCCGACATCGCCGGCAAGGGCCTGGCCAACCCCACCGCCCTGCTGCTCTCGGGCGTCCAGATGCTTCGCTACCTCGGCCTGATGAGCCACGCGTCGCGCATCGAGGCCGGCCTGCGTCGTTCCCTGATCGACCACGTCCACACCCGCGACCTGGGGGGCAACGCCACGACCGACGAGTTCGCCAGCGCCGTGATCAGCAACCTGCCCGCCCCCGACGCGTCGTCCCAAGCCGACGCCGAGGCGCCCGAGCCGATCAACGTCGGCAAGACCGGCCCCGTCGTCGTCAGCGACGAGAACTGGGAGTGCATCGGCGCCGACATGTTCGTGCGCAACGACGGCCTGCCCGACATGCCCAAGGAGGTCGGCCCGCTGAAGCTCAGCATGATCTCCAACCGCGGCACGAAGGTGTACCCGGGCCCCACGCCGGACATCCTGCTGGTCGATCACCACCGCTGCCGCTACCTCTCCGAGACACCTATCACGGAAGCGGACGTGCGCGCGCTGATCCAGGCCGTCGGCGACAAGTACGCGTGGATGCACATCGAGAAGCTGCACCGCGACAGCGCCGGCGAGCGGATGTTCAGCCGCGCCCAGGGTGAGTAGAGCGAACGAGCTAGAACTGCACGCTCTCGTCCGTGAGCATCAGGATTACCTCGATCGCCGACACGGCGCCCAGTGGCATCAGCCCGACGACGAGCGCGACCGCCTCGCGCGCCCAGCGGGCCGCGTTGTTCGCCAGAAGGCTCCGCGCGCCGACCACCGCCAGTGGTGAAGCGCAGATGAGCGCCGCGTACCCCTGGCTGAACGATGAGCGCATCACGGCGTCGATCGTGATCACACCAAGGCCGAGGGCGACCACGGTCGATGCGTCGCGGATCGCAACAGCGCCGGCGCGCCACGGCAGCGAGAGCGATAGACCGATCACGCCGATACCAAGCGCTCCCGCCGCCTGCGAGCCCGACATCAGCCCACCCTGCGCGAGGATCAGCGCCGAAGCGAGAAACGGGAGCGCGCCGAGCGCAGCGAGACCGACCGGGTCCGGCTGACCCGCTCCGTCTGCGCCCCGCCTCGTGTGAACAAGCGAGCCCGCGCCGATCGCAAGGGTGAGCACCGCCAGCGAGGCGATAGCGCACCAGAGGGCGAGCTCACCGGCATTCCACTGCCCGAGAGCGAGTTTCCAGCGCATCACGAGCCAGACCGAGCCGTAGGCCATGAACGCGCCGGCCAGCAATCTCGGCACGCGCGGGATCGCGCTGATCCAGGGAATGAGACAAGCCGCGGCGAGAGCCAACAGCACGGCGTTCTCGGCCTTCACCGGATCGAGCGTCGGGCGCCCATAGATAGCGATGTGCGCCGCGCCGTAGGAAGCGAGCAATGCGAGCGGGGCGCTCCACTCGCGCAGAAGCCGCCACCGGCCGGTGCGCGAGCGCAAGGACAGTCGTCCGATGAGCGCCACGATGAACGCCGTCACCAGAGGGATCGCAAGAACGAATACGACTGCCTGGCGGGGATCTTCCACGGAATCAGGGTAGCACGCGGGCGGAGCGCTTTACTCGGCGCGCTTGCCTTCCATCCCGACGAAGATCGAGATCTCATCACCGAGGCCGTTGTTCTCGAGGAACTTGTCCATCCCCCACTCGCTCCGGTTGAACTTGAACGAAGCCTCAAACCCGCTCTTGTACCCCTGCGGCGTCTCGCCCTCACCGGTCCACTCGAGCATCACCTCGACGGGCTTTGTCTGACCGATCATGGTGAGATCGCCGGTGATGCGCATCACGCCGTCGCTGACGGTCTCGAAATCGGTTCCCTCGAAGGTGATCGTCGGGAACTGCGCGGCATTGAAGAAGTCGGCGCTCCTCAGGTGGTTGTCGCGACGGTCGTTGCCGCTGGCAACCTTGCTTGCGTCGATCTCGATCGTGATCGAGCTGGCCGACGGGTTATCGAAGTCGATCTGGTACGACCCGGTCGGTCCCCAGAACGCGCCGTAGAAGTACGCGACGTCCATGTGCTTGATCCGGTAGACGACGGTGGAGTGCACCGCGTCGACGTCGAACGCCTCGACCGCCTGCGCGTTGGCGCTCGCGGCGAAGGGACCGAGCGATGCGGCGCCGACGATCACGGCGCTCGCGAAAGAGCAGATGGTGGACTTGATCACGTGCGAATCTCCTGCCTCGTGGGGTTGCTGAAGGCCTGGGTATACCAGGCGCCGGGCCAACCGTTTGCTCAAGGCATGTGTTCCTGTGATCCCCGTTCGACCCTTTTAATTGTGACAACAACCAAAGGGCGTGCGAGAACCCGAAGCAAGAGTGTGTAAGTATTTGTAATATAATAACTTACGCTGCGCGACTGGCGCTCTCGTTGCCGCTCGCAGCCTCGTGCACCGCGGGAAGCAGGATGGAGAACTCCGTGCCCCGCCCTGGCTCGCTCGCGACACTGATCTCGCCATCGGCCTTCTGAACGAGGCGCTGGCAGATCGAGAGGCCCAGGCCGGTCGCCTTGTCGCTTCGACCTTCGTCGCCTGTGGTGAAGAACGCCTCGAACAGTCGCTCCTGAACGGACGCGGGCATCCCGCGACCGGAATCGCGCACCAGAATCTCTACGATGTCTGTTAGCTCGGCCTGGTGCGGTGAACCATCGTCTTGGGTGTTCCACGTGGAACTCTCGACGTGCTGACATGTGATCTGGATCTCGCCGCGCTGAGGCTTGATCGCCGCGATTGCGTTCAGGATCAGGTTGAGCAGCACCTGGTGCAGCTCCACGCTGTCCATACCGACGTGGTAGGGGCGATCACATGAGACCGAGAGCTTGATGCCGTCCTTTTCGGGGTGCCGCGCGAGGCAGGCGATCGTCTCTTCGATCACCGAGCCAACGTCCGCGCCTGCGCCGGCATCAGGCGGCCTGACGAATCCAAGCAGGGAGTTTGCGATCTTCGCTGCCCGCTCGGTCCCCTCCACTGCCTTGCGCAGCGCCTTCTCCGAGAGGTCGCGATTCCCGGGCGAGGACAACGCCATCTGCGCGTAGCTCAGGACGGGCGTCAGGATGTTGTTGAACTCGTGAGCGATTGACCCGGCGATCGTCCCCAGCGTGGCAAGGCTGTGTCGCTTTGCCAGCTCGGCTTCGAGCAGCTCGATCTGGCGCAGCAGGCGTTCGACGTCCTCGGGACGTCCGGTCTCGCTCTCTCTGGTCTGGGGATCGCTCATCATGGGGCCCCGGCGCGTTCGATGATCGCGCGGGATCAGGTCTATCGATCCGATCCAGGCCCGGTTTGAGGCAAAGAGAGCGGGTTCTCACTCCTCGTGCGACGCACACCAGCCGACCATCGAGTTCGGACTGCTCTCGCCGCCGCTCGCGAGCCAGGCCCGGATAAGAGCGGGGCGGAGATCCAGGTCTGCTACCACGGCCAGGTCAGCCCATTCGAATCCGATCTTGGCCTCGCGGCTGCGGACGCCAGCCTCACGGAGCTCCTCGGGCGAAACAGGCTCCGCCGGTGTGTGTTCCACGTGGAACACGATCGAGACTTCGTGGCGTTGGCGCCCCCGCTGCTCAAAGGTCGCTTCGGCCACCAGCAGCGGTGCCTTGGCACTCACAATCAGGCCGTTCTCCTCCTCGAACTCCCGCTCGCACGCCTGGGCGCTCGACTCGCCGAACTCGACCTTGCCCCCTGGGAGGTAGTAGTAGCCGTGCTTCAGATTACGACACAGGAGGATCTCGCTGCCGAGCTGGAGCAGCCCTCGAGCGATGAGTTCGATCTTGCCCGTAGCCGGAGCGTTCGAAGTACTGGCCATGAATCTTGGCGTCCCCCATATCTCGTGGGTCGATGACCTTCAAGCGGGCATCCGAACCGGTACAGTACCGAAAACCCCGGGAATCGCCGCCCAGCCGTACCGAGGAGCACACCTGATGGCAACCAAGAGCAAGCCACGTCTGGGACGGGGCCTCAGCGGACTCATCTCCGAGCCTGTCAAGGTTCCCGCCGTCGAGCCGAAGCTGCCCGCCAAATCCCCCAGTGCATCAAAGGAAATACCCCCGGTAGGGGGGATGTCCAGCGATGGTGCCTCTCGACTCTTCGAGATCGACATCAACTCAATCGACCGGAATCCGTTCCAGCCGCGTTCGGAATTCGATGAGGCCGCCCTGGCCGACCTGGCCAAGTCCATCGAGCAGAGCGGCCTGATCCAGCCGATCGCCGTGCGCTCTGTCGATGGGCGCTGGCAGCTCGTCGCGGGAGAGCGCCGCCTGCGAGCCGCGAAACTCGCCAAGCTCGAGCGCATCCCTGCGCTCGTTCTCGAAGCCGACGATCGCCAATCCGCAGAGTGGGCCATCGTGGAGAATGTGCAGCGCAAGGACCTCGACCCCATCGATCGAGCCGATGCGTTCCGTTCGCTCGTTGAGCGATTCGGCCTGACGCAGGGCGAGATCGCCGAGCAGGTCGGTGTCGATCGTTCAAGCGTCGCCAATTCGCTCCGCTTGCTCGAACTCGAGGCGCCCATCCGCGACCTGATCCGCTCCGGGTCGCTGTCTGCGGGCCACGGCAAGGCGCTGCTCGCGGCGCCCGCCGGGGAGTCGAGGGTCGCGTGCGCAAAGAAAGCAGCCGATGAAGGCTGGTCGGTGCGTCAGACAGAGCGGTGGGGGAACGAGGCGGCGCAGAAGCGAGAGGCCGCCGGCACCGCGGGCAAACCGAAAGACCATCAGCCGACTCGCGCGTTACATGAAGAACTGGAACGCCAGCTTCGCGAGCACCTGGGCACCCGCGTGCGCATCGCGACGAACGCGTCGGGCTCGAAGGGCAAGATCAGCATCGACTTCTACTCCCTCGAGCAGTTCGACGGGCTCATGAAACGACTCGGGTTCGAGATGCGGTCCTGAATCGGCTCGACCTCCGCATCGGTCGCATCCGCCTCCAGTGCATCCTCGAATGAAGGCTCGACGCCCGGGTTCTTCGTTTAAACCCGTTGCGTAGCCGCACTTGAGTGGCTACTTTCTGTTTGGAATGGTTCTGAACTGGCTTTTCGCCAGGGCCGTCTTGTGGAGGGATGGCTCAGAATATTCGCCGCAATCCAACTGATGCTGGCGGTTCCGGCGGGGTAATAAACTCAGGAACCGGAGGATATGTTCTTCCATGGCTAAGAAGAAAAAGAGAACGAGCAAATCGCTCTCGTCCATGAGCACCGACGCGCTGGAGAAAGAAATCAAACGCCGCGAACGACTGACCGAAACAAAGGTCGCCCGCCTGATGGTGCGTCGCGAAAAGCTCCGTGAGGAGCTTGCCAACGTCGAGGCCGAGATCATCGAGTCCGGCGGCAAGCTCGCGCGGGTCGGCGCCCGTAAGCGCCCCAAGAACACCAAGAAACTCTCCGACGCGCTCGCCACCGTCCTCAAGACCAAGACGCTCTCGGTCACCGAGGTCTCCGAAGAGGTCCAGCACGCCGGTTACAAGACCACTTCCCCGAACTTCCGCACGATCGTCAATCAGACCCTGCTGAAGGACCCTCGCTTCAAGCGGGTCAGCCGCGGCAAGTACACCGCGAAGTAGACCGAGCGGCCGGGTGTCGGTACGGGCTGTCCCCTACGCGTCACGCGCCTTGCGCGAGTGCGCGATGTTCATGCGCAAGAACAGCAACGCTCCGGCAACACCCACGCCGGCCAAGATGAAGAACGTCCACTCGCCGAACCCCTGCCAAGCCGGTCCATCAGAAGTCTGGGCGAGCCAGGGGAACACGGTCAGGCCCGAGTACAGCAGAAGCCCGATGAACGGCCCGATCAGGCCGCGCACGCCGGTGAGCGTGACGTGGATGCCCATGTACAGCGTCGCCAGGTCGCGCTTGGCGAAGTCGTTGTGCCCGAGATTCCACGCGAGCATCCCGCCGCCGAACCCCACGCCGAGCGCGACGCGTGCGACGAAGAGCACCTCGTAGCTCTGCAGGACGAACCCGAGCCCCATGAGCAGGTTCGCCAGCACGAACGACCATGAGTGGTACGTCCGGAATCGGATGACGTGCACGCGATCGATCAGGTTGGCCCAGAGCGGGATCACCAGCACGGGCACGAGCACCGGCAGCACCTGCGTGAGCATCATGCTCGCGGTGTAATCGAGGTCGAACCTGTCACCGAGGGCGACGATGAACAGCGGGATGGCGGCGACGTTGGGCAGCCCCAGCAGGAACATCGCGACCATGTATTGGCGGTACTCGTGGTCGTCGCGCAGCACTCCGAGCATGGCCCGCGTCCCGCCGCCGAGCCAGTCCTCGTCCTCGCGCTGCGCGCGCTCGTTCTCGAGATGCGCCGAGCGCCCGCGCCAGCGCATCCGCGAGAACGCGTACATCCCGATGACCGAGAGCAACGCGAAGCCGACATAGATCCACCGGTACGCGTCGGGGGTTGCCCACGGGCGGTCCATCACCCATCCGACGAACACAGCGACAGTGCTCAGGATGATGGTCGCGAGAATCGTCAGCTTGCCGGTGATGCGTCCCCGCTCTGCGCGCGGATAGTTCGCGCGCCACAGATCGCCCCGCGCCGTGATAACGCCGGCCACGCACGCCCGTGCCAGGAGCGTCCCGATCAGAAGCACCCACACGCCGGTCTGGTTGAACGGGGCCGCCGCGATCGCCAGCACGCACGCCGATACGCCCGCCTGCATCGCGACCGTCATCTTCACGCGGTCGCGCCCGTGGAGCATCCGAGCCCACAGGAAGCTGGTGATATGCGAGAGCGCCGCCGCCGAGGCCAGGATGGTGATCTCGATCTCCGAGGCGTCGAACGCCTTGTCGGCGATGACCGCGATCACGCCGCCGTCGACGCAGGCAACCACCGCCGACATGAAGCACACGCTGGTGAGCTCGTGGCGATAGTTGCGCCGAGCCAAGGGGGGCAGTCTCGACGGGCGGAATGAAGCCAGGTATCGGAGCGGCATCGGCAGCGACGGTACGCACGCGAGCCGATATGTCCAGCGGGACGCCGGGGCTCGGCGTGCGATCCGTATCATCCACCGTCGTGATCCGGACACCCGCCGACAGCCAGGGGCCGCTCGAGCACCGACACAGCCGGCAGGAGTTGCTGCGCCCCATCGGGCAAGGCGGCCAGCGACGCCTCCGCGAGTCGCACACGCTGATCATCGGCTGCGGAGCGCTCGGGACGGTCTCGAGCGAATTGCTCGCCCGCGCGGGAATCGGTCGACTATCCATCGCCGATCGCGATGTCGTCGAGCCCTCGAATCTCCAGCGTCAGACGCTGTTCACCGAGGCCCACGCCCGCGCCGGGTTGCCGAAGGCCGAGGCAGCGGCAGATCAACTCCGCGCCATCGACTCAGGCCTGACGGTCAACGCGTTGATCGAAGACGTTGATGCGCGCTCGATCGGGCGCATCATCGAGAAAGCAGGGGGGGCGCCGGACATCGTCCTCGACGGCACCGACAACTTCGCCACCCGCTACCTGCTGAACGATTTGTGCGTGCGCGAGGGCATCCCCTTCGTGTATGCCGGCGCCGTCGGCACGCTTGCGAGCACGCTGTCGGTCCTTCCCCATCGGACACCCGACTCCGAGCCGACTCCATGCCTGCGATGCCTCTTCCCCGAACCGCCGGTTCCCGGCAGCGCCAGCGCTTCGCAGACCTGCGACACCGTGGGCGTACTCGGGCCCGCCACGAGCACGATCGCCAGCATACAGGCCGCCGAGGCGATCAAGATCCTCGTCGGAGACCTGGGTGCCGTCCGGCGCACGATGCTCTCGATCGACCTTTGGTCGAACGACATCCGCCAGATCGACACTCGCGCCGCGCACGACCCCGAGTGCCCATGCTGCGCCCGAAGGCAGTTCGTCTTCCTCGACAGCTCCCGGTCCCCCGAGTCCGTCACGCTCTGTGGCAGGTCCAGCGTGCAGATCTCTCCCCCTGAGACCATCCCGCTCGATCTGCCGGCGCTCGCGCTGCGACTCGAGGGCGCCGCGAGCATCGTCAGCAATCGATTCCTCGTGCGGGCAACGCTTGAAGGCGTCGCCGGTGACGCTGACGCCCCAATCGAACTGACGGTCTTCGCCGACGGGCGTGCGATCGTCTCGGGGACCACCAGGCCCGAACGAGCTCGCTCGATCTACGACCGGTTCGTCGGCGCCTGATCAGCCCGCGGCAGCGGCCGGCACGCGGATCCCGAAGAACCGCTCGGTGTTGGCGTTGATCTGCGCGAGGCACTCGTCCCAATCCAGCCCGCGCAGCTTCGCAAAGAACTTCGCCGTCTCGATCGAGTAGCGGGGCTCGTTCGGGCGCACGCTGCGATACGGCTCGGGCGAGAGGAACGGCGCATCCGTCTCGAACATCACGCGATCGAGCGGCACGAGCCCGGCCGCCTCGCGCACCTCGGGCGCGTTCTTGTAGGTGAGCACCCCCGTGAAGCTCACCCACGCCCCGAAGTCCAGCAGCAGACGCATGTTATCGGGTGTGCCGGTGAAGCAGTGGAAGACGAATCGCGCCGGATCGAGAGCCGTGCGCCGGAACACCGGGATCAGCTCATCGAACGCCTTGCGGCAGTGCACCTCGATGGGCAGATCGATCTCCGGGAGCGCGTCCTCGATCATCGACAGCTGATGCTCGAGCACGCGCATCTGCACGTCTTTGGGCGGCCGGTCGTAATGGTTGTCCAGTCCAAGCTCGCCCCACGCGACGCACCGGGGGCTCGACGCGACACGCAGGATCGTTTCCCAGTCGTGGGGCTCCTTGTCGGAATAGAGGGGGTGCACGCCCGAACTGCACCACACGTTGTCATAGCGCTCGGCGATCGCCAGCGCCTCGAGGCAGTCTCGGGTCGTCGTCGAGATGGTGATGGCGCCTGTCACACCATGCTCGCCCGCGTGGGCGAGCGTCCGGTCGATCGCGCCCTCGTAGTCCGGGAAAGTGAGATGGCAGTGCGTGTCGATCATCGCCGGTAGCCTAGGGAACGAGCCGGGGCCCACGCAACGAATCAGCGCGGGCGCCGTACAAGTCCCAGAGCCCTCGCCCGGGCCCGGAGCACGCCCCATGCACACATGCCGCCGACGAGCGCCGCTCGCACCATTCATCGCAGCACTCTCCGTCCTGCTCGCAACCCCGCTCACGCTGGCCCACGGGTTCGAGCCCTTCGAGCGCTGGTACGTCATCCAGATCGATGGCGAGCGTGCGGGCTGGGCGCTCGAGCGCCACGAGCTCGACGCCGATGGCAACATCCGCTCCCTCAGCGAGCAGGAGATCAGCATCCGGCGCATGGGCCAGGAGATCACGATCAAGATCGCCAGCGAGTTCGTCGAGACCATCGACCACGAGCCAGTGTCGATGTCCAGCATCCAGGAGACCGGCATCTTCACGCAGGACGACCGCTTCGAGTTCACGGGTGAAATGGTGCTGCACACCACGAAGCAGGCCGGGCGCGAGACGACCAAGCAATTCGACGCGCCGGAGTTCGAGTGGCTCACGCCCCTCGCCGCCCGCGAGTACGTCGAGGGCGAACTGGCCCGCGGCGCCGAAGAGATCGTCTTCACGACGCTCGCCCCCAGCTCGGGCCTGAACGAGATGACGCAGACGATGACCATCGTCGGCCCGACAAACGTCGAGGTGCTTGGGAAGACGGTGCCGGCCATCGAGTGGAAGCTCAGCCAGAGCGTGCTGCCCGGCGTCGTGTCCACCGAGTACGTCAGCACCGACGGAGAGACGCTGCGCAGCGAGTTCGGCTTCGGGGGCATCTCCATGGTGATGCTCGCCAGCGAGAAGGAACTGGCGCTCGCAGAGCTTGATGCGCCCGAACTCATGGCCGAGACGCTCGTCCGGCCGAACCGGCCGATCGAGAACCCGCGATCGACGCGCCGTTCGCAGTTCATCGTCCGCATGGCCGATGGCAGCGATCTCCCCGAGTTCCTCAATGACGGTGCGCAGCGCGCCGAATCGATCGACGCCTCCAGCGCGCGCATCGCGATCGATGCGGACAACCTGATTCCCGCCGACCCGAACGACGCCGAGGATCCCAGGTTCCTCGAGGCCACCCCCGCCGCCGACGCGGACGATCCCGAGATCATCGCGCTCGTGGACCGCGCGCTGGCCGACGCCGGAGAGTCCCCGGCCGAGCGCGCCGAAACGCTGCGCCGGTTCGTGCACGAGTACATCAACGCCAAGAGCCTCGGCGTCGGGTTCGCGACGGCCTCCGAGGTCTGCCGCACGCGCGAGGGGGACTGCTCGGAGCACGGCGTGCTGCTGGCGGCCATGCTGCGAGCCGCAGGGATCCCAAGCCGCGTCGTCAGCGGGGTGATCTACGTCGACATGTTCGCCGGCGGACGTCAGGTCTTCGGGTACCACATGTGGACGCAGGGCCTGATCGAGATCGACGGCGACCATCGCTGGGTCGACCTCGACGCCACGCTCCCTGCCAGCACGCCCTACGACGCCGCGCACATCGCCATCAGCACGTCCAGCCTCGCTCAGGGGGATGTCCTCAACTCGATGGCCGCGCTCGTCAACCTCCTGGGGGTGCTCGAGATCGACGTCGTCGAGATCGAGTGAGCGCACACCGGCGTCCCGGTACGATCGGCCCCGATGCAGGAACCCACTGGCATGCCGCGCCTGCCGGCGCGCGACCCGCGCGGGCACAAGGGAACGTTCGGCACCGTCGCCGTCGTCGGAGGGCTCTCCGGTACGCCCGGCGAGGACGATCCGGCGACGCCCCACATGATCGGCGGCCCGGCGCTCGCGGCGCTCGCGGCGCTGCGCACAGGCGTGGGCCTCGCGCGCCTGGCCATGCCCGAGCCCCTGCTCGACCCGGCGCTCGCCGTCGCGCCGTCCGCGACCGGGTTCGCCCTCGCCGTCGACGCCCAGCAGCGTCTGGTGCCCCACCTCGCGGCTGCCGCGATCGACGAGCTGTCGCGCCAGGTCTCCTGCCTCGCGATCGGCCCGGGCTTCGGTGTCGGCGACGGCCAACGCGGCGCCGTGCTCCGCGCCGTCGGCCAGACGAACTGCCCGGTCGTCGTCGATGCCGACGGGCTCAACTGCCTGTGCGATCTTCCCGACCTCGTCAAGGACTTTCACGCTTCGGCGGTTCTCACTCCCCACGTCGGCGAGTTCCGGCGCCTCGCGCCGCACCTGGGCATCAGCGCGAGCGCCACCGACGAGCCCGAGCACGCCGCCCACGAACTCGCCCAGCGCTTGGGATGCATCGTGGTGCTCAAGAGCTCAACGACGGTCGTCGCGAGCGCGATCGAGAGCTGGGCCCACAACGCCCCCAACCCCGCCATGGGCACCGCCGGCACCGGCGACGTCCTCTGCGGCATCATCGCCGGGCTCGTCGCCCAGCACTTCCGCGCCCACCTCGGCGTGGGCGAGAGGGCCGTCACCAGCGAGCAGCAGGGGGGCATCTCCCTGTTCGACTGCGCCCGCGCCGGCGTCTGCGCCCACTCCCGGGCCGGGACACGCTGGGCGGAGGCCTCGGGCGCCAAGGGCGGGATGCTCGCGACCGATCTGCTCGAACTCCTCCCCGGCGTGGTCGAATCGATGCGGGCCCAGCCTTCCTGATGCAACGCGGGCTTCCCCTGCCCCAACAACGCCTACACCGGTGGGCTGGCCTCGCTTTGGCCGATAGACTTGCAAACTCATTTCCGGGTCCGGGCGTCGCCCGACCGCCCCGCACACACTTCGATCACCGATCCAACGGAGACCGAACCCAATGTTCCGCACCAGCAATCCCGCATTCAACAACAGCGCCTATGCCGCCCCGGAGACGTGGGACTCCCACCACGGCGTCGAACAGATCGCCAAAGAGCCCAAGGCCCCGAGCGAACCCGGCGTCATGACGATCCGCGGCGCGGTCAACAAGACCGCGATCCTGCTCCTGCTGTGCGTCGTCTCGGCGTTCTTCTTCTGGGACCTGACCTTCGCCGGCAAGATCTCCCCGATGCTCGCGTTCTTCGGCGGCTTCGGCGTGAGCCTGGTCCTGATGCTCATCGCGGGGTTCAAGCCCCAGGTGTCCCCGTTCGTGGCGCCGGTGTTCGCGCTCGCCGAGGGCGCCACCGTGGGAGCGTTCTCAGCCGTCGTCGCCGGGATGCTCGCCAAGGAGGTCGAACCCGGGACGTTCAGCCCCAACACCGGCCTGGTGTTCCTCGCCGCCGTGCTGACGTTCGCCATCCTCGGCGGTGTGCTGCTGGGATACGCAACGCGCCTCATCCGCCCCGGCCCTGTCTTCCGCAAGATCGTGGTCGGAGGAACGATCGGCGCAGCGCTGTTCGCGATGACCGCGATGATCACGCACTTCGTGTTCGGCAGCACCGCGATCTCGACGGTCTACAGCCTCAACAACGGCGGCGTGATCAGCATCGGGTTCTCGCTGCTGCTCATCGCTCTGGCGTCCAGCAACCTCGTGCTCGACTTCGAGCTGGTCGAGGTTGCGGCCGCGAACAAGTCGCCCAAGTATTACGAGTGGTACAGCGGCATGGCGATCCTGGTCACCCTCGTGTGGCTGTACATCGAGGTGCTCCGTCTCCTCGCCAAGCTCCAGTCGCGCGACTAACCCGGACGAACCAACCCAAAATGAAACAAGGCCCGGCGCTCCAGCGTCGGGCCTTGTCGTTTGGTCGTGATAGCGGAGCGTCCTCAGCCGCCGGACGCCTGCGCAGCCGGGGGCGACTCCGGAACGGGTCGAAGCACCGGGTCGAGGCGACGCGCGTGCGACGGCGGCATCGGGACCTGGTTCCGGCGCTGGCCGGCGTGCTGGTCCGAAGGCCAGGTGCCCCAGTCCATCATGTCGGGGTAGTCCTGGTTCGGGCCCGAGCCCTCGCGGAACCCGAGGCTCAGCTTCTGGCCCACCGGGAGGTCGATCGTCCACACCGTGTCGCCGCTGCGCGTGTCGATCACCGACACCGTCCACGGGCTCCACGTCCGGGAGACGTAGGTGTACTTGTCGTCGCTGTAGTAGGCCCCGCCCTCGTAGTGGCACGCGCTCAGCGCACCGGAGGCGCACAGTGCGCCAATGAGGCAGAGGGTACGGCTCGTGCGTCGGGTGGTCATCGTCTGCTCCGGTCTCGTCCTGACGTCCTGGCGCACCGCGCCAAGGGGTACCATACGCCCCGCCCGGCAGCGGTGCGCACGGGTCTTCCATCGTCCGCTTGCGCGCCCCGCTGCACCCGGACCCGGCCCTCCGCCCCCCGGAGTACGCTCTGCACATGCCCGGAGATCAGCCAGACCCCCGCGACGTCCGAGAAGTGCCCAAGGCCACTCCAGGGGCCCTGCGCATCGGCCACGGGTACGACCTCCATCGCCTCGAACTCGTCGCCCCCATCGGCCCCGGGCGACCGCTCGTCGTCGGAGGCGTCCGCTTCGAGCACGAATCAGGCCCCGTCAGCCACTCCGATGGCGACGCCCTGCTCCACGCCATCACCGACGCCGTCCTCGGCGCCCTGGCCCTCCCCGACATCGGCCAGCTTTTCCCCAACGACGACCCCTCCAACGAGAGCACCGATTCCCGCGTGTTCCTCGAGAAGGCATCGGCGCTCGCCCGCGACGCCGGCTGGAGCGTGGGCAACCTCGACGCCACCGTGATCCTCGAGCGCCCCAAGCTCGGGTCGTCCAAGGGAGCCATCCGCGAGGCCATCGCAACGAGCCTGGGCTGCGAGGTGTCGCGCGTGAACATCAAGGGCAAGACCGGCGAGAGCGTCGGCCCGGTCGGCGAAGGACGGGCTATCGAGGCCCACGCCGTGGTCCTTCTCGTGGGCGTTTAGGCACCCGAATCCCCCCGAGTTGGGCGGTCTGGTCCGGTGACGCGCCACCGATAATCGGTAACCCGGTCAAACTCCAAATGTGATGCAGCGTTGCGCGCGCCGGGGCCGATACACCACATATGCCGATCGGACCGATCTTCACCAACGCCATGCTGGGCATCGACGCCAACGCGTCGAAGGTGAAGACCGCGCGCGAACGCCGTCGCGACACCGTCCGCTCGCCCGGATTCGACCAGATCCTCGACGAGACCGAACTCGCCTCGCTGGAGCAGGTCGAGGCCTCGCAGGCCACGCGCAAGGTCGAGTCCAACCGGAGCGAAGACTCCCACGAGGACCGCCTCGAGCACGGCTACTACACCCCGACCGGGCGAACCCTCGACACCGAGGCGCGCCATCGCCTGGATCTTGAGGGGTAGGGCACGGAGCAAAGGCCGCTCACGCCTCCGGACACGCAGCCTCATCCAGATACCAGCGCAGCACCCCGCTCTGGGGCTTCACACCCAGGATCGGCAGGTCGCGCCAGTTGTCCTCGGCCTTGCGCACTCTCTCGACGATCTCGCGCTTGCCCTTGCCCGTCACCAGCACAGCGATGAAGCGCGAGGCGTTGATCAGCCGGTAGGTCATCGTGACGCGCGCCGGGGGAGTCACCTCCGGGCCGTCGTTGCCCACCACGAGGCGCTCGGTCTCGTTGAGCGCCGGCGAATTCGGGAACAGGCTGGCGGTGTGCCCGTCGGAGCCCACGCCCAGGAGCACGAAATCCAGGCGATCGTGCCCGCGCTCGCGCCAGCCGAGCGCCTCTTCGAGCTCGCGTTCGTAGCGGCGCGGGCCCTTCTCGTCTGTCGCGCGCACGGGGTGGGCCTGATCGCGCGGCATGTCAGAGTGATCGAGCAGGTACTCGCTGATGTGCTTGTAGTTCGAGCGCTCGTCGTCGTTCGGCACGCAGCGCTCGTCGACGATCCACAGGTGCGTGCGTTTCCAGGGGAAGCTCCGGAACGCCGGGTCAACCATCAGGCGCATGTAGAACGGCATCGGCGTCGAGCCGCCCGAGAGCGCCAGGTGGAAGTCGCCGAACGTGCGCACGCAGTTGTGCGCGTGCATCATCAGGTCCGCGCCGAGCGCGTAGTGCAGGTCCTCGGAGTCCGGCTTCATCACCGCGTGGCCGTTGGGGAGCTTCGGCGCTTGGGGTGGCTCGGCTTCCAGGCGGTACACGCCGCTGTCGTCGGGTTGGGCTGGGGAACTCATCGGGGGGGAGTGTAGACCCGCCGGGCCATCGAGTCGGAGCGATCAGCGCCCGGTGGTCTGCGGGTAGATCATGTAGCGATCGTGCACCTGCAGCACGAGGTCGGTCGCCCCGTCGCCGGTCATGTCGCTCAGGATCGCGGCGCTCGGTTCGTACTCCCGCTCCTCGCCCGCGTTGAACAGGCGCGACTCGAAGACCTTGAACTCCGTCGCCTTGAACAGGCGCCGCGCGGCGCTGATCGTGAAGATCTGGCACTGCTGCTCCAGGGCATCGAGCACGACCAGGTCCACGTAGCCGTCCGAATTCAGGTCGCCGACTTCGATCTCGTGCTCCAGCAGATCGTCGTCGTCCGAGCGATACGCCGCGAACTCATCGAGCCCCACCCGCTCGCCCGCCAGGCGCACGATGGCGAACGCGCTGTCCGACACGCAAAGCACGTTGGGCTCGCCGTCTCCGCTGAACGCCCCGGCGTGCAGCGCGTTCACATCCACCGCGCTCAGGCGCAGGCGATCGGTCACGTCCCACGCGCCGGACTCGCTGCGTCCCATCAGCACGAGGCGTGAGTTGCCCGAATCGAACGCAACGATCGTGGCCCCGTCGCTGTCGTCCTCCAGCACGCTGAGGGCGACGAGGCTCGCCGATGACTCGGGCATCGTGATCTGGTCGACCACGCGCCAGCCGCGCTCGGCGTCGAAGGCGCAGGCGCGCACGAAGTTCTCGTCGGCGATCAGCAGTTCGTCGGCGCCGTCGCCATCGGCGTCGAGCAGCGCCGTGTTCAGCGGCCCAGCCGCCTGGACGAGCCCGAACTGGGGCATGCCGTCGTCGGTCAGCACCTGCGCGTCGTCGGACGCGACGTTGCTCACCATCACCAGCGGCTCGTTCGGCGTGAACAGCACGAGGTCGGTCGCGCCGTCGCGATCGAAGTCGCCCGCCAGCATCGAACGCGGGGGGCGGTTCACACCCTCCAGCTCGATCGCAACTGGCTCGGCACCGCCCGGGCGGTCCAGCTCGAGCACGTGGTCGCGCCGGTCGCGCATGATCACCGCCAGCGCCGGCCCGTCGTGCATCGACGCGAAGCTCATCGCCACCGGCGAAGCTCCAGCGGTTTTCAGTGGCAGCGGCTGGGGGAAGCGCAGGCGCTCGGCGTCGGTGTCGTACTGGCTCACGCCGACGGTCTTGTCCTCCTCGCTGAGCACGAACACCTCGAGCGGGTCGTCGTCGTCCCACTGCCCGGCGGCGATCGCCAGCGGGTCCTTCAGTGCGCTGAACGTGCGCTCGACGGTCATGCCGCCGACCCTCTGCTGCGGGAAGAACGCGACCGAGTTGATCGATTTCTCTGTGGACAGCAGATCCAGCATCCCGTCGGCATCGACATCGGCGACGACGACGGACCGATCGCTGTCGGTGCCGCCGCTGAAGGCGCGGATCTCGGCGTGGGATTCGCGCTCCACCCCGCCGAGCGAGTCGGCGCCGATCGATTCGATCGCCAGGTCGCTCAGCACGACGCGCCGGCTCGCCAGCTCGATGTGCGCGATAGACGCCGCATCGCGGTCCGGGAAGCGCACCGCTTCCAGCTCGCGGATAGGGGGCATCTCGAAGCGCAGCTCGGGGCCCATCAGGCTGTCCTTGTTGCCGCGGCGCGAGCCCGCGCCGTCCTGCAGCCACACGCGCACGGGCGCGGGGTCGCTGGGCAGGGCCGCCATCAGGTCGCTCATACCGTCGCCGTTGTAGTCCTCCACGAAGAAGGCCACGATCTCGGCCGTCGAACCAAGTGAGAGCGGCTCGCCGGTGACAGCATTCTCGCTCAGGCCGTAGATGTTGATCTTGCCCCCGACGATCGCCGCGAGCTCCGGGCGTTCGTCGCCAAGCAGGTCGGCGATCTCGAGGCCGTCCTGCCCGGCAGCCAGCGCCGGCACGCGCCGCTTGCTGAGCAGCTCGAACGTCAGGCGATCGGTCTGACGCAGGATCACGATCTCCGACGGGCGTCCGGCGTAGATGATGTCCTTCCGACCGTCGCCGTCGACGTCGTGCACGCGGAACGCCGTCACGCGGTGCGCCACGCTGACGTCCACGCGATCGTAGTTGGCGTTCGGCGGGAGTTCGTTCGGCTTGAGCCCGCGCTCCATCTCGTTCTGCGTGCGCGGCGTCGAACGCTGGGCGTGGATCTCGATGCGGCTCTTGGCGTTGTTCACGCACACGAGGTCGTTCAGCCCGTCGCCGTCGAGGTCGTCGGCGAGCGCCGGGCCCATGCCGTAGTCCACAACGATGATCCGGGGCTCTTCGAAGCCGAAGAAGCGCCCAAGGTCGTTCGGGCTCTGGGCCAGGGTGCCCGTGGCTCCCAGGGCGAAGGCGCTGAGCAGGCCGAGGCCGATCATCCGTGGGCAGCATCGCATCGTTTGGGTTCCGTTCTTTCTGGGCTTGAGGTCTGGGCGGGGGTGTCGACAGGTCTGCGGATCCGAGGGCACCGGGGCTTCCGGGGGGTCCGGGCCCCGCTCCGCCGCGAGAATCGGTCGAAACGGTCGTGGGTTTCGCCCGTATCAACTAGTCTAGGGCTGAATCGTCCGCACGTTGCTGAGGGCCGGCGTGAGCGACGGACACCCACTCCTCCCAACCGGTCGAATCCGGGGGTCCCCCGACGCCGATACCCTCAGGACAGGGACGATCCGCGCCCGCAGGAGCATCGCCGACCATGACCTTCCGACGCCGCAGCACGATCACGACTTGCACCCTCGCCCTGGCGATCGCCTGCGCACCGGCGCTCGGCGCCGAGCCCGACACCGTCCGGCTGTCCGACGGCACCACCATCTCAGCGCCGATCCTCAAAGAGACGAGCGAGACCCTGTGGCTCGACCTGGGCCACGACGTCGTCGCCGTGCCCCGCAATCGCGTCGAGTCGATCGAGCGTGCCGCCCAGGACGCGCCCCGCGAGGACGCCGGCCAGCGCGAGCTGTTCCGCAGCGCCCGCAACCTCCCCGAGAGCACCCCCTCCGATCTCGCCAAGAAGATCGGCGAGGGAGTGATCATGGTCTCGACCCCGTCGGGCCTCGGCTCCGGGTTCATCCTGAACCCCGAGGGCTACGCAATCACCAACGCCCACGTGATCCAGGGCGAGACCAAGCTCAAGGCGACCGTCTACGAGCAGACCGAGCGCGAGTTCCGGCGCCTCGTCGTCGAGGACGTCGAGATCCTCGCGGTCAACAACCACATCGACCTCGCCCTCATCCGGCTCACCCATCCGGACGCCGAGGCGTTCACCAGCGTCTACGTCCAGAGCGAGGAAGACCTCTCGGTCGGCGAAGACGTGTTCGCGATCGGCAGCCCCCTTGGTCTGGAACGCACCCTGAGCCGCGGCGTCGTCGCCACCACGCAGCGGAACTTCGAGGGCCTGACGTTCATCCAGACCACCGCCGAGATCAACCCGGGCAACTCCGGGGGCCCGCTGTTCAACCTCAAGGGCGAGGTCATCGGCGTGACCAACATGGGTGTGCCGTTCGGCAACGGCCTCGGCTTCGCCATCCCCGCCCGCTACGTCCGCGACTTCCTGCGGAACAACGACGCCTTCGCCTACGACAAGGACAACCCCAACAGCGGGTATAACTACCAGGAGCCGCCGCGCCGCACGGAGTTCGGCCGGCCCTCCATCCTCGACGACAAGACCAGCGAGCGCTGAGCGCGCCGGGCACGCCCGGCGTATCAAGCCTCACACCGCATCAACCAGCCCCAAGAACAGGCCCAGCACATGCACACCAAGACAGGTATCGCTCTCTCCGCCCTGGCTCTCACCGGCGCGTCCGCGCTCGCCGGCGAACTGACGATCAAGGATTTCGCGCCGGGCGCGAGCGTGTTCGTCGCTGGCGTCGACAACGCCGCCGGCTTCCGCCAGTCCCTCGATCAGACGGGGATGCGCGACCTCTGGAACGAGCCCTCCGTTCAGCGCTGGCTGCACACCGCCGGTGAGGATCTGGTTCCCGAACTCACCGCCGGCCTCGAAGAACTCGGCATCGACATGGACGATCTCGAGTGGCCCACCGGCGCGCTCGGAGTCGCGGCATGGTTCGATCAGGACCCCCAGCAGCCCCCGGTCGTGCTGATGGTCGCGGACTTCGGCGACAACGCCGAGTCGATGGCCGGCGTCCTCGCCGAGGCCATGCAGACCGCCGCCGACAGCGGCACGCTCGAACTCGAGGAAGACGACGTCAACGGCGAAGAGGTCTTCAGCTACCGGTTCGTCGACATGAACGCCGACGAGGGGTTCGCGGTCGATGAGTTCGGCGACCTCCCCATGCCCGAGCTTCCCTCGTACGACCAGATGCACTTCGCCCGCTCGGGTGACTATCTGCTCATCGCCAGCAGCACCGATGCCCTCTCGCAGGCCATCGACGTCGCCGGCGGCGACGAGATCGACTCGATCAGCCAGAGCGACGAGTTCGCCGGGGCCCTCTCGGCCATCGGCGGGGGCGCCGGCGCGTACGTCGCGGTGCTCGGCACACCCGGGCGCGAGTGGGTGTCCGATCTGCTCCAGGCGACCTCGCCCGACGAGGCCGATTCCATCGGCGACATGCTCGGCGTGCTCGGCCTCGCCGACATCGAGAGCTTCGCGATGGGCGTCGATCTGGACACCGACGACGGCATCCTCGAGCAGCGGTTCGCGCTGCGTGTTCCCGAGCGCAACGGCCTCGTCGCGCTCGTCGACACGCCGGAGCGTTCGTTCACGCCGCCGAGCTTCGTGAGCGCCGACGCCGCCTCGTTCAACTTCTTCCAGTTCGACTTCGCGGGCCTGCTCCCGCTGGTCAACCGGGTGATCGCCTCGCTGCCGCCCGAGCAGCAGCAGGGCGCCGCGATGGCCCAGGGGATGCTCGCAGGTCTCACGCCGGTCTTCGAGAACCTCGGCCCCGAGGTCTACACCACCACGTCCTACGAGCGTCCCTTCTCGCCCGACAGCGAGAAGCAGGTCTGGGCGATCGCGATGCGCGACGAGCAGGCCGTCCGGGGCGGCATGGCGGGGTTCTTCCCCATGCTCGGCCTCCAGGCCCGCGACTTCATGGGCAACCAGATCTACGCCCCCGCCCAGGGCGGCATGCTTCCCGCAGACGCCTTCGCCGTCGGCATGGGCTTCGGCCACGTGTTCATCGGCCCGACCGCGTCGGTCGAGAACGCCATGCGACAGGCCGGCGCCGGCGACGGCGCCTCGCTCGCCGACGACCCCGACTTCCAGCGCTCCGCGTCGGTCGCCGGCGATCAGGGCCTGGCCTTCGGCTACACCAGCACCTCGCGCACGCTCGAGTGGACCGACTGGTTCGTGCGCAACTACGACCAGATCCTCGAAGCGCAGTTCGCCGCTCAGTTCGCCGGCCTGGAGGACGACCCCTTCGGCGGCGACGACGAGTTCCGCGAGGAGATGCTCGCCGAGATGCGCGAGAACATGCCTCCGTTCATGAAGGACATCCCCCCGCTCGACATCGTCGGCAAGTACTTCGGCGATTCCATGCTGGAGATGCGCTCGCAGCCGTGGGGCTTCGGGGGCAGGATGCTCTGGCTCCGCCCCGAGTAATCGGGCAGAGACACCGTGCGCCGGTTCAGGCGCTCGACGCCATCTCGTGCAGCCGGTGCTCGAACCCGGATTCGATCGCGACGTCGCTGCGCACGCTCTCGAGGCTGTCGTCCCACTGCACCTTGATCTCGACGTCGAACAGGCCCAGCAGCGATTCGAGGTGACGCTCGATGCTCCGGCGGGCCTCGGAGACATACTTCGCCTCGGTGCGCGTGAACAGGTCGGCCGCCTGCTCCTGCGCGCCCTGCATCAGTTGGTGCTGCGTCGACGCGTTCATCTGGATGACGTCGATCAGGCCTAGCACACGGCCCGCCTGGATGTCGTAGGGAGTGACATCGGTCAGGCGGAGCGTGCCGCCGATCGCAGGCAGGCGCACCGTGAACACGCCGGGCGAGGTCTCGTCGACGTCTTCGGCGCGGAGGTGCCCGAGCTCGATGAAGTACTGCTTCTCGAAGTGGAAGATCATCGCGATCTTCGCCTGGCTGAGCAGCAGGGGGGGCATCCACGACCAGCCCTTGGTGGAGGTCGCGATCTCCTTGGCGTGCACCTCGAGCCCGATCAGCTTGCCGACCGAGCGCACGCGCTCGGCGACCGTCTGCGACTGGATGCGCATCGGGGCGTCATCGCCCTTGCGCCGCAGCAGAAGCACGAACAGCACGCCCACCCCGATGCTGAGGGCGACGATCAGCAACACCATGAACGATTCGGTCATCACGAGGAGATACTAGGGATTCGGGCCGGCGCCTTTCCGGGATGGCCTCCCGGGGGCCGCTAGGCCGTCTTCTCGGTCGCCCCGGTCTCGCCATCTTCACGCCCGTCGGCGTATTCGAGCCCGACCTCGAACGCGCGGATTAGGTGATGCCCACCAACGCTCACGAACACCGCGAACACGATGAACACGAGCGCCGCCACCGGCAGTTTCACCGGAGCGGGCACCCCGCTGAAGGACTGGCGGACCGCCGGCACGAACCACAGCGCCAGGATGCCCACGGCCGGTGCGCCGATGAGCGCGCCCTTGAGCAGCAGACGCACGCTTGCGCCAGGACGCAGTGAGAGCACGACCAGCGCGCACAACGCCAGCAGCACGACCGAGTCCGCGACGCGCGCCAGCGCCCAGACACGGACGTCGATGCCCGCGATGAACGGGCTCAGACCCGTCCCGCCCTGAAGAAAGCCGGCGACAACAGCGCGGGCCGGCAGCAGCGAGCCCGCGAAGATCGTCCCCGCGCCCACCAGCAGCGCCATCGCGTGGCTGCTCCGCGACGCACCAAGGCACCACCACGCGCACAGCGCAGTGGTCATCGCGATGATCGCCTCGAACGCGAGCATCCACCCGACGGATCCGGAGCCTGCCCCGCGGGCCAGCGCCAGGCCGGTGATCACCACTCCGACGATGGCCCACACCGAGGTCAGCGCACACAGACACGCGCCCGTGAGGCGCAGCGCTGCCGGCGTGGTGGGGTGGTTGGACTGGTCCATGGCGGATCGCTGGTTGAGCTCAGGCCCTCCCTGAGGACCACTAGAGTAGGCCCCGGCGGGTACGTCGTCTCAGGCGGCCGAGTTCTTCCCCTTTGCCGCCGGGGACGCGATCGAGCACCTCGCCCGGCCGGCGCGTTTAGCCTCGTAGAGCGCATCGTCGGCGATCTGGCGGAGGTGGTGCGGGCTGGTGGCCCCGTGCTCCCGGGCGCAGGCGATGCCGATCGACATCGTGGGCCACGGGGCGTCCATCCCCACGCCCGCGGGGTGCTGGGCGTAGAGCGCCATCAGGCGCTCGGCCACGGCCTGGGCGGCCTTGCTCCCCGTTCCCTGCAGGCAGATGATCATCTCGTCGCCGCCGATGCGCCCGGCGAAGTCGCCGTCGCGCATGTTCGCGCGGAACACCTCGCCAACGGCCCGCAGCGCGCTGTCGCCCGCATCGTGGCCGCAGGTGTCGTTGAGCTGCTTGAACTTGTCCAGGTCGATCGCCAGCATCGCCAGTTCGGTGCCGTGGGTGGTCGTATGGATCCAGGCTTCATTGAGGTTCTGCTCGAATCCCCGGCGATTCGACAGTCCCGTCAGATCGTCGGTCTGCGTGATGCGGCTCAGGTGCGCGACCGCCACCCGCGTGCGCTTCTCGACACGCGACTCCATCTCGCGCCGCAGCGCCGCGGCTTCGAGACGATCGCGGTGCGCACTCAGCAGCGCCTCGTGGCACGCCCTGGCGAGCTCCTCGATCTCCGGCGAGTGCTTGCCCTCCAGCAGGATGCTGAACTCCTGCTCGCGATTGGCCCGGGCAAGCTCGCGCAGGCTCTGCACCAGCCAGGCCCGGTCAGCCACGGACCGGCGTCGTGGTTCGAGCACGAGCTTCGACGCCAGGATGAACCCCAGCAGCAGACCGAACAGCAGGGCGCAGCTCGTCGACACGATCCAGTGCACCGGCAGCGTCAGAGCCGCCAGCGAGCCGATGGCCCCGGTGAGCGCGAAGCTCCACGCGATACCCATGGGCCCTGGGGCCACCATCTCGCGCGCTTCGGTTGCCTTGCTCACGTCGGGCACGGCGTCCTCCGGTCGCGGCCCGGAAACCCGGACCGTCACGGAGAACATCGACGCGCCCCAGACCCGGCTTCGGGCCGGCGCGCCGATAAAGCACGAGCACCACCCGCTCGCGCAGCGGCGGGATCATCAGAACGCCTGCAATCGGGGAGTCTGAGGGGTCCGGGCTGGTTACACGACCGGCGCGGGCGCGTCTGCCCGGATACCGCGAGCCTTGAGCGCCAGCGCCCACGCCCCGAAGAGCACCAGCGTGTACGTCGCGTCGCCCGCGAGGGTGTACTTGTAGAACGGCAACGCAGCGCCGTAGCAGGCGATCAGCCCGCCGAGCGTCTTGGCGTACATTCCGGTGAACACCCAGTGGGCGAGGTTGGACGCGACGAAGAACGCCAGCGAAGAGCCCACGGCGCCGGTGCCGACCCAGCCGGCCAGTCGCCACCCCGACGCGTTCTTGCGACGAACCAGCATGCCGAACGCGACGGGCAGCAGGAACGCGGCATACACCGCCGCCATCATGCGCCAGTCGTAGGTCCCGATGTACAGATCGCTCACGAGCATCGCGCCCAGCGGCGTCGCGAGCGCCAGCCAGCGCGTCCGCATCACGAAGCCCGCCAGCAACGCGGCAGCGCCGACGGCAGCGAAGTTGGGCGGCACAACGCCACCCTCGCTCGCCAGACGCGAGACAAAGACCAGCGCGATCAGCCCGAGGGCCAGGAGTCCGTCACGGAGAATGGGCCTGCTCACAGGTCCGTCCTTTCCAGGTGGTCGATTCGGTCGATCCGGTCCGGGAGGAGTATCGGCGATCGCCGCCTCCGGGCCGGTCTATTCGCCCATGTTGTAGGGCGCATATCGCCAGCGCACAACGTCACCGGCCTCCAATTGCTCCACGCCGCAGCTCCGGCTGGCCCGCTCGCCATTGACCAGGTAGGTCCAGTTCCGGTCGCCCCGGTTGCCCCCCTCGTTGGCCAGCCCGTCGATCGAGCGCACGAAGACCGTCTCCCCCCGTCCCCGGTGCTCGAAACCCAGCGCCAGGGGCTCGGGCAGCGCCGAAGCCACCCGCATCGCCCCGAACACCGTCAGCCCGTCTTCGTGGGCGATCTCGTTGAAGTGCTTCTCCACGCCCGACCCGTACTCGACCACCAGGCGCACGAACGCCGGCTCGTCGTCCTGGGCGCTCGCGCGGAACACGAGCACCGAACCGAGGGCGACCAGCGCGACCGCTGCCAAGGCGAGCATCTTGAACTGGCGGAGGAAGATCCGTCGTGCCATGGGGTGTGCCCTCCTACGTCGCCATCGGGTGCCAGATGGTCTTCATCTCGACCACGCGCTCGATCAGCGCCGGCGTCTCGCACTCGTCGGGGTCGCGCCACTGGCGCGGCGTCAGCTTCTTCACAGTCACGCGCTTGAGGTTCTCGCCCGCCCCTGAGCGCAGCATCGCGCCCGACTCTTCGTCGAGGTTTGCTGCCAGCACGGCGTCGATATCGCGGTGCACGCTGATGTGGTGAACGAGCTCGGCGCGAAACCCCGTCAGGATGTTCAGCACGCCGGCGGGCACATCGCTCGTCTCGCACAACTCCCCCAGCAGGCACGCGGGGATCGGGCTGGCTTCGCTCGCCAGCGCCACGACCGTGCAGCCGCAGCACAGCGCCGGGGCGATGAGCGACACCAGTCCGAGCAGCGGGGGGGTGTCGGGCGCGACCACCATCGTCACGCCCGTCGGCTCGGGGCTGGTGAAGTTGTAGAACGGCCCGGCGACGGGGTTCTTCCCGCCGATCACCTGTTCGTACTTGTCGGCCCAGCCCGCGAAGGCCACCAGCCGGTCGATGGCCAGTTCGACTTCGTCGAACTCGTGCACCTTCGGCGCGGGGGTGCGCCGGGCGATCGTCTTCTTGGAGGTCTTCTTCTTCGAGGACTTCTTTGCTGTCCTCTTCGCGGGGGCTCGCGTTGCCGGCGCCTTCTCGATCGTCGCGGCGCGCAGCTCGTCGGCCCGGCCCTCCATCATCTCCGCCAGGCGATAGAGGATCTGCGCCCGGTTGTACGCCGTCCGCCCGGACCACCCCCCGAACGCCCCGCGCGCAGCTTCCACGGCGTTGCGCAGGTCCTTGCGAGACGCCTGGCACAGGTGCGCCGGCATGCCGGAGGCGTCGGTCGTCTCGATCGAGCGCCCGCTCTCGGAGCGCACGAACGCGCCGCCGATCAGCAGCTTGTGGGTCTTGGTGACACTGAGTCGGTTGGTCATGCTCTCGTCCTCAACCCTTCACGTACGCCCGGAGCCCGTGCACGCCGCCCTCGCGTCCGAAACCGCTCTCCTTGTAGCCCCCGAAGGGGCTGGCGGCATCGAACCGGTTGAACGTGTTGCACCACACCACGCCGGCCCGCAGCTTGCGCGCCATGTCGAACATCTTCGAGCCCTTGTTCGTCCACACGCCGGCGCTCAGGCCGTAGGGCGTGGCGTTGGCACGCTCGATGGCCTCGGAGGGTGTGCGGAACGTCTGCACCGCAAGCACCGGCCCGAAGATTTCCTCCCGGGCAATGCGGTGCCCCGGCTGCACGCCCGTGAAGAAGCACGGGTTGCAGAAGTAGCCCTTGCCCGGAAGGTCGGCGCTCGTCGGGCTCTCGAGCTGTGCGCCTTCGTCCTGGCCGATCTTGATGTAGTGCTCGATCTTCTCGAGCTGCATCTTGCTGTTGATCGCGCCGACGTCCGTGTTCTTGTCCATCGGGTTGCCGACACGCAGCGACTGCATCCGGATGCGCAGCTTCTCGATCACCTCGTCTGCCGCCGGCTCTTCAACGAACAGGCGGCTGCCCGCGCAGCACACGTGGCCCTGGTTGAAGTAGATCCCGCTGATGATCCCCTCGACGGCCTGGTCGATGCTCGCGTCGGCGAAGATGATGTTCGGGCTCTTGCCGCCGAGCTCGAGCGTGATCGGGATCCCGCGCTCGCTGGCGATCTTGGCAAGGATCTTCCCGACATCGGTTGACCCGGTGAACGCCAGCTTGTCGATGCCGGGGTGCTGACTGAGCAGCGCGCCGGTCTCGCCCGCGCCGCACACGACGTTCACCACGCCTTTGGGCAGGCCGACCTCCTCGAAGATCTCGCACAGCCTCAGCAGCGTCAGCGGCGTCGTCTCGGCGGGCTTGATCACGACCGTGTTGCCGCAGGCCAGCGCCGGGGCGATCTTCCACGCGGCCATCATGAGCGGGAAGTTCCAGGGGATGATCTGTGCGCACACGCCGTGGGGCTTCACCTGCCCGCGACCCCGGCCGGGGAACGCGTAGTGCAGCTTGTCGCACCAGCCGGCGTGGTAGAAGAAGTGGTGTGCCACGAGCGGGATGTCGATGTCGCGCGACTCCTTGATCGGCTTGCCGCCGTCGAGCGTCTCGAGGATCGCCAGCTCGCGCGAGCGCTCCTGGATCCGGCGGGCGATGCGGAACAGGTACTTGGCCCGCTCGGCCCCGGGCAAGGCGGCCCACTTCTCGCTGGCCGTCCGCGCCGCGCGGACCGCTGCGTTCACGTCCTTCTTGCCGGCGATCGCGACCTTGGACAGCACCTCCTCGGTCGCCGGGTTCACGGTGTCCAGCGTGTCGGCGCCGGCCTCGCTGAACCTGCCGTTGATGAAGTGCCCGTAGGACTTGGCGATCTCGACCTTGGTCGTCTCGGGCGCGGGGGAGTACTCCCACGCGTTCCCGAACCGCAATTCGTGCACGACCGGTGGCGCCGGCTCGTGGGCCGGTCCGAGGTCCGGAGCGATCGAGTCGGGCTCGGGAGCCTCGCTCGCGCTCGGCGCGTCGCCCTCGCGCATCTTCAGTTCCAGCTCGGCGTCGATGTTCATCGCGTCACCATCCCTGCCGCCTCGCGGCAAACCTCGTCGTTCACGACACCGTCTGATCCCACCCGGCGCTGTACACGCCCTCGCGCTTCCAGCGCAGCTGGCGCAGCAGGTCGTTTGAGAGACCGCTGGCGCCAAAGCGGAACAGCTCCGGCGTGAGCCAGTCGTCCCCCAGCGTCTCTTTCACCATCACCAGGTAGTGCAGCGCCTGCTTGGCCTTGCGAATGCCGCCCGCGGGCTTCACGCCGATGCGCACGCCCGTCTTCAGGAAGTGGTCCCGCACCGTCTCGAGCATCACCAGCGTCACGCCCATCGTCGCCGCGGGCGCCACCTTGCCGGTGCTCGTCTTGATGAAGTCGTACTCGGTCAGGCCCGCGTCGATCGCGATCTCCGAGGCCATGCGCACGTTGTCATAGGTGGAGAGTTCGCCCGTCTCCAGGATCACCTTGAGATGCGCGCCCTCGCCGGTGCTCACGCACACGTCCTTCGTGCTCGCGACCTCGTGCCGGATGCGATCCTCGTCACCCGAGAGCAGCGCGCCGCGCGAGATCACCATGTCGATCTCGTTGGCGCCCGCCTCGATCGCCCGGCGCACGTCGTCCAGGCGCACCTCGAGCGGGTATTGCCCGCTGGGAAACCCGGTCGCCACGCTCGCGACGTTGATACTCGTCCCCCGCAGCGCCTCGCGCGCGACGCCCACAAGCGTGGGGTACACACACACCGCCGCCGCGGACGGCACCGATTCGTCAAACGGGTCGGGCGTGATCGCCTTGCGGCACAGCGCCCGCACCTTCTCGGGGGAATCCGCCCCCTCGAGAGTCGTCAGATCAACCATCGACAGCGCCATGCGCAGACCGGCGACCTTCGCCTCGGTCTTGATCGAGCGCGTCGCGAACGCGGCCGCCCGCTGGTCGGCCATCACCCTGTCGACAGTGGAGAACGTCATGGGCCCCTCATCCTAACCGGTGCAGTGGGCCCACGGACAAAAGCGTTGACCCTTACGGACCCGGTATTAGGATGGAACTGCAGTGGTGATAAACGAACGAATCCGGAGAGCGCTCGCTGGCAGCCTCGCGGCCACGCTGCTCCTCCTGCCGGCGTCGCTCGCTCGGGCCGATCGCGTCGTCCTGCACGACGGCCGGTCATTCCAGGGGGAGATCACCGAACAAACCAGAGACAGCCTCACGATCAGGGCCAGGGTCGGCAGCATCACGACCACGCTCACGTTCGATCGCTCAGAGATCTCGCAGATCATCGAAGAAGCCGAATCGGAGGAGCCCGAGGCTGAGCCGGCGGTCGACGCGCCCCCAGGCGACCCCGGCTCGACCAGCTCCGGCCAACGCGCCGAGACCATCGAGCGCCGCCCGAGCCCGGCGCTCCCGGGGGGCCGGTCCACGCGCCCGATCGTTGAGCGCACGCACTACGTGGTCATCCCCATCCACGGCACCATCGGCGTCCAGGCCCAGGCCGAGGGCGTCCGTCTCGCCCTCGATCGCGCGTTCCGCACGAAGATCGATCACATCGTGTTCCACATCGACACGCCGGGCGGCTACCTCTCCAACGCCGAAGCGATGGTCGATCACATCGCTTCGTTCGAGGAGCGGGCGTCCGATGCGGGACGGGTCACGACGATCTACGCCTGCATCGACCAGGCGATCAGCGCGGGGATCTGGATCGTTGCCGCGTCTGACTACGTGTTCTTCGAGCCAGGCGGCGCCGTGGGCGGCGCGGTGATCTACAGCCAGGAGCAGTCGACCGGCGCCGTCGAGGTCGATGCCAAGATGAACTCGATCTACGCGGGACAGCTCGCATCGCTCGCGGAGCAGCACGGCCACGATGCCGGTGTCATCCGTGCGATGATGCTCCTGGACGCGGAGTTGTACGCGGTGCCGGCGGAGGGCGGGGCGTATGACCTCGTGCGCACCGAGCCGGCCTCCGGGACCCGCGCATACGAAGTCCTTGCCACGAAGGACACGATTCTCACGCTCACGGCAGAGGAAGCCGGTCGCTACGGGTTTGGCGAGATCCTCGATGGCGGGCCGGACGCGATCGGCGAACGCCTCGGGTTCGAGGGGTGGAGCCAGCCGGCCGACTTCGGCGATCGCATGATGGTGCGCGCCCGCAAGGATTTCGAACGCCAGCGCACCAAGGACCTGCGCAAGTTCGGCGACGCCGGGGACCGTGCCCTCGAGATGATGGACCTCATCGAGAACGAGTACCCCGCCCTGCTCGACCGGGCCGCCGAGCTCGATCCGCTGAACTTCCAGTACGACAGCGCCGGGCCCGGGGGGACGTTCAGCGCGATGTCCAAGCGTGACTGGGTGCGACGGACCGACGCGTGCATCGACGCCTGGCGCAAGGTGCTCGTCTGCGTCGAGCGCATCACCGAGATCGACGACTACTTCATCCGCAGGACCGGAAGATCGCTGCTCGAAGACCGCGACGACGGCACGCTCACAGTGCAACTCATCACCGAGCGCCTGCGCGAACTGCAGCGCGATCGCGGGCGCACCTCGCTCTAGCGCAGCGTCCGCTCGACCCACTCCCCGATGGTGCGGGTGCACTCGTTGCGATTCGAGTCGTCCGTCCAGAGATCGTTGTGCATGCCGCCCCCGATCTCCGCGATGGTGCCAAATGGCGCACGCGAAGCGATCTCACGGCCGTCTTCAATCGGGCACACCTCGTCGAGCGATCCGTGCACCACGAGCAGCGGAGATCGCAGCGAGGCGGAGATGCCCGCGCGGTCGAAGCCCTTCCATGCCGGCCCGACCCCCAGCCTGGTGCCGAGGATCGCCATCGCGACCGGAAGGTTCGCGCGATGGGGGAGCCCGGCCAGACGGATCACATTCCGCGCCGGCGTCGGCGCGACCCGGTACGGCGCCTCGGCGATCACGGCCCGGACGGGGAGACCTTCCGACTCAAGGCGCACCCCCGCGTCGATCGCGACGCCCCCGCCGAGCGACCAGCCGAACAGCACGAGATCGCTGCCGGTCTCTGCCGCGCAGCGCGCGGCGCCGGCGAGCGCTTCGACGTCACGCCGCGTGCCCAGATTGCACAGCCCGGGCGCGTCGCCCATCCCGGGCGCATCCAGCGCGATCACCTCGCTCGCCCAGCCCTCCAGCGCCGCCAGGCGAACGAGTGCGCCGAGCTTCGAATCGCCCCAGCCCGGCGAGCACACAACAACCGGCCCGTCCGGATCCCGTCCACGGATGCGCCAGGCGGGCAAGCCATCGGTTGCCGGGAGCGTCGCCTCCTGGAACTCGCGCGCCTCGTCCATCTCGCCGGGATCGCCGGGCACACCCCTGGCCAGCGCAGTCGTGTACGTCTTGCGCGGCGGGCGCCGGAGGCGCTGCACCACGAACCACACGCTCAGCCCGTAGGCCAGCGCAAGACCGATCAGCATGAGGATCGCAAAGCCCTGCATCGGCCAAGAGGGTAGTGGGGCGGGCCGAGCTCAGCCCACCAAGCGCATGATGTCGTTGAAGGTCACGACGATGAACGCGGTGCCGATCAGTGCGAGCCCCGCGAGTGTCGCGATGTTCTGCACAGCGATCGAGACCGGCTTGCGTGTGATCCCCTCGATCGCCAGGAACACCATGTGCCCCCCGTCGACGATGGGCAGGGGCAGGAAGTTCACCACAGCGAGGTTCGCGCTGATCAGCCCCAGGAAGAAGATCAGGTACACGAACCCCTGGTCCGCGACGCGAGACCCGATGTGGGTGATCCCCACCGGGCCGTGGAGTTGGTCGACCGGCACCGACCCCTGCACAAGACGCAGGAAGGTCAGGTAGGTCATCGTCATGATGTAGTGCGTGCGATGCACACCCTTGCCGATAGCATCGATCGGGTTGCTCGCCACGTTCATGAACTGGTTCAGCGTGAACACCGATTGGAACGACTGCGCATTCCAGCCGAGGGCCGAGATAGCCTCGAGCTGCTCGGGCGACGCGACAAGCGTCTGTTCGTCGCGGATCGTCTCGGAGCCGATCTCGTACTCGAGCGTCAACACCGCTTGGCCCCGCGACTGCAGCGCGAGTCGCAGCTCGCGGCTCAAGGACGCAAACGTCGAGACACCCACCCCGTCCACCGCCGTCACGCGCGTGCCCGGCTCGATCGGGCTCTCGAGCGCGCCCGAAGGGAGCGACGCATCAGAGAGACCCCGGACGATCGGCGCGGTCGCGCTGCCGTCGGAGATGTAGAAGCCCAGCGTGCCACGATTCGTCACGCGCGCGGTGATCTCGACGAGGTCGCCGTCTCTCCACACGGTGCAGCCGATGTCGCGCCCCGCGCTCGCCCCGAGCTGTGCGCGCCCCGCCGGGACCGATGGCCATTCGACTGTCCCCATCCGAGCAAAGACGTCGCCGGCGCGGAGCCCGGCCCGATCCGCCGGCGATCCGGGCATGACATGCTCGATCGCCATCACGGGTGTGAGCCCCGCGAGGTGATCCGCCAAGAGTGCGTCACCCGAGTGCGTGGTGAGCTCGGCGCGCTGCATGTCGGTCTGCGGGAACAGCTCGCCCTCGACGCTCCGCTCGTCGTCGCGGAGCGTCACGCGGATCGGGGCGCCGCCGGATTCGCGGACCTCGTGGAACAGCAGCGACGCGACATTCCGGAACTCGACGTCTCCCGCCCCCGAAACCTCGCCGCTCCCCGAGACCCGGGCGAAGCGCTCGACCTCCATCCCGGGCAGCGCGCCCTCGAAGCCGACCGACGCCATGCGCCGATCGAATCGTTCGCGATCGCTCGGGCTCTCGAACTCTTCAACAAGCCCCGCCCCGACACCCGGCCCGACGCCGAGCTGCAGGAGACCCAGATCGCCGCCCTTGGTCGCAGTCGCCTCGACGGTGACCGGATCGGTTGCGCCGATGCGCGCCACGCGGAGCTCGATCGGGTCGCCGGGTTCGCCCATCGCGCTCGCGATGAACAGGTCGTTGAACGTCTCGGCGGGCTTGCCGTCGATCTCGAGGACCACGTCGCCGGGCTCGATCCCCGCCTCGGCCGCCGCGGAACCGGGCGCGACGCTGCCGATCACCGGCGCCATCTCGCGAAGGCCGAAGAGGTACGCGCCCATGAACAGAAGACCCGCGAGGATCACGTTCATGAACACGCCGCCGGAGATCACGATCATCCGCTTCCACACCGGCTTCGATGTGTAGGAGTCATCCGCCTTGCTGGCGGCGCTCGGGTTCAGGTCTTCCTGCCCGAGCATGCGCACGTAGCCGCCGAACGGGAACCAGTTGAGGCGGTACTCCGTCGGGCTGAGCGCTGCAAGCTTCTCTCTTGCGCGCCGTGCAACCTCGCTCGGCACTCCATCGTCGTCGGCTGGCGGGAGCTGCGCGGCGCGCTCCAGGCGCTGGTACTCCAGGTCGCTCGAGCCCACCCGGAACCCCAGGCCCTTGCGCCACGAGAAGATCGCCTTGCCGAACCCCACGGCGAACGCGTGCACGCGGATCCCGGCCCAGCGCGCCGCGAGGAAGTGGCCCAGTTCGTGCACCACGATGATCAGGCCGAAGCCAAGCAGCATCAGCAGCACGTTGCCGGTCGTGTCGAGCGTCTCGAGCATCTGGGGATCCTAGGGGGCCTGGAATCGTCTACCGGCGGACCGCCGCGCCGGTGCGCGTGCCGACCTGCCCGGCGCCGGAAAGCTCGGCCTGCACGAAGCGCCGGGCCTCAGCGTCCGCCCGGACAACATCGTCCAGATCGCGCACGGGCGACACACCCACGGAAGCCATCGCGCACGCCACCAGCTCACCGATGCGTCCGAAACGCATCCCTCCGGCGAGGAACGCCTCCACCGCCGCCTCGTTGGCGCCGTTGAAGATGGCCCCGCTCGTGCCGCCCTCGCTCACGACCCGGAACCCCAGCTCGAGGGCCGGGAATCGCTCCACGTCCGGTTCCTCGAAGTCGAGCTTCGAGAGCGATCGCCAATCGACTCTCTGCGAGCAGCCGGGGCTGCGTTCGGGGCTCGTCAGCGCGAACTGGATCGGCGTCTTCATGTCGGGGGCGCCGAGCTGGGCGATCGAGGAGCCGTCGGCGAACTCCACGATCGAGTGCACGATCGACTGCGGGTGCACCAGCACCCCGATCCGCTCGCGCTCCAGCCCGAAGAGCCAGTGCGCCTCGATCACCTCGAGAGCCTTGTTCGTCAGAGATGCGCTGTCGATCGTCACCTTCGCGCCCATCGACCATGTCGGGTGCGCCAGCGCATCTTCAGGAGTCGCGTTGCGGACCTCATCGAGCGTCTTGGATCGCAGCGCGCCGCCAGATGCCGTGAGGATGACTTTGGCGACCTCCGGCCCGAACGCGCACGGGGGGCAGAGTCGCTCGTCGCCCCGGCCCACCATGCACTGCCAAATCGCGCTGTGCTCGGAGTCGACGGGGAGCAGTTTCGAGCCGCTCTCCGTTGCGCGGGCGACGACGATATCGCCGGCGGCGACGAGAGTCTCTTTGTTGGCCAGCGCCACGTCGCGACCGAGCTCGACAGCCGCCAGCGTGGCCGGCAGGCCGTCGAACCCGACGATCGCGCCCAGCACTACATCGCACTCCACCTCGCGCACCAGGCGCTCGGCGCTGTCGGGCCCAGCAAGGACGCGCACGCCCCTAGCCTCGGCCGAACGCATGTCGATCGCATCGGCGTCCGCGATCGCGATGTCGCGCACGCCCAGGGACATCGCCTGGGCCAGCAGGGCATCCCCGTTGCGCCCGGCCGACAGGCCGACGATCTCGTAGCGCGCGGCGCCGGGGCCGGTTGAGTCCGCGAGCGTATTCAGGTGGCGCACAACCTCGACGGTCTGGCGACCGATCGAGCCGGTCGAGCCCAGCAGCAGCACCCTCCGAGTTGTCGATCCGGGCGTGTTCATCGCGCTGAGCCTAGCCGAGCCGGGCTCAGTCCTCCCGCCGGGCGACGGCAGCGCTCTGGGCGGCCGTCAGCTTGCGCCGGCCCTTGCCGTACAGCGAGCGCTTGGGCACGACGGGCTTCGGGGCCTCATCGGCCGGTGACTCGTCTCCTGACGCCGCGCTCGCGGCGGTCTTCTTGGTGGACCGCTTCTTCGATGACGCCTTCTTCTTGCTGGCGGCCTTCTTGGAGGCGGTCTTCTTCTTGCTCGTGCTCTTCTTCGTCGCGGTTTTCTTGCTCGAGGCCTTGGAAGTCTTGGCCTTCTTGCGCGACGTCTTCTTCTTGGGGGCGTCCGCGACGCCTTCGGGCTCGGCCGGCTCGGGAGCCTCTTCGGTCGCCGGGTCATCGGCGGATGCGTCAGCGACGGGCTCCGGTGCCTCACCCTCGCCCTCGGGCGCGGCTTCGGCTTCGGCGCGGGCGGCCCTGGACTTACCCCTGCCGCGCCCGCCCCGGCGACGCCGGCGCTTCTTCTTGGGCGCCCCGTCGCTGTCGACGGGTTCTTCTGCCAACTCCTCGCTGGCAACGCCGTTGTCTTCCGGCGATGTCTCGGCGGGAGCCGACGCCAATTGCTCGCGCGCCGCGGGAAGTGCCGCGGGCTCGATGTCCCACGAGTCACCCCGCAGGTCCGGCACGTCGGCGGGGGCGGCTTCGGCCGCTCCCTCGTCCGGCTCGGTCTTCGCTTCGGTCTCCTCGTCCTCGGGCTGGGCGTCCTTGTCGCGATCCTTGCCGCGACGCCGGCCGCGTCCGCCACGCCGGCGCCGGCGCTTCTTTTTCGTTCCGGTGGCGCTGGCGTCCTCGTCGTCGTCCTCGTCGATCGCGATCGGGTCGTCGGGCAACTCCGCGACGTCCTCGCTGTCGGCGATGGCCTCGAGCGGCGCTTCCTCGGCGCGCTCGCTGACGGAGTCGACGGCCCAGTCGTCCTCACCTCCGGCGGTCTTGGGCGTGTCCCATTCGGGGAGCCCCTTGGGCGCCTTGGGCTTGGGCAGGCGCTCGAGGTCGACGTCGGCGCCCGCCTGGTCGTAGGCGTAGAACGTCACGCGGTCCATCTGGATGCTTTCGCTGACGCGCACCTCGACCTGCTTGCCCAGGTTGTGCTCGAGCCGGGCGAGCGCCTGGCGCTTGTTCGAGAGGATGGAGCTCGCCACCCGCGCCGACACCACAAGCTCGACCTTCTGCACGCGATCGTTGTCCAGCACCGATGCGAGCTCGCGCATCGCCTCGTCGGCGACCGAGTCGGGCCGCTTGAGCATGCCCCGGCCGGAGCACTGCGGGCAATCGGCGAAGTGCGTGTTGCGCACGCTCTGCTTCTGACGCTGGCGTGTCATCTCCACGATGCCGAACTGGCTGATCGGGAGGATCTTGCTGGCCGCCCGGTCGCGCTTGAGGCGCTCGCGGAAACGCTGCTCGATCTGGCGACGGTGCTCGCGCCTGCTCATATCGATCAGGTCGCACATCACCAGGCCGCCGATATCGCGCAGGCGCAGCTGGCGGCAGATCTCGTCGACGGCCAGTTGGTTGGTCTTGAAGGCCGTGGTTTCGGCGTCGCCGTGGTGGCGCATCTTCCCCGAGTTCACGTCGATGGCGATCATCGCCTCGGTCTCGTCGATCACGAGCGACCCGCCGCCCTGCAGGGGCACCTCACGCGAGTGCGTGCGCTCGATCTGCTCCTCGATCCCGAAGGCGTGGAAGAGCGGGGCGGTCTGGTTGTAGTGCAGCAGCTTTGTCGTGCCGCGGGGCGAAACGATCCGCATGAACCGGGCGGCACGGCGAAGGGCCGACTCGTTGTCGATCACGATCTCGTCGATCTCGCTCGTCCAGAAGTCCCGCAGGGCGCGCATGAGCAGGTCGCTCTCGGCGTACAGCAAGCGGGGCTTGTTCCCGCTCTTGCGCCGCTTCTCGATGTCCTTCCACAGGCGCTGGAGGTACGCGAGGTCGCGCTTGAGCTCCATCTTGCCCTTGCCCATGCCGGCGGTGCGCAGGATGAACCCGAATCCCTCAGGAAGGTCGAGCACGTCGAGTTGCTTGCGCATCTCGCGGCGCAGGTCGTCGTCTTCAACCTTGCGGGAGACGCCCACCTTGTCCATGTCCGGGAGCATCACCAGGTAGCGCCCGGGGATCGAGATGTAGCTCGTCAGGGTCGGACCCTTCGTGTTGATGCCCTCCTTGAGCACCTGCACGAAGACCTCCTGGCCCTTCTTGAGGCAGGCCTGGATCGGCGGGCGCTCCCGCCGGGGCGTCTTGCGACCGATGTCCTCCGACGACTCGTCGTCGCCGCCCGGGAAGTAGCGGGGGTGGATGTCCGAGACGTGCAGGAAGCCGTTGGTCTCGCGACCGAAGTCCACGAAGGCCGCCTGGATCGACGGCTCGACGTTGGTCACACGCCCGATGTAGACGTTGCCCACGAAGCTCGTCGAGCCGGTGCGCTCGCTGTGGAACTCTTCGAGTTGTCCGTCTTCAACCATCGCGACCCGGCACTCCTCGCCGGGCGCGTAGTTGATCAGCATCTGGTTCTTGTTCTTCTTCGCCACGGTCCGTCCTTTGCGTGGGACGGGCGATCGCGGAGCGTCTCCCCCCCGAGCGCACCGGCGATCTCAACCCCACCCGGCGACGCGATCGCGGCGCGCAGCGATGTGCCGCACGATCCGCTCGTCTGTGCCCGGTCTGGGATGGTCCTCGCGCGATGCAACGGGGTTGCTCCGCTCGCCCTCGTTCGTACCGCTCGCCGCCCGATTGCGGGCTGGGTCGCCGGTGCGCCCGGTCTCTACCGGCGCCGCCGGGGCTCTCTAAGGAGCACGGCCCTTCGCCGGGAGCGCGGCTCGCCCGACGCCCTGCCACCTCTCATCCCGGCGGTGCCGGGCGGGGGCGCGTCGATACGAGTGTTCTATCGCCCGATCCTGCACCCCTACGCGGGGGCATCGTCGACGGAACGCCCGCCGAGCGAATCGGGAATCAGCTTTCGCGCCTGGTCACGCAGATACGACGTGACCTGACTGTGCGAATCGAACGAACTGGCCGTGCGGGCCAGGCGCTCGCATTGTCCGATATCGACACTCCGGATCACCCGCTTGAGGTACGGCAGGCGGCTCGGGGTCGCAGAAAGGGTACGCAGGCCCAGCCCCACCAGCAACAGGGAGTACTCGACCTCGCCGGCCATCTCGCCGCACAGCGAGACCTCCCGCGACTGGCGCCGCCCCGCCCGGATCACGTCCTTCACGAGTTTCAGGACCGCGGGGTGCGCCGCCGTGTACAGGCCCTGCACCCGCTCGTTCGTCCGGTCGACGGCCAGCGTGTACTGCACCAGGTCGTTGGTCCCGATCGACAGGAAATCGACCTCCTTGGCGAACGAGGAGGCCATCATGGCCGCCGAAGGCACCTCGACCATCATGCCCACCGGAATGCGGGGGTCGAACTCGATCCCCTCGTCGGTCAGGTCCTCCATCACGTCGTGCAGGATCATCTTGGCCTGGCGCAGCTCCATGAGGTGGCTCACCAGCGGGAACATGATCTTCAGCTTGCCGTGGTTCGAGGCGCGGAGCATCGCCCGGAGCTGACGACGGAACATGTCGAGATTCTGCAGGCAGTACCGGATACTGCGACAGCCCAGGAACGGGTTCCGCTCGGGCGTCATCGCCCGCTCCTGCGTGTACTTGTCGGCGCCCAGGTCGAACGTTCGCAGCACGACGTCGCGACCCTCGGCGAGTTCCACGCAGCGCGTGTACGCCTCGTACTGCTCTTCTTCTGACGGCTCGTGATCGCTGGTCAGCCAGAGGAACTCCGTGCGGAACAGCCCGATCCCGTCGCCCCCGACATCGAGCACATCGCTCGCCTCGTCGGCGAACTCGATGTTGCCCATGAGCTTTACGCGCACGCCGTCGCGCGTCTCGCAGGCGACGTCGGAGAGCTCGGCGAGTGTCAGCGCCAGTGCCTCGCCCTGTGCGATGTAGCCCCGGTAGCTCTCCTTGGTCTCGTCGTCGGGGTGGAGGATCACCACGCCGCGATCGCCGTCGATGATCACCGGGTCGCGGTCCTCGGCCACCTCGCTGAGGCGCTCGAGGCCAACAACCGCGGGTATCCGCAGCGCGCGAGCGAAGATCGCCGTGTGGCTCGTCAGGCCTCCGAGGTCGGTCCCGAAGCCCTTGACCTCCTTGCCCTGGAACGCCGCCGCCTGGCTCGGGGTGAGATCGCGCGAGAGCACGATCGCCGGGCCGTCGAGCTTGTCGAGGCTCGACTGGTGCTCGCCGATGAGGTGACGCAGCAGCCGGCGCTCCACGTCCCACACGTCGTCGACCTTCGTGCGGAAGGTCGAGTCGTCCATCTGCGCGAACATGTCCGCCAGCCAGCGGAACTGCTCCTGCACGGCAAACTCGGCGGTCACCTGCTCCTGGTCGATCCGGTGCAGGATGGGCTCGCGCACCGTCCGATCCGAGAGCATCTGCTGGTGGAAGCCGAAGATCTTGGCCGACTCCGGTCCGAGACGCTCGGCCGCTTCCTCGCTCAGCTTGGCCAGCTCACCCTCGGCAGCCTCGATCGCGCCGCCGAGGCGCGCCTTCTCGTGCTCGACCTGGTTGTCGGCCACGACACGGCGCGGCACGCGCTGGCGGAAGTCGTCGAAAATGAAGACGCGCCCGATCGCGATGCCGGGAGAAACCGGGATGCCCTTGAACGTTTCCATGGTCGAGTCGTCCCCGCCCGCGAGGCCGCCACAACGCTGGCCCCCGGCGGGTGCGTCGGACGATACACGGATTGTCCGGGCGCCGTCGGCGCCCGTCGGGACCCCCTTCCCCCCGACCGGAGCTATACTGCCCCCAGCGAAACACGCTTCCAGGGCTCCACGCAGGGGTGAGACCAACAACGCGAGAGAATGAGAAAACCCGCACTCCGGTGCGGCCGATGAGGTGATGGGCCCGCAGGACCCCGCGCCGCAGCCGATCAGGCTCGCTGGCACGCCGGGGATCACGGGCAAGGTTCCGGGGAAGATCGACGACCGAGCACGCGCTCCCGGAGCGTCCGCAGGCACGCGGGCCACGGTGAGCCGTTCCCAGCTATCGCGCCTCCGAGCGAACTCGACCGGTCCCAGGCGGCCGGAAGCTCGCGCGGGGCCGATCCGAACACGACGGGCCGCGCGCCCGCTGACCAACGCGATCCCCGTTCGCGGCGCGCCGCCGATCCAACCAGCGCGCCCCGGAGGCAGCAGCAGCAGCATGACAACCCTCACCGGAATCCTCGAATGGCCCGAGCGCGCCGAGGGGCGCGTGCGCCAACTCGGCGACGGCCTCATCGAAAGCCCCGGCGACCCGTTCGTCCCCATCGCCCTGGGCGAGGACTACCCGCTCCGCAACGGGCAGGAGGTCACGGTCGAGGTCGTCGAGAAGAGACCCCGGAGGCGCCGGCGCGGCTCGAACTCGGGCCCCCGCGCCCCGCGCCCTGTCGTCGAGCAGGTGCTCGCCATCGAAGGCCTCCCCCCGGAGGACTACGCCGATCGCAAGCCGTTCGAGGAACTCAGTTCCATCGACCCCGAGCCCAGGCTGGCCCTCGAGTACCCCGGCTGCCCGGCCTCCTGCCGCTTGATCGACCTCTTCTGTCCGATCGGGCGGGGCCAGCGCGGTCTGATCGTCTCGCCCCCGAAGGCCGGCAAGACCACCCTCCTCAAGGACATCGCCACGGCGTTGCACCACAACCACGACGACCTCGAGATCATCGCGCTGCTCGTTGATGAGCGTCCCGAGGAAGTCACCGACTTCAAGCGCTCCGTGCCCGCGCGCGTGTTCGCTTCCAGCAACGACCACCCGGTCGAGCGCCACATCGCCGTCTGCCAGATGGTCATCGAGCGATCCAAGCGCATGGTCGAGGCCGGGAAAAACGTCGTCGTGCTGCTCGATTCGCTCACGAGAGTCGGGCGCGCCTTCAACGCCAGCCGCAAGCACGCCAACTCCGGGCGCACGATGACCGGCGGCATCGACTCGGCAGCACTCGCCGTGCCCAAGCAGCTCTTCGGCGCAGCGCGCAACACCGAGGAAGCCGGCAGCCTCACGCTGCTGGCCAGCTGCCTTGTTGACACCGGCAGCGCCGGCGACCAGGTGATCTTCGAGGAGTTCAAGGGCACCGGGAACATGGAGCTGATCCTCGATCGCAAGATCAGCGAACGCCGGCTCTTCCCGGCGATCAACCTCGCCGCCAGCGGCACGCGCAAGGAGCACCTGCTCATGGGCGAGGCCGAACTCAAGACCGTCACAGCCCTCCGGCGCCGCCTGCTGAACATGCACCCGCACCAGCAGATCGAGCAACTGCTCGCGGCGATGAAGCGCTACGAGACCAACGCGGATCTGGTGGGCGCGGCGGGGTAGGCAACAGCATCCATCTTCATCGCCAGAGAATCCGGTGGCATCGTGGGATTGTTGTGATAACCTCACGATTGGGCGAACTCCTTTAGATCCGCCCGACATTCCGGGAGACTTCTTGAGATGTTGATGGCTCGAACCCGAGTGGCGTGCGGAATCGGTGTGGCGTCGTGTCTTGTTTTCGCGTCTTGGTCGAGCGGACAGCAGGAAGCTGTGATCGCCGATGTACTCGCGGCCGAGACACCGTACGATTCAGGGCTGGCGTCTCGAGGCTGTGAACTCGTGTGGGATCACCGGTTCAGCAGGCCGGCCGTCACCGGCGCACTCTCCGAACCCTGGGACATCGCCCGCCTGGATCGGCAAGATGGGTCGACGGTCTATTTCGCCGGCGAATTCGACACCGCAGGCGGGATCGAGGGTGATCAGGTTGGTGAGTGGAATGGCACGTCGCTTCGCCCCTTGCCGGGCCTGAGCGAGCCGATGGTACAAGCGGTCGCAACATCGATTGCTACAGCCAACTTGGAGGGGCTGAACCAACTCTTCGTCGCCAGGCCGTTTGGATTGGGTCTCGAAACGGATCCGGGGGCAGCGTTTGCCCGATGGGATGGCCGGCATTGGACGGTCCTCGAGTCATCCATATTTGAAGACGAATCGGGTGTGGCCGGCAGCCTTTACTTGGCAGACTCCGTCGATTGCGGCGACCGAGAGTACGTCTACGCCACAGGCAAGATAGGTGGGTTCTCTCCGGGTCGGGAGGTCGTCGCACGCTGGGACGGTGAGTCGTGGCAGACCCTCTGGGATGAATCGAACGCGGACGAGCCACGCCCGGTGCTCGATGAGCGATTTGGCGTCTTGTGCCGGCGAGTCGACGGGGACAGGCAACTGATCGCTGGACCGTTTTCCACGGTTCGATTCACGGACGGGCCGTTCGTGTTTGCGCGATGGGATGGCAACGGGTGGATCCCGGTCGGAGATGAACTGTCTCAGCTGCCGCGGGTCATTGTTGAATACAACGATGGCGCAGGTGCCACGCTCTACACCGCCACACGGTTCGGGAGGATCCTCCGTCTGGAAGGGGAGCTATGGGCGGAGTTGCCACCTCCCGCACCCAACTCGGACATCTTCGATCTGGTTGTCGCCGGTCCGCGCCCGTCGCTCATGGCGCTGGGGGCATTCGATGGCGGCCCGCCGGGCGAGGGGGGGATTCTGGCGGGATGGGACGGCACCGCGTGGGAGGCGATTCCATCGAACACTTCCTGCCCCGGAACGCCCCAGGCGCCAGCAGTCCGAGCAATCGCCGAGACGGATAGAGCTGATGCGCCACTCGTCGTGACGGGCAGATTCCTCGACATCGACGTGGCCGATTGCGTGCTCGGAGTAACCACGGGAGGCCAGCGCGCTGCAGGGACAGCACGATGGGACGGGAATCACTGGTCGCGTCTTGGCATCGGTTTCGTTGAGCAGTTTCTTGTCCAGGACATCGAGGTGCACGGTCCCAGGGGGGGCAGCCGGGCATATGTCGCCACGAGAATCGAATCGCGACCGGGGCCCAACATCCATGGCGTCGTCCGCCGATGGGAGGGGACGGGCTGGGGCGATGTCGGAGATCTCGGACGCGTGATCCCCTCGCGTCTTCTCAGTGTTCCTGGAACAGATGAACTCTTGGTCGCTGGAGAATTGCTGGACCCGGCGACGGGCGCATTCCAGACGGGCACCGTCGCATCGTGGGATGGAGATGCTTGGTCCGATCTGTCCCAGGAGACAATCGATGGGCGTGTGACCGCGATCGCGAGCGCACGAACCACATCGGGCCCATTGTCAGGCGCCCGCGCTGAGGATTCGGTGTTTATCGGCGGCGACTTTCGAACCATCGGAGGTCAACCTGCTGTGCAAGTCGCTGAATGGGATGGCGAACACTGGTATCCGCTTGAGAGTGGATTCCCCGCCCCCAGCATCCTGGTCCACTCGATGCTTGCGTCCGCTGCAACGGGTTCGCTGGTCTTGGGAGGGAGATTTCAGCCGGGCACGGGAGACCCCATGCGGAACATCGCCGAGTGGGATGGCTCGCAGTGGGTCGCCATGGGGAACGGTTTGCCCGGTTCAGTGTTTGGTCTCGCGGATTTCGATGACGGTTCGGGGCTTGCACTCCACGCCGTCGGCGAGTTCGGCCCCCGTGTTCTTCTGTATCCTGGCGATCCGATCGCAAAGTGGGATGGCGCCGAGTGGACAATCGTCCCCGGCAGTCCGATCCTCAACGGACGATCTCTTCAGGTTGTGCCGGTTGGCAACCGGGAGGTCCTGCTCGTGGGAGGCTCGGAACGCGCCAGTTCGGACTTCATTTTCCGCATCCGGCCCGCCTTCAGAGCTTGGGATGGACAGCAGTGGTTCGAGATCGCTCCAGGTCTGGAAGGGGAGCGTACGCCGTTTGGAAGCCAGGTAGGGGTCACATCCATCGCGTTCAATCCAAGGGGCGATTCGGGTGATCTCTGGTTGGGCGGCGGCATGCTGGAAGCGGGTGCTCAGCCGAGTTTCGGGATCGCCCGCCGCTATGTGCCAGGGCTCCCAACGATTGTTGTCGATCCTGTCTCCGCGGATGCGAAACCCGGAGACCGTGCGGAGCTGCGAATCGAAGCGGAAGGCGATTCGCTGACCTATCAGTGGCTTCGCGACGGAACGCCAATCCTCAGCGACGCAGAGCCGTCATTCCAGGGCGCGACCTCTTCTACACTCAGCATTGAACCTGTACTGCCGCGCGATGCCAGCGCATACTCATGCGTTGTGGCTTCATGCTGCGGCGCGGTCGAATCAGTCACCGCGCAATTGAATGTGGATGTCCCCCCATTCTGCCTCGGAGACGCGAGCCACGACGCACGCGTCAATCTCCGCGACCTTGTGTCGGTGCTGATCAACTGGCGCCTCGGCGAAGCCGGGTTCGGACCGCGCTTCGACGACGAGGGGCGTCTGTTCGGAGACGCCAACGGCGACTACCAGATCACCTTCGCGGACATCTTGGCCGTTCTCGAAAACTGGCGAGCGCCTTGCGACTGAACGCATCCGGTACTTATCAGACCAACAATGACACGTGCGCACGGCGCGACAGACTCTGGGCACACCGTCTGCGCTCTCCTCCTCCACACCCCGCCCCTCCCCGCCGATAGGCGATCCGTGCGTCCCGTTCTCTTTCGTGGGCGCCCTTCCAGAAGGCGGGGATCACCATGCGCTCGAGACTCGTTGCCGTCGCCCTCACCGTCGCGTCCGCGATCCTCTGCGCTCCCGGCGACGCCCTCGGCGCGCCCGCCATCGCGGCCGACCCCATCACCGGCACCAACTGGACCATCACGCCAACGCCGGGCGGGAAGTTCGACATCCTGCTGACGACCACCGTCGTCACCCAGCCGACAACGTTCACGATCATCGGCGCGCCCACGGATCAGCTCGGCGTCGTCGAGATCAGCGCATCGGTGCCCCAGTTCGTCTTCGTCGAGATCCGCGGCTCCGCGGGAGGCACCGTCGCCAGCGTCGACCTCATCGACTCCGGCGCGTCGACCTCCACCGTGCTGCTCAAAGACTGCAAGACGTCAGGCGACGTCGGCACCATCACGCTCAACACGATCCAGGCGATGAACATCGGCGGGAACATCACCGGCGGGATCAACCTCGTCGAGCGGTCAGGCGGCGGCGCGTCCACGCTCATCTCCGGCCTCGTCGCGGGGCGTATCCTCGGCGACGTGATCGTCGAGCACGGCGAGATCATCAACCTCACCGCAGCCCAAGGCCTTGGCCAGGCCGGATCGCCCATCCAGGTGCGCACGTTCTCCGGCATCTCGCAGTTGGACGCCGCGGAGATCCACGCCGACATCAACACCCGCGCTAATTCCGGGTACGGCGCGATCGGCCACATCCAGACGACCACCGGCGACTTCGTCGGATCGATCGACACGCTGCGCATCGAGCAGGTGTTCTCGGGCGACCCCGGTTTCCTGCAGATCGCCGGCGATCTCGACGCGGACATCAATGTCTTCGAGTTCATCGACAACGGCAACGGCGCGTCCCCCGAGATCCAGGTCGGTGGTTCGTTCATGCCCGGGCGCACGATCTCGATGGGCTCCTCGCTCATGCCCGACGCCGAGATCTCCGTCGGGCAGGCCGGCGGGCTCGGGGGCCAGGTCGTCGTCAACAACTTCGGCGGCGCCGGGGTGTGGCAGGGCACGGTTCGCGTCGGCGGCTCGCTGCTCGTGCCCACTCCGAACTACAACGCCACCAGCGCAACCATCGGCGGCGGGGCCGTCGGGCTCGTCCCGTTCACGGTGCACTCGAGCGACTCGTTCCCCACCGGCGGCCAGATCCTCGTCGAGGCCACCGCGCCGACACTGGCGAACCCGCTGCTGGTGCGCCACTACGGCCCCGTGTTCTTCAACACGGGCGAGATCCCGATTGTCATCGAGCGCACGCCCATCGGCGAGTCGAACTGGACCGACATCACCTCGTGCTTCCTCATCGGGCGCGAGGCGACGCCTCAGCCCAATCCCACGATCATCGCGGCGTTCCCCCTCGACCCGGTCAAGGGCGGCTTCACGTATCGCGTGCGCCCCGTGCGCACCGGCTTCGCGTCGCTGTTCTGCGACACGCCGGTGGCCAACAAGCCGCTTGTTGCGGACTACTCCCACTCGTTCACCGTGTTCGGCGGGTGCTCCGGCGACGCCAACGGCGACAGCACCGTCAACTTCGCCGACATCACCGCCGTGCTCTCCAACTGGGGCCTCTCGGACACCTGCTCCCAGGACGGCGACGCCAACGGCGACGGCTCGGTGTCGTTCGCCGACGTGACCTCGGTGCTGGCCGCGTGGGGCGCTAACTGCAGCTAGAAGCCGGCGCCCGCCTGCTATCCTGCGGGGCATGACCGAACAGGCCCGCGCACCCTCGCTGCGCGACATCCTCGGCCAGGACCAGGCGATCGACACGCTGCGCGCCGCGGCGAGCTCCGGGCGCATCCACCACGCGTGGATCTTCGCCGGACCCACGGGCGTCGGGAAGCGCACCACCGCCGAGGCCTTCGCCGCGCTCGTGCTCGACCCGACCACGTCGCCCAATCTCGCCGGCGAACTCGAGCCCGAAGAGGGCAGCCACACGCAGCAGCTCATCGCCCGCGGCGACCACCCCGACCTCCACCTGATCAACAAGGAGCTGGCCCGCTACTCGGACGAGCGATCGGTGCGCGAGCAGAAGCTGCGCACGATCCCCAAGGACGTCATCGAGAATCGTCTGCTCGCGCCGATCGTTCGAGCGCCCTCAATGCGCACGGAATCGCTGGTGCGGAAGGTGTTCATCATCGACGAGGCCGAGCTGCTCGACCGGTCGGTGACCAACGCGCCCGTGCAGAACTCGATGCTCAAGACGCTCGAGGAACCCCCCGAGGGGTCGGTGATCATCCTTGTGACGAGCGCCGAAGACCGGCTCCTGCCGACGATCCGCAGCCGCTGCCAGCGCGTCGCGTTCCACCCGCTGTCTGACGAGCACATGAACGCATGGCTCGAGCGCGCTCAGCTCGATGTAGGCCCGGACGAGCGATCTTGGCTGGTGGAGTTCGCCCAGGGCTCGCCCGGGGCCGCGACGATCGCCGCCGCCACCGGCCTGTTCAAGTGGGCAAACCGCCTCGATCCCATGCTCGACGCGGTCGAATCCGGACGGTTCGATCCCGAGCTCGGCCCCTCGATGGCTTCGCTGATCGAGGAGTGGGCCAAGGCGTGGGTCGCGGAGCATGAGAACGCCAGCAAGGAAGCCGCCAACATCGCGGCGACCGGCCACATGCTCTCGATGCTCGCCGAGCGAGCGCGCCGGGCGCTCAGGGCGAGCGCCGGCGATCGTGACGCGGCAGAGCGAGCCCTCGCTGCGCTCGACCTCATCGCCCGCGCGCAGCGACACATCGGCGCCTCGGTGCAGATCGGGTTCACGATGGAGAACCTGGCGAGCCGGTGGTCGCTCGTCGGTGCCGGAGGGGCGTCAGCCCTCGAGTGAGATCGAGCTCAGCGCCGGCTCGGGCGCCTCGGGGGCCGATTCTGCGGCGGCGCCCTCGGCGCCACGCTCCTCGACGACCTTGTCCATGAGCATCACCCACGTCTCCCGCTCGTACTCCATGAGGGAGATGACCTCGTCGACGATCGCCGGATCGCGCTCGAGGCTCGCGTCGACCAGACGCCGGTAGAGGAAGGTGTACAGGGCGTCGAGGCGTGCGCAGATCTCGGGGGCGACCTCGTGCTTCATCGCCGTGGTCAGCTCCAGCAGGATGTTCTTGGCGCTTGTCAGCGCCTCGAACGACGCCTCCCACGACCGCTCGGCCAGGGCGTCCCTGCCCTGACGCATGAACCTGATCGATCCCTCGATCAGCATCAGGCGGAGCTCTTCCGGGCTGGCGGTGAGCACCTTGGTGCGGAAGTACGGGTTGTTGACGTCGACACTCATGCCCGGCATATCGGCCGAAGCCCGGGGGCCATTTACAGCGATAACTCAATGGGGCCCATGATTCTTTTCGCTCGCCGTATCAGCCCAGGATCGACAGCGCCTGACTCTGGGTCTGCAATTGCGCGATCGCCTGCTCCATCGCCAGGAACTGCTGCTCAAGGCGGAACCGCTTGTTCTCGAGGCGTGCGTCGATCTGCCCGATCCGGGACTCCTGGTCCTCGATCGTGTTGTCCAGGTTCTCCTGGCGGCGCTGGATCCGTCCGTCCAGGTCGTCCGTGAACGATTTCATCAACTCGGCGATCTGCTCGGCGACACCCAGCGTCGTGAACGTGTCGTCCGTGGTCGTGTTCCGCACGCTCACGCCGTTGCCGAGGTCCTCGAACTCATCGACGTCTTCGACGTCGCGAGCGCTGAACAGGTCCTCCACGCCCGAGGGGTCCGCCTCGTACGCCTCGCGGAACTGCTCCCGATCGAACTCGAGGCGCCCGCCGCTGCCGAGGCTCAGCCCCACCTGGAACAGGCGATCGAACTGGCCTCCCAGGCCCAGCGGGGTCCCCTGGATGGTGGATTGCAGGTTCGTGCGCAGCGCGCCGATCGTCGAGTCGCCGAAGAGCGGGCCCCGCACCTCGGTCTCGGGGTCGAAGCGGTCCACCTGGTTGATCTTGTCGACGACGCGGTTGTAGGTCTCCACGAACGTGCCGATGTCCGCCTCGATTGCTTCGAGGTCCTCGACGACGTTCACCTCGACCGCCTCCGAGCTGCGAGCCTTGAGGTCGATTGTCACGCCCCGGATCACATCGTCGAGCGTGTTCGTGCTCGAGCGCAGCAGGACGCCCTTGGCGGGGTCGTCGGCGCCGAAGAACACCGTCGCGTCGTCGCCGCGGCTGAGTTGTTTCAGCCCCAGGTCGAAGCCGTGGGTGTCGATGATCGTCCGCCCGGCCGTCCCGCTGTTGCGGGCGCTCAGGTTCAGGCGGAACCCGGCGGCGCCGGAACCGTCCTGGATGATCTGGGCCGCCAGCGGGGCGTTGGCGTTGTTGATCGCCGCCGCGATGTCGTCGAGCGTGTCGCCGGGTTCGAACTCGAGCGTCTGTTCGAAGCTGCCGTCGAGAGTGGTCTCGGCTCCCGATGCGGTGCCTGCCAGGTTCAGTCGTTTGGCGAACACGCCCGACACGTCTTCGATGATCAGGTCGCCCGAGCCGCCGGAGGTGTCCGTCACGACGAGGCCGTCGCCCTGCGAGTTGATGCCGATGGTGAACGGCAGGCCGTTGAAGTCGCTGGCGAACTGGATGAAGTCGTCCACGGTCTTGATGCCGTCGCCGAGCGTGATCTCCGTCGTCTGGCCGTTCTTGGTCGTGATCCGGATCGTCCCCTCGCCGCCGACGCCATCGCCGGCGTTCAGGTCCGCGAGCTTCGTGCCGCGGGTCAGCCACTGGAGCTGTGCGCTCCCGCCCTGGATCGAGTCCGCGCTCACGCTCTGGTCGAGCCCGAGTTCCGTCGCCAGCGTGCCGGAGACCGTGAACGCGCTCGTCCCGCCGGAAGAGTCGACGAGCGCGATGCCGTTGCCCGCCTCATTGATCGTCGCGCTGATGTCGGCGCCGGGGTTCGACGCGCTGATCTTGGCGTTGATGTTCGCAAGCAGGTCTTCGATCGACCCGGTGTAGTCCGACGAGGTAAGCGTGATCGATGCCACGTCGCCGTTGCGATCGGTCAGGAACATCGAACCGGCGCTGAGACCGGCTCCGCCCCCGAGGTTGCGCACCAGCGTCGAGTTCAGCCCCGCGATCACACGCCCGCCGTCGAGTGTGTCCGACGAGACGCCCGACGTCTCGATGCCCAGGTCGGTAGCCGCGGTCCGCCCGCCGGTCCCGTTCTGCACGATCAGGTCGCCCACACCGCCGGTGGTGTCGGTGAGCGTCAGGCCGGTGCCGTCGCTGTTGATCGAAGCCGTCACCTCGCCGCCCGTCTGGGTGTCGATCGCGTCGATCACGTCCTGGATTGTCTTGGCGTCGCCCAGCACGATGTTGTGGCTCGGCAGGCCGCCGCGGCTGGTGATGATCATGTCCGTGCCGCCCCCGTCGCGCACGAACACGCCCTTCCCGTCGTTCAGGCTCGCCAGCGCCGTCTGCCCGGAGATCGTTCGGATGCGTGCTCCGGTGATCTCCTGGTCGACGCCCGCGCCGGCCCCGAGCCCGAGGCCCGACGTCTCGATGCCCAGGTCGGTCGCCGTCGCCGAGCCGAACGTGTCGGAGATGCTCAGCGTGCCGTCGCCGCCCGAGGAGTCCTCGATCTTCAGGCCGTCGCCGTCGAGCGTCGCCGTGACCTGGATCGACGACTCCGAGTTGATCGCGTCGAGCACGTCATCGATCGTCACCGCGCGGGCGAGGTCGATCTCTGCCGTGCCGCCGGCCTTGTCGGTGATCTTGATCGTTCCCCGCTCGACTCCCTGGGCGCCATTGAGTTCCGTGAGGGCCGTCTGCGTCTTCAGCGAGCCACCGCCGTTCTCGAACGTCAGCTTGCTGATGCCGATCCCGGTGGTGTCGCTGTCGACGAAGCCGCGGCTCAGCGTCTGCTGCGAGGTCACGAGCCGGTCCACGATGAAGCTGTAGCTGCCCGGCGTGGCCGTGGTGCCGGCAGAGGCCGTCAGCGCCCCCTCGTTGGACGACGTCGCCAGCGACTTGTCGAAGCTCTTGTTCACCCGGAACGCGCTCGCGGCGCTTTCCAGCGAAAGGAGCGAGGTGTTCAGGTCGAGGAACGACGCCTTCTGCTGCTGCAGCGTCAGGATCCGGGTCTGGATAGCAATCTTGGGGCGCGACTCCAGCGCCAGCAGCTGCTCGATGAGCTGCGCGCTGTTCACGCCTGAGAAGATGCCGACTCCGGTGGTGATCCCGCCCATCGCTCGTGCACTCCGTTGCGCGCAGCAAGTGCGCCCGTACCGCCCGCTCGAGCGGATCGGCCTCCGGCGCTCCCGCTCGTCTGCAACTGGCTATGCCGCGATGGCCTCGTGGTGTCCTGGCACGTGGAGACCGAGGCTCTGCAGCCTCAGCACATCCATCGCCCAGCCCTGAAGCACGGTGGCGAACATCCTGCGGGCTTCCTGCTCCGCATGCTCGGGGGAGTTCCACTCCCCGGGCTCCCACCGAGCGTGCGCGTCCTGCGCGCTCGAGGGCCCAACCGAGTTATCGGCACTCACCGGTCCGTTGCTGCACCTGGCCTGCTCTTGCATGCCGCGTAGGTCGTCGCAAACGGTGTGCTCCTTGACGCGGGGTCCGGAGTGTTGTGCGAAAACAACGGCGCACCCCACCGATCATGGGCGGGTGCGCACCCGGTTCGCGGGATCACTTCGGCGGGTCGTGCGCAAAAACAAAGCCGCGACGCCTGGGCGTCGCGGCTTCGAAGGAGTGTCTTGTAGACGGTCGAGCGATCAGGCCGCCCGGCGGTAGCTGCGCTTGGCGGTCGAACGCTTGGCGCTGGAGCGCTTGGCGTTCGTGCCGGCAAGGCGGAGCTTGGGCGACGAGCTCTTGCGAGCCGTCGAGCGCTTCGCGCTGGGCTTACGGGCCGACTTGTTCATGGTGTTCTTGCGAGCCGTGCTGCGCTTGGCGGCGGGCTTGCGGGCGGTCGAGCTCTTGCGGGCCGTGGTGCGCTTGGCGGCGGGCTTGCGAGCGGTGGAGCTCTTGCGGGCCGTGCTGCGCTTGGCGGCGGGCTTGCGAGCGGTGGAGCTCTTGCGGGCCGTGCTGCGCTTGGCGGGGGGCTTGCGAGCGGTCGAGCTCTTGCGGGCCGTGGTGC
>JANQQR010000001.1 GCA_028289195.1 Phycisphaerales bacterium | reverse complement strand
TTGTTGGTGAACTTCTCCCGTACGACCGGGATCTCGACGAGCTTCTCGCCCTCGTCGACGTGACCGTGCTCGAGCTCGACGCCGCGCACCTCGCTGGGCTTGCCGAACATCATGACGGCGCCGAACACGGCGACCGCCTCGACGGCGAGCAGCGCAAGAACGACGACGATCGTCTTCTTGGGCAGGCCGCCCTTGTCCTCGGCGGGTGTCTCGTTGGCAGGGGCTTCTTCACTCATGGTGCGGGCTCCGAATCGAACATCACATCCAGAACCGTGTCTTGGCGATGTCGGCACGCCCGGGTCCGTCGCCGTCCCGTCCGCCCGTGTTGGTCATCGACTCAAACGGGCCCGCCTGCAAGGCGCGAGCCTTGTCTGGACGGCTCGGCGCCCCACCGGGGCGGATCGACTCGCGCAATCGTCAAGCAGGGCGGGCCGAGAACGCCGATCAGGCGGCGTCGCGGGTTATCACGCCACCCGGTTGAGGGGGCTGCTCGCTCGCGGGCGGCTCCAGCTCGTCGAGCGACTCACGCACGCGACCCAGCGACCGCCGGGCGATCGGCAGGACCACGGCGCACGCCCCTGCCAGGAGCAGGAACGCGATCCCGATGAGCCCGGACACCGCGCCCGCCCCGCTGCTCGCAGTCGCGGCGACAAGGAGGCCGAACGACGCCAGGACCATCGCTCCCGCGACGACGCACAGAGCGACCGCCAGAACGGTGCGCCGGTGCAATTGCCGCAGAGAACCAGACGATCCGGTCGTGGCTTCGCCCGGGAGACGCCCGGCGAGGAGCCAGGCCACGCCGGCGCAGCTGACGAGAGCGAACGCCGAGAGCCCGGCCGCAGCCAGCCAGAGCCAGGATTCGGATTCCAGGGCCACGCGTGATCTCCACTGAGCGCTCGAGGAGGCCGGGCGCCCTGCAAGAGTTATCGACCGCCGGGGGAGCCGGATCGAGATCGAGATCGGGATTCGGTTACCGGCCCGTCACGAGCAGCTGCTGGAGGAGCTGGTTCGTCGTATCGATCACGCGCGAGCTCGCCGTATACCCGGTCTGGGTGAGGATCATGTTGATGAACTCCGAGCTGAGGTCGACGTTTGAGAGCTCGAGCGCACCACCGACCAAGCGGCCTGTGCCGAACTCGAGCGGCGTCGTGATCAGCGCGGTGCCGGAGTTCGGTCCGACGCGGAAGAGGTTGTTGCCCGCGTCTACGAGCCCCTCGGGGTTCGTGAACGAGGCCACCCCGATCTGCCCGATCGAGCGGGTGAGCCCGTTGGTGAACCCGCCGGTGATCAGGCCGTCGATCCCGACGCTGAAGTCCGAGAGCACGCCGAGGAACGCGCCGTCCTGGAACACCGCCGCGATCTGCGACTCGCCGCCGTCGTCAGAGAGCGCGGTCACCGCGTCCCCCGCAGAGTCGAACGAGAGCGCGAAGCTCATCGGATCGGCGGCGCCGGAGTCGACGCGATCGACTTCCACGTTGATGCTCGGTGAACTGGCCAGGCGCCCGAAGTTGTCGAACATCAGCAGCGGGGTCGCGTCGTCGAACGTGCCGGCGCGATCGCCCATCTCCAGGTGCAGCGCGAGGTCGGTGTCGTCCGGGGCGTGGAGGAACGCGCGCCAGTAGGTGCCGGTGTTGTCCTTGTTCGCGAGCACCATCGTCAGGTCGACCTGGATCGCCGTGCCCAGAGAATCGAACACCTCGAAGGTGGTCCGGACGGACTCGCCGTCGGCGCTCCCTGTCTTGGTGATCATGAACGGGCTGGCCTTCGGCCCACCCGTCGCGTCGTTGAGCACGAGATTGGCCGTGTCGAATTCGAGATCGTTGTCCTCGCCGAAGTTCCCGATGAACGAGACGAGACCGGCCGCCGGTGTGTATGAGCCCGGCTCCGGAGCGCCGGTCGGGTCGCCCGCGCGATAGCCGCCGTCGGGCACAACGCCGAGGGCTTCCTGGAGGAACTGCATCAGGTCGTCGACGGTCGATGTCGCGGTGACGGTGAACACCGCGTCGGGGAGGCTCTTGTCGCCGCGTGCGGCCCCCGAGACGGTGAGGGTGTCGGTATCGACGATCGCGGCGCCGCCGCCGAGAGCGGTCAGGAGTGTCGTGCCGTCCACGATGCCCGCCGCCGCGATCTCGAGCGCGGTTCCCTGGACGGCAAGATCGCCGTCGGCGCGGAGGTTGCCCGAGAGGTTCACGTTGCGCGTCGCCTCGGCGAGCGTGAGCGTGCCGAGGGGGATCGCCAGGTCTGTGAGCTGACCCTCGACCACGTTGAAGTTGTCGTCGACGGAGAATCCCTGCACCCGATCGCCCGAGAGCGAGACGAGCTCGTTCTGGCTGTTGAGCTGGAACTCGCCCGCCCGGGTGTAGAACTGCTGACCCGCGCGTTCGACGATGAAGAACCCACCGCCGTCGATCGCGAGATCGGTGTTGATCCCCGTTGGCGAGATGGCTCCGTTGTTGAAGTTGCGCTGGGTGCCGGCGATCGAAACGCCGAGACCGACCTGCCCCGGGTTTGTGCCGCCGGTGTTCGCCGACGGCGCGGTGCCGAGCGAGAAGTTGCGGTTGAACGTCGGGGCGAACACCATCCGGTTGGACTTGAAGGCCGTCGTGTTGGTATTGGCGATGTTGTTACCGATGACTTCGAGCTGACGCGCGTTGGCGTTCAGGCCGCTGAGCCCGGTGAAGAGTGAAGTCGTTGACGCCATGATGTCGCTCCGGTCTGTCCGTCGGCGGGCGCCTCCGCGCCCGATTCAGGGTGTGCACTCAAGCAGCCCGCTGCTCTCCGGCGCGGGCGTTCTCCTCTGGTGCGTCCGCCTGCTCGGAGCTCTGGGCGAGCGTTCCGAGCAGCGACGCGATTGTCGTGTTGTGGACGTGCGAACGCGGGCCGATCGACTCGGCGCCCGACGTCTCCTGCGTGCCTTCTGCGAACAGCGCTCGCAATTCGCTCGCGCCCTTCTTGGGAACAATGATGAGCCCGTCGAGATCGGTCACGACGCGTCCGACGAGTTCCTCGTTCGCGCCGTCGACACGGCGCTCGGGGACGTCGATCGAGACGACCTCGCCATCGAGAAGCGCGACGACGCGGTCGGTGCCCGCGGCCTCGGCGGCGTCGACGACCACCGCGAGCCTCTCGAGCTGCTCGCCCTCGAGCCGGACCTTCGAGTCGGTGCTGATCTCGACCGGTCGACCGCTGTGCAGCGTGCCGGTCTGCACCGTGCGCATGAGCTGCTCGAACGGCACCGTCTCGAGCGCGGCAGCGCCCTTCGGCGGCGACGCCCCGTCGGGACGCACGCCCGAGCCGAGCTTCTTCAGGAGTTCGATCGATGCGAGATCCATGGTCGCTGTTCAGCCGGCGTCGGGATCGGTGCTCTCTTCGGGGTCGTCTTCGGGATCGTCGGTACCCTCACCTGTCGCCGTGGCGATCAGCGCCGGGTCGATGACCTCCTGCACGCGGCTCATCGCCACGCTCTGGTTGGTCGACAGATTCAGGACCGTGCCCTCCCGGGTGATGCTGATCGAGTCGACGAACCCGAGCACCTCGGCGCCGCTGTCATTCAAGCCGGTGACGAACTTCCCAAGGAGGCTCCCCGAAGACGCGATCTCGCTCTGCAGCGCGATCTCCTCGAGCCGGTCGGTCAGGCTCAGGTCCGACTCGATCGCGCGGATCGAGCTGATCTGCTCGAGCAGCGCCTGGCTGTCGTTGGGCTGTGTCGGGTCCTGGCTCGTGAGTTCGGTGAACATCACGCGGATGAAGTCTTCGCTCGAGAGCGTGGAGAACGCGCTCGTCGCAGAGGGCGGGCTGCTGGTTGAAACCGAGTCGATCGCGGACATCGTCGTGTGCCTCCGTTGGCCCGATCAGGCCACTTCTTCCAGCTTCAAGCGCACCTGCGCCTCGAACTCGTGGTCGAATGCGGACTCGAGGGCCTCAGCGCTGCCGCTCCCGTCGTCGAATCGCTCACCCGAACCCTCCTGCTGCTCGTCGCTCCCGCCACGCGAGGGCGATCCGCCCGCGTCGTGCTCCTGGCCGCCCTGATCCTGCGAGCCGTGCTGGGCACTGCCGGACCAGGAGTTCGGTGACGACTGAGCACCCGACGTGCCAGACGCGGCGGGAGCGTGCTGGATGCTGATGCGTTCGACGCTCAGTCCCCGGGTCTCCAGCGATCCCTTCAGCTGCGCGACGCCGTCTGACAGCAACGAGTGAGCGGACTGGGTCGAGGCCTCGATCCGCACGGAAACCACCCCGCGATCGAGGGACATGTGCACGCGGACGGTCCCCAGGCTCTCGGGAGAGAGCTTGAGCGTCACCTCTCCGCCCCGCTGGTTCAGGGCGGCGGCCACACCCCGGGACACACTCTGGGCGACGAGCCGGGCGGCTGGCGACCTGGAACCGTCCGCGTCGCCGGTGGGCTTCTGCTGCGATTCGGCGATGGATGTCAGGCGCTCGCGCAGCGCGGTTCCCGCGCTGGCCAGGCGCTCGATCTGCGCCGGAGCGTCGGGCTTGGCCTGCCCCTGGTCCTTGGGAGCGGCCTGCTGCTCCGAGCGTTCCGCCCTCTGAGGGCGGGGCTCTCTCGCCTCTTGGGGAGACTCGTCGCGCCGAATCGTCTCGGTCTCGGGTCTGGCCTGGTCCCTGGGCGCCTGTTCGCCCTGGGCCTGATCTCTCGTCAGATCTCCCTCGCCCGCGCCGGCAGCACGCACGGGAACGCCCGAACCCTGTCCGGCCTCCGGACCCCGCGCGGGTTGCTCCGGCGTCGCTTCGGTGCGCCCGGTCGGTTGGCCAGACCGAACCTCAGCGCCGCGCGGGCGGGCACCCTCCGTCTTTTCGCGTTCCGCGGCATCCGACCGATCGCCTCGAGGCGCCGGCTCTGAGTCGAGACGCGCCCGCTCGGCCTTTCCTTCGGGCGACGAGTCGGTTCTCGTCTGACGGGTCCCACTCGGACGATCGCTTTCCTCGGCCGCCTTTCCGGGGCGCTCGACTGTTTGACTAGGCTGCGCGACAGGGACCTGGATCGGCACCGGCGCCGAGGATCGCTGCTCGGCGTCTGGTTCCGACTCGCCCTCCGCAGCTTCCCGCGGCGCCTGCTCCGTCTCGGCATCCCCGTCCGAGATTTGGCGGTTCGACTCTTCCCGGGCGACATCCGTCTCGGCCCGCTCGCTGGATTCGGCGGCGCTCGAGCCGTCCTTCCCCTGCGTGGGGTTGGATGATGTGTCAACGCCCGCAGACTCTTCGGAATCCGCGGCGGGATCCGTCGCCCGTTCGCGCCCGCCTTGCGCGTCGGCGGGCGGTTTCTGCGTTTGATCGGTGCCGGCCTGCGTGCTCGGCTCAGCCCGCCCGTTCAGCGTGTCGCGGAACGGTGCGGCCCCCTGGGGCTTCGGCGGGTTCGCGATCGCCGTCGCGGGCTCGGGGATTCGGATTGGCGTGACCGGAACTGCTGTCGGCATTCACTCGTCCTCAGGAACGACGCCGGCGAAGTCGAACTTCGTCCCGCGTGTCCTGAGGTTCTCGAGCAATTCCGCTGCCACAGCCGGGTCTTCCTTCTCGAACTCCGCGATGATCTTCGAGGCCGGCCTGGCGCTCATCGCGTCGAGATACGCCACGACCTGCTCCAATTCGCCCTCCATGAGGAGCGTCTGGAAGATGTCCTTGGCGACCGGAGCCTTGAGGCTCTGATACAGCTTCACAGCCTTGTTGAACTGCTCGCTGCCCTCGAGTTCGAGGATCGCATCGCGACGCTCGTCGAACGCACGCACCTCGGCGGCGAATTCTTCCCTGCGCTGATCCAGGTCGGCCTGCTCTTGCGCGAGCGTTCGGCGCAGGTCCTGCGCCTGGCGGTCGAGACGATCGATCTCCCGCGTGCTGAGCTGATCGAAGGACTCGGCCAGCGCCAGCGCCTGCTCGGATGTCAAAGGAAGCCGGCGGGCTTTGGCGAGCGCGGCGTCGCGGGCGGCTAGCTCGTCCGCCTCGGCGTTGGCCTGCTCGATCTGCGCAGACTCCTCGGTGATCGTCGTCGCGAGAAGCTCGCGGATCGACTCCAGGCGGTCTCGATCGAGCCGGTCCGTCGCGACGAGCCAGCCCGCAAGCCCTGCCAGGGCGAGCAGGTTGGCGATGGCCAGGGTCGAGAGGATGATCCAGACGGTGCGCATAACTAGACGCTGTCGCTATCGGCCCGTGCGCCGGGGGGGGCTTGAATGACGCCCCCGTGACGCCTGCCATGGCGCGACACAACGAGGTCGTCGGTCTCGGCTGCCTCGCGTCGGGCCTGCTCGTGCAACCACTCGCTGTGGCGGCGCTCCTTGAGGAGTTCGACCGCCCTCCGGGCGGCCATGGCGCTCGCGAGTTCGCTCTGGGCCGCGTGCAGGCGCTTGTAGACACCGGCGAGCTTGATGGTCAGGTGCCGGGCGCGGGCCTCGGCATGGAGCGACGCCCCGGCCTGGAGGCGGACCGGCGTCATCCGCACGGCCCGGCCTTCGCCCCCGGCGAGGAGAGAACTCAGATCGCGTTTGTGAGATCCGATCTCCATCTGGGCCGCCGAGAGGAATCGGATCAATTCCTGGCGCTCGCGCTCGATCTTCGCGACGACTATCTGCTTCTCCCGCTCCTGTGCGCGGCGTTGCTCGAGGAGGGGCTCCAGCTTGAAGACGAATCGCGGCACGCGCTACTCCCCCGCTCTCTGAGCGCCCTCACCCGCTCGCGCCTGCTTGAGCTTGTCGAGATCGGAGGCCAGTTGGACAAGCGACTGCTTGGCGTTGAAGAAGCCGGCGCGCTCGTCGACTCCCTGGCGGAGGAGTTCGTCGATCCGAGGCTTCAGGGCGATCGCGGCGTCGGCTTCCGGGTTGGAGCCTTCGGCGTACGCTCCGATCTGGACGAGTTCCTCGACCTCGCGATACGAGGCGATCAACCCGGTCAGCGCACGGCGGGCGCTCTCGTGGTCCTCGTCGATGATCGCCGGCGCGACACGGCTGATCGAGTCGAGCACGTCGATCGCCGGGTAGTGGCCGTGGTTCGCCAGCGTCCGGGAGAGCATCACGTGCCCATCGAGGATGCCGCGTACGGCATCGCTGATCGGCTCGGTCACGTCGTCGCCCTCGACGAGGATTGTGTAGAACGCCGTGATCGAGCCGCCCAAAGAGCCGCGGCCCCGTTCAACGGCGCCGGCGCGCTCCAAAAGGGTCGGCAGCGCGGCGAAGACGCTCGGGGTGAACCCCTTCGTCGCCGGCGGTTCGCCTACCGAGAGACCGATCTGGCGCTGCGCGTGCGCAAACCGCGTGATCGAGTCGACCATGAGCATGACGTCGAGCCCGAGGTCGCGGAAGAATTCGGCGGCGGCGCACGCGACGTTGGCCGCGCGCACGCGCATGAGCGGAGCCTCGTCGCTCGTTGCGACGACGATAAGCGAGCGTTCGAGTCCTTCGGGCCCGAGAGCCTCGTCGAGGAACTCGCGGACTTCCCGGCCACGCTCGCCGATCAGCGCGATGACGTTGACGTCCGCCGCGGTGCGCTTGGCGACCATCCCGAGCAGCGTCGACTTGCCCACGCCGGGTCCAGCGAAGATGCCCAGGCGCTGCCCCTTGCCCACGGTGGTCATGAGGTCGATCGCCCGGACTCCCGTCGGCAGCATGGTCGTGATCCGCCCGCGGTCCATCGGCCCCAGCGGCTCGGGGACCAGGGGGACCTGACGCAGGTCCACGGGCACGGGGCCGTGATCGACCGGTCTGCCCAGCCCGTTGATCACCCGGCCGAGCAGAGAATTCCCGACACCAACGGTGGGCGCGGCCGTCTCGGCGGTCACCCGATCGCCCGCCCGAACACCGAGCGTTGCGCCGAGCGTCATCACGATCGTGCGTCCGGAATCGAAGCCGACTACCTCACCGGACCGCGCGCCGTCGCGTGCGTGCACTGTGACCAGCGAGCCGACCTCAGCGGGGAGGTCGTCGACGAAGAGCGTCAGCCCGCGCACCGCGCCGACCGTCCCGGCGACGAGCAGCGGGTTGGTGGCCCGGACGTTGGCGATCGCGTCGCGCATCAGCGTCACGCCGGTTCCTCGGGCTCAGATTCATTGGTGCGCTCGGGCAAGACCGACTCGATGATCCGCGCGATCTGTGTTTCGACGGAGGCGTCGATCGAGCCGCCCTCGGTTCGGACGACAGCCGACCCGGCGCTGAGCGCCTCGTCGACGAGCAGTTCGTGATGCGCGCCGCTGGCCAGGCGCTGGACGAGCGCGGGCAGGGCAGACTCGACGAGTTCGCGGTCCGGAGGGCTGACGGCGACGACGAGGCGCGTGGGACGGACGACCTGCGACAGGGCCGCTTCGACCTGCGCGACCGCCGATCCGGGATCCAGAGCGACGATTTTCTTGGCGACGCGCGACGCGACCTCCGACGCGAATCGCAGGAGGTCCTCGCGGACCGACGCGATCATCTCGTCGCGCACGCGTTCCAGATCCCCGAGGGCCGCCTCCCAGCGTTTCTCGAGCATGCCGAGCGCCTCGGAGTGCTCGGTCGCCGCTTCGGCTCGCCCCTGCTCTCGGCCTTCCGCGATTCCCTGCGCCAGCCCTTCCTCGAGCCCCTGCTTGCGTCCGTCGGCTCGGTCGGCCTCCTGCACACGCCTGCTCTCGGCGCGCGCCTGGTCGAGAATGGTCCTGGCCTGCTCCCGCGCACCGCGTTCGAGTTCCTCCGCCTGGCGCCTGAGGTCGCCGAGGTCGAGAACGATGGCGCTGCGTCCCGAGGATCCCGCGTCTGCGCCTTTGATGAGTGCCATCGCTCAGACCACCAGCTCTTCCTGGCCGCCCCGCCCGGCGATGATGATCTCGCCGGCCTCTTCGAGGCGGCGCACGATGTCGACGATCCGCTGCTGCGCGCCTTCGACATCGCTGACCCTGACCGGCCCCATGAACTCCATGTCTTCCTTGATGAGCGCTGCGGCGCGCTCTGACATGTTGTTGAAGACCTTGTTCTGGAGTTCCTCCGACGCCGTCTTGAGCGCCAGAGCGAGCTCGGAGTTGTCCACCTCGCGGAGCACAGCCTGGATGCCCTTGTCGTCGACGAGCTTCACGTCCTCGAAGACGAACATCAGGCGACGGATCTCCTCGACGAGGTCGGGGTCTTCGGCCTCCAGACCTTCCATGATCGCCTTCTCGCTCGAGCGATCGGCGAGGTTGAGGATCTCGGCGACCGTCGGGACGCCGCCCGCCTTCTCCATGGACTGGGTGAGCATGCTGCTGAGGCGTGATTCGAGCCCCTTCTCGACCTCGCGGATGACCTCGGGGTTGGTCTGCTCCATGTTCGCGATCCGCTTGATGACCTCGACCTGCTTTTGCATCGGGAGGCCGACCAGGATCTCGGCGCCCTTGTGGTGGGCGAGGTGGCAGACGATCAGCGCGATCGTCTGTGGGTGCTCGTCCTGGATGAACGCCAGCAGCGACTCTGATTCGGCCTTCTGGAGGAACGCGAACGGCGTGCGCTGCACCTGGGTCTGGATCTGCGCGACGACGCGGTCGGCGAGCTGCGGGTCGAGCGAGTTCTTGATGATCTCCTTGGCATAGTCGAGCCCGCCCTCGCTGGAATAGCCGGAGGCGAGCGAGACGCCATAGAACTCCTCGACGACCTCGTTGCGGAGCAGCTCGGGGACGTTCCCGAGCCCGGCCAGCTCACGCGTCACCTCCTCGATCTGGTCGGGGGGCATCGTCTTGAGGATGCGCGATGCGCGGTCGGGGCCGATCGACAGCAACAGGATCGCCGCCTTGGTGACGCCGTCGAGGGCGCCCGCGGTCTCTGGAAGCTTCTCTCCGGGCTTTCGCGGCATCGTCGCTCCCGGCGGGGATCAGATCCCCGCGACCCAGCGGCTGAGGAGCTTCCCTGCGTCGTCGGGCTGCTCATCGACCATCTCGTTGACCTGGTCCATCATCTTCCGCTGCATCATCTCGCTGTCGGAGAGCTCAACGCCCTGCAGCACCGAATCGGCCTCGTCGGCCTCGCCGATTAGATCGCTCGTGTTGTCGAGCGCCGGCGGGAGACCCACGAGTTCGGCCGCCGTGGGCAGTTCCTCCGTACGGGTGCTGCGCAGCGCCGTGAACACGACAAGCCCCAGCGCGACCACCGCCAGCGACCCGAGCGCGATCGTCTTGACCATGCCGTTCATGACCATCTCGCCGCCGCTGGCCGAGAATCCGAGAGCGGAAGCTGCGTCGGCGCCTCCGGGCACCGACAGCACCGCGGCCATGATGGGGATCATCGAGACTCGCACTTCACCCTGCTCCCCTCCCTCGTTGGTCGAGGTGTCGATGATCGGCTGGAGCTCGTCGCGGATCCGCGTCGTCTCCGACTCGACGATCGGCCTGAGGTCGTCTTCGGTGGGATCGGCGCCCTCTGCGTCCGCACCCTGGAGGCTCTTCCAGTACTCGACGAAGTACGAACGCGGGATGTTGACCACGGCGTTGATCTTCGTCGCGTGCCCGCGCGGATCGATGATCTGCTCGGACTGCATACCTGGCATCGGCTGGAATTCGGTGACGCTCGAATTCTGCTGGCTCGACGCGCCCCCCCCGAGCGCCGTTCCGGTAATGCTCTCACCCACGTTACTGCGAGCGCCCGGCTCGCCTCCGCGGCTCGCCTGGCTATCGGACAGCTCCTGGCTCTCCTCGCGGCTGACGAAGTTCTCGCTCCCGGCGCCCTCGGAGTGGAACCGCTGATCGTTGATCTGGCGCGAAGTCGAGTCGACCTGCGCCCGGACGGTCACGATCACGCCGGGGATGTACGTGAGCATGTCCATCAGCTTGTCGCGATGGAGCTCCTCGATCGTCGTGACGAGCTCGACGTGCGTCGAAGCGGTGATCGCGCCCTCTTCGCGAGCCTTGTGCTGGCGGTTGCTCGACCCGTCGATGACACGGACGTTCCCGATGTCGATGCCTCGGGCGCTGGCGACGAACGACGCGATCGCGTCGACCGTCTGCGGATTGATCGGCGCAGACGGGAACACGGTGACCGAGGCGCTCGAGGACGTCCTGGGCTGGGCGAGCCCGCGCTTCTGCGGGAGGTTGAGGATCACGTTGGCGCTGCGGATACCCGACCACTGCGAGAGGATCGTGGCAAGCTCGTTCTGGACCGCGATCGTCTCGAGTTGCTTGTTCTGCTCCTGGCTCATCGTCCACGACTGGCGATCGATCAGGTTGTTGAACAGGATCTGGTTGTCGCCGCCGAGCGAACCGTTCTGGCTCAGCTGCGCGAGGATGGCCGTGCGCCGGCTGGCGGGGACAAACACACCCGCGGGGCCCTGGGTGTGATCGATGCCGTTTGCCTGGAGGTACGCGACGGCGTCGGCCTGCGAAGAGGCGTCTTTGCCCGGCAGGAGCTCAACGTAGTCCGGCTTGCCCGTGTAGAGATGCACGAGCATCAGCGTCATGACCATCAGGATGAGGGAGGAGCCGATCAGGAGCTTCTGGCTGGTCGTCAGCTTGTCCGAAGCGGCAGCGATTGTCGCCTGGAACTTGCGCAACCTCTCCATCGCACCGGCCTCCTTGCCGCTCTCTCGATGCCCGGCGCGCTCCGTGCGCCCGGCGCCCGTATGGGCTCATCGATGGGATTCGGCGTGGCGCAGCAAACGCCTTGAAAAGACGGCCATCACTGCGCTCGCAGCGCAATTGATGCGCCAGGCGGCTCAGACTCGGATTGAGGAGAGCTCGGAGTACGCGTCCATCATCTTGCTGCGGACGGCCAGCAGCATGTTGAACGCGGTGTCGGCCTTGGCGGTGGCCATGAGCACGGTTTCGAGGTCGTTGCGACGCCCGGCCTGGAGGTCCTCGATCGCGGTGCTGGCGTCCTGCTGGAGCTCGTTCACCTGGCGGAGATTCTCGAGCAGGAGCTCGCGGAATGACTCGGTCTGCGGCTGGTCGCCCCCGGCGCCGGGGACCGGGCGTGGCGTGGGCTGCACGCCTCCGGCTCCGGAAAGTCCTACTGGATCGACCATCGTTGCTCTCCCGGGCGATCAACGCCCGCGACCAATGCTACGCGATCAGGCGCAACGCCTGTGCAATCATCGTCTTGGTGGCCTCGGCGGCCATCACATTCGCTTCGTACGCCCGGACGGCGTCCACGGCGTTGATGTTCTCGACCACGCTGTTCACGTTGGGGTAGTAGACGTAGCCGGCGTCTTCGTGGCCATCGGGCTTGGCGTGCGGGCTGTCCGGGTCCCACTTCTTCCGGAACGGCGCGCTGTCGTCGAGTATCTCCGAGACGTGGACGCCCATCCCCTGGGACCTGGGATCCCGGGCATTGGGATCCCCGGTCTGGAAGACCGTGATCTTCCTGCGGAACGGGTTGGGATTCCCTTCGGCGTCCAGAATGGTCGCGACGTTCGCCAGGTTGGAGGCGATGACATCCAGACGGGTCTTCTGGGCCACCATGCCGCTGACCGAGATGTCCAGACCACCGTACACGCGTCTGCTCCTTGGCTACTACTGGCTCGATCCCGAGATCGCGGACCTGAGGATCCCCAGACGACTCTTCAGCAAATCGCCGGCCACTCTGAAGGCGGTCATGTTCTCGACCATGTCCTGCATGAGGCGCTCGACACTCCGGTTGTTCCGATCGTGGAACAGGACGCCATCCCGAGGGGTCTTTGGGGTGAGGCGGACGTCTCCGGCGCTCGAAAACCGCACCTCACGGGACTCGGCGATGTTCAGCGTGCCCCTCGAGCCGCCCGTCCGGGCCCGACGCCGGTCGACGGCATCACCCAGGGAGGCCTGGAACGCCCGGACGGAGACGTCTTTCTGGACGAAGCCCGGGGTCGAGATGTTGGCGATGTTGTGCGCGATCAGCTCCTGACGACGCGCAGCGAACTGCATCGACCGCGCAAGGGTCGGCAACGCTCCGGCATCGAAGAGTTGATCGATAAACACCGCTTCGCTCCGCTACAGGCCCTCGGCCACGAGGTTCTGCTCCTTCCACTTCTTGAGCTTGAGCCCCAGGGTGCGGACGCCGATCCCCAGCGCCCTGGCCGTCTTCTGGCGGTGCCCGTTGAATCGGTGCAGCGTCTCGACGATCACCTCGCGCTCGATCTCCGACAGCGGGCGGGGCTCGCCTGCGACGAACGGGCTGACCTCGACCGGCGATGCCGGTGCCGGGACGCCATTGCGGGGCGAACCGTTGCCGACGCTGCCCAGCGGCTGGGCCTTCCCGAACCGGCTGGCGCTGGTGGGCGCCGGCGGGGATGACGGTGCCGTTGCCGCGAACCACGCCCGGATGAGGTCGGGCTCGATCGACTCGCCCTTGCTCAGCACGACCGCGCGCTCGCAGAGGTTCTGGAGCTCGCGCACGTTGCCGGGCCAGTCGTAGCCGCGGAGCAGATCCATGGCTTCCGGGGTGATCCGCTTTTCCGGGCGGCCCTCGCGGGCGCACACCAGGCGGATGAAGTGCGGGGCCAGCAGGTCGATGTCTTCCCTGCGCTCACGCAACGCGGGGAGATGAACCGGCAGGACGTTGAGCCGGAAGAACAGGTCCTGGCGGAAACCGCCCTTGGCGACCTCGTCGGCGAGGCGCCGGTTCGTCGTCGCGATCACGCGGACATCAACGCCGATCGTGGTGCTGGAGCCGACGCGCTCGAACGACCGCTCCTGGAGGACTCGTAGGAGCTTGGCCTGGATCTGGGGCTTGACCTCGCTGATCTCGTCGAGCAGGAGCGAGCCTTCATGCGCAAGCTCGAAACGCCCCTTGCGCAGACGATCCGCGCCCGTGAACGCCCCCTTTTCGTGCCCGAAGAGCTCGGATTCGAGCAGCGATTCGCTCATCGCGGCGCAGTTGACCGCCAGGAACGGCTCGGTCTCGCGCGGGCTCATCTCGTGGATCGCTCGGGCCACAACCTCCTTGCCCGTGCCGGATTCGCCCGAGATCAGCACCGTCCCCTGGCTGCCGGCGATCGCCTGGACCTTGGCCTTTACTTCCATCATCGGCGCCGAACGGCCGATGATCCGGTCCACGCCGGAGCGGCGCTGCACGCTCCCGTTTGTGGTCGGGGCGGAGGCCTGATCCTGGTCCGCTACCGCGAGCTTCAGTACAGCGTTCTCGCGCTTGAGCTTGGCGTGCTCCAGCGCCCGCTTCACGGCAACTATGAGCTCATCGCCCTCGAAGGGCTTGGTCACGTAGTCGAACGCGCCGAGCTTCATCGCCTTGACCGCGGTCTCGATCGTGCCGAACGCTGTCATGAGCACGATCGGCGTGGCGTCGTCGATCTCGCGGACCCTCTCGATGAGCTCGATGCCGGTCAGACCGGGCATGCGCAGATCGGTGACGATCGCGTCCGGGCGTCGCTTGGCCGCGATCTCCAGCGCCGCGGCGCCGTCACCGGCTCCGATGACCGCGAACCCCGCTCTCTGGAGCGTGACCGCGACGCTGTCGCGGAGCATCTCTTTGTCGTCTACCACCAGGATGGTCTTCAAGTCGATTCCTCCTCGTGCCGGCGCCCGGACTCAGCAGTCGGGAGCAGCAGGTCGATCGTTGTTCCGGTTCCCCCGTCCCCGCTCGAGACGCGGACACTGCCGCCGTGCGCATCGATGATGCGATGAACGATGGCGAGCCCGAGTCCCGTGCCCGTGTGCCGCGTCGTGAAGAACGGGTTGAAGATCCGGCCGGCGGCCTCCTCGGAGATCCCCGGGCCGGTGTCGGCCACGCTCAGCACGACCATCGGCCGGCGACTCCCGTCTGCCAGGAGGCAGTCGCGGACGTCGGCGTCCAGGGCGATGCGTCGCTCGCCCGCATGAGATCGTTCTTCGAATGCCTCCGCGGCGTTGCGGATGACGTTGACGAGGGCCTGATGGATGCGCGCTGCGTCACACTCGAATTCGAGAGGCGCGCGGACCAGATCGGCACGGACGACCTCGCAGCCCGCGTGCTCGATCACATCGTGGCTGGCTTCGAGCGCACCGTCGAAGAGATCGGCCGCCTCGCACACCTCGGGGACGAGACGCATCTCGCGCGCAAAGTGCAGAACGTCGCACACGACCGAATCGAGGCGCCGGACGCAGTCACCGATCTTTGTCGCCGTCGCGTGGGGCTCGGCCTGATCGGCGAGGTCTTCCTCGAGCACCGATGCGTAGAGACGGATCGAGCCGAGGGGGTTCCGGATCTCGTGGGCGATTCCTGCCGCCATCTCGCCCAGGGCCGCGAGTTCCCTGGCTCGACGGAGCTGATCGTGCGCGTCTCGGAGTTCGTGCTCCAGGCGCGCCACCTCACCGCGCAGGGTCTCGTGGGTGTCCTGCAGCTTGCTCGTCACGTCGTTGAACGAGCGGAGCAGCTCCGCGAGCTCGCCTTCGGCGGCACCCGGGATCGTTGACTCTTGAATCGCGAGCGCGGGTGTCATCGCTCAGGTCAGCCCTCCCGGTCCTGGAATCGCGCAGGCGGATCGGTCGGGCCGACCCGGGAGTACGCCGCCACCGCCCCTTTCCCTCGGGACACCTCGACGAGCGATGTCTTGACGCGCTCGCGCCGCGCCTCGAGTTCGCGCCGGTCTCGTTCGTCGCGCTCCGAGATGGCCTCGACCAGAGCGGCGACGCGATCGAAGGACGCGCCGAGCGCATCTCGCTGGGACGGCGGGAGCTGGGCCGAGAGCGTGGCCCAGTTCGAGACGAAGGGCGAGAGGTCTTCGTTCAGATGCAGGAGCTCGCCGATGATCGCTTCGCGCTCGCCGAGGATGACGAGGAGCTGGTCGGCGTCTTCGTTGGAGATTGCCTGGAGCTGCCGGGCGCTGAGGGAATCGAGCTGCTCGTAGAGCCCGATCTGCTCATCGAGTATCCGACGCAAGCGCCGCGACCAGACCGACGGATCGGTCCCGAGAGCACCGCTGGGGCGATCGCCAGATTGTCCGTGCGCGCTGGTCATCCGTGACCCTGTAGGCGTTCGTGCGCAAGTTGTGCGCCCCGCATCCGTGCGGGGGCGTGATCCACTGACTCAGTGTTCTTCGGGTGCGGCCCGAGGACTCGGCCAATTATTGCGCATCAAGCGCAGCGAACTCAGGGCTCGGCATCATCCGCGGCATCCGCGCGTGCGCCGAGCTGCTCCAGCCTGTGGCTCGCCTCGAGCCATCGCTCCCAGTGCCGGCGGTCCATCGGGACGGCCGAAGTCTGCCAGACATCGTCGGGAAGCTCCCGCAAGCGTCGCTGGGCTCGCTCGTGGGCGGTCTGGGCTTCGCGCCACTTCTCGAGCTCCGCGTAGCAGTTGACGATCTGCACCATCGCCACGAGCGACGCGGGCTCGCGCGCATACCGCTGGGCGGCGCCGTCGTAGTGCCGGATCGCCGCGTCGTACTCGCCGAGATCGAACGCGCAGTCTCCCCGGAAGAACGTCGAGTTCCTGAGAATGACGGTCTGCATCGGGCTGCGGCGATCGGGCTCGATGTCCTCGATGGCGACACGGACGTCCTCGTACAACTCCAACGCCACGCGCAGACGCTGCTCGCGGAGGGTCTCCAGGGCGTTCCGGTCGCTCAGGGGCATCGCGTCGAGCAACTGCCGGTCGATCGCGCCGGCGGACAGGCGGTTCGCTTCGGCGAGCTCGAACTCGAGGCGGACGCGGTCGGACCGGTTTTCGTACCGCTCGAGCACCTCGTCGAAACGGGCGATCGCCTCGTCGTACCGCCTCTCGGCGAGGTACATCCGGGCCATCTCAACAAGCCCGGCGCGGAACTGGGGCGATGCGGGCTCGAAAACACGCCCGCTGACGACCTGCGTCAGCCATCGCTCGGCTTGCTCGTAGCCGTCCTCCGAGCCCGAGGCGACGAACGAGCGAGCCAATGGCACGTAGCTGCGGTAGGCCTCGTCGCTTTGGGGGTTCTCCTGGATGATCTCCTCGAAGAGATCGATCGCCGTGTCGTGTTCGCCCTTGGCCTGGAACGCCCGCGCCAGGCGGTGTTTGGCCTCGAACCTTCGCGGATCGGAGCGCATCGCCTGCATGAACTGCGTGAACAGCTCGATCGCGGTATCGCGGTCTCCCGACCGATCGAACGCGTCCGCCGCTTCCCACAGCGACGCGACCGCAAGGGCCGGATCATCGACGACGACGAGGCGCGAGTGCTCGCGGAACTTGTCGCCGGCCGCCTCGAAGTGCGATTTGATCGACTCGGCCTTGATCGGGTCGAACCGCAAGACGTCGAGCCCATCGGCATCGTCTTGGTCCTCGCCGAGGCCCATCTCGTGCCGGGCGATGGCCCGATGGGTTTCAGCGGTTCGCAGGATCGCGGGCGGTGACGGCTCTGAAGTGACGTAGAGAGCCTCGATGAGCTCGGAGTATCGGAGCGCGGTCTGAAGATCGCCACCGATGAACTGGGCCCGGTGACGCTGCGCGATGCTGAGATCGATCGTCTTGATCGGTACGCCGACGTCGGCCATCGCCACCTGCTGGGCCGGCGCATGCGCCGCGGAGTCTGCGTGACCGTGATCGGATTCCGCCTCCTCGTGGTCGGCCGCGCCGTGGTACGCCGAGCCCTGCTCCAATGCGGGATGATCCTCACCGATCACCCGTCCGACGAGCTTGGAGTACGCGGCGATGGACTCTTCGCGGCGCCCGAGGTCCGCCTCGACCTCACCCAACCCCAGGAACGCGAGCACCTGGGCGGGGGAATTCGGGAAGCGCTCAGCAACAGTCGAGAACCGGTCGCGCGCCTCCTCGAGCTCTCCCTCACGCTGCAGGATGCGAGCCAGCAGCGCCTCGGCCTCTCCCCGGCGTTCATCGCCCGGCGGGAGGATCTGCTCGGTGATGGCCAGCTGATCGCGGGCCGCTTCGAAGCGACCGAGTTCGAGGTAGGCCTTGCCGAGCATGAGGAACAACTCGGCGGCACCCGGCGTGTCGCGCTGCTCGAGGCGCTGGATCTCGGGGAGCAGAGCATCGATGGCCTCGGGGGCGTACCCGCTCTCGAGGCGGAGCTGCGTCTGGCGGGCGATCGCCCACAGGCGGTCTTCCTCTTTCAGCTTCCGGTCTCGCATCAGCGTAGTGAGGAGTTCGCGGGCGCGTTGCGTGCCGGCTCCGCCGCGGACGAGATCGTGCGAGATGACCCTCTTGAGAAGGGCGTGGCGACGAGGCGCGAATTCCTCGGCGAGACGCTCGATGTGGTGGACGGCCTCGTCGTACCGACCAAGATCGACGAGTGTCTGAGCCTTGAACGCCTCGCGCCGAGGCGTGATCGCGTGGTGATCGAACGACTCCGCGAGCGCGTATTCCTCAAGGATTGTGTTGTTGTTCTTGGCCTGCTGCGACTCCCCGATTTCCGAGAGCCTCAGGCGCTGTGCGAGGTAGAGGGCGTCGGCGCGCATCGCGTGGAACCGGGAGTTGATCTCGTCGGTCGCGTCGGGATGCTCGAGTTCCTCACGGATCGCCCCGTTGAGTGTGATCAGGGCGCGGTCGTACTCCTGGCGTTCGATGAGCGACTCGACGTGGTGCAGAGCGCCCTCGAAGTCCGGGCCGGGGGCGCCGCGGATGAGCACGAGAACGCCCGCGACGGCGAGGGCGGCCCCGATCAGGATGGCCGGGAGCGGCCACAGGTCCTTCGGCTCCCGGAGCGGATGAAGTTCCGGGAGCTTGAAGCGTGGCGCGCGCTCCTCCTGGCTCTCGTCGGTCCCGGGTTGGTCGCTGGGATCTGGCACTTCGGAAGCTCTCGGGTGCTCGGCGCGCAACGCGGGCCTTGCTATCGATTATCGGGACCGGAGGGGGCGGGCCTGAAGCGCATTCCTCGGGCTGCGAGATCTCAGTCGCGCGCCGGGGCCTCGGGCTCCGCGAGGTCGCGCTCCAGAACCGCGATCCCGGCGGCTCCGGGGGCAACGTGGGGGTCCGGAACCGTCAGCGAGAGGAGCGCGATCGGCGGGCAGGAGTACTTCACGAAGTTCCTGAAGAACGAGCGCCCCAACGACGGATTCGCTCCCCCCGAGACCGACGCCCGGCACCCCAGCAGGATCTTCCCGAGCGTCCGGCCGCTGAGCGCCTCCCCGAGGCCGCCGCTGATCGCGAGTGCCGCCAGGCCGCTGAGGCCCGGCCAGATCCCAAGCCGCTGGAATCCCGGGGCCAACGGATCGACGATGTCTCCGAGCGGGATGGACCAGACCAGCGACGTCAGCACGAGCCACAGCAGGATGTCCGCGCTCGTGGCGGCCGATCGACGCAACGCGTTCGCCAGCACCCATCCTTCTGGCATCGCGAACGGAGCGCCGCCCCGTGACGACAGCCGGAAGACGAAGATAGCGCTCGAGAGCCCGATCGACGCCAGCAACGCGGCGACCAACTCGACCTCCCGACGACCCACGGGTGGGCCGATGGTCATCTCCGCTTCGCTCACGATCCTCCCGGAAGACGTGAGGACGGTGACGTGGGGCGGGACCAGCCCGTCCGACGCCGCCTGCACGATAGCGAGAAGGTCCCCTTGCACACCGGCGACGACGGTTCCGGCGCGACGCGGCACGCTGCCGACAGTCGTGGCCCGTCCGTCTCGCAGCGACAGCAACTCGAGCGCCGCGCCTTCAGATCCGGGTGCGCCTGCGGCCCGCAACGCGAAGAGCCGGTCGCCGAGAACGAACGCCCGGGCGTCTGCGCTCAGTGCGACCGGGCCCTCTCGGGTCCAGCCGCTCTGCGCAAGCGTCCAGGCCACCGCGGTGCCGTCTCCGCTTCTGGCCAGCACCCGGAGGGGCCCGGGTGTCCCCGGGAGGATCGAGAGGCGCGAGTCCGGATCCACGGATTCCGGCAGCGCGATGCTCTCCCATTGCGTCCCATCGAGGCGCACGAGGCGCTTCTCATTGGTTCCGTTGCGAAGCAGAACAAACAGAGACGACTCGTCACTGCCGAAGCCATCGAGATCCTCGGATTCGGGCAACGGGGGCGCGGGAGAGACGGGTCCGATTGCGAGCAAACCCGGGCTGGAGCCGGTGAGCAACTCGACCGTGCGGACCTGGCGGCGCACGCCATCGGACGCCTGCCCGCCGCTCGTGTCACCGGTCGGCTGTGGTTCGAAGATGAGCGCGAGCCCGGTCGGGGTGCCTGTGATCCAGGACGGGGCGTTGGGAAGTGACCCCATGCGATCGAACGCGCCCGGGACGCCGTCGGCCCGCGCCAGATCAAGCGATACGCCTCCTCCGGGTATCGACCTGACGAACCACGCCCCGTGCCGCGAGGTCGCGGCGATCTCGATCGATCGTGCGTGGGACGGACTCCCGATCGCCACGGCTCCGAGCAGGACGAGCGCGGCGCTTCGAATGATGGAGCGAGGGTGCATTCCTGAGCGATCATACAGACGGCGTCACGGCTGAAGATCCGGGCTCGCGATTGCCGCCGCACGTTGATCGAGGTCTTCCAGCGTCTCGATTCCGAAGGACTCGAGGAGGCTCGGGAGTTCGAAAACGATCGGATCCAGCTTGCCGCGTCCCCCGTCGACCATGCCCTCGAGCGTGATCTTCATCCGTGAATCCGACGGGCGGTGCACCAGCTGGATGAGCGAGGCCATACGCGGCTGGATGCCACCGACTCCCCGGCGCCGGACCTGTTCGTCGTTGTCCAGCCAAGCCGTGATCTGCGACGTATCTCGGTTGTCTCCCTCGAAGAGCTCGATCACGCGGGGACGGAGCGAGTCCGGGTCGAGCCAGTAACGCCAGAGATTCTCGCCCCTGGGGAGATCGACAACCACCATGCGGTCAGTCCTGGCCCGACGGACGCGGGAGTCCGGCGGCGCTTCGAGCGGCAGCGGCGCGACTCCCAGGAGCTGGACGAGTTCCAGGGGCGGGATCGGCAGGCCGAGCCCTTCGGTCTTGCCGGGGGTGGCGAGTGCGTGTCGACCCACGAACGCTCTCTGGCGCTCACGAGTCTCCAGGATCCAATAGAACTCCTCGTCGCTGCCGACCCAGAGGAAGACCTCACCGAGCTTCCCGATGCTCAGAGCAAGGTTGGATGGCTGGATCAGCTGGAGGTGCCCGTCACCCTGCTGGTAGCGCCGTTTGCCCGTGTCATCGATGTAGTCGATCGAGACGACCGCGCGGGCCCAGATCCGGGTCAGGAGATCCGTTCTTTCGTTGTAGCCGGCAGCGATCTGCTCGTACGTCGGGAGCGTTGGGTCCGAGCGGCCCGAGAGTTCGGGCATCGAGCCCCCGCGATTCCGGCAGCCGATCGTCAGCGCGACTGTGAACACCAGAACGAGACTCAGCGCAGCGCGGCTCACGCTTCGAGACCGATCGCGGCGCCCAACTGGGTGGCGGCTTCTGAGAGCGCCTTTGGATCCAATCCCGGATCGGAGACCTCGATCGGCTCCGCGTCGGCAGGTTCACCCTTGCGGCGCAGGAGGATCACTTCGCCGTCGTCATCATCGCGACGTGTCCCTGCGTGACTCAGCAAGCGCTTGCGCAGGAGCAGGAGCGCGAGCACGTAGCGCAGGGTCGCGCGCGTCGGGTCGTCGCCCTCACCCAGCTGGTCGAGCAGGTCGTAGAGAGCGGGTGGATCGAGCGCGAGCGCGGGCTTGGCGTTCGATTCGGGCACGATCCCGCGCCAGCGGGCGAAGACGCGGGGTTTGTGTTCCAGGGAAGACCACGCACCCGGCTCGTAATCGCGGCGCTCGAGGGACGCGACCCCGGAGTCTTCATCGAGCACCTCAACGAGAGCGCCGACATACGCCTCACCGGGCGCGAGCGTCGCCCCTGTCGCGGCGCACGATCCGGTCGGCCTGCCGATCTGGTATTCCGTCTGGGAGCGAGGGGAACTCATAGATGGATCAGTTTAGGGGGCCCCGGGTGCTCAGATCGCCTCGAAGAACCTGCGGTTCGTGCCGTCGGGACCGATGAGAGCCGAGATCTGAGCGCCGCATCGCGGGCACCGGCCCTCGTACGCGGTGGCATCGCGGTTCTGGTAGATCCGGGCGTAGACCCCGCAGCACTGAAAGTAGATGCCGAGCCAGCGCTTGGCCTGCGCCGGCGGATTCCCGGGTCGGTCATGGGGTCGATCGGCATTCGGCACGCAGGATGGATCGGCTGAGCGCAGCGTTCCGCTGCAGCCCACGCGTCATGAAGCACACAGGGCGACCGCTTCCTCGAGATCAGCCGATGCACCGCGGAGCAGAGCGTCCGCCTCGGACAGCAGGGCCTGGCCCCGCTCGCCCCCGACGCCGCCGGCGTTGACCTGCACATTCCAGCGCGACGCGCGGGCCGCGGCTTCGAGCATCACCGCCGCCATCGCGAGGTCGCTTTTGAGGTGGCGGGAGATCGCGGGGGCCGCGCGCCGAGACAGCGCGAGCAGCGAGGAGGCCTCGCGGATGACACCAAGCGGTGGTTCGATCGCCGCGAGCGAGCAGCGTTGCAGTTCGGCCTCGCGACCGGGGGCGTCCTTGGGGAGCTTCCACGCGGCCTGGAGCTGCGAGAACGCCGCCTGGTCTGCTTCTGCAAGTTCGAGGAATCGTTCGGCCGACGACGCGAACCGGCCCGCGACGCCGTCGCCTTCCGGGCTTCCCTCCGCCAAGGACTCCAGCGACTCGCTGCTGTACCGGCACGCCATCAGCGCGAGCGCTGCGCTCAGCGAACCGGCTATCCCGGCCACCGCCCCACCGCCGGGCGTTGGCGTGCGTGCGCCGATCGCTTCGAGCAGTTCTCTGAGGGTCTGTTGAGAGAGGGTCATGATCTCGTCAGGCCGCGTTGCTCGCGACTGGAAGACCGAATGGGCGCGGCAGGATTCGAACCTGCGAAGGCGTAAGCCATCAGATTTACAGTCTGACCCGTTTGGCCACTTCGGTACACGCCCGTTGCCCCTTTCCCGGGGCGGGGAGAGATCATAGCGGCAGACGCCCCGCCTGCAAAAGCGGGAACGTGCTCGCGGTGCCGCTAAAGCCGCCGGGGGGACTCGAACCCCCAACCTCGAGATTACAAATCACGCGCTCTACCAATTGAGCTACAGCGGCATGGTCGCCGAGCGGGGCTCGGGAACAAAAAACGCCCCTCGGTCAGAGGGGCGGTGAAGTGGGCGATACTGGGCTCGAACCAGTGACCTCATCGATGTCAACGATGCGCGCTAGCCAACTGCGCCAATCGCCCGAGTGGGGAGCGAGTATAGCCAGAGGCGAGCCCCAGGTGAAGCCCCGCGGATCGGGGCTGGGCAGCGAAAAATGAAAGACCCCGCGGAGCGAACTCCGCGGGGTCGAGGGGTCAAAGGATCAGCGACCTAGCTGGGTGTCTACCCGGATTACGGGCAGGCGTTCAGCCAGTTACCGAGCGTGGACGTGATGTCGCCGAAGTTGACGACGCCGTCGCAGTTCGAGTCGCCGGGGCCGGTGTTGCCGGCGCCGTAGTTGTTGTTGAAGTTGCCAAGGACCGCGGTGATGTCACCGAAGTTGACCTGGCCGGGCGACTCCTTGGCACCGTTGCCGACGCAGCACGCCGGGGCCGGGCAGGAATCGTCAGCGGTGAAGCGGACGTTCGTGTTGCCATCGAGGTCGAGGCTGTGAACCGTGCCGCGGAGGCCGGTCTCATCCTCGAGACCCGAAGAGAACAGCGAAGCCGAGACGTCGCCGAGCGAACCAGCGTTCGAGGCAACGAGGGTGTTATCGAAGAACGCGCCGTAGCGGAACTCGATGCTTCCGTCGCTGCTGTCGAGCACCAGCTGGAAGTTGGCGCCCTGCTGGTAGCTGAACTGGCGGGTCACGTTCCACTGGATGGTGGTGACGTTGCCGCTGACGAGGGAGTAGACCGCGTTGCCGGCCTTGTTGCCCTCGGCGGTCGGATCCCAGTTGTGCCACGCCGGAGCGACGATGGCGTTGGGGGTACCGGCATCAGCGATCGCCCGCGGAGCCGCGGAGCTGCCAGTGTCGGCGGTGCCGCCCATGACAACGTAGCCGTTGTCAGAGACAGCGATCTGGGTGTAGGCGTTGCCGTAGAAGGTGAAGGCGGCGCCAAGAGTCACGACGGCCGTGGACTCTTCGACCAGGTTCAGGTTGGTGCCCGAACCCGAGATGTCGCTGTATGCGCTGCCAGCGCCGGAGGCGTAGCCAGCGTCGCAGACGGCACCGGAGGTGAAGTCGCCAGCGCAGGAGCCGGCCGTGGACTGCACGCAGTCCTGGAGGGTGCAGCAGGAGCCAACCTCTTCGATGGAGGTGTTGAGGACGTAGGTGAGCTCCTCGCCCAGGTCGCACTCGAAGCTGGCGCCGGCGAGGCCGCCATCGATGCTACCCGGCGAAGCGATGACCGCGTAGAAGCCCTCGGAGAGGTACACGGTCGAGCTGGAAGCGGCACCGAGGCAATCACCGGCCTCGACCGTAGCCAGGACGCGGAGGAGACCGCGGGCGTTGGTGCGGAAGCGGGTATCGGTACCGGGGAAGAGCTCGGCGTTGCAGAGCGAACCAGCATCGCCAACGTTGGCGACCTGGAAGCGGACGGGACCATCGGCGGTGCCGCCGAAGGAGAGGGCCCAGATCTCACCAGCCGGGACTTCCAGGTTGTAGTAGTCCTGGTCGATGAGGAAGTTCTGGGTCGAGTCGGTGTCGTTCTCGAACTGCGAGTGGAGAAGACCGTTGACAGCGTCGCTGGTCGAGCCACCGAGCGAGAGGATGAGCTCATCCGCCTCGTAGGTGCCAACCGTGCAGCCATCGTTGTCTTCGCTCGGGCAGTTGGTCGAGCGCTCTTCGAACAGCGGTCCACCCGTGGACGGGTTCAGGATGATCGGGTTGGACGTCGCGGGGCAGCCCTCGAACGCCTCAGCCGTAGCAACGCGGGAACCCATCGTGTCGACCGAGCAGTTGGGCAGAGCCGTGCCGGTGACGGTCAGGATGTACTTGTTCAGACCGTTAACGTTTCCGTTGAACTCGCAGTTCGAGTCGGACAGGATGGCGTAGCCGCCGCCCGAGGTGAACAGGTTGCGCCAACGGATGTCGATGATGTAGACGCCGGCCGGGAGAACCGTGATGTCGTCGGCGGAGACGCCACGCGCGGTGCAAGCACCGAGGACGCCGGCGGCCCCGTACACGACCTGGTTGTCGACGGTCACGTCGCAACGATCTTCCAGAAGCAGGGCGCCCATGGCGTAGTTGCTCTGGACGTCCATGTGAACGGCGAACTGAGTGCCGGCGATGATGTCGGCATCGGTACCGATCTGGATCTTGAACCAGTCGACGTCAACGCCGACGGCCGAGAACGAGATCTCGCCCGAGATGTCGCCCACCATGGGAACGCCATCGCGGAGGAGAATGAAATCGCCCGGGAGGGGGTTGGCTTCGCCGCAGCCGGGGAGGCTGGCAGCGGTGCCGCCCTTGGACGGGCTCTTGCGACCGGTGCAGGTCTCACCCGCGAAGCGGTCGTTGAGAAGCGTGTTGGGATCCATCGGATCGTTGTCGGTGCAGAGCGTGCCGCAGCGGTCTGCGGGAACGTTGCCGACGGTGCCGAACATACCCCAGCGCTCGTCGCCCCAGGTCGGCTGGATCGTTTCGAGGTCGTAGTCACCGAAGGTGACGGTGCCCATCTCGGGATCCATCGGATCGTCCGTGGTCGGGTTGCCGGCGGGGTCGGCGATCGCGACGCAGAGATCCTCGTCGAGGCTCTCGTTGACGCGCAGCCAGTACCGGTCGCGCTGACCACAGGGGACGCCCTGGCCGTTGATGTTCTGGCGGAGCTCGAAGTTCATGGTGAACCAGTTGCCCGGGCCACCAGCGCCGTTGTTGGCGGTGCTGAACTCGGCCTTGAACGGCGCGGTCCAGGAGATCCGCTCACCCTCGAACTCGAGGCCACCGAAGTGGAGGCCCGTGGCGAGACCGGGGCAGCCGAACCAGTTCGAGAAGACGAACTCGGTGCGGATGAAGACGGAGCTCTCACCCTGGAAGGTGAAGTCGACGACGGTGTTGAGACCGTTGCCTTCGAGACCTTCGAAGATGTAGTTGTCGATGTCGCGGCCACCGTTGAGCGAGAACATCGCACCATCGACGGGCTCGCCGACGAAGATGAAGCCGCCCTGGCCCTGGTAGTTGCCGGCCATGTTGGTCGGGCCGTTGCAGAGGTTGTTGGTACCGGAGATGTCCGGCAGGGGCTGCGCCGGCGGGATCGCGCTGGAGCCGTCGTCGCAGTCTTCGGTGTTGGCCTGAGCGCTGGTGAGCTCGTTGAGCGAACCGAAGGGGATCTCGAACTCGCTGACGAAGCTGCAAACGTTGCCGTTGGCGCAGCAGTCGATCGGCAGGTTGTTGATCGAGTCGGTGAGCTCTTCGACGGACAGGGCGAAGTCGCCCGAGTCGCCGCCGAAGCCGAACACCGCGATGTAGTAGGTCTTGCCGGCGATTGCGCAGAACTCAACCTGCGACTTGAAGTTGCTGTTCGCCGGGTCGAGGTCGTCGTTGCCACCGATGCAGGCCAGGCCGCTGCAGGAATCATCTTCGCTGCAGAAGACGGCGAGGGCCGTGTCGTAGTCGAGACCGCCCATGGAGAGCTGGTTCTCGGTCGAGAGCTGAACGATGTGGCCCTGGCCCGCGAGGCGGTACCAAGCGGTGTTGCCGTCGATGCCGTCTTCGTCCTGCTTGTTGTTGTACTCGAGAGTCGACTCGCAGCCGACGGGCTCGCCGAGGTTCTTGTTGCCGTTGCCGGTACCGCCGTTGACGAGGGTGCCGCCGGGCTGGGTGAAGTCGGCCGTCAGGATCTCACCCGCAGTGTCGCACGTGTCGTTCTCGATGAACGGGCACGGGCACTGGAGAGTGAAGGTCTGGACGCCCTGATCGCCGTAGTCGCGGGCGTGGACGCGCACGAGGTACGGGTTGTTGAGGACGAGGTTGGTCACACAGATCTGGGAGAGGCCGGCGCCGCAGGCGTTGTCGCTGCAGCCGATCTCGGTCACATCCGCCGACGTGATGACGGCCGGGATGTTCATGGGATCGTTGAAGGCGTAGATCACCAGGATCGTGTCGCCGGCACCCTCACCAGCCAGCTGGTTGGTGTTGCAGGTGCCGAGGATCGCCGAGGCCGTGCCCGGGATGAGCGGGTCCTCGGTGGTGGCGTTGAACTGGTACCACGTGTCGCCGGCCGAAGACTCGAAGGCCTCGGCGAGGCTGGCGCGGCAGGCACCAGAGGAGAACGAGGTGTCGAACGTGGCCCAGGTGGTGTCCTGGATGTCGTTCGAACCGAGCACGGAGCAGGCCAGGGTCTTGGCCGTGTTGACCGTGTCGTTCTCGACGACCTGCTTGGCGCTGCAGCGCGGGTCGAAGATGTTCTCGCTGTTCGTGATCGTCAGCGGAACGTTGACGCCCGTGCCGTCCTGAAGCGAGTTCAGACGCAGGCACATGTGGAGGTCGAACGAACGGAGGTCGAGAGCCGGATCGAGGATCGCGCGGATGGTGCGATCGAAGGTGATGCTGAAGCGATCACCGATGTCCTGGCCCTGCATGGTGAGGCCGTCCGTGGGGCCGCCCGAACCGTTGGCGGTGGGCAGCGGGCCGGCCGAGTACGAGGCGCTCATCTGCGTCACGCAGGTGCTGGCGTTGTCCTCGTAGTCGAACTCAACCCAGTAGCAGGTGTTCCCGAGGAAGAACGGCTCGTCGCCCGCATCGAAGGTGGCGGACATGCCGTACTCGAAGAACGTCGGGGTGTTGAAGCCGATCGAGTCGCCGGTGTAGGCCTGCGTAACGTTCAGGGGGTCGGCGATCGACAGTCCGGAACCCTCATCGACGCCCGTGCCATCACCGCGGAAGGGGCCCGAGATGATGTTCTGGGGGAAGCCGAGGAAGTCGTCGTAGAACGTGATCTGCAGGAGGCCGTACAGGTTGGCGTCGTGCGGATTCGGGTTCTGGGCGACGTCCGGGGTCATCGGATCCATGTCGTCGTCGTACAGCAGCGAGCACTGCACGTCGTTGAAGTACTCGACACGGATGCAGACCTGCTGCATGTAGCCGTCGGCCGACGGGCGGAAGTTGTCGAACCGCTTCTGGCGGATCGCGTTCACTTCGCCGAGCTGGATACGACCGTGGGGCGTGGCGTCAATAATGACGCGCTCCTGGCAGTTCGCCACGTCAACGTTGTCGCAGACAACGCTGGTGAGCGGGTCGCCGGGCGTACGGTCTTCGTTGCCGACAGCCGAACCACCGGTGTTATCCGTGTGGAAGGGAGCGACAGTGACCGAGGAGCTCTGGGGAGCTTCCTTCTGGTCCTTCTGAGTCATTTCATCTGCGGCATTGGCGGTGAAGGCAACGCTCACACCCGCACAAATACCAACAGCCCGAATCAGAGTTCGAGCACGACACCTGTAATCCACAAGACACCTCCTCTACGATGTGCAGCGTGCAGGCACGGACCCCGCCCGAACTCTGCGCGCGGCACACGGAAAGCTAGAACCATCAACCATCAACAGATACCCGACGCTTTGACCCCGGGCAAGCGGAATTCTCAACGTCGCGACATTCCCATATTCGGCCCAGATCCCCGCGATTCGCTGCTTCCACACCGGCGCGCAACGCGCGAGCACGCGCGGCCGAATTCGGGCAAGCGATATGCCCGACTGCTGCGAGGCGGTCCAGGGTGTGAGAGTGGCTCGGTTCACGGCGATCACGGCCCTTCCAAGAACTCCGTCTGACACGCTGCGCGATCAAGCCCGCGGCCCGATCGGAGGCACAGCGCTGGCGACCGCTCCGGGCGGCCACCCCCAGCGATGGGCTCGATCGGCCCTTTTCAGAGCGCTCGTCACCGTTTTCGGCCCGAAGCTGTCAAATAACGGTTGCACCTCGGAGCCCCGTTCGGCGTTGCACCACAGCCCGCCGGATCACCCGAGCACAAACTCCTATCCGAGCACGGGATGCGGCCCGCCCTCGAATGCGTCACAGTGGTCCTGCCCGTTATCGATGAGATTCCAAACGATTCCGATTCCACCCACCACATGCGCGTGACACCGAAAAAACTGAGCCCGCTGGCCATTCTCGGACCGGGCCTGCTCGTCGCGGCGACGGGCGTGGGCGCCGGAGACCTCGCGTCGGCCGGTTTCAGCGGCGGCCTGCTGGGGCTCTCGGTGCTGTGGGCGGTCGCGCTTGGTGCGGTCTTCAAGCTGGTGCTCACCGAGGGCCTGGCGCGCTGGCAGGTGGCCACCGGCAGGACGCTCCTGGAGGGGGTCGCCGACCGGATCGGGCGCTGGTGCCTCGTTCTGTTCCTTCTCTACTTCCTCCCGTGGTCCTTCTTTACAGGCGCGGCCATGATCAGCGCGTGCGGCGTGGCGGCCAACTCGCTGGTGCCCTGGCGCCTCGAGATCGGGTCCTGGTCCGGGGATCAGGTGGGGAAGGTCGTGTACGGGGCCGCCCACAGCGTGGTGGGGGTAGCGCTCGCCTGGATCGGTGGCTTCAAGGTCTTCGAGAAGGTGATGGCGGGGCTCATCGCGCTGATGTTCCTCTGCGTCATCGGCTGCGCCGTGTTGCTCGGGCCGGACCTCGTCGAGGTGGCTCGAGGCCTCTTCGTCCCGACCCTCCCGCGGAACGCTGAGGAGCTGTCCTGGATCGTCGCGCTCATGGGCGGCGTGGGCGGGACGGTCACGATCCTGACCTACGGCTATTGGATCCGGGAGCTCGACCGGGACCGGCCGGAACACCTGGGCACGTGCCGGATCGACCTGGGAGTCGGCTACCTGGCGACCGCGATGTTTGGCATGGGTGTGGTGATCATCGCCTCCGGAGCCGTGCTGTCCGGCGGCGGCATGGGCCTGCTCGTGGCGCTCTCGGAGCGTCTGGGAGAGACCCTGGGACCGCTCGGCCGGTGGATCTTCCTCGTCGGCGCGTGGGGGGCGGTCTTCAGCAGCTTGCTCGGCGTGTGGCAGGGCGTCCCGTACCTTTTCGCCGACATCTGGGATCTGGTGCGCGGGAGCCCGGCGTCTGGTGCTTCATCCAAGGACACCCCGACCCGCCTGAGCGTGAGCACACAATCGTGGGCCTATCGCGGGTACCTGCTGGGGATCGCGACGGTCCCGATGCTCGGGGTGCTCACCTCGTTCAAGAGCGCGCAGAAGGCGTACGCCATCGTCGGCGCGGGGTTCCTGCCGGTGCTCGCCCTGGCGCTCCTGTTCATGAACGGACGGAGCGCGTGGGTGGGCAAGCGGTTCCGCAACGGGTGGCTGGCGACGTCGCTGCTGATCATCGTTATGGGGTTCGCGAGTCTGGCCGGCTGGCTGCGCGTACGCCCACCCGCGTCACCTCCTACGACCGAGCCCGGCGTTCAGCAACCAGAGGATCCAGCGAGTGACACTCCCCGAGATTGACGAGCGGTTCCTGCTCTCGACACTGGAGCAGATGGTGGCGATCAACTCGGTAAATCCGACGATCGCCCCCGGTGGACCGGGCGAAGCCGAGATCGCTGCGTTTGTCGCGGATACGTGCACAGACGCGGGTCTGGACGTGCGTGTCCTCTGCGAGACCGAGGGTCGCCCGAGCGTGCTGGCGACACTCCCCGGAGGCGGGGCCGGGCGCTCGCTGATGCTCAACGGCCATATCGACACGGTGGGCGTGGATGGCATGGACGCCCCTTTCGAACCCCGCATCACGGACGGAAAGATGTTCGGGCGGGGCTGCTACGACATGAAGGCGGGCGTTGCCGCGTCGATCGCCGCTGCCAAGGCCATATTGGACTCCGGCGAACGCCTGGGAGGCGACCTGCTGATAGCCGCCGTTGCCGACGAGGAGGCCGGGAGCATCGGAACGCAGGAAGTCCTCCGCGCAGCGCGCACCGACGGCGCGATCGTGACGGAACCCAGTTGGATGAAGCTGGCCCTTGCCCATCGCGGGTTCGCGTGGGTGCGCGTTGTCGTCCGGGGTCGCCAGGCCCACGGCAGCCGTCACGATCTCGGCATCGACGCCAACCTGCAGATGTCGAGGTTGCTGGCTCGCGTCGCGGAACTCGAACAGGAACTCGCAGCGAGCCAGCCGCACCCGCTGGCCGGCCGGCCATCGCTGCACGTCGGCACGCTGAGCGGCGGCGTCGGGCCGACGCAATACTCACCTTCGTGCACGGCCAACATCGAGTGGCGGATGACGCCCGACCAAACACCGGAGTACGTACTCAGCAGGATCCGGTCGCTCGCCGACAACCTGAGCGCGTCTGACCCGACGTTCGAGGCCGACATCTCGATCCCGATGACCGAACCCACGTTCGAGGCGCGCACCGGGAGCGACACAGCCAGTGTGGTCGCCGAGGCGATCGGCGAGATCGGCGGAGCCGATCCGGGCCCGTCGGCCGTGTGGTTCTGGACCGACGCGGCGTTGCTGCAGCAGGCCGGGATCGACTCTGTCGTCTTCGGGCACGACGGAGGCGGCGAGCACGAAACCACGGAGTGGGTTGACCTGAAATCTGTCAACACGCTGGCGAAGATCCTCGCCCGCTCTGCGATCGCGTACTGCCGCTGATGCGCGCGGCGCTTAGTCGTGCGCGACGTTGCGGTCCGGGTTGGAGTTCCCGCCGAGCGAACCGCTCGAGAGGATCGGCCCTCCGTCGGGAGAGAAGTTGAAGTCGTACTCGGCCCCGCCTCCGCGATCGGAGCGGCTTGCGCCGAGCGATTGGCCCCCGCTCTGGAGCGCCAGGAAGTTCGCGCCGACGGCTGAATTGACGGTGTTGTGCACGAGCAGCGCGTTGGGATCATCCGAACCGATGCCCACCCAGACCAGCGCGCCCGGCTTGACCGACAGGCGGTTGTCCTCGATCTCATTCGAGACCCCGGACACGAACATGCCGGCGCCCAGGTCCGGGATGCCGCGGATCTTGTTGCCCTTGATCAGCGAGACGTTGCCCGATGTGAGCAACATGTACCGAGCACGGAAATTCGGATTGGCGCACAGGATCGCGTTGTCGCACACGCTCTGGTTGTTCCCGAAGAACACGACCCAGTCGGTGTTGACGGTGCCTTGCGCCAGCAGGCGTACGACGTTGTCAGCGAAGTCGTAGTTGTCCCCGCTGAACTCGATACCGAACTGGCCGGGCGACGGGTCCACGGCGAGTTCGAACGAGTTTCCGCGGACCGACGCGCTCCCTCCGTCGAAGCGGGACCGCCCGAGGCGCGAGCCCCTTACGGTGCCGGCGCCGCTCACGTCGAGCGCCCTGCCGAGGGGATCCGGGGAGAAGATCTCGCAGGCGATGACGCTCGCGCCGGGCCCGAGCGTCGCGCCGGTGCCGAGGTTGTCCCGGATTGTGGTAAGCCGGAGCGTGCAGCCGGCCTCGGCGATGACCCCGTCGAAGCTGTTGCCGACGACGCAGCTCGAGGTCATCTCGCTGTTGCTGCCCAGAATGACGCCGCCGGCCTCGTTGCCGACCACCACGACGCGCTCGACCTTGCTCGCAGGGGCGCCGGCCAGTTGCAGCCCGACCCCGCCCCAGCCGGCGATGAAGCCGTTGTGCACGCGGACACGGCGCGACGGCGCGCTGCCGGCGATCCCGTTCTGGGTGCCGGGGCCGCCCAGGATCGTGAACCCCGACAGGTCGAGATCGACGTTACCCGAGAGCACCTCGATGCCGTTGAGCATGGGCGCCCCGACGAGATCCGTGTCGAGGTAGTACGAGCCGGGCTGGCTGATCACATGCAGGGCGGAAGAGGAGCCCGGCAGCGAGGAAACCGGGACGCGCGGCTCGACCTGGTCGAGGGTCTTCATCGTCGGCGCCACTGGGCCCGCCGGAGGAGTCAGATTTCCGGCGAACGCGGCCCCGGGCAACGTCGCAAGAACAGCCCACGCCGCGCGGCGTGACGTCGCAGTCTTCAGTCTCATTCCGGATGTCTCCCTTCGGGTCTTCATGGCGCGCTGGCACCTCTCAGACCCAACCTCCCGACGGTTCGTCAGACGACTCGTCTCAGACACCTCATAGTAGACACCGAGGTGGGCCCCTGGTCCACTGCGCCCGGGAGATCGGCGCGCAGGAATGCCCCCCGAAGGACTCGAACCTTCAACCCGCTGATTAAGAGTCAGCTGCTCTGCCAATTGAGCTAGGGGGGCGCGCCGAACGAGGCGTCGTGAAATGCCGCCGGGCGACTTCGAACGGGCGAGTGTATCCGGAGGCAGCGTGCCCGTCTAACGAGAGATCGCCCTCGTCCAGGATCGGAGCGGCGACCTTTCGGCGGAAAGGTGGCCCGACCCCAAATGGCGTCCCACCGGCCTTCTGGGCCCTCTGAGGGGGCCCGGAGGGGCTTGTTCGATTGACTTTCGGGGTCCTCGGGGCTACCTTCTCCGCCTCTCGGAGCACCGCACCGGACCGCTCCGGACCCGATTTCCCGGTATCCGACATTGACCACACGGCGATGCAGGCGGCCCGGGCCGCCCCGCCGAGATTCACGCCACGCACGAGGGCTCGAGCATGCTCCCGACACATAGACAGAGCCACGGAAGAACGCGTCGGCGCCGCGCACACGACGCGCTCGACGCCAAGAAGCCCACGCTGTGCCCGCTGAGCGGCACCAACAAGAAGCACCACCGCGCGTGCTCCGAGAGCGGCTACGTCCGCCCGGGTCTGGTGATCAGCGTGCCGAAGCTCAAGATCGGCCCGCAGCGCGATTGATCGGTGCCCGAGCACGCGAGCGCTGAATGCGTTCGCGTCTCGCTGATCCGCCGCAGGAGGGGATTCCCGCGGCGTTCCAACGGTCGGGGCGTGACTGAGCGACACACTTTGATCCAGGACGGAATCGGATGCGCCTAGCGATCGATGCCATGGGAGGCGACAACGCACCCGACGCGATCGTCCGGGGCTGTGTTGACGCGCTCGAAGACCTCGCGACCGATGATGAGCTCGTCCTCATCGGCGACGAACCAACCATCCGGGACATCCTGCGCGAACGCGGCGAAGGCGGCGACGACCCGCGCCTGAGTATCGAGCACGCCAGCGAGTGCATCGAGATGCACGAGTCGCCGGTCGAGGCGGTCCGCGCCAAACCCGATTCGTCGCTGGTCCGCATGGCGCTCATGGGCTCGGCCCGTAAGTGCGCGGATCCCGCCGACATCGTCATCTCCGCCGGCAACACCGGCGCGTGTGTCTCGGCCGCGACGATGTACATGAAGCGTCTCCCCGGCGCCCACCGGCCCGGGATCGCCTGCACGCTCCCCAGCTTCCACGGCCCGGTCGTCGTGTGCGACGTCGGTGCCAACCCCGAGCCCCGCAGCTCCCACCTGGCCCAGTACGGCCTCATGGCCGAGGTGTACGCCCGGAAGATCCTGGGTGTGTCCGTCCCGCGGGTCGCGCAGATCAACATCGGGGCCGAGGATTCCAAGGGCACCGGGATCGTCAAGCAGGTGCGCGAGATGCTCGAGACGACCTCGGGCCTGAACTACATCGGGTACATCGAGGGCCGCGATCTTTTCGAAGGCGGCGCGGATGTGGTGGTGACCGACGGGTTCGTCGGGAACACCATGCTCAAGCTGGCCGAGGGCCTCGCCAAGAGCCTCTTCAGCGCGATCGCCCACGAGATCATGATGACCAACGCCGAGCTCGGCCTGCAGCTCGAGCCGATCATCAAACAGCTCTTCAAGCGCAACGACTATCACGAGTACGGCGGCGCTCCGCTCCTCGGTGTGAACGGGGTCTGCATGATCTGCCACGGCTCCAGCGAAGCCAGGACGATCCGCAATACGATCCGTTCGGCGCGCGAGTACGTGTCAGCGGGTGTGAACGAAGCGATCGTCGAGCGTCTCGCCGAACTCGACGAGAGTGTCATCGAAGGCCAGGACCAGGCCGCATGAGCATGCCCCAGACTCCTCCCGCCCGTGGCGTCACGATCCTTGGAACCGGGAGGGCCGTCCCCGAGGGACGCCTGACGAACCAGGATCTCGAGAAGATCATGGACACGTCGGACGAGTGGATCGTCCAGCGCACCGGCATCAGGGAACGGCGCAAGTGCGACCCGTCCAAGGGCGAATCCGCAGTCTCGCTGTGCACCGATGCGCTGACTCGAGCGATCGAAGATTCCGGCATCGACCGCAGCGAGATCGACCTCCTTGTCATCGGCACTGTCACGGGCGAGATGACGTGCCCGGCCACCGCGTGCCGTGTGGGGAAGCGTGTCGGGCTCGGGAACGCCGGGGCATTCGACCTCCTCGCGGCGTGCAGCGGATTCGTGTACGGGCTGAACATCGCTCACGACATGATCCGCGTCGGGCGCTGCCGAACCATCGCCGTGGTGGGCTGCGACGTCATGACCGAGGTCATGGACTACTCCAATCGCGGCGTCTCGATCCTGTTCGGCGACGCGGCGGGCGCGGTGATCCTCCAGGCCACCGAGGACCAGTCGCAGGGCATTTTGGCTTCGGCGCTTCATGCCAACGGCGAGCGCTGGGCCGATCTCTACCTGCCCCGGCGCGAGCGGGACGTGCCGGACCAGGACGATCCCAACGAACTGCAACTCGGAACGCTCCAGATGCGCGGGCGCGAGGTCTACAAGTTCGCCGTGGGCACGTTCGCGAATCTCATCGGCGAAACGCTCGAGAAAGCAGGCATCGAGGCGTCGGACGTCGCGCAGTACGTCTGCCACCAGTCGAACGCCCGCATGCTCGAATCCGCCCGCGAGCGTTTCGGGATCGAGCAGGACCGCATGTACGTGAACATCGACCGGTACGGCAACTGCTCCGCGGGCTCGGTGCCGGTGTGCCTCGACGAGCTGCGCAGCGTCGGCAAGTGTCAGACCGGCGATCTGGTCATGTTCGTCGCGTTCGGCGGCGGGCTGACCTGGGCTTCGAGCCTGTGGCGCCTGTAGCACGGCCCTGAAAGAACGCAACGGAGGTTCGGATTGGACTCGAGCATGGTGGTGCTTTGCCCAGGACAGGGCGCACAAGCCGTCGGGATGGGCAGCGGGTGGACGCAGCAGAGCCCGGTCGCGGCCAAGGTGTTCGAGCGGGCCGACGAGATCCTCGGCGATCGGCTCGGCGCGACGCTCTCCTCGCTCTGCTTCGAGGGTCCCGCCGAGACGCTCGAGCGCACCGACATCGCCCAGCCCGCTCTCTTCGCCTGCGGCGTCGCGAGCTTCAGCGCGATGTTCCCCGATGGGGATGATGCGCCGACTCTGAGCGCGACGGCGGGGCTCAGCCTCGGGGAGTACACCGCCCTGCACATCGCGGGGGCCATCGGATTCGAGGACGGGCTCGAACTCGTCACGCTGCGGGGCCGGGCCATGCAGGACGCCGCGGAGGCGACCGCCAGTTCGATGGTCGCCTTGATCGGCGCCGACGAAGCGCAGGCGCGCGAGGTCTGCCAGAAGGCCTCGGAGGGCGCGGTGCTCGTTCCGGCGAACCTCAACGCGCCCGGCCAGGTGGTCATCAGCGGAGAGATGGGGGCATGCGATCGGGCGGTCGATGTCGCTTGCGAGATGGGTCTCCGAGCGACGAAGCTGAGCGTCGCCGGGGCGTTCCACTCCCCGCTCATGGACCCGGCGGCTGAGCGTCTTCGTGATGCGCTGGAGAAGATCGAGATCGGCACGCCCGCGTGCCCGGTTCTCTCGAACGTCACGGGCCAGCCGCACAGGACCGACGACGGCGGCGCGTCGATCCGAGAGGGGCTCGTCGCCCAGCTCACCAGCCCGGTTCGCTGGAGCGATTGCTGCTCGTGGTTGACGGCCCATGCATCGGGGGCATTTCATGAGGTGGCCCCCGGGAAGGTGCTCGCGGGCCTCATGCGACGCATCGATCGGAAGACAAAGGTGGTGAGCCATGATGTCCCTGAATAAGACGGTCCGTCGAGGGTTGGCGCTGGCTGCGCTGCTCGCGCTGGCCGGTTGCTCCGAAGCGCCGGAAGAAAACCAGACCGCCGCCAGGGACGACCGCCCCGCCCCGCCGCCGCCCCCGGCGCAGACCTACACGCCCCCGCCTCCCGCCTGGACGCTCGACGACATCGCGAGGCCGGACTCGGTCCAGTTCCCGGCCGAGTTCAAGCCCAGGAGCCGGGAAGTCGCCGAAGTCACCGCGGCGTTCGCTGCCTGCTTCGCGGAGGGAGACGCCGAGACGCTGTCTCCGATGCTTGCAGAGCGCGATCGCCACGTGCTCGAAGCGATGGTCGGCGCGGGAGAGTGGGAGCGCGCCTCGAGCACTCTTGAGAGCGTCCGGGTGAACTCGCTGAGGGAAGAGAGCGGGTCATTCGAGCTCGCGCTCGGCGTGCAGGGCCCGCGCGGCGCGTACCTCACGGCCTGGGAGGCCGTCGGGACGGGGGGCGTGTGGGAATTCCAGGCGATCGCGATCAAGCCGGTGACGGCCGATTCGGTTGCCGAACTCGACAACGCACCGCTCGACCCGCCAGTGGGGACTCATTCGGGCGAGGCCGGGGACGGCTGACCGGGCGTGACCCGGAGTGTTCAGAGGTTCTTCGGCGCGTGGAAGACCGGCGCCGATGGCAGAGCGACTCGCTCGCAATCCTGTACGGAGCAGACGAAACGTGGCAGACAGTGAACAGACAGAGAAGCGCGTCGCGATCGTGACCGGCGCGAGCCGGGGTATCGGCCGGGCGATCGCTCAGCGGCTGGCGCACGAGGGCCGCCACGTCGTCCTCGTGAGCCGCTCGCTCGACGCGCTGCAATCGCTGGCCGACGAAATCAACGCGAGCGGCGGCTCGGCGAGCGCCGCCGCGGCCGACGTGGGCGATGCGTCGTCACTGACGTCCTGCATCGAGGGTGTCGCGCAGGAGTTCGGGCGTCTGGACATCCTGGTCAATAACGCCGGGATCACCCGCGACAACCTGATCCTCCGCCTGAGCGACGAGGACCTGATGGACGTACTCCGGGTCAATCTCGTGTCGGCGTTCGTCGCATGCCGGGCCGCGGCGCGACCGATGATGAAGGGCAAATTCGGGCGGATCGTGAACATCGCTTCGACGTCCGGGCTCGTCGGCAACGCCGGCCAGACCAACTACGCCGCCGCCAAGTCCGGCCTGGTCGGCCTGACGCGATCGCTCGCCAGGGAACTCGGAGCCAAGGGCGTGACCGCCAACGTCGTCGCCCCGGGTTTCATTGAGACCGATATGACCGCTTCCCTCGGCGACGAGATCAAGTCCAAGGTGCTCGCCTCGCTGTGTGTCCGGAGGCTCGGGGTCGCTGAGGACATCGCCGAAGCGGTCGCATTCGTGACCTCAGACGGCTCCGGCTACCTCACGGGGCAGGTGATCACAGTCGACGGTGGCATGACGATGGCATAACCGGCGGAGCCGGCACTCGAACAAACACCAGCCAAACATCGAGGATTCCCCCGGCCGGGGTTTGGCGATCTGGAGCGGCCGGACTATATTGGGCGATCCTTTCAGCACCGACGGGCCGGGACGTGCCCGCTCGTACCTCTCTCGGAGACATCGGACGTGACCGAACAAGAGATCGAATCGAAGGTAATCGACATCGTCGCCGAGCAGATGGGCGTCGAAAAGAGCGAGCTGACCCGCGACACGAGCTTCGTGAACGACCTGAACGCGGACAGCCTCGATACGGTCGAGCTGGTCATGGAATTCGAGGACGTCTTCGCGACGTCGATTCCCGATGACAAGGCCGAGCAGATCAAGACCGTCGGCGAGGCGATCCAGTTCATCATGGAAGCCAAGAACGCCACATCGGCGTGATCGTCGCGATCACCCCGTTCCCTCGCGTGCCGAGCCGCGGCGGTCAGGATTGACCCGTCGGCGGTTGCCGCCGCATCCCTTCAGCCTCTGAATACGGAGATCCCGCCGATCCATGGCTGACCATCCGTCGAGCCCGAGACGCGTCGTTGTGACCGCGATGGGCTGCGTCACGAACATCGGAACTGACGCTGCGTCGACGTGGGACTCGTTCGTCCAGGGACGGAGCGGGATCTCTCGGATCGTCGACGAGCCGCCCTTCGATGGATGGCCGATCGACAACTGGTCCGTGCACATCGGCGGACTGATCCGGAACTGGGATCCGACATCCCGGATCGACAAGCGCGAGGTGAAGCGCCTGGACCGGTTCGCGCACCTGGGTATCTGCGCAGGAATCGAGGCGGTCGAAGCGAGCGGCATCGACTTTGCCAAGGAAGACGCCACTCGCTGCGGCGTGATCATCGGCTCCGGTGTCGGCGGCATCCAGACCATCGAATCGAGCGTGAACGTGCTGGGCAGCAAGGGACCGCACCGGCTCACGCCCTTCACCGTGCCGCGCCTGATGGCCAACGCGATCGCCGGCGACCTGTCCATCCGGTTCGGGATCCAGGGGCCCTCGTCATCACACACGACTGCGTGCGCATCGTCCGGGCACTCCATCGGCGACGCCATGCGGACGATCAAGAGCGGGCTTGCGGACGTCGTGCTCGCCGGGGGCAGCGAGGGCGCCGTGTCGCCTCTGTGCCTGGGCGCGTTTATGACGATGAAGGCGCTGTCCACCAGGAACGACGACCCCGAGGCGGCCTCGCGGCCGTTCGATCGTGATCGCGATGGCTTCGTGCTGTCCGAAGGCGCGGCTGTATTCGTGCTCGAGTCGCTCGAGCACGCCAAGGCCCGCGGAGCCCAGATCCTGTGCGAACTCGTGGGCTACGCCTCCACGAGCGACGCGTCGCACATCACCGCGCCTGACCCAGAGGGTCGCGGCGCCGGTCGCGCGATGAAGGGCGCCCTCGCCGACGCGGGGCTGAATCCCGAGGACATCGGCTACATCAACGCCCACGGAACGTCGACGCCGCTCGGAGACGCCGCCGAGGTCGCAGCGGTGAAGAGCGTGTTCGGCGACCACGCGATCAAGCCGAACGGCGGCAAGCTGCTGATGAGCTCGACCAAGTCGATGACGGGGCACTGCCTGGGCGCCTCCGGCGGAGTTGAGATGGTCGCCTGCATCGGCGCTATCCGGCACGGCGTCGTCCCCCCCACCATCAACTGCGACAACCCCGATGACGGGTTCGACATGGACTTCGTGCCCAACGTCGCCCGCGACGCCCGGATCCGGTACGCGATGGACAACACCTTCGGATTCGGCGGCCACAACGTCACCCTGATCGCAGGGGCGTTCGAGGACTAACCGGCCCCGGCTCCAGACCTGGGCCCGGCTTGGTCGATATCCGAGGTGATGGCCTCGAACCTGTCCCAGATCCTCGATCTCGATGTCCCGATCATCGTCCGCCTCGGCGAGCGCCGGATGAGCCTCGGCGACATCGTCGCGATCATCCCCGGCACCATCATCGAGTTGCCCAAGCGGTCCGAGGAAGAGCTCGAGCTGCTGGTGAACAACAAGGCCGTCGGGGCCGGTTCCGCCGTGAAGGTCGGCGAGAACTTCGGCATCCGGGTGAGTTTCATCGGGGACCTCAAGACGCGGATCGAAGCGATGGGTCCCGGAGACGCGGACGACGAGACCGGCGAGGAAGACGTCGCCGCGATCGCCGCCAAGCTGCTCGCGAGCCAGTAACCGCCAAATCAGCGCGGGTGGTTCGGCGTTCGGGGTCCTTCAGGTTGAGGGAACGGGCCGGATCGGTCACCATGCTCCCGGTCCTGCCGCACCCAACGCCGCGGCAGCAAGGAGGTTGCCGCGATGGCCGACACCCCGTCCGGTCCCGATGAGGGACCAGCGAACGCGCCCGACCAGATCGATGCGACGCGCAAGCCTGCATCCGGCGCCGGGCTCTTCCAGACGAGGTATCGAGAGATCACCCTCAGCGCTGTGATCTTCGGCGTCATCGTCGGAGCCGTCATGAACGCCGCGATCACCTACGCGGGCCTGAAGATCGGCTTCACGATCGTCGGGTCTTCGATCGCCGCGGTGCTCGGTTTCGGTGTACTCCGCGGGCTGCTGCGGCGCGGATCGATCCTCGAGATCAACATCATGCAGACCGTCGGCTCGGCGGTGAACACGCCGAACTCCGGCGTGATCTTCACCGTGCCCGTGCTCCTGCTGCTCGGGTACCAGCTCACGGTCTCTTCGGTTGACTTCTGGCTCATCACGCTCGCGTGCGTCGCCGGAGCCGTGCTCGGTGGGGCGTTCATCGTGCCGCTGCGCAAGCAGATGATCGACATCGAACGCCTCCGCTTCCCATCGGGGACGGCGGTCGGAGCCATCCTCCGCTCGCCGGGCGCGGGCGCGAAAAAGGCCATCGTGCTGGTCCTGGGCATTGTCATCTCGGCGGTTATCACAGCGCCCGCGCAGCTGCCCCAGATCACGTCCCCCGCGGCACTCGGCGACCTTGAGCAACTCGTCCGTGAAGAACGGATCAGCCGCGCCGACATGCTCCTCACGCAGGCGATCGATTCGTGGATCCAGCAGGAGGCTCTGCCGGACGAGCTCGCCGACATCGCCGCCCACGGGCGCCTGGCGTTCGAGCTGGTTGATGCACAGAAGAAGCTGAGCCCCGGCTCGAAGCAGTCGATGAGCACGGACGAGTGCCTCGAATGCGTCGAAGACGTCAAGCTCCTCGAGGCACGTGTCGCAGCTGTCGGCGCGCAGGGCGTCCGCGCCCTGGCGCTCTCGGCCGAGGATCCGACCGATCGGCAGCGCCTGCTCGATGCGGGCTATCCGCTCGAACTCGCCAAGCGCGTGCACCTGGCCATCTCGGGCGAGGGCTCGTGGGAGAGCCTCCGGAACACAAAGGCAGGCTGGGCGGCCGACCCCGCGTTCGGCTACGCCGATCTGCAGATCCGCCTCCCCGCTCGCATCGATGCCGAGCAGGAGCCGGTCGACTTTGAATACAACGGCATCGGCACGCCCGAGTCGCCCCAGGAAGACCCGGTGCTCGATCGCTATGTCGACAACGACCGCAACGGCGTGCCGGATCTGATCATCCAGGACGATCGCGTGGACGTTGGTCGCTGGCTCGGGCTCCCGGCAGAAGCGCAGCTCATCTTCGCCATCGCGCCGTTCGCGCTCGGGGCGGGCTACCTCTCCGGTCGCGCCGGCCTGTTCGTGCTGGCCGGCGGCGTGCTCGCGTATCTGATCATCAACCCGGTTCTCTACAACCTGGGCTTCATGCCCGGTACGGTCACGGCAGACGGCGCCGCCAATTGGGGTTACGGGAACATCAACCGCCCGCTCGGCATCGGCCTTCTGCTCGGCGGCGCGATGATGGGAGTGATCGCCTCGCTTCCCGCCATCAAGGAGGCGATCCGATCGATCGCTGCCGCGGGTCGCAAGGGCGGCAAGACCGGGAGAGACGAACTCGGACTCCGCGTGCTCATCGTCGCGGCGGTGTCGGCTCTGGTGCTCCTGTTCGTCGCGGCGGACTTCACGAGCACACAATCGGTCAACACGACAGATCCCATCACCGGCGAGCGGATCGAATGCGCTGACCTGACGTTCAAGCACAACGGGTATGTGCTCGCGTTCGCAAACCAGGACACGCTGGACGCGTTCACGAACGCGTCGCCGGTCGACAAGAACGAGGCCGTTTCGGGGCTCAGCGCCGACAAGCCGGGGTGGCTCTCCCACCTGGACCCGCACCTCCGGGCCGGTCTCATCGCGTTGATCGGAGGCCTGTGGATCTGGTTCGCCGGCATCATCATCGCTCAGTGCACGGGTATGACCGACTGGTCGCCGATCTCGGGCATGGCGCTGCTCACCGTCGTGCTGATACTCCTTCTCTCGGGCCCCGGCAGTGTGCTTGGGGCCGTGCTGATCGGCGCCGCGCTCTGCGTCGCGATCACGTGCGCGGCGGACATGATGGCCGACCTGCGGACCGGCTATATCGTCGGCGCTCAGCCGCGGCGCCAGCAGACGGTGGAACTGATCGCGACGGCCATCGGGCCGGTCATCACCATGACCGTGATCCTCGTGATCGCGGGCGGGAACATGCAGAAGTTCGGCGTCCCGATGGGCGCAGGCACCGACACGGTTGCGCCGCAGGCCCAGGCGCTGCAGGCGATCATCACGGGCGTGCAGGGCGGGGCGATGCCCTACGGCCTGTACGGACTGGGAGCGATCCTGGGTGCGCTGCTCGGCCTCGGCTCGTTCAGCGGGCTCGGTGTGCTGATCGGGCTGTCGATGTACCTGCCGATGATCTACATCGCGACCTACGGGATCGGATGCATCGTGAACATGGTCGTCGCGGGCACGATGGGCAAGCGCTGGGCGGAGGAATGGGGCGTGCCGCTTGCGGCGGGGTTCATCGTCGGCGACGCCCTGCTCGGGCTGAGCGCCAATGCTGTTGTGCTGCTCACGGGATGAGGCTTCGGCTCGGAGAATCGCGAACATGAAACACCTCGGCAACCTCATCATCACGATCAGCCTCATCGTCGGCCTCCTCGCGGCCGCGACGAGCTACTTTGTCAGCCTCCCCGCGCCGGGCACCGACACCGCCGGATTGGCGCTCGGGGGCACCGCCGGGAGCTTCGATCCCAGGGCGCACCCGGAGTTCGGTGCGACCGTTGCCGAATTGCAGAGCCAGATCGACGCGGCGCAGGCGGAACAGGCCGCGGCCCCGCTCCTCGACCCACCGCCGCCACCGGTCGTCCCGGACGAGGAATTGGTGCTCGCACCGGTCGACGCGCAGCCAACGGGCGAGCAGTTGTTGGCGTCTCGGGAGTCGATGAATTCCGTCGGGCGCTCCGGCGACCCGCTCACGCCGGCGATGCTCGAGATGCTGCATGCAGTGAGCGACCCTGAGGCGTTTCCCGCGTCGCGACCGGTCGTCGCCGTTCGCCTTGATTCGTTCGACATCGGACGCTGGCGCCACAGCTGGGTGTTCGCGATCTCGATGGTCGGGCTGGTCGCGGGCGCGTTCCTCGTTCGCTCGGCGAACAAGAAGGCGATCGCCGCGCAGCTCGCTGAAGGCGGTGACGGAGAATCCGGCGATCGGCTTGATCCGATGTCCATCCTCACCTCGGCGCACGCGGCGGTTCGCGAGCTCCGCGAGGGCCTGAGCGTCATCCCGGACGAGCGAGGGAAGATGGCCGAGGTCGTCGCCACGCTGGGTCGGCTGCAGCAGGAACAGATGGTTGATTTCGTGGCGTGCAGGCCGAAGCTGATCGCCACCTTCGGGCTCTCCGGCTACGCCTCTCTGATGGATCACTTCGCGAGAGCCGAGCGCATGGTGAACCGGGCGTGGTCCGCATCGGCCGACCACGCGTTCGACGAGGCGATGGACTGCGTCGCGCAGGCCGAGTCGCTCCTGGCCGAAACAGAGCAGCGCCTGTCGATCATGTGAGAGCTACGCCGCCGAGAGGGAGGCGTTGAGCCCCGCCAGCGGCTCGATCACCGGGAGAACCCGCTCCGTCAGGGCGTAGCGCGGGCGCGGCGTGCGAGTCCCCTCGGTCGAGCGCTCGATGAGCGCACGGGATTCCAGATCGTCCAGAGCTATCACCAACGCCCGCGGCGTCACGCCCGGCAGGGCCGACTTGATGTCGTTGAACCGGTGCCGATCCCCGGCGATGGCCAGGGTCGTCGGGATCGACCACTTGCGTGTCAGCGCCTCTGCGAGGCCCAGGCCTCGCACACGGGCCACCACCTGTTCCGCCGCCTCGGCGACGAGGATGCCCTCGCGCGTCAGGCGGTATTCGGGGCGAAGAGGGTGACCGTCGCCCGGATTGGCCTCCACCCAGCCCTGCTCCGCCAGGCCCTCGAGGGCACGCTTGACCGACGGCAGAGGGGCCTCGAGGCGGTTCCTGAGCACGATGAGGCGGGCGCCCCCGCCCCGGCGCGCGTCCAGGCCCATCGAGCCCTCGAGGAGCTGCGCGAGGACGGGCAGCGCCCAGCGGTGCTGGGTCAGCAGGGGCAGGGCCGGATCCGGAGTGAATTCGCTTGCATCGGCTCCCATTGCCATTAGTATATCTGATATACAAACGATTCCAAGCCCCGCACCGAGAGAAAGGACAGATCGCCCATGGCTGATTCGCTGGGATACAACGGAGGCCTCACCTGCTCGATCGGGGTCTCCGATCTGGACGCCTCGATCGCGTGGTACACGGACGTCCTCGGGCTCTCACTGCTCTACAAGGTCGACGAGATCGCCTGGGCAGAGCTGTCCTCGCCCGTCGAGCACGTCAACGTCGGGCTCGCCCAGCGCGAATCGGTCGACGCCGCCGGCGGAGCGACGCTGACTTGGGGCGTGAAGAACATCGATGCCGCGCGGGGCACGCTCGAATCCAAGGATGTGCGCTTCGACGGGGAGACCATGACCATCCCGGACCTCGTCAAGCTGGCGACGTTCTTCGATCCCGACGGCAACAAGCACATGCTCTTCCAGGAGCTTCAGAAGTAGCACTCCAGAACAGGAAGGACCGACCGATGAAGAATCTCATCATTGTTGTGAGCATCGCCTGCGCATCGATCGCGGGCGCCTGGGTTGCGCTCGCAGGGCCCAAGAGCGCACAGACCGAGCGGGTCCGCTGGCAGCCCACCCTCCTCGTCCAGCTCGGCGTCGAGGATCTCGATCGCGCGATCGCGTTCTACACCGACACGCTCGGCTTCTCGCTCCAGGAGCGGAACGACCAGCTGCGCTGGGCGAGGATCGACGTGGGTATCCGCGGCGTCACTATCGGTCTCGGCGTCGTCGACGAGGCGGGAGGCTCGGGCACCGCGTCGTTCAACATCGGCGTGACTGACATCGATCACGCCCGCGCCACGCTGGAATCCAAGGGTGTCGAGTTCCTCGGCCCGACGCTCCGCATCCCCGGCGTTGTGGAACTCGCCGACTTCCACGATCCTGACGGCAACATGATCAGGCTCGCCGGCCACGCGTCCGGCTACGGAGATCCAGAGTAATGCGCCGATTCTCACTGACCGTCATCGCGGGGGTCGCCCTCGCGCTCCTGCCCCTTGCTCACGCCCGCAATTCCGAACCCGTGGAAGCGAAGGTCGACGCTCTGGCGTTTATCGCAGGCTCCTGGGAGGGCGAGTTGTTCGGAGGCCGTGGACAGGAGCACTGGATCGCCCCTCAGGGCGGCGCGATGGTCGGCTCGTTCATCCTCACATGGCCGGACAACGACCGCCGGATCTACGAGCTCCTGCTGATCGAGCAGGAGGGCGAGCACGTGACGATGTGCTTCCGCCACTTCTCGCCCGGCATGGAGCTCTGGGAGGCCGAGATAGATGCTCCGCTCAGATTCGTGCTCATCGAGTCCGAGCCGAAACGGGCGGTGTTCCAGTCGCCGGACTATGCCCAACAGCCCTCACGGTTCATCTTCGAGGTGAACGATGACCGCAGCGTGCTGAGCGTCACGGTGCAGTCAACCGATAGCGAATGGAACATCAAGGACGGGTTCGAGGTCGCGTACCAGCGTGTTCACAACTAGCGGATCTCAACGTCGCTTTGCCACTCGCCGCTGGGCCCACGGAGCCACACCGTCCGGACCCGCGCCGACAACCCGCGCACTTCGATGGTCGGCGGGAGGCCTTCGCTCTTGGCGGGGACGAGCGCGAGTGTGATCGGCTTGCGCCTCCCTTCCGGAGCCGGCACTGCGAACGTCTGTTCGTCTTCCGCGCTCATCGTGAACGCGCCGCCGTGCGAACCGAAGCGCTGCTCGAATCCGATCGCTATGAGCTTCGCCTTGAGCTCCTCTATCGAACCCACCTCCTCCCCGAGCCGGTGCAGCGTGAGGAGGCCCTCGGCCATGAACGCCAATCGCTCAACCATCTCGCTCAGAGGATCCGCCTCGAGACTGGCGATGTATCGCTTCCAGGCGCTCTCGAACGGCTCGAACTCGGTCGAGCCGAACGCTCTCTGAAGCGAATGCTCGATGTCGAGACCGGTCGAGGTGAGTTGGAGAAACTTCAAGAACGCTCGCGAGTACTTGCGATTCTCCGCGTGCAGCAGGAAGTGCACGACCGACCAGGATTGGTCGTACGCAACCGCGGCTCGGGGGTCGCCCGAGCGCACGCGATCCCCCCATTCACGCCCGTCCATCCGGAGCAGCTCGTCGAACGGGAGGTACATCCCGCGAGAGATCGCGTCTGACACGCGTTGCAGCGGGCGCGACGGGACAAGCCGGGGTTCCAGACGGCCCCGGACAAGCATCGCGTATCCGAAGTACTCGGCAAGACCCTCGTTCGCCCAGATCGGCAGACCGTCGCCGATGTGCGTGCGAGCGAACTGGTGAAACCCCTCGTGCTGGAGCACCTCTTTCAGACGGAACCTGCTGCGATCTTCAACCCACGTCGCGAGGCCGGAGTCAATCGCGCTCCAGAAGAACACGCCGCCGGTGTTTCTCGCGTCAAGGCCCAGTTCGGCGAGCGTCGCGAGGTAGGTGCCCTGATCTGAGAGAACGTACAGCGTCGAGCGCTGACTGTTCCGCGGCGCAAATCCAGGGAGCAGGTCGCGATAGCTCGCGTACATCGTGTCCATGTGCTCGGCGAGCGGCATGGCGATGGCGCGATCGACATCAGTCTTAACCTGGAAGCTCCGACTCTGGAACGTCGAGAGGCTCTGAGAGTCCTTCGCGAGCGCGATCGCTGTGCACACCAACCCCAGCAATGCCGCCATCGCTCGGAGCCGGGGCATGGCGCTATCCCCCCCCGATCGTCTGACCGGCAAGGGACTGCGCGGCATCGATCGCGTGAGGGATCTTGGAAGGCTCCGTGCCCCCGCCCTGCGCCGCGTCGGGACGCCCGCCGCCCTTGCCGCCGACGGCCTTGGACGCCTCGCGCACCCAGTCGCCCGCCTTCAGGCCACGCTTGACGAGCGAATCGGGGACATTGGCGACGATCGAGACCTTCTGAGATTCCGTATCGCCGGAGATCAGCATGATCGCCGCACCCGCCCGGCGTGCGCGGACCGCATCGAGCGCCGCGAGCAGCGCCGCGCGATCGGATCCGGCGGGGATCTCTCCGACGATGAAATCGCCGTCGGTCGCCTGGGCGAGCTCCCGCGCGGCATCCACGGCGCGTTCGCGACCGGCTCCGGCGGCCTGTTTCTGCGTTTCCTTGATCTTCGCCTGCAGGGGCGCGAGAGCCTGGCGCAGCGACGCCTTGCGCGACACAGGGATCGGCGCCCGTTCGAGTTCGCCCGCGATCTCCCCCACTTCGCTCGCGAGGTACTTCACGTCGAGGGTGCCGGCCCCCTTGATCCTCGACTCGATGCGATCGGCCAGCTTGGTCGCCGCGAGCGCGACCTCGCCCGTGACGGCAGAGATGCGCCGCACGCCCTTTGAGACCGCTTCCTCGGCGGTGATCAGGAAATCGCCGACTTCGCCGGTGCGGGCGACGTGTGTGCCGCCGCAGAACTCGATGGATCGTCCCTCCCACTGGTCGCTGGACGGGTCGGCCAACAGGTCGTCGACCGAGGGGCCGATCGAGACGACGCGCACGGGGTCGGGGTAGGTCTCCCCGAAGACGGCCCGCAGACCGCTGATCGCACGCCCGTCTTCGAGGGCGACGAGCTGCGTGTTCACCTCGAGGTTCTCGCCGATCTCCTTGCGGACCGACGCCTCGACATCGGCGAGCTCGTCGATGCTCACCGCCGACTTGTGGTTGAAGTCGAAACGGAGCCGGTCGGCCGCTACGAGCGAACCCTTCTGATCGACCGCTTCTCCGAGGCGCGCCCGCAGGGCCAGGTTGAGCAGGTGCGTCGCGGTGTGGTTGGAGGCGACGGCCTTGCGCTTCGGCGCGTCGAGCCTGATCTCGACATCGTCGCCGGAGCGGATTTCGCCCTTGGCGATGCGCCCGATGTGGAGGACGTAGCCCCCCACCGCCCGGGTGTCTTCGATGACGAATTCGCCACCGCCGGGGACGTTCGAGCCGCTGCGGCGCTCGCGCGTGACGGTCATCCGGCCGGAGTCACCGACCTGGCCACCCATCTCGGCGTAGTGGTTCGTGCGATCAAGGATCACGGCGAAGCGATCGGTCGGTCGCGTGTGGGCCGCGACGACGTTCTCGTCGAAGTCGGTGCCGTTCCAGATGATCTCGACGCGCGCCCGGCACTTCTTGCCCTCGAACTTCGCGAAGTCGTCGGTCGGCTCGACATTCAATTTGCGTAGGTGTTCGACGGCGTCGGTCGTGAGCAGCAGGCCGTTGTCGGCGCTCGCCTTTCCGCCCGAGCGGCTGAGCTCGCGGGCCTCGGCCATGCGCTGCTCGAAGCCCCTGGTATCGACGGTCAGCCCGCGCTCCTCGGCCATGAGCTGGGTGAGATCGATCGGGAAGCCGTAGGTGTCGTGGAGCTTGAAGGCGTCTTCGGCGCCGATCGTCTTGACGCCCTGCGCCGCGTTCTCGAAAAGCTTGAGGCCCTGGTCGAGCGTGCGACCGAACGCCTCTTCCTCGTCGCGGACCACCGCTTCGATGCGCGCCGGATCGTCGGCGAGTTCGGGGAACGCGCCCTTCAGCGCGTCGATGACCGTCGGCACCAGCTTCGCGAGGAACACGCCCTCGACCCCCAGGGTCTGGCGACCGTAGCGCACAGCGCGGCGCAGGATGCGCCGGAGCACGTAGCCCCGGCCCTCGTTGCTCGGCTCGGCGCCGTCGTTGATCGCCACTGTCAGCGTGCGGATGTGATCGGCGATCACGCGATAGGCGGTATCGACCGGGCTGGCGAGATCGCCCCCGTACGGGGCGGCGCCGCAGATCGTCCGGATCGCCTCGAAGAGCGGCGCAAACACATCGGTGTCGTAGTTGCTCGTCTTGCCCTGGAGCACGCGCACGATGCGCTCGAAGCCCATGCCCGTGTCGACGTGCTTGGCCGGGAGCGCCGAGAGGCCGCTCTCGGTGCGATTGAACTGGATGAACACCAGGTTCCAGATCTCGATGAGGTCCGGGCTCTCACGGTTCACAAGGTCGTGACCGGGCACCGCGGCACGCTCCGCGTCGGTGCGTCCGTCGTAATGGAGCTCGCTGCACGGGCCGCACGGGCCGGTGTCGCCCATCTCCCAGAAGTTGTCCTTCACGTTGCCCGGGAGCACGCGCGCCGGCGGGAGGTACTTGCACCAGAGGTCGTAGGCCTCGCGATCGGGCTCGAGCCCCTGCGACGGGTCGCCCTCGAAGTAGGTCGCGTAGAGGCGCTCGGGGTCGAGGCCCCAGATCTGCGTGAGCAGCTCCCACGCCCACTGGATGGCCTCGGCCTTGAAGTAGTCGCCGAACGACCAGTTGCCGAGCATCTCGAAGAACGTGTGGTGATAGGTGTCCTTGCCGACGTCGTCGAGGTCGTTGTGCTTGCCCCCGGCGCGGATGCACTTCTGGCTGTTGACGGCACGCGTCAGCCCGGCCAGCGGGCCGTGGGGATCAGCCTGGCCCAGGAACAGCGGCTTGAACTGGTTCATGCCGGCGTTGGCGAACAGCAGCGTCGGGTCGTCATGGGGGACGACCGGCGACGACGGCACGAACCGGTGCGACGCCCGCTCGGAGAAGAAGTCGATGTACTCCTGGCGGATCTGCGCGGCGGTCTTGGATGGCGCGGTGGTGACGGACATGGGCCCGCCAGTGTACGCGGGGGAGCCCCGGCGGTCCTCAGCGCTCGAAGCGCACCGGGTTGGTGATCGAGCCTAGGCCTTCGATCTCGACCTGGACCACGTCGCCGTCCCGCAGGAAGCGCTTGGGGTCCTGGGCCATGCCGACGCCGCTGGGCGTGCCGGTGAGGATCACGGTGCCGGGCAGGAGCGTCGTGCCGCGGCTGAGTTCGGCGACCAGGTACGCCGGCCCGAAGGTCATCGCCGAGGTCGGGGCGTCCTGCATCACCTCGCCGCTGACGGTCGTCTTCACCCGCAGCGCCATGGGGTCGCCGGCCTCGGACGCCGGGGTGAGCACCGGGCCGAGCGGGCAGAAGGTGTCGAAGCTCTTGCCGCGGTTGAACTGGCCCCCGGCCCCCTCCTTCTGCCACCAACGGGCCGAGACGTCGTTGGCGCAGCAGTACCCGAGGATGCACCCCGACGCGGGGTCCGACGCCTCGCTCTCGCTGACGTCGCGGCAGGCCTTGCCGATGACCAGCGCCAGCTCGCCCTCGAAGTCGACCTGCTCGCGGTCCTGGCAGATCTCGGGGACGACGATGTCGTCGCCGTCGAGCGAGGCGCTGAACGGGTTCTTGGTGAAGATCATCGGGCGCTCGGGAGGCTTTGCGCCCTGCTCGAGGGCGTGCTCCACGTAGTTGCGCCCCACGCCGATGATGTGGTGGAGCTGCAGCGGCGCCGCGCCGGGCAGATCCACGGCGACACCCCGATCTGTGCGAAGGAGCTTCATCGGGCCCATGGTAGCCGGGCCCCGCCGGAACTACTGGCGCGAGAATTCGATCTGGCGGACGCGCTCCTGGAATTCGCTCTGATCCACCGATGCGCGCATCTCGCGGAACGCCTCCATGCCCGGAGGTTCGGGGAAGAGCGACTGGAGGCTCTCGCGAGATGACACCTGCCCACCGCCTTCGGCCATGGACTGCTGGATCTGGTTCATCAGATCGTCGTACACGAGGCGCTGGAGGGCGCTTGGAACCTGGCGATAGATGTAGCCCGCCTGGGTTGGCCCGATGCGGAATTCGGCGTTGCCGGTGCCACGCAGGACGCGGATAAGCACCTTTGCGGCGAACTGGGCGAAGGTCGGCTCGAGGTACGAGGCCATGCGCTGGTGCTCGGGATCGCGCACCGACTGGATGTCCTGGATCTTCAGGAACTCCCTCCGGATGAACTGGGAGTGCGCGATCATCTGGTTGAAGCGATCGAGCTTGTTGTTGAGGAGCCCGCCGATGTAGGCGTCCATGAGCGCCGATTCGGCTTCCTCGACCGCGACGTGGGGCGTCGAGATCCGTTCCTGGAGATCGAGGCGAACGAACTGCTCGAGCGGCAGCGTGAGCTGGCGGGCCAGATCCGGGTCGTTGATGTTGAGACCGCCCCAGTTCCGGAGGCGTTCGTGGATGCGCCTGGCGGTCGCGTATTCGCCGCGGTTGTACGCCACGCGGATGACGTCGCGCAGGAAATTCTCGTAGCCGGCGCCGTAGGTGGTGTACGAGCGCTGCTCGACATCGGCGGCCATGTCGCCGCGCTCGGGCGTCATGACGACCTCGAGGATGTCGCCATAGGTGTCGACCCAGTCGAAGTTGTTGGACGCGAAGTAGTCGCCGGTGATCAGGTCGAACTGGATCTCGCCGAAGCGGAACATCTCCTGCACCGCGTGGACCGCGAGGCGATCGGTGTTCAGGGTGTCGAACTTGGTGGTCGAGTCGCGCTCGAGCGCCTCGTCGACGCCGCGACGTGCCCAGTAGAAGGCGTGGGCGCCGGGGTGACGCCAGTCGAGCGGGCCGTGCTCGAGCGTCAGATCCTGCATGCGCTTGGGCTCCATGTTCTTCTCGTCGATCAGGATCCGGCGCTGGATCCAGAACATGAGGCGCTGCAGCGGGCCGGCGTAGACACGGCCCTCGCCGTCGGGGATGTCGGCGTAGCGAGGGTCGAGCAGGATCTCGTCGACCTCGGGGTTGACGAACGCCAGCGAGAGGTCCTGCTGGGATTCTTCGAGGTACCAGCGATCGAGCGAGGCGGCCCTGTACTGGACGAAGCGCAGGAACTCCTTGCCAAGGGGCAGGCCGATGTCGTTTCGGATGCGATCGGCGAGTTCTTCGACCCTGGACTCGGGCTCGCCGTCTTCGTTGAGCCCGAGGCCGGTCTCTCGCTGGAACTGCAGCTCGTTCTCGATCACGCCCGAGAGCGTGTCGGGCGTCGAGACGAGGGGCTCCAGCCAGTTGGCCATCGTCTGCATGTTGTCTTCGCGCGTCTCCCCGTCGAGGCGCGGCGGGCTGCCCAGGATGATTGTCCATTCCTTGGCGAGCTCGCGCTTGTAGTAGTGGTTGAGGTCGTCGGCGAAGCCCTGCACCTTGTGGACGAAAATCCACGCGAGCTCCTTGTGGAGCAGCACGCTGTTGGGGTTGCGCGGGATCGCTTCGCTGCGGAGCAGATCGATGCCGGCCATGACCCACTGCCAGCGTTCCTGGGGCGTGTTGGTCGCGACCGAGATGTTGTACGACATGTTCCAGGCGTGGAACGCCCACACGCGCGGGAAGCGCGGCTGCAGGCGCGTGATCGCCTCGGACAGCTGGATCGCCTCGAAGAACTTGCCTTCCTGCTTGAGGGTCTGGGCGCGGATCCAGAGGTAGTTCACAAACAGGCCGCGGAACGCGCCCATCGCGATTCCGACCGCGACCTCGGGCGGATCGCCCTCGGTGGCTTCATCGGCGTAGGTGAGCTGCGCGCGGCCCGCCTCGGATGTCAGCATCGTTGCGAGCGATCCGGAAACGACGAGGCAGACAACGATCGTGCTGGCGGCGAGTAGCTGGATGATCCGGTCGCGTGAGCCCATGGTGTGCTGCTCCTGGGTGAACTCCCCTACCGGGGAGATCCTCCCGCCCCCTTCTATTTGCCTGAGTAGGTCGCGAGTTCGCGCTGGCGGAAGATCAGCCAGCCTGTCGCCAGGCCCGCCAGGGACCACAGGCCCAGAACGATGATCGTCTTGGCGAGCGCCAGCCAGCTGAGCAGTCGCCCGTCGACGAGGCTCGCCGTGGGTTTGGACTCGGCGTACACCGAAAACGTCCATGCCACCGGCACAGCGATCAGGCGCACGACCGTCGCGACCCAGTCACGCCCTTCCGTGGTCATAGCCGTGTAGTCGCGCAGCGAGTCCTGCAGGAACCCGGCGCTTTCGGCCATGAACAGGATGCTCATGGTGACCAGGCACGCCACGGGGAAGCTGAGGAACGTCGATGCCGCAACACCGACCGCGGCGATGAACGCCAGCTTCACCCACATCACGAACATGATGCGCGTGAAATTCAGCTCGTAGCCGCCCGCGATCGAGAGGATCTCGAGCCCGTCGGGCGGGAACGAGATGTCGCGGTCGTTCCCCTCGGCGTTCAGCACCGTGAGCTGGACGATGCCGTCGTCGCCGACCAGGTCGGGGTGGAACAGCATGCGCTGGGCGGCGTCGAGGGCGACCTGGCGCTCGAACTGCTGGCCGTTGATGTCGAAAAACACGCGATAGACCTTGGACGGGTCGTTCGTGCCCGCGTTGATGTTGTACTGCAGCGTGAGGCTGGCTCGATCGCGTCCGCGCGGCGGATCGATACCCGTGAACAGGTAGGTCTGCATGCCGCCCAGCGGAACGGTGCGGTAGCGCGACTCCCAGCGGTCGAGGACCTCCCGGCGGAAGTTCCTCATCGCCGACGGCGTCGCGCGCAGCGGGCCGCCCGCGCGGTTCTCGGCGTCTTCGATCTCGGCCTGGATCGCGTTGTCGATGGCGGTCTCGAACTGGTCGGTGAGCTCCTGGCGCAGCTCGCGGCGCAGCGCCGGGGTGTCGCTCAGCGACGAGTCGGAGGCGAGGCGATTGGCGACGAGGTTGTCGATCGCCAGGCTCATGCGGTACTCGCTGGCCAGGATGTTGAACGCCTCGGGACCCCGCCCCGTGCGCGCGACGAGCACCTGGCTCTCCAAGAGGCGTCTGTCCTCGGTCTGGCGCTCGGGGAAGCCCCGGGTGATCTGGCCCGAGTAGTCGACCTGGTAGGCGATCTCGCCGTGGGCGGGCTGGCGGCGCAGGTACTCGGTGAAGAGGTACACACCCGATGCCGTGACCGTCAGGAGCACCGCGTTGAGCGCGACGACGCCGGACCACTTGCCCAGGATGTACTCCCAGGCGCGCACGGGCTTGGTCATCGTCTGCCAGATCACCTTGTCGCGCTGCTCGAACGCGACGGTCGCGGTCGAGAAGAACAGGGTGAGCAGCGCCAGGACCACGAACGAGAGGCCCGTGCCGTACTGCAGCCAGTTCTGCACCCGGTAGCGCAGGGGCTGCTCGTCGTTGAGGAGGCTCGGGGTCGTCGACAGCAGCAAGATGAGCAGGACGATGAAGACGATGCTGATCTTCATGCGCACCGCCTCGGCGAGGACGTTGCGCGCAACAGCGAGCACCGGCGAGGGACCCGAGAGCGCGATCTTGAGCGTCTCCATGCCGGTCAGGAACGCCAACGCCAGCGGTATCGCGCCGAACAGCAGCGTGCCGAGTCCCTGCAGGCCCGGGATGTACGAGAGGATCAGCGCCGGCACCCATCCGGCCAGGAGGATCCCGGTGTAGCTCAGACCGAGCCCGAGCCACACCACGCCGATGGCGAGCGCCGCCACGACGCCGATAGCGCCGACGACGCTCCAGGGGCTCGCGCTATCGATGGCCCGCCGGATGAACTCCTCGGACAGCCCGCGATCGCGGAGCTCTTCCGCGTCGGGGACCTGCATCGACAGGAGAGCCGAGTCGATCGCGTCACGCACCACGCCGACCGGACCGGATTCCGCTTCGGTCCCGGCGACAACCCGCTGCGAGCGTTCCTGAGCCCGCATGGCCACGTCGTTCATGATCCCGTCGAGATCGCGCGAGGCGATCCACAGGCCGATCGCCAGGCCGACCGCCATCAGCACGACCAGCGCCGTGGCGCCGAGGCGGAACCAGAGCGTCCGCTGCACACGGTTCAGCTGGCCGAGTCGCTCCGACAGACTCACGGACGGTCCCTCGGGTCCTCGTCGGGGCCACCGAGGAGATCGGCGATCATGTCCTCGTCGGGGCCCGAGCCGGCCTCATCGGACGACGCCTGTGCACCGGCAGCCTTCGCTCCCGAGGATGATCCGTCCTGGGTCTCCAGAAGGTCGGCGATGACGGACGCGCCTTCCTCTTCTTCCGGCGCCTGTGCGACCGGCGCGGCGTCGTCGGGTGCGGCGCTCGCCGGCGCCGGCTCGGTCTCGATCAGGCTCTCGATGAGCGCCTCGCCCTCCTTGGCCTCGGTCTTCTCGTCGCTCTGGAGGAACGACGCGGTCGATCCGGCGTGCGTGGCGCCGCTCGTGGCGATCTGCTCGGCGCGGGCCTGCTCGACGATGCCGACGAACAGCTCTTCGAGCTTCTGGCGCGGTCGCGTGATCCGTTCGACGGTGTGGTTGCGCTTCTCGAGGACGGAGCGGAGCTCCTCGATCGTCGCCTCGTCGAGCTCGTCCGTCTCGATGACGTTGCGCTCGCGGGCCTCGAGGAGCTCTTCGCAGCTGCCCTCGGCGCGGATCTTGCCGCCGTAGAGGATCACCATGCGATCGACGACGTCTTCGACGTCTGCGAGCAGGTGGCTGGAGAGCAGGATCGTCTTGCCTCGGCGCCCGAGCTCGACGATCAGGTCCTTGACCTGCCTGGTGCCGATCGGATCGAGGCCGGTGGTCGGCTCGTCGAGGATCAGGAACTCGGGGTCGTTGATCAGCGCCTGGGCAAGGCCGATGCGGCGCTGCATGCCCTTGGAGTACTCCCGCACCTGGCGGAACTGGACCGCCGTGAGGCCGACCATGTCGAGCAGGCCGTCGATGCGCTCGGCGCGGGTGCGCGCGTCGAGGTTGAAGAGCTTGCCGTAGTAGTCGAGCGTCTCGCGGGCGTTGAGGAACGGGTAGAGGTACGACTCTTCGGGCAGGTACCCGATGCGCTTCTTGGTCGTCACCTCGCTGGGCGCCTTGCCGAAGACGATGAGCCTGCCCGAGGTCTTCTTGAGAAGGCCCAGGATCATTTTGATCGTGGTCGACTTGCCCGAGCCGTTGGGCCCGAGCAACCCGAAGATCTCGCCGCGACCGATCTGGAAGTCGATGCCGTCGACGGCGCGGGCGCGGTCGCGGTGCCAGAAATCCTTGAAGACCTTCGTCAGGCCCTGGGCCGCGACGATCGTTTCTTCAGACTGCGTGTGCTTGGAGGTGGACTGTTCTGCCATTGAATCTGTCAGTTCGGTGCGTCGGGCAGCATCTGGAGGCGGAGGTTGTTCTGCACATCCTCCTGGTACTGCTGTGTCTCCCGCTGGCGGGCGAGTTCGGGGTCAGGGGTAATGAGCCATTCGAACTCTGCGCCCTCGGGGATCCACAGGACCTCGACCGTCGGATTGCGGAGGAACTGGAGGTAGGCCTGCGACCACTCGGTCAGCGCGAAGACCGCCGGGCTGACGCGGTACTGCTCGCGCTTGGCGGCGAACGTCTCGGCCTGGCGCTGGGCCCGCTGCGCGACGGTCTGGGCGAACCGGCGCGCCTCACCGATCGACTCGGAGGCTTCGCCCGAGAGGCGCACGTTCTGGTAGTCCTGCCCGTCGATCGTGACGACCGGCCGATCGGGGGATGTGTTGAACCCGCCGTCCAGCACGTCCATGATCAGGCCGCGCAGCTGCTCGCCCCGCTCGTCCTCGCCGAGATCGAGCGCCGCTTCGTACTTGTCGATGAGGTCGAGCAGCGGCTCGTGTGCGCTCCCCGCGATGCCGTTGAGCACCGTGCTCGCATCGCCGAGAGCCTCGTCCCGGGCCTTGCCCGCGTCGGACTGGGCGATCTGCACCTGATTGAATTCGCGACGGACGCGGATCGGCGGCGAGGCGCTGCGGAGGATGACCTGGCTGATCTCGATGCCGCTGTCCCCGTCGGGACCGATCGAGTCCAGGCGTTCCTGGGCGAGGCGCCTGATCCGCGACTCCAGGGTGTCCTCACGCCCGCCCTGGGCCGAGGCGCCGGAGCCGCGCTTGAGGAGGTCGTCGATCGGCACCTCGGCGACCACGTGGACGGCCGCCCGCTCGACGCACGACCGGACGATCGCGCGGGAGAAGTCCGAAGGGTCGTTGATCGAGGATCCCTCGGCGACCTTGAACGTGCGCACGTAGGCGATGGGGTTCGCGACGCTGTACACGATGGTGAACTGCGCGTGGGCGATGTTCTTGTCTGCGGTCAGGAGCGAGCCGTCCTTGCCCGGCTGGAGCGGGAGCCCGCGCGCCTGCACCTCGTCGAGCGACTTGCCCCGATCTCGCTCCGGGAGGTCCGGCCAGAACGCGGTGTCGATCTCGAGCGTTCGATTGCCGGTGCCGACCTTGATGATCTCGCCGAACGGGTAGGGCGGGGCGAACTGGAAGCCCGGGTCGAGACGCTCGGACTTGATGACGCCGAGGTCGACGCGGATGCCGCTCTCGGCCTGGTTGACCTGCTCGAACCCGCTGAACGCGAAGAGCCCGACGAGCGCGATCATCACTGCCTGCAATCCGCGGTAGGTGATCCGCAGCGCGTCGGCGAGGGAGCGGTTGGCCGCCTCCATCGACGCGGCGCGGGCCTCGCGAGTCTCGTCCGAACGCAGGGTCAGCGATGCGGCGCGTCGGGTTTCCTCGACGGGCATCTCCTCGACGTCCCCGACGTCGGCGAGCACGTCGTTCGGGTTGTCGTTCGGATCAGACCCGGTCAATGGGAGCCCCCCTCGGGCTGGGGTGTGCTGGTCTCAGTCACGCGCGGGCTCTCGGGATCGGCCGAGGCCGACGGAGCGCCCTCGAACACCGACGGGAGTTGGCCCTGCTGCACCGCGCTGAACGCCTCGGCCCCGAAGAGCACCATGCCGGGCATGGTGGAAGGCAGCACGAGCGTCACCTTGCGACCGAGCCCGTTGCGGAGCAGGTCGAGCGACGTGAGGAAGTTCGCCAATTCTGGATCTTCGTTCATCGACGCGAAGTACTGCGCCGCTTCCAGGTTGCCCTGGTTGCGGATCTGGTCGGCGCGGAAGCGCACGAATTCGCGGATCCTCGAAGCGTTGTTCTCGGCTTCCGACCGGATCGCGGTGGCGAGGGCCTCGCCCTCGCTCTCGGCCTTGGCGGCCAGACGCTTGCGCGCCTCGGTCATGCGTTCGAACACCTGGCGCGTCGTGTCCTCGGGGAGCACAACTCGATCGATGCCGACGAGAGTGATGTTGATGCCGTACTGCGGGAGGTTGCCCCGCTCGGCCGGGTCGGCCGCCCCGCTGCTGCCGGCGTCCTCGTCTGCGAGCGTCGAGTCGGCGCCTTCCGAGATAAGGCGCTGGAAGACCGCGTCCTCAAGATCGCTCAGGCGCGACTGGCCGACGCCGGGCGCGAAGAGCTCGCCGAGGCGGAAGTTGCTCACCTCGGACATGGCGCTGCGGAGCAGCGAGGTGAGCTGGCTCTCTGCCTGGACGTAGTGCTCACGGGCGCTGGTGCCCGACTGGCTGCGGAAGCGCCGGTAGAACGTGGCGGGGTCGGCCACGTTCCAAGTCATGAACGCCTCGACGACGATCTGCCGGTTGTCGGCCGTCTGCTGCGTCTCGCTCTCGACCTGGAGGAACCGAGCCCTCGTGTCGTAGAGCGTGACGTTCTGGATCGGCGCGGGCGCCTTGAAGTGCAGCCCGTTCGTGCGGACAACGCCGCCGGAGCCGACCTTGCCGAAGGTCGTCACGACCGCGGCTTCGGTGAACTTCACGGTGAAGGAAGACATGTACGCCACGAAGCCGCCGACGATCACGACGGCGATGGCGATCATTACATACGTGCGCATTGGCGGGCTCCGGTAGGCTGGTCGCTGGCGGGCCGGGTCATTCTTGGTCACCCCCGTCGAGGTCGAATCCGGTCATGATCGGGGTCTGCTCCTCCTGGTTCAGGCGGATCCTGACCCCGTCGACTGTCGAGATGTACACGCGGGCCGCTTGGGCGGCCTCGCGGAGTGCTTCGATGTAGCGAGCCACGCGGAACGGGCCCGGCGCGGCGCGGTACGAGGCGATCTGGCCGTTGATCGACACCGCCCGTGCGGCCGTGCCCATGTGCTGACGCCAGCGCTCGGCCCGGGCCTGCGAGACGAGCACCGCGGCTTCGCCGCCGGCGTCGATGATCAGATCGAGCACCCTCTGCTCCTGGAGGGCCACGGACTCTGCGTCGGCGCCCGCGGTCTTGATGCGATCCAGGGCGTTGAGTTCATCGATGATCGTGTTGGCCCGGTCGACGTCGCCGACAACGCCGGCGAGCGTGCGGATCGCGTCGGCCTCGGCCTGCTCGATCAGGGTCAGCTGGAGCTGGTCTGCGGCGACCACCTCTTCGAAGGCTGCGGCGACCTCCTTCTCCGGCTGGACTCCGGCGACGCCGACGAACATGACCTCGACCCCGGCGCCCGCGGGGCGGCCCGCGCTGTTGAGCGGGCCCGCCTGGGTGTCGAACGCCTCCTGGATCAGACCACGCAGGTCTTCGGCCATTTGACGACGGGCCGATCCGAGTACAGCGTCGACGTCCTGCGTCGCCATGTACTCGATGATCACGCTGGAAGCGATCGCCTCGAGCAGATCCCTGCGGATCTGATCGACGTCGTCACCGCGCGCGTCCTGCGCGAGTTCTTTGTAGCTCCGCAGGTCGGTCACGACGTAGCTGATCGGGAACTCGGCAGAGATCAGGTTGAGGTCGCTGTCGCTGGCCGCCCCAGCGGAGTCGATGCTCACGCTGGCCGGCTGCACGAGGAAGAACCGCTCGACATCGCTGTGCTCGTTGGTCCAGAGGATCGGGTTCCCCGCCTCGGGCGGGTTCGAGCCGACGCGGATCTGGTTCACGGACTCGGCGGGGAATCGATCGACACGCGACCACGGCCAGGGCCAGCTCACGACCAGGCCCGGCCCGACTTCCCGCTGGAACTTTCCGTTGATCAGGAGCAGGCCGCGTTCCTCGGGCTTCACGACCGTGAACACCGAGAGTGCCCAGACGACGAGCACACCCAGCAGGGCCAGGCTCAGGACCGACCGCGCGAGCAGCCGGTAGAACCACGTCGAGCTGACGTTGAACCCGAACTGGTAGTTGATCGCATCGCTGATCGACTCGGCCAGCCGGTCCGGCGCCGCGATGAACGCGAGCACCCGCGAATCGAACGCGGGCCGCTGGTACTCACCGGCCTTGCGCGGGCGGTAGAGGTTCAGCAGGAAGTTCAGCGCCATCTCGATGCCGAGGACGATCATGAACAACGCGAAGACGATGTCGAGATAGCGCAGCAGGCTGCCCGCCTGCATGGTCTGATCGATGAAGTTCGCCACGGCGATGCCGGCGCCGATCATCGCGGCGCCCACCGCGCCGGCCGAGCCGGCGTGCAGGAGCATCCACGCCTTCTGCTTGGCCATGCCCGCAACGAATCGGGCGGCAACGAACCCGACGATCACGAGCGCGACGCCGATCGCCATCGCCCAGCCCTGCTCGTCGGGGAGCGGGAAGGCGCCCTCGTTCCGGAGCGTGTTCTGGGCGCGCAGCAGACGCACCAAGCCGATGCCGGCCAGCAGCACCGCGACCACGATGCTGACTCCGGGGAGGAACCACTTGTGCAAGGCGACCAGTCGCCTGGCCTGGGGCTGCTCCTCGGCGCGGGCGGTCTCGAACACCGACGCCTCGGCGGCTGCTGAGCTCTCGAACGCCTCGAGTTCCATCGCCTCCAGGCGTTCGAGCCGGTGCTGGTGGAACACGACGGCGAGCGCGATCCAGATCGGGATGCCGCAGAGGATGGCGAGCGAACCGGTGAGAGCCGGCTCGTCCCCCACGATCAGGGCATACAGCAGGAGGAGCGTCCCGAGCAGCGCCTGCAGCGCCAGGCCGGTGAGGCTGACGGTGCGGGCCCGCTGGTATGAAAGGTGGTCGGCGATCATTGGATCTCGCTGTGCTTGCTCGCGCCCTCTCTCGCGGCGCCGGCCCGTTGTCGAGACTGCTGTGCGACTCCGTCGCTCGGCGCCTTCGGCGTCCGTTCGGGGTGCCGGACGGGTTTGGGTCTCTCGACAGCCGCTGGGTGGCCCGCATTCTCGCGGGCTCCTGCGGGCATGTCCACCCGAGCCGGTGCTCTTCCGAGCGGACTCCGCGCGCCGATACAAACCTCCGGCGTCGCCGAGCGTACATCCTGTACGATCCACGCCGGGCGGTGTTCTCCGCCGGGACCAGAGATCGACCTTTTCGCCGCGCACGCTGCACGAGCGGCGCGATCCCCCGGGCGGCCCGGCCCGCGAATCCCCCTGCTCCAACGATGCTTTCTCAGATCCTCGCCATCAGTCGCAACACCTTTCTCGAGAGCCTCCGCCAGCCGGTGTTCTTCGTGATCGTGTTCGCCAGCGCCGTGCTGCAGGTGTTCAACATGCTGCTGAGCGCCTACACCATGGGCTACACGGAAGACATGGAGGTCTCCGGCGACGATAAACTGCTTCTGGATATGGGCTTAGCGACCGTGATGGTCTGCGCAACGCTCCTGGCGGCCTTCATCGCCACCAGCGTCCTCAGCCAGGAGATCCAGAACAAGACCGTGCTGACGGTCATCAGCAAGCCCGTCGGACGCCCCTTGTTCATCCTGGGCAAGTACATCGGCGTCTCCGGGGCGATCCTGATCGGCTCGGTGATCATGACGGTGTTCTTCCTGTTCATGATCCGCCACGGGGTGATGTCGACGGCCCGGGACCGGGTCGACCTGGTGGTCGTGTTCTTCGGGGTGGGGTCGATCCTGGGCTCGATGGCCCTGGCGACCTGGGGGAACTACTTCTACGGCTGGGTCTTCAGCTCGACGGCCATCCTCACCATGCTCCCGTCGGCCCTGCTGGGGTACTTCATCACGCTGGGCATCAGCAGCCAGTTCGAGTGGCAGGCGATGTCCACCGATTTCAAGCCCCAGGTGCTCATCGCGTCGGGGTGCGCGATCGTCGCGATCCTCGTGCTGACATCCGTCGCGCTCGCGGCGTCAACCAGGCTCGGGCAGGTCATGACGATCGTCGTCTGCGCCGGGATGCTCATGCTCGGGCTGCTGTCGAACCACCTTTTCGGGCGCTTCGCGTTCTCGAACGTCCAGGTGGGCGTCATCCGCGAGGTCGAGAACCTCGACGACGTGTCGATGGCCGTCGCCGGCGACACGCTCACGATCACGCTCGAGAGCCCCCCGAAGGCGGACGTCGACCCCGGTCGCGCGCTGTACTACGGGCCCGAGCCGTCAGGGCTCGTGATGATCGTGCCCCGCCAGGCGCAGTCACGTGTGGACATCGACGACGTCGGCAACATCAGCGGGCCCAACGCTCTGCAGGGCCTCGTCGTGCTGCAGCGCAACGGCGACATCCAGCTCGAATTGCTCAACACGGGGGACCTGGATGTCCGCAGGCCGCCGCGCGAGGGTGACTACCTGTTCGCCAACTACACCGAATACAACTACGGGGCGTTCGGGGCTTGGGCGATCGTCCCCAACCTCCAGATGTTCTGGCTTGTCGACGCGATCACCCAGGGGCACGACGTGCCCCCCCGCTACATCGCCCTCGTGCTGGTGTACGGGGCGGTGCAGATCGTGATGTTCCTCAGCCTCTCGGTGCTGCTCTTCCAGCGCCGTGAGGTCGGCTAGACGAGCTGCTCGGCGCCGCGCTCGATCTCGCTGGCGTCGCGCTTGATCACGCCGAACCACACCAGGCAGAACACGGGCCAGATCCCGAAGAGCAGCGTGACGATCACGCCGATCAGCGCCCCGATCGCGCCACCCTGGCTCTGCTGCTGGGCGAACGCGGTGTCCGGGTTCTGCTGCACCCACTCGGCGATCTCCTGCTGCACCTGCAGCTGGATGTACGCGCTCAGGACGATGCTGAGCACGGCGAGCACGCCGTACACCAGGTGCAGCGGGCGAGCGATGGCCTTCCGACCGAGCAGCACCGCTCCCGCGACGATGAGCAGGATGGCTACTACAGCGCCGATCGCCGCCGCGACGTAGTTCAGGATCGGCGGGTTCTGCATGATCGGGGGGACCCCGTCGGGGAACGCCTGGTTCATCATGCCCGAGAAGAGCACCTGCATCCCGATGCCGCAGCCGGTGCACCCGATGTTGATGACGCCCCAGATGATGTCGATGATCCCGATCGGCTTGGGCCAACCGGGCGGGTCGACGAAATCCATCTCATCCGAGCCGCCGGAATCGCGGTCCACGTAGAGCGGCGGCTCGCTCTGCTCGGCGAGTTTGTCGAATTCTTCGCGTGCGTCGGCCATGCGCCGTCTCCCAATTGCCCCGAACAACGCGTGGTTGGGCAGAAACCGTGGTGGATTACAGCTGCTCGAGGAAACGGACGTCGTTCTCGAAGAGCATGCGGATGTCGGGGATCCCGTAGCGGCCCATCGCGATGCGTTCGATCCCGAACCCGAACGCGAACCCTGTCCACTTCTCGGGGTCGAGCCCGACGGCCTCGAGCACCGACGGGTCGACCATCCCGCTGCCGCCGAGCTCGATCCATTCGGCGGGCTTGTCCGGACGGAGCCGGATCTTCATGTCCAGCTCGGCGCTGGGCTCGGTGAACGGGAAGAAGCTCGGGCGGAGGCGCACCTCGGCATCGGGGCCGAAGTACATGCGGGCGAACTGGAAGAGCGTCGTCTTGAGCTCGACCATCGTCACCCGCTCGGCAACGTAGAGACCCTCAAGCTGGTGGAACATGAACGAGTGCGTCGCGTCGACCGTGTCGGGGCGGTACACCCGCCCCGGCGCGATGATCTTCAGGGGCGGACCCCATCCCTCGGCGATCGCCTGTTCGAGCACTCGGATCTGCACGGTCGATGTCTGCGTGCGCAGCATGCGCGGGCGCGACGGGTCGCCGGGTTCATCGATATAGAAATTGTCGATCGGTTCGCGGGCCGGGTGCGAGTCCGGGACGTTGAGCTTCACGAAGTTGTGCTCGTCGTCCTCGAGTTCCGGCCCCTGCGCCACTTCGAATCCCATGCGCGCAAAGACCTCGCAGAGCTCGGCCCGCACGCGGGTCAGGATGTGAGCCTTGCCCAGGGGCTGCGCCACGCCGGGCTGCGTCACGTCGAGCATCGGACCCTTGGAAGCACCCGCGGGCGCCGCGCCGTTCCCGGCCTGCCGGGCCTTGAACGCGCCCTCGAGTGACTTCTTCACCTCGTTGGAGCGCTGGCCGTACGCCTTGCGCTGGTCCCCGGGGACCTCCTTGATCTTTCCAAGGGCCGCCTTGAGCCGCCCCTTAGACCCGAGGAACTCGATGCGCCATTGTTCGAGGCTGTCGACGTCACCCGCCTGCTCGAGAAGCGAGAGCCCCTCGGATTCGAGTTGATCCAGTTCGCTGACCATGGGAATGCGAGTGTAGCGGAGTGATCGAAAGAAAACGCCCCGGCACGTGGCCGGGGCGGGGTGGGTTCCGGGTTGTCAAAGACGGATCAGCTCTCGGCGTCTTTGGTCTCGGTCTCTTCGGTAGCCTCGGCCTCGGCGGGCGCTTCGGCGACAGCGGTCGCGGCCTCGTCGGCCTCAGGCTCGGCTGCCTCGGGCGCTGCCGCGGCAGCGAAGCCCTTGCGGACCTCAGCGGCGTAGGCGGTGCGCCGGTCGGCCTTGCGACGACGCCGGCTCAGGTTGCCGCCGATCTCGGGGCCTTCTTCGGCCCCGACGAACTGGATCACACACAGCTCACCGGCGTCGCCCAGACGGACGCGCCCGAGCCGAACGATGCGGGTGTAGCCACCGGCGCGGTCCTGGAAGCGGGGCGCGACGTTGTCGACGATGTGCTTCACGATCCTGGGGGCCTTGCGGATATCGCCGTAGCGATCTCGCTCAACCTCCGACGAATCGGGGACGTCGAAGAACTGCGACGCCCGCTCGCTGAGCCTGCGGACCTTGTCGGACTCTTCCTCGGTAGCGCCCTTGGGCAGGTAGAGCCAGTCGAAGGCCCGGCGATCGCCGCCGAGCTTCGCCGCGATCAGGCGCCGCGAGTGGATGTCACCACGCTTGGCCTGGGTCACGATCTTCTCGACGAACGGCTGGAGCGCCTTGGCCTTCTGCACGGTCGTGACGATCTGACCGTGCTCGAACAGCGACACGGCCATGTTGCGGAGCATCGCCTGGCGATGGCTCGACGTGCGGCCCAGTTTGTATCCGGCTCTGCGGTGACGCATGGCTGAATCCCTACGCGTTGACGCCCTCGGGGAGGGGCATCCCCAGGCTGAGGTTGAGTTCCTGAAGCTTCTTGCGGACCTCGCGGAGCGAGGTCTTTCCAAACGAGCGGACCTTGAGAAGGTCGGCCTCTGTCTTCTGCACCAGATCCGCGACAGTGGCGATCGCCGCGGACTCGAGGCAGTTGCTGGCCCGGACGGAGAGCTCGAGCTCGCCGATCGGCATCTGCAGCTTGCGGATCAGCTCGTCGTCCACGCTCGCGGCGGCGGCGGCGGCCTCGGAGACACGCTCCTCGCCGGCCTCGAAGTAGTGAACGAACGGGTTGAGGTGCTTGCGGAGGATCTTGGACGCCTCGACGAGCGCCATCTCGGGAGACGTGGTCCCGTTGGTCCAGACCTCCATCGTGAGCTTGTCGTAGTTCGTCTTCTGACCCACGCGCGTGTTCTCGACGCTGTACTTGACGCGCTGCACCGGCGAGTAGAGCGCATCGACCGGGATCACCCCGATCTCCTGCTCCTCCTCGTCGGCGTACTGCTCGCTGGCGGGCACGTAGCCGCGCCCCTTGCCGACGTGGAGCTCCATCTCGAAGTCGATCTCGTCGGTCAGCGTGGCGATGACCAGGTCCTTGTTGTAGATCGTGACGTTGGTGTCCGCCTCGATCAGATCGGCGGTCACCTCGCCCGGACCCGCGGCGCCGAGACGCATCACGCGGGGCTCCTCGCCCTCGAGGCCGACGATCAGGTTCTTGACGTTCAGGACGATGTCGGTGACATCCTCCATGACGCCGGGGATCGAGGTGAACTCGTGCTCGGCGCCCTTGATCTTGATGGCGGTCACCGCGGCTCCCTCGAGGCTCGAGAGGAGCACCCGGCGGAGGCCGTTCCCGATCGTGGTCCCGAATCCGCGCTCGAAAGGCTCGACGACGAACCGGCCGTAGTCGGCCGTCGCGAACTTCTCCTGCTGGATGACTTTGCTCGGCAGTTCCAAGCCGCGCCAACGAACTCTCATGAATCGTTCTCCGTCTCTGGCGGGTCGTCCTGATGCTCAGGCGAGCGCCGCGTGGAGTCCTCGAGGTCCCGCTGTTCCCGCCAGGCGAGCAACGGCCCTCTTCTTCCTCTCTGCGGCAGCACGCTGGTCGATCGTGAAGCCCTCGCCGTCGCCGCGTGCCCTCGCGACGGCAGGGTGGAGATGCTGTTTCCGGCCGTCAGACGCGCCGCTTCTTGCGGGGGCGGCAGCCGTTGTGCGGGACCGGGGTGTGGTCCTCGAGGGCCGTCACGCGCAGGCCGGTGGACGTCAGGCCGTTGATCGCGGACTCGCGCCCGGCGCCAGCGCCCCGGATGCGGACCTCGATCTCGACCATGCCCATCTTGCGGGCCTTGGAGCCGCACGACTCGCCGGCGCGGGTGGCGGCGAACGGCGTGCTCTTCCGGGCGCCCTTGAACCCGATCGTCCCGGCGGAGTCCCAGCAGAGGGCCTCGCCGTTCATGTCGGTGATGGTGACGATCGTGTTGTTGAACGTCGCCTTGATGTAGGCGATGCCCTTGACGACGTTCTTGCGGACTTTCTTCTGCTTCTTTGCCATGTGGCGTGCGGTTCCTTCTGACCCGGGTGTTCTCGCGCGCCCACGGGGCTGACGAGGATCGGACCGGAGTTGTTCTCAACCCGCCGGCGCGTGCCGGCGATGGATCATGCTGATTAGCCCTTGACGCCCTTCTTGCCGGCGACGGTCTTCTTGCGGCCCTTGCGGGTGCGGGCGTTTGACTTAGTGCGCTGGCCCCGAGTCGGGAGCCCGCGACGGTGACGCTCGCCCCGGTAGGAGCGGATGTCACGCAGACGCGCGACGTTCTGCTGAACTTGGCGCCGCAGAGCACCCTCGACGAGGTACTCGGCGTCGATCAGCGCGGCGATCTGGGCAACCTCGTTCTCGGCGAGGTCGCTGGCGCGCTTCATGGGGTCGATGCCCGCGCGCTCGAGGATCTCCTCAGCGAAGCGCGGGCCGATGCCGTGGATGTACCGAAGCGCGTAGCGGATCGGCTTGCGGTCGGGGACGTCGATGCCAACGATGCGGGGCATAGCTGCGTAGCTCCTTCAATGCCGGGCGATCAGCCCTGCACCTGCTTGTGCTTGGGATCGGCGGTGCAAATAACGCGCACCTTTCCCTTCCGGCGGATGATCTTGCAGGAGCTGCAGATCCTCTTGACGCTTGCTCGAACCTTCATGCTGCGAACCTCAGCCTTGTCTGCTGCTGGCACAGCGCGGAGCGAAACCTTGTGGGCAGACTCCGAACTGCTGCTGAAAGCGGGGTTTACCGATACGCTCTGAGTGGCTCTGGAGGCCTCTCCATCGCCCCAGAGCGGAGCCCAACACTATACCACAGTCCTCGTCGGGATGCATCCGGCCCCGGATCCGGCCCGATCGGGCCATGGAGGGCACCCGATCACCCGGCAGCCCTCCTCGGTGACCGCCAGCATCCACTCTTCGTGGCAGGCGGGCGTCCCGGTGGCAGTCCGCACGGTCCAGCCGTCATCCGCCACCCGCACGGGCATCCGCCACGTGGGGAGCGAGTCACGGCGTCTCAGCCTGGATCGGCCACGCTCGAGCGTGAGGATCGGCTCCAAGGCGAACACCATACCCGGCTGGAGCACGAAATCCTCCCCGGTGAACCCGCTCCGGTACGCCGGCACCTTGGGCCGCTCGTGCAGGGTCCGCCCCACTCCGTGCCCGACGTACTCGGTGACAATGCCGTACCCGAGTTCGTCGGCCCGGGCCTCCATCGACGCGCCGATCTCCGACCACGCCCTGCCGGGCACGATCGACGCGATCGATTCGCTGATCAGCGCGCGGGTCGACGTACGGAGATCGGCGAGCGCTCCCGGAGCGTCTCCGAGCACGCGGCTGGTGCCCAGATCGGCGCACCAGCCATCGACCCGGGCTCCGATGTCGATCGAGACGAGGTCACCCTCTCGGAGAACGCGATCGCCCGGCACGCCGTGGACGACCTCGTCGTTCACCGACACGCAGGCGACAGCCGGGAACGGCGGGCTCGAGCCCTGGCGGTAGCCCAGGAACAGCGATTCCGCGCCGGCCTGCTCGATCGCTGCGCGGGCGGCGTGATCGATTTCCGAGGTGGGATGGCCGGGGAGGCAGGCGTCGAAAGACGCACCGAGCGCCGCTTCGACGACGCGGGCGGCGTTCCGGATCGCGTCGATTTCTTCGGCCGTGCGGAGAGCAATACCCGAGGGGCTCGTCGGATGGTCCGCCCCGTCACTGGGTGTGCGACTGCTCACGTATGTGCGTGCTCGCGAGAACTCAGATCGAGCGCGGGCCACGGATGCGCGGGCCCTTCCCGTTGTCGGTGCCGCCGAGGAACCCGGCGTAGTTCCGCATCAGGAGGTTGGCCTCGATCCGCTGGATGAGGTCCAGCCCGACGCTCACGACGATGAGCAGGCCCGTCCCGCCGAGGAAGCTCGTGACGAAGAACGGGATGTTCATCTGGCTCGCCGCGACGGAGGGCAGCACGGCGATGACGGCAAGGAAGCCGGCGCCGACGTACGTGATGCGCTCCATGACGGTCTCGAGATACTCGGCCGTGCGCGGGCCGGGGCGGAGACCGGGGATGAACGAGCCGTGATCGCGCAGCTGCTTGCTCATGTCCTCGGGGTTGAACTGGACGGTGGTCCAGAAGTAGCTGAAGAAGAAGATCATGAGAATGAACAACAATTCGTACGGGTACGCGCCGAACGCGAACGCATCGGAGAGGAAGTTCGCCAGGTCGCGCATCCACTGGGAGGCGTCCTGCGTGACGCCCTGCAGACTGGCGAACCCGGCGGTCGGGATCATCATCAGCGACGACGCGAAGATGATCGGCATCACGCCGCCGTGGTTGACCCGCAGCGGGAGGTACGAGCGCTGGCCGCCGTAGACACGGCGACCGCGGGTGTGCTTGGCCTGCTGCACCGGGATGCGCCGCTGCGCGACCGTGATCAGCACCGCTCCGGCGACGACGAACACGAAGAACGCCGCGAGCGCGAGCACGCTGATCCACGACAGCTGCGTGTCGCCGCCGAGGCCCGGGGCGCCGGACTCAGCGGAGATGTTGAACACCGAGGCGATCCAGCCGATCTGCCCGATGGGCGAGTTCGTGATTACCCAGATGAGCGCGCCGGGCATCGCCGAGAGGATGCCTGCGGTGATGATGAGCGAGACGCCGTTGCCGATGCCGTACTTGTCGATCTGCTCACCGAGCCACATCAGGAACGTGGTGCCGGCGGTCATCGCGGTGACGGCCATCACCCACCAGATGGGGTTGGACGCCCAGTTGGCGTGGATGATGCCGAGGCCTCGGAGCCACACGAGCAGGCCGATGCCCTGCACGAGGCAGAGGGCGACGGTCAGGTAGCGCGTCCACTCCTGGATCTTCTGGCGGCCGCTCGGGCCTTCCTGCTGGAGCTTCTTCAGCGGCTCGTAGGCCGAGGCGACCAACTGGAAGATGATCGCCGCGGAGATGTAGGGCATGATGCCCAGCGCGAAGATCGTGGACTGGCTGAAGCTGCCGCCCGTGAAGATCTGGACGTACTGCAGCACGTCGCCGATGCCGCCGCCCCCCCCGGAGGTCTGGGCCTGCATGGCATCAGAGAGCGCGCTCTGGTCGACGCCGGGCACGGGGATCCAGAATCCGATGCGGTACACGCCGAGCATGGCCAGCGTGAACAGGATCTTCTTGCGGAGCTCCGGGATCCGGAAGATGTTGAAGAAAGCTTGCAGCATTGTGCTTCCGACTCGACGCCTTGCGACGCGGCACTCGAGCCGGCGGCGCGGGAGGCGACTCTAGGCCGCGGTCCTCAATCCTTCTTGGACTTCTTGCCCTCGGGCTTGCCCTTGGACTCGCCCTTGCCCTTGCCCTTGCCCTTGCCGTCCTTCTTCTCCATCAGGTGGGAGAAGTCCTTGGCGGCCCTGTTCTTGGGCTTCTTGGTGAGCTTGGTGGGCGTGCGGTCTTCGCTGTTGCGATCGATGCCGCGGACGATGTCCCGGCGGGTGCCGGTCTCGTTCACGCTGCCGCCGGCGCCGGTGACGATCTTGCGGACGCTGTCGGTCACCCGGTTGGCGGTGATGTCGAGCTTGACGCTCAGGCCGCTCTCGGCGTTCTCGCCGAGATCACCCAGGACCTTGAGGGGGCGCGAATCGTCGCGGATCAGGCCGGCCTCGATCAGCTTCTTGGCGTTGACCTCTCCGCCGCTCGCGAACGACGGGTGCTGGATGATCGACCCGAGGTTGACGATCCAGAACTCCGTGCGGAACTGCGCGTTCGTGAAGCCACGCTTGGCGACGCGACGGAAGAACGGCATCTGGCCGCCTTCGAACGCCTTCTTGGCGCTGTAGCCCGAGCGGCTCTTGGCGCCCTTGTGGCCGCGCCCTGAGGTCTTGCCCCAGCCGCTCGATTCGCCGCGCCCGATGCGCTTGCGCTTCTTGTACTTGCCGGCCATGGCTGTGATGTCGTGGATCATCATGATGGGTATCTCCCGCCTCTGTGGGCGGCAATGCCCGGGCGCTGGCGCCCGGTTGATCAGTCTCAGCTCGGGTTGCTCGGTTCCGAAGCGGGCGCCGCGTCCGGTGCGGGGGCCTCCGCCGGGGCGGGACCGCCGGGAGCGCCCCCAGGGGCGCCGCCACGACCACCGCGTCCACCGCCGCCGCGACCGCCGCGACCGCCGCCTCTGCCTCCGCGACCACCGCCGCGGGTGTCCTGGCCGACGGTGTTGACCGGGCCCTTGGCGACTTCGCCTGTGCTCTTGGTGGCGGGCATGAACGCGCTGCCGCGCTCGAGGATCTCATCGACGTCCGACTTCTCGATGGTCACGCCGCGCAGCTCGGCGACCGTGTCCTTCATCCGGAGCTGGCGGAGACCGTCGAGCGTGGCCTTGGCGAGGTTCTTCTTGTTGGTCGAGCCGTACGCCTTGGTGAGGCAGTCGGTGATGCCGGCGAGTTCGAGGACGGCGCGAACGGTAGCGCCGGCCACGACGCCGGTACCGGGCGACGCCGGGATCAGGCGGACCCGCGACGAGAGGTAGCGGCCCTCGACGGCGTGCGGGATCGTGCCCTTCTGGAGGGTCACGGTCTTGAGGTTCTTCTTGCCGTCCTTCTGGGCCTTCTCGATCGCCGGCGGCACTTCGTTCGCCTTGGCGTAGCCGATCGCGACGCGTCCGCGCCGGTCACCGACCACGACCATCGCGCCGAAGCTGAACCGCTTGCCGCCCTTGACGGTCGCGGCGCTGCGGAACACACCGATGGTGTTGCTCTCGAGCTGCCCTGAATCTTCGATGAACTCTGCCATATTCGGGTCGTCCTTCGGGTTGCCCCTCGCCTGGGGGCCGGATGTTCTAGAACTCCAGTCCGCCCTTGCGTGCGGCCTCTGCGAGCGCCTTGACGCGCCCGTGGTAGCGGAAGCCGCCACGATCGAAGGCCACTGTCTTGATGCCCTGCTCCTTGGCCCGGCTCGCGATGCGATCGCCGACCGCCTGGGCCGCCTTGGCGTTGCCCGGGGAGGCGTCGCCGATGTCGCCCTCGCGGGTCGAAGCGGAGCACAGCGTCTTGCCGGCCATGTCGTCGATGATCTGCACGTACATGTGCTTCAGCGAGCGGAAGATCGCCAGACGCGGGCGGCTGGGGGTGCCGACGACGCGCTTGCGGATGCCGCGACGGCGCCGGTTCCTGCGGATGTTCTTGAGTCGTTGCTTGTCCATCGTCGTTCCCCGCGGGGCGTCCCGCGGCTCCGTGCTGAAAGCGCCCCTTAGGCGCCGACCTTGCCCTGCTTGCGACGCACGACCTCGTCGGTGTAGCGCACGCCCTTGCCGTTGTACGGCTCGGGCTTGCGGGTCGACCGGATCTCGGCGGCGAACTGGTTCACGCGCTGCTTGTCGATGCCCTTGAGTCGGATGAAGTTCCGCTCGACCTGGACGTCGACGCCCATCGGGATCGGCAGCTTGACGGTGTTGGCGGTGCCGAGCTTGAGGTCGAGCGTCTTACCCGCGACGACCGCGGTGTAGCCCACGCCGACGACCTCGAGCGACCGCTCGTACCCCTTGGTCACGCCCTCGACCATGTTGGCCAGGAGCGAACGCGTCATGCCCCAGTAGGCGCGGACCTGACGGTTCGACTCGTCGGCGGGGTCGATCGTGACGCGGATCTCCTTCTCGCCCGAGTCGAACTCGACGTTGACTTCCGGGCGCAGCTCGAGTTCGAGCGTGTTCGAACCGGCCGAGATCTTCGTCTTGGCCTTGCTGACCTCGACGGTCACGTTCGCCGGCACCGGGATTGGCTTCTTTCCGAGTCTGGACATGGCTGATTCCGATTGCTCGCGTGGAGCGGAGTGGACTGATTCGGGCTTAGTAGACGGTCGCCAGGAGCTCGCCGCCGACGCGCTGCTCGCGGCACTGGCGGTCCGAGAGGACGCCCCGCGACGTCGAGACGATCGACACGCCCAAGCCCTGCAGGGGCTTGGGGAGGTCCTCGACGCCTCGGTAGATGCGGCATCCCGGCTTGGACTGACGCTGGAGCTCGGTGATGAGCTGCTCACCGCGCGGGCCGTACTTCAGGCGGACGCGGATCTGGCCCTGTCGCCCGTCCTCGATGACGTCGAAGCCATCGATGTAGCCCTCGCTCTGCAGGATGGCGGCGATACCCCTGCACACCTTGCTGTTCAGGCAGTTGACCGACTTGTCTCGGTTGCGCGCGGCGTTGCGCACGCGGGTGAGCATGTCGGCGATCGGATCGTTCATGGTCATGGTTTTCGACCTGTCTTGCTCTCGAGCCCGGCGCACTTTCCGTCCGGGCGTGGACTGCTGATCACCAGGAAGCCTTGCGCATGCCGGGCACCTTGCCCTCGAGCGCCAGCTCACGGAGCACGATGCGGCTCACGCGGAACTTGCGGTACACGCCACGGGAGCGACCCGTGATCTCGCACCGGCGCACCTTGCGGGTGCTGAATTTCGGCGGCTTCTTGCTCTTGGCGATCTGGGCTTTGGTTGCCATCTGTGTCTCCGTCGGGTGAGCCGAGGCTCTCGATCTCTCGTGAAGGCGCCGGCCCGGCGCCCGTGGATCAGTTCTTGGATTCCTTCTTCGCGAACGGCATCCCGAGTTCCTCGAGCACGAAGCGGCTGACCTCGGGGTTGGAGTTGCTGAAGCAGAAGTTGATGTTCATCCCGTGCGTGAAGTTCGTCCGGGCCATGTCGATCTCGGGGAACACGCCCTGCTCGACCAGGCCCATCGAGTAGTTGCCGCCGCCGTCGAATCCCTTGGTCTTGAGACCGCGGAAGTCCTTGATGCGGGGCGTGGCCAGGTTGATCAGGCGATCGAGGAAGTGCCACATCCGGTCGCGCCGCAGCGTGACCATGGCGCTGGTCTCGGCGCCCTCGCGGACCTTGAAGTTCGAGACGCTCTTCTTGGCCTTGATCACGATCGGCTTCTGGCCGCTGATCGAGGTGAGCGTCCCGGTGATCGTGTCCTTCACGTTCGCGGGCAGCTTGTTGTTCTCGAGGTGCCGGCCCATGTTCACGCTGATGACGATCTTCTCGAGGCGCGGCCGGCTCATGGGGTTGGCGCGACCGAACTTCTCGGCGACTTGGCCGGAAACCTCGTTCTCGTACTTGGTGCGCAGGCGGGGCGGTGCGGCGGGGGCCGCGGGCTCGCTCGACTTGGCTTCTTTTTCCTTGGTCTTGGACATGGCGTTTGCATGCTCCTCGGGCCGCAGCCTCGAGAGTGGGCCTCTTCGGGCCCGGTTCAGGCTTTCTTGGGCCCTCTGACCGCGTTGAGTTCCTTGGTCTTGCCGCCGGCGACGGCGATGCGGGTCTTGCTGCCGTCGGACTTGGTGTCGAAACGCACGCGTGCGGCCTTGCCCTCGACGACGGGGCTCACGTTGCTCATCGGGAAGGACCGGTCGACCTCGACGCGCCCGCCCTGGGGGTTGACGCGGTTCGGCTTGATGTTGCGCACGATCCCGCGGATCCCGGCGCCGCGGACGACCACGCGCTCCTTCTTGGGGATCACCCGGACCACGGTCCCGGTCTGCCCGCGGAAATCGCCGGTGCGGATCATCACTTCATCGCCCTTGCGGATGTGGCTCGGCATGATTCAGATCACCTCCGTCGCGAGCGACACGATCTTCATGTGTCCCTGGTCGCGCAGCTCGCGGGCCACGGCCCCGAACACGCGGGTGCCTTTGGGGTTGCCGTCGGCGCCGATGACGACGACGGCGTTCTTGTCGAAGCGGACGTACGAGCCGTCCTTGCGCCGCGTCGGGTAGGCGGTGCGGACCACGACAGCGCGGACGATGTCGCCGGACTTGATGTCCGATCCGGGCAGCGCCTTCTTGACGGTGCAGACGACCTTGTCGCCGACGCCGGCCTGCTTGCGCGTGGCCTTGCCGCGGGCGGTCGAGCCGCCGAGGACGCGGATGATCATGGCGACCCTTGCGCCGGAGTTATCCGCGACGTCGCATCTTGATTCTGACTGGAGCATCTCGAACTTCCTGTCGTCCGCCGGGCTCACGCCGCCGGCGGTAGTGGATCTGATTCAGGCGCCGGGCGCCGCAGCGACCACCCGCACGAGCTTCCAGCTCTTGGTCTTGCTGATGGGGCGGCAGTGGGCGATCTCGACACGGTCGCCCTTCTTGGATTCGTTGTTCTCGTCGTGCACGTGGAGCACCGAGCGCTTGCGGACGTACTTGCCGTACTTGGGGTGCCGGGAGCTGAACTGCACGACGACCTTGCGGGTCTTGTCGCGCGCGTCGGACTCGACGACGCCGATCCTGCGGGCCTCGATGGCCTTCTTGCTCGACGATGTGGTGGTCGCTTCGTTCATGCCGTTGCGCCGTCCTTCTGGCTCATCCGGTGGTGCTGCTCGGTCTTCAGCCGGGCGATGTCTGACTTGATCTTCCGGAACTGGCTCGGGTCCTCGATCTTCTCCGTCACCGCCTGGCAGCGGAGATCGAACAGGCGGCGCTGGAGCCGGTCGAGCTCGGCGTCGACCTGGTCGCCCGGGAGTTTGCGGATTTCGCTCATATCCATGGGTGGGTCTCCTGGCCTCAGACGGACAAGCGGCGCCCGACGAACCGGCAACGCACCGGCATCTTCATCGCCACGCGGACCAGCGCCTGGCGGGCGACGTCCTCGGGAACGCCGGCGAGCTCGTAGAGCATCGTGCCGGGCTTCACTCGCGCGGCCCAGTAATCGATGTCCGCCTTGCCCTTGCCCATGCGCTGCTCGAGCGGCTTGGACGACACGGGCTTGTCGGGGAACACGCGGATGTACACCTTGCCCTGGCGCTTGAGAAAGTGCTGGCAGGCGATACGCCCGGCCTCGAGCTGGCGGGCCGAGAGCCACACGCCCTCGAGCGCCTGCAGGCCGTAATCGCCGTACGCGACGTAGTTGCCCTTCGTCGCCTTGCGATCGCGCCCGCGGCGCATCTCCTTGCGGAACTTCACTCTCTTTGGCATTCGAGGCATGACTGCTCGCCTTCTCTGTCAAACGCGGCCCTGCGCCGCGTGGTGAATCACTCTGGTCTCTCGATCAGCGGCGGCCGCGTGCGCGGGGGCGGGCGCCGGCTGCGTCGCTCATCTCTTCGGTCTCTTCGGTGGTGTACGGGCCCTTGTAGATCCACACCTTGACGCCGATGACGCCGTAGGTCGTGTAGGACTGGGCGAACCCGTAGTCGACGTGGGCCTGGAGCGACGAGAGCGGCATGGCGCCCAGACGCGTGTCCAGGCGGCGGCTCATCTCGGCGCCGCCGAGGCGGCCCCCCAGAAGGATGCGGATGCCCTGCGCGCCCGCCTGCATCGAGCCCTCGGCACGCATCTTGACGATGCGCCGGAAGCTGGCCCGCTTCTTGAGCTGCTCGGCGATGCCCTCGGCAACGAGCTGGGCCTCGATGTCCGGGTTCTTGATCTCGAGGATGCTGATGGCGACCTTGCGACCGGTCATGTACTGCAGCTCTTCCTGCAGGCGGTCAACCTCGGCGCCCTTGGGGCCGATCACGAGGCCCGGGCGGGCCGTCTTGACGATGACCTTCAGCTCCTCGCGGGTGCGCTCGATGTGGATGTCGCTCACGGCGGCGAACGGCGGCGTGCGGTTCAGGCGCTTGTCGACGAACTTGCGGATGCGGAAGTCCTCGACCAGCAGCTCGCCGTACAGCGCCTTGGGCGCGTACCAGCGGCTCTTGTGCGCCTCGGTGATACCGACGCGGAATCCGAACGGGTGGACCTTCTGTCCCATTAGCCGACCTCCTCGACGCCGACGATGATGTGGCTCGTCCGCTTGGCGATCGGGTGGGCCCGGCCGCGGTCCTTGGGGTGGAATCGCTTGATGGTGGGCGCCGCGTCCACGCGGCACTCGGTGACGACGAGCTTGCGCTGCTCGGCGTCGGCGTTCTGCGCGTCCTGCGACGCGGCGTTGAGCGCCTTGCGGACGAACACGGCGGCGCGGCGCGGGCTGAATTCAAGCAGGGCCTCGGCCTCGTCGACGGTCCGGCCCCGGATCAGCTCGGCGACCAGGTCGGCCTTCCGCCAGCTGGACCGGGCGAACCGGTAGCTGCTGGTGAAGCGGGCGATGGTCTTGGGCTCGACGCCCAGCACGCCGGACATCGCGGCGATGTCGGCGGCCGTGCACCTGGGGTGATCGCTCCCGGCCATCCAGTTGCGAACCTTCTTCTCGGCGAGACCGGCCTGCTTGCGCCGGTCGCTCTTGGGAAGGGAGGCCGCGAGCTGCTCGACGCTGACGCCGCGCTCGGTGGCGAGGGATTTCAGTTTGTCGCTGTTGATTCTCACGGTGAGATTCCTGTCTCTGCGCGTCGCGATGGTCGCGCCGCGGAGGTCAGTTGCGGATGCCTTCCTTCTTGTTCGTGTGCCCGCGGAACAGGCGGGTGGAGGCGAACTCTCCGAGCTTGTGCCCCACCATGTCCTCGGTCACGAAGACGTCCACGTGGGCCCGGCCGTTGTGCACCTTGAAGGTGTACCCGACGAATTCGGGAACGATGGTGCAGGCACGCGCCCAGGTCTTGATTGGCTCGCGGCGCCCGGAGGCCTCGAGCTTCTCGACCTTGCGGTAGAGCTTCTCGTCGACGTACGGGCCTTTTTTCAGCGATCTCGACATCGTCTAATCCTCGAATGCGCCGCCGGCTCGGGCCGGCGGGCGTGTTCCTACTTGAGCTGCCCGTACCTCTTGCTCTTGCGCCTGCGGATGATGAGCTTCTCAGACGGCTTGGCGCGGTTGCGCGTCGAGCCGCCCTTGGAGGGCACGCCGCTCTTGCTGACCGGCGGGCGGTTGCCCTTGGAGCGGCCGTCGCCGCCGCCCAGCGGGTGGGCGTCGTGGGACATCGCCACGCCGCGGGTCTTGGGGCGACGCCCCAGGTGGCGGGACATGCCGGCCTTGCCCAGGCGGCGCTGGCTCTGGTCGGCGTTGCCGACCTCGCCGATGACCGCGCGGCAGTCGAGCACCACACGACGGAGCTCGCCCGAGGGCAGCACGATCGTCGCGTAGCGGCCTTCCTTGTTGGACAGGCGGGCGTACGAGCCGGCGGAGCGGCACAACTGCCCGCCCTTGCCGGGCTGCAGCTCGACGCAGTGCACGTTCAGGCCGGTCGGGATGTCGCGGATCTTCATGCACACGCCCGGCTTGGGATCGACCGGCGAATCGCTGGTGATGATCTCGTCGCCGTCGGTGAGGCCGGCGGGGGCGATGTGGTAGCGCTTCACGCCGTCCTCGTACTGCACGAGGGCGATGTGGCAGGTGCGGTTGGGGTCGTACTCGATGCCCACGACCGTGCCCTTGATCCCGATGCGATCGGCCCGCTTGAAGTCGATCTTGCGGTAGCGCTGCTTGGCGCCGCCGCCGCGACCGCGGACGGTGATCTTGCCCGTGTGGTTGCGCCCGCCCTTCTTAGGCTTGGGCACGAGCAGGGACTTCTCGGGCTTCTTCTTGGTGACCTCAACGTTGGTCACCACCGAAGCGTTGCGCCGGCCGGCGCTGGTGGGTTTGTAGATGCGGATCGGCATAACGTCGTCCTTCTTTCCGATCGCCCGAGCGGGCGGGCGTCAGATCAGCTCGATGCGCTGGTTTTCCTTGATGCGAACGATGGCCTTCTTGGTCGTCTTGCCCTTGACCATCCCGTAGCGCATGCGGCGGTTGCGCGTGCGGTGGGTCACCGTGTTGATCTTGATGACGTCGACCTTGTAGAGGTCTTCGATCGCCTGCTTGATCTCGTCCTTGCGGGCGGTCACCGCGACCTGGAACGCGTAGCGGTTCGAGTCCTCGGTCTGGAACGTCACCTTCTCGGAGAGCAGGGGCTTCTTGATGATGTGGTGGGCTTCCATCAGGCGGCCTCCCCTTCGCTATGGCTGCGGTGCTTGAGGCCTGCCTTGGCGGACTTGTCGGTCTTCGAGCTCGACCCGGCGATCCACGCCTCGAGGTCGGCCTTGGAGATCACCATGTAGCGGTGGTTGAGCATGTCCCAGCATGTCAGCTGGGCGCTGTTGGAGACCGTCACCCCGTCGAGGTTGCGGGCGCTGAGCCGGGCGTTGTCGTTGTCCTGGTTCAGGGCCACCAGGCAGGTGCGATCGATGTTGAGCGCCTCCAGGAGGTCGCGGAAGTTGCGGGTCTTGGGGGCGTCGAACTCCAGCGAGTCGATGATCTTGACCTCGCCGTCGATCAGCTTGGCCAGCAGGGCGTTGCGGTTGGCCTTGCGACGCATCTTGACCGGCATGTCCTTGTGGTACGCCTCGCGACCGCGGGTCTTGGCGAAGGTGTGGCCGCCGCCCTTACGCACCGGGGTGCGGATGGGGCCGGGGCGCGCGCGACCCGTGCCCTTCTGGCGGTAGAGCTTGCGTGTGGAGCCGGCGGTCCGCGCGCGGTTGCGCGTGCGGGCCGAGCCCTGGCGCAGGTTCGCGTGGTAGCGGACGTACGCCTGCTTGATGAGGGCGGGGTTGACCTCGCCGCCCAGGGCCTGCTCGTCGACACTCACAGTGCCGACCTGCGACCCATTCTTGTCATAGACGGGGATTTCCATCGTCGAAATCTCACTCGTCATCGCCTGGGGGTCTCGCCCGTCGCCCCGACGCCGGGGCGAACCACTTGTTCGAGCGTTGACCCGCTCCGCCTCGCCCGCCCCCGCTCCTGTCATTCCGTGGAGCGATGCGGGTCCGACTCGGCGAACCGTTGAATCCTGTTGGCGCCGGCCGGTTTCGCGTGCTGCGACCTTGCCGGCAGCCGGATCGAGTTCCTCGACCCGGCGCTTGTGTCATCTGTTCAGGGTCAGGCCATCGCCTCGGCCTGCTCCTTGCCCTTGGTCTTGTAGAGACGACGCGGCGTGCGGATCTCGACAAGCCCCTTGTTCGGTCCCGGGATCGACCCCTTCACCAGCAGCAGGCCGCGCTCCGCGTCGATCTGCACGACCGGCAGCGACCGGACGGTCACCCGCTCGGCGCCCATCTGACCCGCCATCCGCAGGCCGCGGCTGAGCTTGCCCGTACCCGCGTTAGACGAGTGCGACGCGATCGAGCCCGGCGAGCGGTGCTTGCGCTCGGTGCCGTGCGAAGCGGGCTGGCCCTTGAAGTTGTGACGCTTCATGGTGCCCTGGAAGCCCTTGCCCTTGCTCGTGCCGATGACGTCCACGTACTTGTGGTTCGCGATGGCCTCGACGGTCAGCGTCTGGCCGAGCTCGTAATTCTCGATGTCCGACTCTTCGACACGGAACTCGCGATGGTGACGCTTGGGGCCGGTGGAAGCCTTGGCGTCGTGGCCGATCATCGGCATCGTCGAGTTGCGGGCCTTCATGTCGTCGAACGCGATCTGGACGGCGCTGTAGCCGTCGGCCTCATCGGCACGCTTCACCTGGGTGACGACGCACGGACCGACCTGGACCACCGTGACGGGGACGCTGGATCCCTCTTCGGTGAACACGCGGGTCATGCCGAGCTTTGTGCCGAGGAGCGAGACGCTCATGACGGGGCAACCTTTCTGCGTGCCGACGCGCTCCGGCGCGAGGGCTCTCTTTCCGGTGTCGCGGTGCGCCTCACACGGGCGTCCGCTCCGGGGCTCGTGCCTCTTGCGGGCAGAGGAGCCGGGGTCCAATCAAAAGGGCCGGCCCGCAGCGATGCGGACCGGCCCGTGTTTCGTATCGACGCGCTAGGCCTTGATGCGGATGAACACACCCGCCGGGACGACGAGGCGGTTCAGCGCCTCGACCGTTCGCGCGTTCGGCTCGGTGATGTCGATGATCCGTTTGTGGGTGCGGATCTCGAACTGCTCACGAGACTTCTTATCGATGAACGGGCTCCGGAGCACCGTGTAGCGCTCGATGCGCGTCGGCAAGGGGATCGGGCCCGCGACCTTCGCACTGGTCCTCTTGGCGTGGTCGACGATCTCTTTCGCCGATGCGTCGAGGGCCTGGTGGTCGTAGGCCTCCATCCGAATTCGAATCCTGCCGCCGCTCATGAACGTATCCGTGCTCGAGAGGAACCGTCTCTAAACCAGTCCAGCGCTCGCTGGCAGCATGACCTCGCCGAACCCGAAACGAGCGTTTCGGGACGCCTCCGACCGACTGCCGCGTTGCGCACAATCCACCAGCTTGCCCCGAATCGGGACAAGGGCGAAGAGAATACCCGTTCGGCGCACCCTGTCAAGCTCGCCCCAAGCCCCGAAACCCCCCGGATCCTTGCCCGATGCCGAACCCTGGGCTCCGGGGTGCCGATAGAACACTCCATGACCACCTCCAAGAGCAGATTCGCCGCCCCGCTGGCCGTGCTCCTCTCGGCAATCCTTGCGCTGCCCGCCGCGGCCCAGGCGACCCGCGACGCCCCGGTCAGCGTGCCCGAGCTCATTTTCGACGCCCCCTACGAGATCCCCAGCCTCGGTCTGAGCGTGTTTCTGCCCGAGGACGCCCTGGTCGACCTCGAGTCGTTCCTGGCGGCTCAGACCAACGTCAAGGTGATCCCGCAGGGCGTCGATCGCAGCTGGATCCTCCAGATCCGCAACTCGATCAGCTCCAACACCGACCTGACCCTGGAAGACGCCGTCGCGAACATCGTGGAGAAGTCCAAGGAACTCCACACCCGCCGGGAGGGCCGGCGGACGGAGACCCTGGTCCGGATCTTCGACGAAGACGACACGCTCCTGATCGGCGGGCGAAACGCCCACCGCGTGTACATGGACATCCCTTCGAAGCCGGATGTCCCGACAACGGGGTTCACCCTGTTCCAGAACGGCCCCGGCCAGTTCGTGATCTTCCAGTTCGACTGCATCGGGACGTCGTTCCCGGCCATGCGCCAGATGTACGAGACAATCGTCGCGTCGGTGCAGTTCCGGGACGGTGAAGAGATGAAGGCCGAGCGCGCCCAGGCGCTGCTGGCGGGCCAGAACCTCATCCGAGAATTCGGCGCGTCCAGCCTCGAGGACATCTTCGACAACGAGACCCGCTTCTTCCGGATCTACCGGCCGGCGCCCGGCGGCGCCCCGAGCGACGCCCAGGAACTTGGATACGAGCGTGTGAACCTACGCAAGGGGTTCGCCGGCGAGGTCGACGGGAAGGACCAGTCGGGCTGGAAGGCCGGGGATCGGGCCACGGGCATGATCGCCGAGATCGTCGGACGCCGGCTCGCCGAGGGGATGATCGTCGACAGCATCGCGACGTTCTTCCTGTCTGACGATCGCTCGCGTGAGCTGTGGTCGATCCGGATGTCGATCCGCCGGGGCAACGACGAAGACACATGGATCGAAACCGGCTATCGCGTCGACGACAACCTCGTCGTCAACACGGCCCAGGACGGCCAGGAACCCACGCAATCGCAGTGGTCCCCGCTCCCGAGCGGCTACGCCTCGAGGGTCATGCTCTACGCCCTGCCGCGGATCATCGTGCCGAACGAACTCGCCGGCGTGTACGGCTACTACGCCTACGAATCGCAGCTCGGCAAGCTCAGCCTCCGGCGCGACGTCTACAAGGCCGAGGGCCCGGACGTCTGGTCGATCGTGACCCAGGTCACCGAAGACAGCCCCGAGACCGGGACGCTGGTCAATCTCCGCGGCGGCATCATCCGTCGCGAGCTGCCCGGCAACATCATCAGCGAGCCCGTCGACAGGGACCGCCTGCGACGACTGTGGCGCGACAAGAACCTGCCTGTGGATTGAGCGTTTCGAACCGAGCGCGATCAGCCGGCGTCGGGGGCGGTCGGGTCGTCAGCCCCGGAGCCATCCTCGGATTCCGTGCCCGGATCGCCTTCGAGATCGAGTTCCTCGGCTTCGGGCTCTTCGCCGCGGAGCGTGGCGCTGAGCGCGGCGAGTTCTTCCGCCGCTTGCTGGCTCGCGTCGGCCTGCTGGCGTGACACCAGATCACCGACTTCGCTGAACGAATCCGCGGCTGTGAGACGCAGCTCCTCGGCACGCACCCGGAAAGCCTCCGCGTGCTGGGCGAGCTCGGCAGACCGGGCGATCGGCGGCTCGAGGGCGGAGGCCCGATCGAACGCTCCGGCGAGAATCGCCATGACGTCCGCCATTGTCCGCGCGTGCGTCGCCTGGAGCGCCTTGGCCGAGGCCTCCAGGTTCTGAACAGCCACTTCCGACCCGGACCGGCGCGCCTGGTTCAATTCACCGAGCGCTCGCTCCACGAGCGATTCAACCTCGGAGAACGAAGCGCCGAGGTCGCCGTCGACGTTCGCGCGGATCCCGTCGAGCAGGCTCCCGAGTTCGCTCGACACCCGATCGGCGTTCGCGCGGGCGCCGTCTGCATCGGCCCGGAGCGCATCGGCTTCCTCGATCACCTGCGCCCGCGCTCGCGCGGTCGCGTCGATCTGAGCGCGGATCGATGCCAGACGCTGCTGGGTTTCCAGGAGGGACGGACGCAGGGCGTCGGCCTCGGCGTTCAGTTCTTCGGCACGCTTGTAGATGAGCTCGCGCTCACGCTTCACGCCTTGCGCCAGAGCCAGCAGGTTCGCGCGTTCCCGCGGGGGGGCGCTGAGCGCCCGCTCGCTGAGCTCGCCGGATTCCTGGCGCTTCTCTTCCGCGAGCCGCTCCTGCTCGGCCGACTGCTCCTCCAGCTGATTGATGGCCTGCTGCTGGGTGCGGGCGTCATCCTGCAGACGCGAGAGATCCGCGGACAGCGTCGAGGCCTGGTCGTCGAGCGCGGCGAGATCCTCGCTGGGGTCGTACCCGGTCAGCGACGAGACGAGCGACTGGTTGCCGGCGTAGGACGACATCAGCGCGCCTGCCCGAGCGGCCTCGCGGGTCACATCGATGACCCGGTCGCCGAATCCCTCGCTGGCGATCTCGGCCTGCCCGAGGTAGGCCTGCGCCAGCAGGGTCTTGGCGAGCGCCGACGACGCGCCGTCGGCGGAACCGGCCACGCCGCTCACGCGGGAGATCACCGCCGAGTACGTCGAGGCCCGCTGCTCCGAGTCGACGGCCGCGAGCCCCTGGGAGTTCAGCGCGGTCAGCTGAGCCCCGGCTTCGGCCAGGGCCGACTCGGTCTCGGTGTTCCGTTCGCATCCCGCGACAGCCCCGGCGCCAACGAGGCAGAGAGCCGCGACGAGGCGGCGACGGGTCTGGCGGTCCTGCGGAGAAGCGGGGATCGTCATGGCGGCTCCAGGGGTCCTGCGGGTGTCCGATCGCGGCTCGACCGGACGAGAGGCTGCGTCGGAAGTCGAATTGGCGAGTGTAGCAACCCGCGTCCGGATCTCCGAGCGGGGCCCCCAGTGAGTCCGCACGGGCGTCGGCGCCGGTTCCGCTCTTCTCAGCGCTCGATGCCCTCGTCGCTCGGCTCGAACGGCGCCCTGCCCACGGGGGCCTCGTACTCGATCGGGTAGTCGGGCCGGGGCCGGTACATGCCCTCGATCCACTCGACGGCCTGCCGGAATCGCCGGGCCTCCCGGTCGCGGAACACGGGCCGCCATCCCCGCACGAGCGGGTGCGGCCGGATCGCGTCGTCTCGGGGGAGCCCCATCTGGAGCAGCACCGAACGGGCGGGGTTGCCGTAGTCGATCAGAGGCGTTTCTGCGTCGAGTCTGAAACGCTCCATGATGAGGAAGTTCGTGTACACGCTCTGCGGGCTCGTCGGCCGACGCTGCGTGAGCCAGAGATCCCCCGCGCTGCCACCGCCGTGGCATTGGGTGGTCGCGCAGGAATTCGTGATCCACGTCGAGTGGACGTGGTCCCGGAAGAACTTCATCGAGGCCGGATCGTCGAGGACCTGCACCCGGCTGTACTTCTCCCGCGCACGAAGGCGGAACATGAGATCGAGGATCTCCTGGGGGCTGCTCGCCAGCAGCGCCTCACGGCCCTCGCGGGTCTCGGGAACCAGCGGCGAGGTCGCGTAGTCGAGCAGCAGCCGCTCGACGGTCTCACGGGGAATCATCAGCTGGGGCGGATCTCGGAGATCGATCTCGAACACCCGCATGAGGTTGATCTGCTCATCGCTGAGAAGCGGGAAGTCGATGTCGAGCCCGGCATTGGGCTCCGCTTCCGGCGAGTCGGGCACCGCGCCGTCGCCCGGGAGCGGCGCCGACGGGTCGGAGTCGCCGCTGCGTCGCTGCAATTCGAACTGCTCCCGGACGATCGCTCTGAGACGGAGGGCATCCGGCTCGTCCGGCGCGATCGAGAGCACGTGATCGAGCTCATCGAGAGCTTCGGCGAACATGTCGTGCTCCCGGAGCCATTCGGCGAGCACGATGAGACGCTCGATCTCGTCGTCTTCGATCAGCGAACGCATCCGCTCGTAGCGCTCGCGGGGCGGATCGAGCACGATGATCCGGTCGATCGCATCGACGTCGATCCGGACGTCCACCCTTGCGATCGTGACCGTGACACTCGACCTGTCCCAGCGGACGAAGACTCCCTCGAGGCGACGGCGATTCTGCTGCACCACGATGATGTCGTCACCGGGCGCGGGCGTCCGCGTCCCGGTTTCCACGTTGGGCCGCTCCGCCTCATCCTGCCGGTCGGGTGTCTGGGCGCCGAGGGCCCCCGCCAGCGAGGCCAGGGCAGCCGCTCCGAGAATCACCGCAAGCAGCGAAACACGCCTGCGTGGCCGGTACGAACCGGTGCTGGAGGGGCCTGAGGCGGGTTTTTCACGGAGCATCCACAGCATTCAAGTTCTTTCTGTTTATGGATTTACGTCCGATTCCATGCCTCGGACCGCCAGACCTGGCACCATTTTCCGCGATTTTGATTCCCTCTACCCAAAGCTCTGGTAGACTTCTGGTGACGTGTTTCTTCCCTCCTACCCACCGTACTTCCCCCGGTATGGTGGGTTTTTCGTGCGCCAGGTCTGATCGGCCCCGGCACGACCCCTGAATCCAGAAGTCGCCCGGACCAGTTCGCAAGTGCGATGGCTGCTATCCCTCCGTCTCGTCGCCGACGACCACGAAGCCGATCCGACGGGTCTCGGTCTCCAGTTCCACCTTCACGACCTTCTTGGGTCGTTCGGTCGCGAAAAAGCCTCCGGCCCGGAACGGCTCTGCGAATTCGTTCCGGAACTCCTTGAGGCGCAGGCTCAGCGACTCTCCGATGTCGAGCTTGTCGATGTCACGCCGGTAGGACTGGTTCAGCCACAGCGTCGACGCGCCGAATGAGGTCGCGGTGGTGTTGGTGAGTTCGAGCATGGTGCCGATGCGCACGACCTGGATGTTGGCGGTCGGCCCCGAGGGCTTTTCGCTGGGATAGGGCCGGAGTTCGGCCATCGGAGTCTTGTTCGCGCATCCCGCGATCAGGACCGCGACAAGCAGCACAGCGCCGGTGAATGAGCACCTCATGGACACCTATACTTCCGCGCATGGGGTGCGAAAGCAACAACGCGACTCCCCCGTCACCCGCGATCGCCCCGGGCGCCGAGGAAATCGACGTGCCCCGGGCCGCGCGGGCGATCCGTGTCGACCCGCGTCTTGAAGCGATCGTCCCCGGGTTCGATGCGCCGTTCTTCCAGGCCGGCCTCGCCGGCTACTCCGACGCGGCGATGCGGATCGTCGCCCGGCGCCAGGGCTGCCCGCTCTGCGTGACCGAGGCGCTCCTGGACCGGACCCTGCTCGCCGGGGGTCGGGGATTCGCCAAGGCGGATCTGGGGGATATCGCCGAGAACGTCCCCGGCGGGACCGAGGACACGCCCCTGGTCGGGCAGATCATGGGCAGCGACCCGGACGAGATGGCCCGGGCGGCCGTGAAGATGATCGAGCAGGGCAAGCGCCCTGCTTCGGTGTACCGGCGCTTCAGCGTTGATCAGATGCGCGAGCGCCTGCCCGTATCCGGTGACGGTGAGCTGGGCTTCTGCGCGATCGATGTCAACCTGGCGTGCCCGGTGAAGAAGATCCGCAAGAAGGCCCGGGGCGGGCACTGGCTGCGTGAACCCGAGGGAGCGCTCGACATCCTCCGAGCCGTGCGAGACGCCGTGCCCCCGGGTATCGCGACGACCCTGAAAATCCGGCGCGGGTCCGACGACTCGGAAGATGCCGAGCGCCGCTTCCACGCGATCTTCGAGGGCGCCTACGAACTCGGGTATTCCTGGGCCACCGTCCACGGGCGCACCGTCGAGCAGAAGTATGTCGGGCCGTCCCGCTGGACGTTCCTCCGTGACCTCGTGCGGCGCTACCCCGACCGGCTGATCTTCGGGTCGGGCGACGTCTGGTCCGCTCACGAGATCATCCGCATGATCGAGTTCACGGGCGTTCACGCCGTGAGCGTCGCGCGCGGGTGCATCGGCAACCCGTGGGTGTTCCGTCAGGCCCGCGACCTCCTCGCCGGCCGCACGCCGGAGGCGCCCACGATCGAGGAGCAGCGCGCGGTGCTGCTCGATCACTTCGAACTCTCGATGGCCCTCAACGGCGAGCGCCTCGCCGGGCGCCTGATGAGAAAGTTCGGAGTCCGCTTCAGCACGCACCACCCCGACTCGGATTCGGTGCGCCGAGAATTCACCCAGATCTCTTCCTTCGACGACTGGAGAGCGGTGCTCGATCGGCACTACAACGCCGAAGCCGCCGAGCCCGTCACGAGCGGCGCTTGACGATCATCACCGTCTGATCGTCGATCTGGGCCCGCCCTCCGGCGAAGCGGCGGACCCGTTCCTCGAGGATGGAAATGATCTCCTGCGCGCTCGAGTGCCGAGCCTCGCGCACGATCTCGATCACGCGCTCCTCGCCGAACATCTCGTCGGCCTCGTTCGCCGCCTCGAAAATCCCGTCGGACGCGACGACCAGCATGTCGCCGGCGTCGAATGAGAACGTTCGCATCGCGTCAACGTCCAGGGTGTCGAGGACACCCAGCGGCGGCGCGTCGGCGTCGTAACGCTCCACCTCGTCGGTCGCTGAGCGGTAGAACAGCAGCGGCCCCTGGCCGGCGCTGAAGGTCGTCATCTCGCTCGAGCCCTCGCGGACGACGCCGGTCCACGCCGTGACGAACCGACCGACGGGCAGGTCGCGATGCAGCTGCTCGTTGAGGTGGTGGAGCAGCGTGCCGGGTGTAGCCCCGAGGCGGACCCCCATCCGGAGCATCGAGCGCATCTGCGTTGCCGAGAGCGAGGGACCGATGCCGTGACCGGTGGCGTCGGCCAGCATGAGCACGGCGCCGGATTCCTGGCGCGCTTCGGTGTCATCGGGGCGCGCGATGAACGCGTCGTACATGTCGCCCCCCGTCTCGTCGGCCGGCTGGTTCCATGCGCCGAGGTCCCACCCGTCGAGGCGCGGGAGGTCAGAGGGAATCGTGGCCTGCTGGATCTGGCGCGCGATGCGCAGGTCGCCCTCGAGCTTGATCAGCGCCCGCAGGGCGCGCCGCATGTGCTCGTGGGCGTCGGCCAGCAGCCGGACCTCCTGCACCGGCGACTCGATGGACGTCGTGTCGTCCAGATCGCCGCGCCCGAAGCGGTCGCTCTGGGCGACGAGTTGCTCGATCGGGTGGCTGAATCGGCCGGCGACCATGATCGCCCTGAGTGTTGCGACACCGAGGATCACCAGCGTGAGCCCGCCCACCCAGATGCGCGTATCGCCGAGATCCCGGAGCATCTCGGATTCGGGGATCAGGACCGCGATCCAGAGGTGACGCTCGGAGGACAGCGAGTATCTCGACGCGTCCGCCCACCAGACGCTCCCTGCGCTGTGGAATCGGACCGCGTCGCTGGTCTGGGCCGGAGGACGCTCCGCGTAGATCGCCTGCGCATCAGCGGCTGCGCCCAGATCAAGCTCGGACGGCTGGCGCAGGAGGTACTCGCGCCTGCTGGCGGTCGTGGCGAACCTCGGATCCGCCGGCAGCCCGATCGTGCGCCAATCCTCGTCGAGCACGAAGGCCCTGCCGCCGAACCGGATCTGCAATTGCGTGGTGAACGCGGAGATATCGTCGAGCAACACGTCGAGGGCGATGACGTGGCGGCGCCCGTCGACCATAAAGGAACGCGACGCGCTGATGCCGAGGTCCTTTGTCGTAAAGAACACGTAGGGCTCGGTCCAGTGGTTCGGTTCGCCCCGATCGGCGCTCTGCACCGCGCCGCGAAACCACGGACGCGACGTCGGGTCGTACTCCAAGTCCTCCCACTCGGAGGTGCGCTGCGATTCCTCGTCGTCGGTCCAGGAGGTCAGGCGCGAACGACCCTCCCACTCACCAGACCTCGTCTCACGCGACAGCCAGCCGTCCTGGGAACGCAGCAGCATGAACTCGTTGCCCGATTCGTCGGCGAGGAGCATCGACGACACCTGCGGGTACTCACGGATCACCGGCGCAAAGCTCGCGGCGAGCGCATCGGCGGCCAGCACATCGAGCCCCCCCTGCTCGCCGCGCTGAGAGAGCACGCTGAGTTCGTGCTCGACCGGCTCGAAGAACCTGGCCAGGCGCTCCTCCGCTTGCGAGATCGTCGCCGCCGTCAGCGAGCCCGAGAGGGTCTGCACGGCGGTGCGCGTGGCGAAGATCATCACGCCGAGGATCAGGCCACCGAACACCAGCACGCCGAAGACGACGTCGCGTGTCAGGCTCCACCGGATGGGGACCGATTTCCGCATGATCGACTCGTCACCACTCTACGGGCTGCCCGCCTAGGCCGCGTCCGACATCCGGGCGCTCCGCTTCGACAGCAGGCGATCGCCGAGCACAAGGTGATCGACTGGCAACTGCGCGAAGGTCGACAGCGCATCGGACGGCGACTCCACGATCGGTTCCTTGCGATTGAACGACGTGTTGAGCACGACAGGGATCCCCGTCTTCTCGTGCACACGGGTGAGGACGTCGTGGAGGAATGGGTTCGCGGCACGCTCGAGGATCTGCGGGCGCGTGGTGTTGTCGACGTGGTTGACGCCGTCGAGGCGCTCCCGCCAGCGCGGGCTGATCGTCGCGCTGGTGGTCATGTACGGCGACCAGGCGAGGAAGTCGTCGAAGACCTCTGCCGCGTGCTCGGCGAGGACGATCGGCGCGAAGGGCCGGTACCACTCCCGGAGCTTGACCCGCTCATTGAGTTGATCGCGGATGCCGGGCGCCGCGGGGCTGCACAGGATGCTGCGCCCGCCGAGCGCACGCGGCCCGCACTCGCTCCGGCCCCGGCACACGCACACGACCTCGTTCCGGGCGATGAGATCCGCAACGGAGGCCGCATCCGCGTCGCTCGACGCGTAAGCGTCGTCGTTGGAGCGCAGGGCTCGATCCCGATCCGTTTCGTCGAACGCGAAGCCGGTGTACGGGGAGAAGAAGCCCGGCTGGCGCCGATTGCCCAGGACGTGGTGCCACGCGTAGAGCGCCATCCCCAGCGCGAGCCCCGTGTCGTTCGGGCAGGGCGGGACGTGCAGCCGCTCGAACGGGCTGTCGAGCAGCGCTCTCGTGTTGGCGATGCAGTTCAACGCGAGCCCACCGGCGTAGCACAGATCTCCTGCGGGATGCCGCGTGAACGCCTCGCCGAACAGCCGAGTGATCTCGCGCTCGGTGATGTCCTGGATGGCTCGGGCCAGCGCCTGGCTGCGATCAGAACGGGTGTCGGAGGCGTCCTCGTCCCCGTTGAACGCGAACCCGGCGTGCGCGTCGGTGAACGCGCCGGGCGAGCGCACCGACGCGTGCATCTCGGCGTCGAGTTGCTCCTGGATGGCCGGATCGCCCCGGCTGTAGGCCGCGAGCGCCATGAGCTTCCCTGCGCCCGACCCCGGATCCCACTCGTGGACCCGCGGCATCCGGTAGTTGTTGAGGGTCAGCGAGCTCCACCACGACGCGAGATCGATCAGCTGCCCGGCCTCGTACGACTCGATCCGGTTCCCGATGCCCCTGGAGAACGAGGCGTTCTCTGCGTCGCCGCCCCCGTCGATCGTGAAGATCGCCGCCTCGTCGAAGGGCGACGTAAAGAACGCGCTGGCCGCGTGCGCGAGGTGGTGGTTCACGGCGATCGCTTCGATCTCGCGTCCGCGCAGGCGGGCCCGGAACGGGACCGACTCGACGCCACCGGTGTCCGGGGCGTCGAAGGGCAGCAGCGAGGCCCCCTCCCTGCCGAAGGGCAGCGAGCCGAGCCAGCGATTGACCGCCAGCAGGTCGACGTGATCGATCGAGACGCCGGCGTTCGCGAGGCAGGCATCGAGGAAATCGTTTCGGAAGCCGTAGTCGTGCTTGGTGCGCGTAAAGCGCTCGAGCTCGACGTTCAGCAGGACCTCGCCGTCGCGGAGCAGGCAGATCGCGGCGTTGTGGCCCGGGTAGATGGCCAGGATGAGCATCAGATGCTCATCGGGCGGGGGCGGGCGGCGGGGTGAAATCGGCCCGGGACGTCTGGAGACCGGATCCGGTGTCCCTCCGGAAGGGAACTCGAACGATCAACCGCCGGCCTGGTGTGATAGAATCGCGGCATTGCGGGTGTAGTTCAGTGGTAGAACGTCAGCTTCCCAAGCTGAATGTCGCCGGTTCGACTCCGGTCACCCGCTTTGACGCCTCGGCTGGCGGGGAATCCTCCAACCAAGTCTCGCGGCTCACTCCGCGGGCGAAACGACCGACTCCTCGTCCCGCGAGGTGCGTTCCCAGAGCGGCGTGCCCGCGACGAACGCGGCCCGGGCGATCAGGTGCGAGGCGATCGGAGCCGTCGCGAACAGGAAGAGGATCACCAGCGACGCCTCGATCACGACGGCGGAGGTCCTGAAGTGCGTCGCGGCCGCGGCGACCAGGCATGCCACGCCGAGCGTGCCCGCCTTGGTCGAGGACTGCATGCGCGTGTAGAGATCGGGCATGCGGATGATGCCCACGCCGGCGAGCGTCGCGAAGAACGAGCCGACCAGCACGAGCGTGACGGTGATGAAGTCCCAGACGCTCATCCCTGGCGCCTCCGCTCGAGATAAATCGCGAACGCGGCGGTACCGAGGAAGAGGATCAGCGCCGCGACGACAGGGACGAAGAGGAAGGTCTCTCGGTTCGTGACGATCGAGAGGACGACCATCAGCCCGATGATGAGGTAGCCGATCAGATCGAGCGCAACGACGCGGTCAGCGAGTGAGGGGCCGCGGACCAGGCGCCAGAACGAAGCGAGGATCCCCAGGCCGAGCACCGCGCCGGAGATCAAGAACAGCCAATGGGTCGGATCGCCCTGCGCCGGGATCATCGGGTCACCTCCAGGATTCTCCGCTCGAAGCCCCGCTTGATCTCGTCCACGGCCTCGGTGGCATCGTCGACGTGCATGAAGTGGATCAGCATCGCTTGGTTGTCGCCGATCACGTCCAGTGTGAGCGTGCCCGGCGTGAGCGTCACCAGAATCGAAAGGAGCGTCACCTCGGCATCGGTCACATCGGCCTCGAGGGGGACCTCGAGGACCGCGGGCTGCAGCGAACCGAGGCTCGAGAGCGTGTAGCGTGCCACACGGATGTTCGCGACGACGAGTTCGACCACGGTGAAGCCCGCGAGGCGGAGCGTCGCCAGCACCTGGCGTACGTAGCGGGGCGCATCGCCGCGCCCGCCGGCGATGCGCAGCACGCCGTACCCGACGACGAAACCGACCGCGAGGTTCGCCGGCGAGAAGGGACCGATGACCGACGCCCAGAGCAGCGCGAGCAGTAGGTTGATCCCCAGCGTCACGGGCGGCCCCCTGTCTCCGGCGTCGCGGGCTGCACACCAACCTCCGGACCCGGCAGCACCGTCTCGATGTAGGCGTCGGGCAAGAGCGCGGCCTGCGCGGCACTTGTCGCAAACTCGTACACCCAGGGCGCCCCGAGCGCGATCGCCAGCGTGATGGATGCCAGGAACCAGATCGGCACAAGTCTCGCCCACGCGCCGGCGCTCGGCGTGGCGCGCGGCTCTGCGGGCTCGCCCCAGAACGCCCGGGTCCAGATCTTCATCATGGAAAAGAGCGTCAGCAGGCTTACGGCGAGCGAGACGCCGACGATGAGGTACGTCCCCTCTTCGAGCCCGGCGCGAACGAGGATGACCTTGGCCCAGAAGCCCGAGAGGATCGGGATCCCCGCCAGGGAGAGCGCCGAGAACAGGAACAGTCCCGCGAGCACCGGGTGCGTGCGCGCCATGCCGCCGAGGCGTTCGAGGTCGCCTGTCCCGCGCTCGGCCTGGATGGCCCCCGCTATCAGGAAGAGGTTCGTCTTCACGACGATGTGGTGGATGATGTAGAACACTGCGCCGCTCAGGGCCAGCACCGCGGTCTCGGGGAGCACCGCGGGATCGCCCGGTGGCATGGCGTGCAGCGCGATGCCGAGCCCCATGAGCATGTAGCCGATCTGGCTGACGATATGGAACGAGAGGATTCGGCGGATGTCGTTCTGCGACATCGCGCCGAGCACACCGCTGACCATGGTGAGCCCCGCGGTGAGGAGCACCGCGTCGGCGAGCAGCGCACGCTCCTGATCGAATACGAGCGTGGTCACGCGGATGAGCGTGTAGACACCGACCTTCGTGAGCAGGCCGGCGAAGAGCGCGCTCACCACGGGCGGGGGCGTGTGGTAGGAGGCGGGCAGCCAGAAGTAGAGCGGGAAGGCCGCGGCCTTGATGGCGAAGGCGACCAGGAGCGGCGCGCCGAGCGCCGTGGCACGCTGCGCGTCGTCCATCGCGTCGAGCCGGATGGCGAGGTCCGCAAGATTGAGCGTTCCCGTCGAGGCGTAGACGAGCCCAACGCCGGCGAGGAACACCATCGAGGAAAGCAGGTTGAGGGTCACGTACTTGATCGCGCCCTCGAGCTGCGCCCGCTCGCCCCCCAGTGTCAGCAGCACGAACGAGGACAGGAGCATCAGCTCGAACCACACATAAATGTTGAACAGATCGCCGCTCACGAACGCGCCGGAGATCGCGCCGAGCATCGCGAGCATGAGCGCGGCGTGGCCGTTGGCCCATCGTGCTTCGGTCGTGCCTCCGATCGAGAAGACCGCCACCGCGAGTCCGACGATCGCGGTCAGCAGCACCATCACGGCACCGAGCGGGTCCGCAACGAGGGCGACGCCGTAGGGCGCGGCCCAGCCGCCAAGCGCTGCGGCCTGGATCCCCTGGGTCAGCACGGCGTGGAGCAGCGTCACTCCGACGACCACCATGAGAGCCGCCGTCGCGACCGCAACGACCTGCTGTGCGCGGACGCGCCCCCAGAGCGCGAGGCACGCGGCGCACGCCAGGAGCGGGACCAGGATGGGCAGCGTCACGAGCATCTCAGCAGTCCGTCGTGGTGAACTCCTTCAGGTCAGCGGTGCCGACATCTTCGTACGCGCGCTTGATGAGAACGATCGTGTACGACGCGATGCCGAAGCTGATCACGATCGCCGTGAGCACCAGCGCGGACGCCAGCGGGTCGCTGTGGGGATCGGGGGGCAACGAGGCCCCCGGCTCCACCAGCGGCGGGCGCCCCCGGAGGGGGCGTGAGGCGACATAGATCAGCAGGTTCGCGGCCTGACCGAGCAGCACGAGGCCAACGACGAGCTTGACCAGGCTGCGCCGCATCAGCATGTACGCGCCGGTCGCGAACAGCAGCCCGACGCTAACTGCCATCATCAGCATCATGGCGATACTCCTCCAGCGTGCAGACCATGAGGAACGCCGCGCCCAGAACCAACAGATACACGCCGACATCGAAGGCCAGCGGCGTGCCGACCTTGAGCGGCTCGGGGAACCCGTACGGCTCCAGCGTGATCCAAAGTCCCTGCAGGTACGCCTCACCGACCAGCAGCGACGGGATCCCGCTCCCGGCCGCGATGAACAGACCGACGCCGATGAGCACGCGCGGGTCAATCCTCAGGGTGTCCTGTGCGGATCTGTATCCGAACGCCATTGCGTGCAGCGCGAAACCGCTCGCGGCGAGCAGGCCGCCAACGAAGCCTCCGCCGGGCTCGTTGTGCCCACGGAACAGAACGACCACCGACACCGTGAGCATGAACGGGAGCAGGACCTGCGTGGACGACCGGAAGATGACGGAGTTCAAGACGCGGCCTCCTTTCTCCAGGTCCCGCGCGGTCGGAGCATCGTGTAGACGCCGATCCCGGCCACGCCGATGACGAAGATCTCGCCGAGAGTGTCCATCGCGCGGAAGTCGACGAGGATGACGTTGACGATGTTGCGACCGAACCCGCCCGGCACGGCATTCTCCGCGTGGAACTCGGCGACCGAAGACGTCGGCTCTCCGGCGAGCACCGCCACCACGAAAAGGCCGAATGTGATCCCGAAGACGCCGGCCACTCCGATATCCAGGAGGCGAAACGCCCGGCTGGTCAGGTTGCTGTACTTCGGCAGGTGGAAGAGAACGAGCACGAAAATGATCAGCAGGAGCGTCTCGACGGAGAACTGCGTCATCGCGAGATCGGGCGCTCCGTACATCGCGAACAGGATCGCAAGGACAAACCCGACGCCGCTGAGACACGCGACCGTCGCGAGCGCCGTCTTCTGCATGACGGCCGCCAGGGCGGCGCCGCAGAGCGCGAGGATCAGCATGCCCTCCAGGGCCGTGGCGTCCCCGGCCACGTCCGGCAGCAAATCGAGATCGAGGCTGCGCGAGAGCGCGAGCCCCACGACGACCGTGACGACCAGAAGCATGACCCGGACGTAGGTCTGGAGGCTGCCGTTCTGCACGATCCTGGTCTGCCGGGCGGCGATCCACGTCACGCCGGCGAGCACCCCGTCGTACGCCCGGGCCGGACCGAGGATCTCGAGCCGCGCCACCGGACCGGTCGCGACACGATAGAGACGGCGCCACGCGAAGAGCGCGGTGCCGATTCCCAGCGCCGCGACGCTCAGGAACGTCGCCGTGCTCGGTGGCCACAGCAGCTCGAACCATCGGAGTCGGATCTCCGCCGGCACCGACGAGGGCGTGATCGAAGCGACCATCCCGCCCACGAGCGGCTCGGCGTAGAGCCCGGGCGCTAAGCCCGCGACGATCCCCACCGCCGCCAGCGCGACGGGCAGCGTGAGCTGACGCCAGCCCGGCGCCGCGCGCCACTCGAGATCCGAACCGGACGCGGGCGCGAGCATGAACGGGCGCACGCCCACGAGCAACGCCGCCATGACGGTGAGGGCGCCGGCCACGACGACACCCACGGTCGCAAATGTCGCCCACTCCGGATGGCTGAGGCCCGCCTTGATCACGAGTTCCTTGCCGACGAATCCGATCAGCGGGAACATGCCCGCCATCGACAACGCCGCGAAAATGGCGGCGCCGCCCAGGACCGGATCTCGCGACATGAGCCCGCCGAGCCGATCCGGGTCCTTTTCTCCCGTCGCTTTGGTCAGCGAGCCCGCGACGAGGAAGAGGCAGCCCTTGAAGATCGCGTGGGCGAGCAGGTACGTCGCCGCCGCCTTCGCGGCCCCCAGCCCCAGGAGCATCATGAGCGTGCCCAGCGAACTCACGGTGGAGTAGGCGAGGATTCTCTTGAGCTGATCCTGACGCGTCGCCAGGAACGCACCGAGGACCATCGTGACGCCGCCGAGAATCGCGAGCGATTCATCCCACACGAGCGGCCCGGCCATGGTCGGGTTTAGGCGGGCCACGAGGTACACGCCCGCCTTCACCATCGTCGCCGAGTGCAGCAGAGCGCTCACTGGCGACGGCGCCTCCATCGCGTTCGGGAGCCAGTAGTGGAACGGGAAGATCGCGCTCTTCGTGAACGCTCCGAGCAGCACGAGCACCGCGATCGGCGTGTAGAGATCCGACTCCAGGACGCGCGCGGCGTCCAGTTCAGAGATCGTCCATGTGCCGCCCGCCAGGCCGAGCATGATCAGCCCCGCCAGCAGCGCCAGGCCGCCGAGGCCCGTCGTCAGCAAGGCCTGCACCGACGCCCACCTCGCGCGCTCGCGCTCGTGGTCGAACCCGATGAGCAGGAACGACGTGATGCTGGTGAGCTCCCAGAAGACGAAGAGCAGGAGCAGGTTGTCCGCGAGAACGAGTCCGAGCATCGCCGCCATGAACGCCGTCAGCACACCCATGAACGAGCCGAGCCGCGGGTTGTCCGAGAGGTACGACGAGGCGTACAGCAGCACGCCCGAACCGATCAGGCAGATCAGCAGCGCGAACGTGATGGCCAGACCGTCGACCCTGAACGCGAGGTCGATGCCGAGTTCCGGGAGCCAGGTCCAGGTCTCGGCAAAGCCGGAGCCGGAGAGAGCGTCGCCGGCGACCGCCATGAACCAGCCCCCGAGTGCGAGCGGCACCGCCGCCACGACGAGGCTCCCGACGCGGCGCGAGAGCCTGCAGAGCGCGGGGGCGAGGGCCGCGGTGATGAGCAAGATGGAAAGGCTGGCGGCGGTCAATGGCAGTCCTCAGCCGCCCTTGAGCGATCGCGCAGGGGTGTCCACGGGGTCCTTCACCACAGCGATGTCTCGAGGTCTGTCCATGTGCTGTTCCCCGGCGCCGGCCACCCGAGCGGCCCTTCACGCGGGGTGGAGTATTGGCGGTGTCCGGCAAAATAGACAGTCGAGACGAGTTGAATCTGGAATGTCTCAGGCGGCCGGCGGGCGCCGCGACCGCCGCGGCGATGCGTCGCACACCGCCCGTCGCCGCTCCGGCGCGGGATCCACGCCGATCACCGTGCGGGGTCTCCTGATTCGTATCATGACGGGCGAGCCCGGCACAACCTCCTGAGGGGGACTTCATGCCAACCACAACGCCAGAGCACGACGAGCGCGTCGCAAAGCTGACGTTCTCTTCCGTCTACCCGCACTACGTGACAAAAGTCGAGAAGAAGGGGCGCACCCGGGAAGAGCTGCACGAGGTGATCGGCTGGCTCACGGGCTTCGACGACAAGCACATCCAGCAGCTCATCGATGAACAGGTGACCTTCGCCGAGTTCTTCGAGCGCGCGACGCTCAACCCCAACGCCTCGCTGATCAAGGGCGTCATCTGCGGCTACCGGGTCGAGGACATCGAGAACCCGCTCACGCGCCAGGCCCGCTACCTGGACAAGCTCGTGGACGAACTGGCCAAAGGGAAAGCGATGGAGAAGATCCTCAGGGCCGGGTCGGAGTGACTCGCTGAGCGATCTCGACCGTCACCGCTCGCCACTTCCGCCCCGCCGCCGGGGCGTCTTTCATTGATCCCATTGGCGCCGTCCCCGCTCGGGCTCGCGCGATCAATCGGCGGGAGGCCCGAAGTACGCCGCCGAACCCTCGAACCGCTCCATACCCGAGAGCGTCAGGATGCGAATCGGCTGCGAGTCGCCGAGCGACTCCGAAACGAGCCCGCGCAGGTCCGCAACGAGAGACTCCGAGATCTCCGCGTCCCCGACCAGCGCGATCTGCACACCGAATCCGTGCTCGATGCCCGAGTGAGCCATCAGGAAGATGTCGATGCCCGGCTCTTCCTCCACTCGCGCCTCGATAGCGGCCCGCAAGTCGTCGGGCAGCGGCGTGGCGAAGGGGCGGTTGACCCCCTCCCGGCTCTGCGAAAACTGGTTGTGCAGGAGCGGAGCAGACGTCGCCAAGACGCCGATGAGGAGCGCCGCAGAGGCTGCCCGCACCCAGTTCGGCGTCGTGTCCCCGATCCTCGCGACGTGGAGCCCAAAGAAACGGAACACAGCCGCGGCGCCGAGGATGATCGCGAGGAAGTTGGTCGCGAACAGGATGGCAGCGCCGCCGGCCATCAGGAACTCGCCCTGGGCGAAGCAGATCCCCACGGCTCCGAGCGGCGGGACCAGCGCCACGGCGATCGCGACGCCGACGAGCGTCCCGGCCAGGCCGGGGCGGGCCAGCGCGTAGGCGGCCGCGATTCCGGACAGCAGCGCGATCGCGAAGTCGAACAGGTTCGGACCGGTTCTCGCCGTCACCTCGGCGGAAAGGTCCTGCCAGGGCGAGAGCAGACCGATCACCGTCGACACGACCAGCGCCCCGAAAACACCCACAGACATCGCCCGCAGCGCGTTGCGAAACAGGAGCAGATTCCCCTGCACGATTCCCATCCCCGCCGCGACGAGCGGGGTCATCAGCGGGGCGACGAGCATGGCCCCGATCACGACCGCCGCGGAGCCCTGCACGAGCCCGAGCGACGCGATCGCGGCGCTCACGGTGAGCATGACGACGAAATCAGTCGACAGGCGACCGCCCGCTTCGATCCGCTCGTGCAGCCCGACGCGATCGCCCCTCGAGAGCACCGGCGCGAACGTCCGCAGGCGTTCGATCTCTCTCCCGATGATCCCCGGCCCGACGGCGTTCGACGCCCGAGACACGCCCAGCCCGAACGACGCATCCGGGCGAGCGTCGCGCATCTTCTGGAAACTCGCGAGTTGACCGAGCAGGCGGCGCGGGTGGTCGGCGTCGATCAGCACGAGGTCGCCGTTGGTGAGTTCTGCTCCGATCGCGTCGGTGAGCGAGCCTCCGCGCGGCTCGATCTGGCGCAAGCGCGTGCGGTCGAAGCCGTGAGGACGCCGGGATTCGCGGGAGAACACCCTGCCAGAGCGGGCGGAGCTCTCCGGGTCGGCGATGGCGACCACCTCCGAATCGCGCGGCGCAACCCCTCGGAACGACCATGACAACGCGTGGGACCCACCGCCTCCGATCTGGGGAACAAGCACCCGTGTGGGTTCGGAGTCCTCGAGAGGTCCGACGTCGAAGAAGAAGACATCCATCGGCGCGACGCGGCCGAGCTTGCGACGAAGGCCCTTGGAGTCATCCTCGGGCCCGCCGAGCTGAGCGGCGAGCACCAGCGCCTGGCACTCGAGTTCGGCCGCCGCGCTCAGGACGGCGCGGCTCGTCTTCGGACCGCGGCAGTCGTACAGCGCGACGTCGCGGTTCACCAGCGCGTCGATCCGGCGCCACGCAGTTGAGAGGAGCGGGTGAGCGCCGTCGTCGTCCGGCGCGGACTTGCACTGGACCATGGTCGATGTGCTCGCGCTCTGAACAACCAGAACCGCCAGGCGCACGCCGGTCCGGGCCGCGAGCCCGGAAGCGAGCGACAGCACGGCCAGGTCCGCTTCATCCGAGATGACCACTCCGATCGGCACGGCGGCGAATATAGACCCCCAGGAAACACCACGCTCCGGGCGACGGAGCGGCATTCCTCTGGGATTGCGGCGGCGGCGCGGGGGTTTGGCCGATCTATCCCGGTGCTAGGCTCTCCCACTTGGACGGCAAGCCGAAAGGAGCGACGGTATGACGGGCCACGCACACCAGGGCGACCACCCTCATCAGCACGGGCCCGGATGCGGCCACACGGCGATCCGGCACGGCGACCATGTCGATTACATCCACGACGGGCACCTGCACCACCAGCAGGGCGGGAAGGTCGTCGAACACGCGATCCCTGTGAGCGACGTCAACCCTGACGGCTGCCGCCCCGTGGAGTCCAGCGCTCACGACGCCGACCACGTGTGCGGCCCCGGCTGCGGCCACGAGGCTGTGCCGCACGGCGACCACATCGACTATGTGGTGGTCGATGCGGACGGGAACGCCCGCCTGCATCACCCCCACGGCGATCACTGCGACGACCACGGGCCCGTCGAGATCGTGCGCTAGGGGCGCGCGGGCCGCCGCGCACTCGACGCCGATCGACGTCTATGGGCGGAGCATCCGCTGCTGCACGAATCGGACAACCGGATCGTTCGGCAATTCGCGGGCTGGCTCGACCATCAGGTCACGCGCCGCCTGCCTCTCTCCGAGTTCCCATTTGCACCACGCCAGCTTGGCCTGCTGCACGAGGTCGGGCTTGATGGCGATGGCGCGCTCGAGGGTCGCTGCTGCGTCGTCGAACCGTTCGAGAACCAATTGGGCGGAGCCGAGGTTGATCAGGAGCGCTGCATCGTCCGGGCTGCGCGAGGCAACCTGTGAGAGCTGCGATCCGGCCTCCTCGACCCTCCCTGCCCTGAGCAGCGCAAGGCCGTAGTTCGCGCGGCAGAGGTCGTCGCCGGGCGCGATCTCGAGGGCCCGCGCAAACCGCTCGGCGGCCCCGGCATGGTCCCCGAGCGCCAGGAGCGCAAGCCCCGTGTGATACAGAGCGATCGAACTCCCGGGGCGCACCGCGAGCGCTTCCTCGAAGTTCCGGAGCGCCGCCCTGTGCTGGCCGTCGTGGTACAGCGCCAGACCCAGATTCGTGTACGCGACGACCGGCGACCAATAGACGAACGTGCCCGGATCGTCCGCCCGCCGGATCGCCTCGCGACCGAGTTCGATCGCCTCGTCGTATCGCTCTTCGCGCAGAGCCAACGAGGCGAGCCCGAGCCTCGACTCGAGGTGCCGAGGGTCCTGATCAAGCGTCGCCCTGAAGAGCGTTTCCTCGTCTTTCCAAAGTGTGGAGGCGTACGCGGTGAGCCCCGCCAGCCCGAGCGCGACGACCGCCGGCACGGCGAGAGCGGCACGACGAGCGCGCAGTGGTGCGAGCGCTGGCGCGAAGGCGAAGACGGAGACGATCGCGGCGAGCAACCCCCACGATGCTGGGTACAGATACCGCTCTGCCCGCAGGTGGCGAAGCGGCACGAGGCCGCTGGCCGGGAGCAACCAGATAAAGAACCACGCCAGAGCAATCGCCCACGGCCGGCGTTTCCACAGGCCAACCGCAGCGACGATGCCCAAGGCCCCCTGCAGCGCGATCGAGCCCGCGTGCGCGGGTCCAAACGCATCCGGGATGGCGAACGCATCCGAAATGGAGGGAACGCGCGGGAAGACGATCACCGATTCGTAGTGCGTGAACAGCGCAGCGGAGACAGCGAGGTTCAGCAGTGCATCCTCGGTCGGCCGATCCGCCGAGAGGCCGAAACCTCCAAGCACAAACATCCTGTAGAGCACGACGAAAAACGCAACTCCCCACAGAGGGACGAGCACAAACGCCCCCGCTTGCAGGTTGCGCACAAATCCTCCGATCGGAGTACCCGAACTGTGGTGTGAATTAGGCGTGCGCGTCGCCACGAGCACCAGCGCGAATGCCGGAGCCACCAAGGCGAGCTCCTTGGAAAGCAGCGCGAGCAGGAGCAAGACACTCGAGACGGTCGACCAGGCAAGCCGAGCGCGACGCTCGCCTGAATCCACCGCGCGCAGCATCGACAGCAATGAGAAGACCGCAAACGCGGCGCACATCGTGTCTTTCCGCCCGCTGATCCATGTGACTGAGTGGACTCCGAGCGGGTGCACCGCGAACAAGAGCGCTGCCCAGAACGCCGGCCCGGGGCCGCCGAGGATCACCCGCCCGAGCAGATAGAGCCCGGCGACCACCGCGCCATGCCAGAGGATGTTCTCGATGTGGTACCAGACAACCCAATCACCCCAGATTGCCCAGTTAAACGTGATGCCGAGCGCGTAGATGGGTCGCCAGTAGCCGCCGCGTCCCTCGGGTGTGCCGGAATCGCGCTCGAGGTACTGGTCCAGTGAGAGCGACCACAACTGGGAGAAGTCCTGCGCATCCCGGACGCGGTATCCGGCCTCTTCGATCTCGACGACGTCGATCCACACGAACTCGCCGGCGACGCCGGATCCGAAGGCGGCGCAAATCGCTAAGAACAGCCACAGCAGATGCTTACGAGCAAATCCGACAGAGCCGCTGCTCGGTGAAGCCACAGGTTCGGAGTGTGCCTGATCCCGGTCCACAGAAGGGAGTTGTCTCCTGACGTGTCGGCAGGCAGCCCCTGTGTGCCCAGCCCTCGTTCTGGATCGGTCGGGCGAGTGTACCGGGACCAGACCCCCCGCTCCTTGACGGCAGCAGTTTGCTCAGATTCCCGAGATTCCGGCTTCACACGGCCTCCGCACCGTGGCATACTCGTTTCCGGAAGAAACTCGGCAACGCCGGCGCTTGTGAGGAGCGTTCGGGGACGCCACGTCAAGGAGGGAGCCTCGTCATGAGGACGTCCACGTCTGCGCGTGCCGCTCAGCTTTCGGCTGCGGCTGCTTTGGTCGTTGCCGCCGGCGCGATCACCAACTCGGCGAACGCCTGTTCGCTCTGCACCAACATTGATGAAATGCTCCACCTCGGTCTCCAGAAGGGAGACTCGATCTGGTGGGAGGGCCAGGGCAACGAGCCCGAACCTGTCTATTCGTCGTCGTACACCGGCGATCGGGCGAGCGGCACCACCGTGTGGCTCGACTACGCCAACTTCACCACGCGACTGACGAACCTCGCCGCTGCGGCGGGCGTGACGGCCTTCTCACCCGCCGAGGTCAGCCTGATCCAATCGAACATCTTCTCGCAACTGAACAATGCGTACGCCGGGTTCTCGGTCAACTTCAGCACGATCCAGCCGGGCGGCGCGTTCCCCACGATCAACTTCGGGCTGACCGCGTCTCCGGGTGCGCTCGGTGTTGCCGATGGGATCGACTACCGCAACAAGGTCGTGAACGACGTTGCCCGCGTGTTCACCGAGGGCTTCACGTTCATCCTCGATGAGTTCACCGCATCGACAGCCCGCTCGACGCAGATCGCGCAGCTTTCAGCGGCCCTCGCCGGCACAGCGGCGCACGAACTCGGCCACAACCTCGGGCTTCGCCACCACGACGCGTACGGCTACACGAGCATGTCGTACGACGGCTCGGCGGTCGTGCCCACCGGCGGCCTGCAGAATCAGTCCATCATGGGCACCGGCTCGACCGGAATGGCCGAGTTCGAGCGCGAGTCCAACTCTCGACTGTTCTCGGATCACTCGTTGGTCAAGCTCTCGTTCGCAGCCGGCATCAGCACGAACGTTCCCGCGACCGACGCCGAGGGCGGCGGTGACTTCGGCGACACCACCGGCACGGCGCACCTCGTGTCTCTGACCGAGCTCGATGTGATCACCCGCTACGCGACGAACATCACCGGACGCGTCGGCGACACAGACGACGATGTGTTCGCGATCGACCTCGAGGCGGGCTCGACGTTTACCGCCGATGTGAATCTCGACTTCCACCCCTCCATCCCGTTCACGAACATCGACACGGTCATCGAACTCATCGCGCCCGATGGGAGCACGGTGCTCGCCCTCGACAACTTCTCGGGCTACAACCTGGACTTCTTCGGCCAGAACCTCGGCTCGTTCTCCGGCGGCGACGGCTTCGATCCGTGGCTGATCAACGTGCCGATCGCGTCCACCGGCCGGTACTACCTCCGGATCTCGACCGACCCGAACAACTTCGACGATCCGCCGTTCGGTGACTACGAGTTGCTCATGTACACCGACATCCCCGGTCCCGCCGGCTTCGCGGTGCTGGCGATCGCGGGTGCGGGTCTCACGCGTCGGCGTCGGGCCGGCTGATCGAACCCGCTCTTTCCCCACGACATCTCACGGGCGGCGCCGCTGGGCGCCGCCCGTTTTTTCTGCGCTCGCGTCGGCTCCTAGCATCCGGTCCTGATGAGCGCCCGTGACGCGTCAACCGAGCCCGGAAGAACACAGCAGACTCTCCCCATCGCCGAGACCTTCTCGAGCATTCAGGGTGAGGGCAAGCTGACGGGTGTGCCTTCGTTCTTCATCCGCCTGAGCGGATGCAACCTCCGCTGCGCGTGGTGCGACACGCCCTACGCCAGCTGGGAACCGGAGCGCACGATGCGGACGGTCCAATCACTGCTCGAGGACGCGAGCGGCGCCCGGCACGTCGTGATCACGGGCGGCGAGCCGATGCTGTTCGACGGAATCCGGCAGCTCGCTTCCCATCTGCGCCGGGCCGGCGTTCACGTCACGATCGAGACCGCCGGCACCGTCGACCTCGACGTCGAATGCGATCTCATGAGCATCTCGCCCAAGCTCGCCAACTCGACGCCGCACGACGATCCACGGGACCCGGGTGGGGAGTGGTCGGAGCGCCACGAGGCGCGCCGGTTCGATCCGGTCGTGCTCCGCTCGCTCTGGAGCCGGGGCTGGCCCTCGAAGCAGCTCAAGTTCGTTGTGACGAGCGAAAACGACGTCGCCGAGATCCGCGCGGTGATCGATGCCATCGGGTCGGTGGATGCGCCCGACGTGCTGCTCATGCCCGAAGGGACCACCTCGCCTCCGGCGCGTCTGCGAGACCGGGTGACTGCTCTCTGCACTCAGAACGGCTGGCGCTATTGCCAGCGCCTTCATATCGAACTCTTCGGGAACACCCGCGGGACCTGACCGATCCGACCCGGCTCGCCTCAGCGGGACGCCGGCTCGAATCGCAGCGGGAGCAGGCGGCTCGACACGAGCAGGCGCATCGGCCCGCTGTGGTTTGGACGGCGCGGGTCTGAGCCGGCGAGCCGGAACTCCAGCGCCGCGGTGTTCTCTCGGCAGCGGAGCGAGCCCACCACGCCGGGGCGCTCGCCCGGCTGATCCGGGATCGCTTCGTGCAGTTCGGTCTGCCGGCCGGCAGAGACAACAAGACTCCCGGCGGTGATCGTGCAGTGCGCGATGCGCCAATGGAAGTCGATGAGCGAGAACAGCCCGGCCGCCTCTGGTTCTGGCAGGTACGCGAGATGGAGCCGGAAGAACTCGCACGCGGCTTGGACGCCGCCCCGCGCTAGGGGGATATCGGTCGCGCCGATCGACTCGAGTATTCGATCGATTGACTCGGTCCGGGGGTCCTGCGTGTGGGGGCCTGCGGGCATCCGGCGGGTTCTCCGGAGGCGAATGTACCGAATCGCCCGCCGCTTCTCGGACGAGCGGGTTTGGAGACCGGGCGGGATTCCGCTTGCTACCGGGCGGGGATCTGGCACACTCTCTGGGGAGACGCGGCGCGGTTGCCCCGCGTGTTCCCCCGGCCCCGCTTCCGGATGGTGAGGAGAGAGAGCTTTGTTCAGTTCCCGGCGAAGCCTGATTGGACTCCTGCTCGCGTGCGCTGCGCTCGTCCTCGTGGCGAGCCCGGCCCGGGCCACGAACTACATCGGTTCGACGATCTCCTGGGAGGTGATCGACGGTGTTCCGACCGTGCGCTACACCGTGCGCGTCGCGTTCCGCCAGGGCACCGCGTCGCCCGGCGTGTTCGAGTTCGGAGACGCCGCGTCTTCGACTCAGCTCATCGTGTTCGACGCGATGGCGCCGTTCATCCAGGGCCCGCCGGTGATCGACGCGGATCTCGGCATCGAGACGTGGACCGTCCAGATCGATTTCGGGTACTCGGGGGAAGCCGGACCGTTCGTCGCCGGGTTCAGCGGCTGCTGCCGCACCCCAACGATCGACCTGATGAACCCGCCGTCGACTGAGGTCACCGACTACGCGGTGTTCACCACCGTCGACCTCGGGGCCGCCTCGTCGGACTCCCCGATCTACACGGGCCCGCTGGCGCTCACCGTGGCGCAGTCCATGGACGCGTCCGAACTGTCGCTCGCGTTCGACGTGGTCGGCGGATCGACGCCTGACACCGCGGTGTGCGCGATCGACACGCCGACGCCCCCCGGGTTCGTCTCGTGCTCGGCCACATGCATGTCGTCGCCGGTGTGCCTCCAGATCGGTGACACCAGCGGCGAACTCGAGAACACGTCCCACGCCGTCCAGCTGCGCGCGGGGCTGAGCGCCGAGGCGACGATCGTGCCGCTGGATCTCCTGCTGGTGATCGTGCCGCCGGTCGTCGAGCCGCAGTGCGAGGCGACGAGCGCTACCGTGGACGCCCAGATGGCCCCGCTCGACAACGACGAACTGGATGTCGGCGTCGGCCAGGACTTCGAGCTGATCGTCCGGGGCTTCGATACCGACGCCGACGTGCTGGAATTCGAAACCCCCGCCGACTCCATGAACTCCGGCGAGGTCGGCCTCCCGCCGTTCGCGATGATCTCTGTCGACGACTCTCAGGCCTCGGGCAACCCGGCAGAGATCTTCGTCACGATCACGGGCAACCCCGGCGTCGACTACTTCGATACGCAGTGGCCGATCCCGTTCGTTTTCGAGCAGGCGTTCGGACCCGGAGGCGTGCAGATGCTAGAGGAGCCCTGCACATTCACGATCGTGATCCCGCCGAACCAGGCCCCGACAGCCCAGGACGACCCGAACGAATCAACACCTGAGGACACAGCGCTGCTCATCGACGTGCTCCTCAACGACACCGACCCCGAGGGGCTCCCGCTGACGATCGGCCTGTGCCCGGACGGGATGTGCGACACACCGGTTGTTGCCGAAGACCCCGACTGCATGATGAACCCGGGCGACTGCATCACAACAGCCGAGGGCGGGACCGCCCGGATCGTGACCATGATGATGGGCATGGACACCGTGCAATTGGTGGAATACACGCCTCCGGCGAACTTCCCCATGGGCGACAGCCCGGCGAACGACTCGTTCGCGTACCGAGCGTTGGACTCGAACGATCCGAATCTCGTCGATCCGCTGCAGAGCAACATCGCGACCGTCACCATCAGCGTCTCGCCCCAGGGCGACGTGCTGCAGGTCGCCGCCGACAGCCCGGCGGTCGTGCTCGTGGTGCCGTCGACGATCATGGACCCCGCCGAGACGACGGCGACCAACACCGGAACGTGGACCGACGGCGACAACGTCGCGCCGGATCAGGCCGGGGTCACCACCGAACTCTTCGATCCGGTCGGGATGATGAGCCTGGAGATGCCGTTCGGCTCGGTCGAGATCGACCCGGGGGGCATGGCGAACACCTGGTCGTGGACGGTCGACGTCGACGACATGATGGCGATGTTCACGAACGTGGGATTCGACACGAGCGACGAGGTGCGGATCGGCTTCCCCGATGCCGACCCGCCTGCAACGATCACGGCCGCGTTCGACTTCGACATCATCTGCCCGCCCGGGGACGCCAATCGCGACGGGACGGTGACGTTCGCCGACATCACCGCGATCCTGGCGAACTTCCTGACCGACTACTCGCCGGGGACGGGCCTCGGCGACGCAGACGGCAACGGCGTCGTGAACTTCGGCGACGTCACGACGGCGCTGCAGGAATTCAATCTCTCCTGCCCGCTCTCGCCCTGATCGGGAGCACGGCCGCAGGCCGAACCGCCCGCGCATGTCTTGCGCAATCGCTCTGCGCGGCGGCGGATACGACGATTCACATCTTTGACAGCGAACGTCGCTCGGCGGTACATTTGTCCTGTCGCGGCGGAGAGTGGAAGCGCGGTATGTGCGGGGTGCTGGGACGCTGCCTGCACAGCCAGCTCATGGCGAACAGCCGAGGGCTGCGTGCGCACGAGAGTGATGGTCAGGGAGGAGCCGCCCGGCGAGACTTTGTGAACGGCGGTGCTCACGGTGAGATGCGTTCCCCTTGGCGTCCGTTTGGCGGCGATGCTCGCGTTCGTTCTGGCTTCGGCCGGGGTGCGGGCGCAGGAGGCCGATCCGGCAGGTGCCGGCCCCTACAGCGTCAGCGTCTTCCAGCTCCAGTTCATCCGGCCGCTGCCGTTCCTGCCCGCTCCACAGACGATCTCTGATTCGCTCAACGTGCCGCTCGTGCGCGACGGGAACGCGATCGTGTTCCCCGAACCCGGCAGCGGCGCCGAACGCGTTCCCCTTGGTCTCCTGACGGTCGACGGCCCGGTCATCATCGGACGCCCGGCGGTGGTTGCGATCGCCGAGGAGATCCAGTCGTTCCTCGCCAACCAGGGGTTCATCTGCACGGTCCTTCCGAGCATCGAAGACATCGACCCGGCCACGGGCGCTGATCTGCGTCGCGGCCAGAGCGGTCCGCTGGCGTTCCAGATCTCGTTCGAGGGCGACCAGGCGTTCGAGGTCGACGAGTTCCGCATCAATTACGCCAACGATGTGACAGACGACACCCCCGATGCGCCCGATCTGCTCGCGTCGGCGCGTGTGCGTCTCTATCCGGACGACGAGAACGACCGATGGGTCGCTTGGAATCCATCGGTCGATCCGGTCGAGTTCGCGCTCGACGAGGCCGCCCTGGTCGACCGCACGCGGTACTCCGCGGGCGCGCTGCAGTCGGTGATCGAAGCGGTCCGCGACGAGATGCTGCGTCGCGAGCTGATGTCGGTCATTGTCGTCCCCGGAGAGGGGCAGCTCGCCAACGACCTGTCGGATCTCCGGGCCGACCAGACGTTCGTCCTTGACATCATCATCGGCACCGTCGGCGACGTGCGCACGCTCGGCGTCGGCAAGCGCGTGCCGTCGGAAGAGCGCGTGAACCACCCCAAGCACGCCGAGATCCGCGAGCAGTCGCCGTTCAATCCCGGCGACCAGCTCAACAAGGGCGTGCTCGACGATTTCCTGTTCTTCAAGTCGAGGCACCCCGGGCGGCGCGTCGATGCCGCGATCGCGCCCAGCGACGAGCCCATGAGCGTGACGCTGGACTACATCGTCACCGAGAACCGGCCGTTCCAGCTGTACTTCCAGGCGTCGAACACGGGCACAGAGTCGGTCGGCGACTTCCGGTACCGCGCCGGCTTCTTCCACAACCAGCTCACCGGCAACGACGACATCCTCACCGCCGAGTATTCCAACGTCGACACCGACGAGGACAACAACACGGTCGTCGCCAGCTACGACGCGAAGTTCTTCGGCCTCGACCGCCTGAGATGGCGCGTCTACGGCGGGTGGAGCGAGTACCTCGCGTCCGACCTGGGCATCAACGCCGAGAGCGACGCGTTCGACGGAAACTCGTGGACCCTCGGCGGCGAGCTTCGCTGGAACTATTTCCAGCACCGCGAGCTCTTCCTCGACGTCATGGGCGGGATGCGCTACACCGACATCGAAGCCAACAACAACATCGGCGGCTTCAGCGGCGAGCAGGACTTCCTGGTCCCGTACATCGGCCTCGGCCTGGAGCGCTTCACGCAGACGGAGAACTCGTCCGTCACCCTCACGTTTGAGATTACGCTACCCGACGCGACCAACGTACAGCAGGAAGAGATCGATCTCCTGGGCCGCACCGACGTCGACAAGCAGATGGAGATGCTCCGCTGGGACGCGAGCCACTCCTTCTTCCTGGAGCCGATCCTCAACCGGGTGGCCTGGCGTGACGTTTCGACTCCCGAGAGTTCGACGCTCGCCCACGAGATGGCGCTCCGCTTCCGCGGTCTGTATGGGTTCGATAACCGGCTCATCCCGCAGTTCCAGCAGGTGGCCGGCGGCCTGTACACGGTCCGCGGCTACGAAGAGGCGGAGATCGCCGGCGACACGGTGCTGCTCGGCACCGTCGAGTACCGGCTGCACATCCCCCAGCTGTTCGGCATCCAGGTCAACCCGGCGACGTTCATGGGGCAGCCGTTCCGCGTCGTGCCCCAGCACCCCTACGGAAGGGCGGACTGGGACCTGATCTTCAAGGGATTCTTGGACGTTGGCTACGTCGAGGTGAACGACCCGCAGCCGTTCGAAGAGGAAGACCAGACGCTCCTGGGCACCGGCGTGGGTCTGCAGCTGCTGCTCCGCACGAACCTCGACGTCCGCGTCGAGTGGGGCATCGCGTTAGAGGACGTTGAGGGCGGCTCGGATTCCGGCGATTCGCGTGTGCATTTCGTGGCGACTTTGCTCTTTTGATTGGCCGGAGCGCGGTTAGAATTCAGGTGGTGCCGAATGCGCAAACTGAATGTGTTTAAAGGGTTGCGCAGCTCGACGGGAGAATGAGGGGAATTCCAGATGAACGCAAGACGTGAGTTCGGTCGCATGCGCTTCCCGGGGCTTCCCCGGAGCGTGGCCCCCCGTCTCGGCAAGGCTGCTGCGCTGTTCCTGCTCGCCGGCTCGACCGCCAGCGCGCAGAACTCCGTGAACCCCTTCCCGGTCGTGAGCGAATCGCAATCCGGTGGCAGCGCCCAGGGTGCGGTCAACGCGAGCGTCGGCAACGTTGCCGGCAACACGTTGACGGTGACGCAGTCCGGCAACCGCGCCGTCGTCGACTGGGAGACGTTCGACATCGCCGAGGGCAACACGGTCGTCTTCGACCAGAGCAACGCCAACTGGTCGATCCTCAACCGCGTGATCACTCCGGGTGATCGGTCCGACATCTTCGGCAACATCCAGGCGCAGGGGATGGTGATCATCGCCAACCCCGCGGGCATCTACTTCGGCCCCAACTCCGTCATCAACGTCGGCGGGCTTGTCGCCGGCGCCGCGCAGATCCAGGGTGATCTCGAGTACACCGGGATGGGCATGAACCAGGAGGCGGTCGTCCCCGACGGAACCGCCACCGCGATGTTCACCCAGAGCGGGCAGCTGAACTTCACGATCGACCCCGCGCTGGCGAACCAGGACGAAGACCCCGACGTCGCGATGAACGACCCCGCGGTGATCAACGACGGCGCGATCACCGCCAACGGCGACAACCCGCTGGTCTACCTGCTCGGCGCTCGCGTGCGCAACTCGGGAACGATCACGCTCGAAGGCACGGGCGGCGTGATGACCTTCTTCTCGGGCGCCGGCGTCTCGATGATCCCGGCGGACCCGGACAACCGCGTCTCGGTGGTCGTCAATCTGACCAACGCGGATCAGCTCAACACCACCCCGGAGGGCGCGAACACCGCGGGCGTCCGGAACGTCGCCACGATCAAGCCGGGCGACGAGGGCGCGACGGGCGGCAACGTCAACGCCCAGGGCTCGACGATCTTCCTGGGCGCCAGCGACCTCTACTCGCTGGCGATCGCTCACGACAGCGGAACGCTCAACGCGGGACCGAACGGCTCTGTCGAACTGCTCGCTGGCTTCGACGGCAACGGCGCGTTCATCGATGACGCTCCGGGCACCGACAATCGCGGCGACGTCAGCATCGCCGGTGCGTTCGTCACGCCCGACCTCGAGGTGCTCTCCTCGGGCGACATCGACGTGCTCGCGAACATCCAGTCGACCGGCACGCTGCTCCTGCAGGCGGGCATCAGCGACACCGGAGACGTCGCCCCGGGCGGCCTGTCGACGCTCAACATCCTCGCCAACGTCGCGTCGGGCGAATCGCTCACGCTCGCCTCGGCGGGCACGCTGGATCTGACCCAAGGCGGCAACAAGACGCTCACCGGGGATGCCATCTCGCTGACGGCCGGGACCGGCGAAACCGATCCGGTCAACGGGAGCACGGTCGAGATCGACAACACGGTCTCGTTCCAGACATTCGTCTCCGACGTCCTCACGTTCGAACTCCGCCAGGACGCCGACATCCAGATCGGCCTGGAACCGGCCCTCGTGCCGCTGAACCCCCTGGCGCCGATCAACTTCGGCGATCTCGTGCTCAACGGCGCCAACGTCTCGCTGGAGTCCCTGAACGGGTCGCTGGCGATCAACGACTGGCTCCCGTTCGAGAACGCGAACCTCTCCCTGAGCGCCGCGCGCAACGTTGAGATCCAGAGCGGCATGCCGCTGCTGAACAACCTCCTGCTCCCGTGGAACCTGGCCTCGCTGAGCGTGCACGCCGGCAAGAGCGGGTTTTTCATCAACGGCGCGAACCAGCTCGACGCCGGCGACATCCTCTTCGGCTCCACGATCCTGAACGCCGACATCGACCTGCGCGCCCCCGTGATGGCCCTCCGCTCCGGCAACGGCCTCACCGGTTCGGCCGGGTCGTCCATCTACACGCTCAACGGCATCAACGTCGACCTCCGCGCCGACAGCGGCGGCGGCCGGCTCGACTTCCTCACCTGGCAGACCGACGCCAGCAATCTTGGTGTCGCCGGGCCCTCGCCCGAGGCGCAGTTCAACACCGTCGGCCCGCTGACCGATCTGCTCGGCCCGCTGTACGCGCTGAACACCAACATCCTCTCGACGGCGGGATCGCTGCGGTTCGATGTCGCCACGCTCGGCAACATCGACAACACGAATGTGACGATCAACCTCCGCGCGCGCCGCGACTCGACGGGATTCCAATCGAATTTCGGCCTGACGCCCACGGCCAACGAGTTCTTCGTCTCTGCCAACGACGCGTTCGACGGCGCCGGCGACATGGTGCTCGGGCTGGATCCGGACCTCCCGGACCTGCCGTTCGCCGGCGAGATCTTCATGGACGTCAACGCCCTGAGCACGCTCGGGGAGGCGCGGTTCCTCGCCCCCGTCACGCTGCAGCGCACGCTCTTCCTCCTCGGCGCTGGCGACAAGACCTTTGAGTCGACGGTCGACTCGACGCTCGCGTTCGATGCGAGCATCAATTCGTTCGTGAGAAACGGGCTGAGCGTCTCTTCGAATGGCGCGATCTCGTTCGACGGCCAGATCGGGGCTCGGTCGATCTCGGGCGATCAATTCCTCAGTTCGCTGAGCTTCTTGCAGACGACCGGGGCCGCGACGGCGACGTTCAACGCCGACCGCGTCGTGACCGAGGGATTCCAGTCCTTCTTCACCCCGATCGCGATCACGCAGGCCGGCACCGAGATTCGCTCGGTGTCCGGCACGTTGTCCTTCGCTTCGACGGTCACGGGCAGCGGCGGCGGTGGGCTTTCGGCCATCGCACTGGGCAACAAGAACTTCAACGGCACCGTGACCGGTCTCGCGACGCTCACCACCGACGGGGCCGGCGTCACGAATCTGAACACAGCTTCGCTTAACAACATCGGCGACGTGATGTTCAATAACGACGTCGTCCTTTCCACGAATGTCACGATCCAGAGCGACAACCTGACGTTCGGCCAGTCGATCAGCTCGAACGTCGATGGCCAGAACGCTCTGACCGCGACCGTCACGGGCGCCACGCTGTTCCTCGGCGACGTGGGATTCGACGCGAACGCCAACCAGGCCCGCTTGCTCGCGCTCGATGTCACCTCCGACGGCGGCATCCAGATCGGCGACGACGACTTCATGGTCACCCCGGACCTCATCCGGTTCAACACGCTCGAGGGCCAGCGGTTCGCTTCGAGCGTGAACTTCGGGGCGTCGGCCGAGTTCACAGCCGGCAACGCGTTCGTGACGCTGCTCGAGGGCATCGCCTTCGAATCCGGGGCAGCCGCGCTGACGGGCACGGCGTACGACGTCACGCTCACATCGGCCGCCGACAAGCTGATCGTCGGCGATGTTGGCAGCGATGCGATGCGCCTGGCCTCGTTCCGCTCCCTCGGTTCGGGCGTCACGTTCTTCGGAGCCAACGCCAACGGCGGCAGCGGCTCGCAGAGCCTCTTCACCGGGGGCAGCCAGCGCTACGAGAGCGATGTAGTGCTCGGACGTGACACGACGCTCGTGTCCGGCGAGGTCATCGCCTTCGACGGCCGGATCGGCTCGTTCGTCGACGGAGGTCTGTCGCCGTTCCGCCTGGAAACCGACGCCGGCGACGCAACGAACTTCACCCAGAGCGTGGGCGCGATCTTCGCCGCCAACGCCACCAACACGGGAGCGCTGCGGTCGCTCTCGGTGACGGGCGAGGCGTCCCTGGGTGATGACGACGGCGTCACTCCGTTCATCGTCACGACACTCGCCTCGCAGGACTGGAACGACACCGTGTTCCTCCGCGAATCGGTGCAGATTGAGGCGGGCAACGGATTGCTCGGAATCGGTGACGTGCTCTTCGCGGGCACCGTCTCCGGAACGGGCGAGATGGTCCCGGACTCCCTGTTCGTCGACGCGAACGGCGACACACGCTTCGCCGGCAACGTCTTCGATATCGACACGCTCGAGACCGTCGGCGGCGGACGCACGATCTTTGGGAACAACACCGGCGCGATCACGGTCACCACCACCGGCGACCAGCTGTTCCGCGAGGGAGTGATCCTCGACGCCGACGCCACCCTGAACGCCGGCCTCCTGGCCAATGAGATCCTCTTCGAGACGACCCTCGGCTCCAGCACCAACGGCAGCTTCGGCCTCACCGCCGGCGCCGGGGTGGTCAGCTTCGAGGGCGACGTCGGCGCGGCGCTCGACGCCATGATGATGCAGACCGACGCGCCCCTGGCGTTCCTGCACGTCACCAACAGCGCGGGAACGGCCCGGTTCGGCACCGACCAGATCGGTGAGGTGCGGAGCGTGCTGACCGATCAGGGCCAGCGCTTCGAGGGCCTGGTCGACCTCCGGGCCAGCACGACGTTCGAAGGCGGCGCCGACTCCGGATCCGGGTTCTCCGGCCTGCAGTTCGACGACTCGATCATTCCCAACATCGACGATACCTACTCGCTGACGGTGGACACCGCCGAGACGACCTCGTTCTTCGGCGACATCGGCACGATCGGCAACGCCCTCACGACGGTCAACATCCTCGGCGGCGGCGACGTGCTCTTCGGCGACGCCGGCATCTTCGCCCTCCGCGGAACGCCGCCTCAGAGGATCGTCGTCACCGGCGATCTGTCGTTCGCCAACGACATCATCCTCCGCCGCGACCTCGAGGTCATCGCCGGCTCGGCGACGTACCAGGGCGAGGTGACCTCACTGGACACCGGGCCATACTCGCTGACGACCACGGCCGATGCCGGCGACGTCGTCTTCCAGGACGAGGTCGGGCGGGCGTTCGCTTCGCAGTTCGGCCAGACCGGGCCCCTGGCGTTCCTGAGATCGAACGGCGACGCGATCCGGCTCGGCACCGGTCCGGCGATCGATATCCGGACAGTCGGCGACCAGGAGTACCTCGCGCCGGTCGTCGTCGCCGGTGATACGGCGATGTTCGGCGCCACGATCGACTTCTCCGACGATGTCGACGCAGGCGGCGCGGGTGTCGATCTCGACGTCACCGCGACCACCCAGGCCCTGTTTAACAACGTGGGCTCCAACGTCGAACTCGAGAGCCTGGATGTGTTCGGCCCGGCCCGGTTCTTCGGCGTGAGTGTGCGCACGAACGGCGCGCAGAACTACGACGGTGCCGTCATCGTGCAGGACGACGCGACGTTCGAGGGTGACTCGATCTCGTTCCTCTCCACGCTCGATGGCGACGCGCCCTCCAGCAATCTGAGCTTCCTTGTTGATTCGTCGCTGATGTTCGGCGGCGAGGTCGGCGGGATCACTCCGCTGAGTTCGCTCACGGTGCTCGCCTCGGTGACGCCGAACAACCCGACCGCGATGCTCTCCGGCGGGCTGATCGCCACCACCGGTGTCCAGGACTACGCCATCGCGGCGAATCTCGGCGCGGACCAGATCCTGCAGGGGCAGACCATCCGGTTCGGCTCGACGCTCGACGGCGCGTTCGGCCTCACGTCGATCGCCTCGACGACGCTCTTCGACGGCGTCGTCGGCGGCACCGCCGCGCTCGCCTCGCTCGAGGTCACCGGGGACACCGACGTGCTCGGCGGCGCGATCGCGACTTCCGGCGCGCAGAACTTCATGGGCAACCTCCGCCTCGGCGCGGACACGACGTTCACCACCCAGACCATGCGGGTCACGGGGACCACCGACGCGGCGCTCGCGGGCGATCAGTGGCTCCTCGATGTGGATGCGACCGGTCTCGCCGAGTACCTCGGTTCCGTCGGCGCGGGGGGCGGCATCCGGGTCGCCGACGTGAACGCGGGCAGCATCTCGTTCGGGGATGCGCTCACCGTGGTCACAGACGCCCTGCTCACCTCCACCAGCAGCGTGTTCGTCGGGGGAGCCGCCAACGGGGGCGGACGCATGGTCGTCACCGCTCCGGGCACGGTGGAGTTTGCCGGGCTCTTCGGCAACTCAAGCCCCTTCACCGAGCTCGACGCCAACACGGGATCGATCACGTTCCAGCAGGCGGTCGTGTTCGGCTCGACCGCGGCCATAACATCGTCTGGGAACATCGACTTCAACGGCCCGGTGAACGGCAGCACGACGCTCACCGCGAGCGCCACCAACGGCCAGATCCGATTCGGGGACGCCGTCGGCGCGGCCAACGCGCTTAACACGCTCACGCTCACGGGCGACACGGTGCTGTTCGAAGGCGACCTTTTCGCTTCGAACACGGCCACCGTCAACGCATCGGACGAGGCGCGGTTCGACGGTCAGGTGAACGGCGCGATGGACCTGTTGGTCGACTCCGCCGGCGAGATCCGCTTCAACGCCGAGATCGGCAACCAGACAGCGCTCTCGAGCATGTCCCTCACCGGCGACGGCCGCGCGATCATGGCCGGCGGCTCGGCGGTGACCACGGGCGATCAGTCCTACGCGATCGCGACGTTCATCGAGAACGACACCGAACTCACCGCGCAGAACCTCCTGTTCTCCAGCACTGTTGATTCACTGAACGGGATCTTCGATCTCACCACCAACGCGGGCGGCAACACCGAGTTCCAGGGCCGGGTCGCCGGCGACTCGGTGATGGGCGACCTCGTGGTGAACGCTGAGGGCGACACGACGTTCGCCTCCGGCGTCGGCGAGATCGGCGGCCAGGGCGGGCTCGGCAGCCTGACGACCGACGAGGCCGGGCGCACGATCCTGACGGGCGCCGGCATCCGGACGTCGGGCGGCGTGCTCTTCGGCGACGCGGTGGTCGTGAACTCTGACACGTCGGTGACCGGAGACAACGTCCGGTTCGGCTCGACGCTCACGACGGAATCCGCCGGACCGGTCGCGCTCGGTGTGACCGCGAACGGCACCGAAGACCCGACGGGCGACGCCTCGTTCGACGGGGCCATCTCCGGCCCGCTGGCGCTCTCGGTAGTGGCCGAGGACACCGCGCTGTTCGGCGACACGATCGGCGTGGGAGGCGACCTCGCCTCTCTCGATGTCGAGGCCGGCCAGGTGCTGTTCCGGGGCGACCTCGATGGCGCCATGGCCCTCTCGGTGCGCGGCACCAACCTGATCCGATTCGACGGTGACCTCGGAAGAGAGAACCCGCTCGCCAGCATCTCGCTCGTGTTCGGAGAGGTGGTCGCCACCGGACCCGCCGGGCCCGAGGAGATCAACTTCGGTCGCCTCGAGTTCCGCCAGCGCCCGGACGACGAGATCGGCGCGACCGGCGACGATTTCTTCTTCGACCCAAACGTGCAGATCTTCGTTCGGAGCACCGGCACGATCAGCATCAACGACTTCCAGCTTGATCCGAACAACCCGGATCTCATCCCGCGGACGGCCATCATCGGCGCCGACGCCGATCTGATGTTCGAGTCGCTCGCCGACGACGTCCGCCTGGGCCAGAACCAGAAGCTGACAGTCCTCGGCGACCTGGCGATCTGCGCACAGGACGAAGTCACGCTCAGTGACGTGAACGCCCTCGGCGACATCCTGGTCAAGGCCGGCCAGATCACTCTGCTGCGGCGCGACTCCGGGCAGATCTTCCGCGCCAACGAGACGTTCGCGACCGACGAGGGTCTCGACATCCTCGCCAACGGCTCCATCACGTTCGAAGTTCCCAGCTCACGCCGCATCGTGGTCGGCGGGCGGGATCGCGGCGCCGTCGTGATCGCCAGCCACATCAACGACATCTCGAACAACATCCTCGGCGCGAACAACGTGACCGCCGGCACGTTCCCGATCGAGATCACCCCCGAGCTGCTCGCGGTCACCACTTCCGACAACGTCGGGCCCCTGGAGGTCACGCAGTTCCTCGATCTCTCGCCGGGCGCTCTCGGTGCCGACATCATCGCGGGTGTCTCGGGACTCCAGCCCACCGAAACAGAGCTGCCCGACGTCGACCAGGACCTCGCGGTCCCGGCCGCCGAACTCGATGCGCTCGCCAGGCGCCTGTTCATCCGCGCCCGCACGCTCAGCGACTTCGAGGTCGGTGAGTTGCTCGCGGGTCGGACGCTCCTGCTCGACCCGCCCGAGAGCATCGTGATGCCGGCGCTCGCCGACGAGTCTGAGGTCGTCCGCGAGCGCATGGGCTACGGCGCCATCCAGGATGCGCTGGCGACCTACGCGTCGTTCACCCAGGACCGCGAGCCGCTCGAGATCCAGGAGGGCATCCGCTCGGCCTGGGAGGCGTACGAGGCACGCGATGAGTCCGAGTTCACGCGCGAAGACCTCCAGGCATTCCTCGACCAGCCCGAGTTCGCCTCGGTGCGCGAGGACATCGAGGGCCTGCGCCGTGTGTTCCGGACCTACGGCGCGATCGGCACCACGGACGCGGAGATCCGGCGCTCCAAGGACGGCCTGCTCGACAGCATCCGGCCTCGAACGATGGACGCGGGGCTCATGCGCGAACTGGTTGAGGCCCCGGAACCCGATGTCCAGCCCGAGGTCGAGCCGGGCGTCCAGCCGGAGGACATCCCAACAACGCTCGAGTGAGCGCACACGGATCTGAGCACGAACCGTCCGGTCGAGCGTTCCACGGAGACTCGGCCGGATCAATTGCACCAGCGGGAGGATCGGGTGGCGGAAGCGACCATTGATATCGAGGCCTTGTCGGCACCGCTTGCGGAGGACGCGCCGAGCGGCCCGGACCTGGAGTACGACCCCGAATACATGGAACTCGTGCAGGCTGCCCAGGGCACGCCCGAGCGCGAGGTCGGCGAGACGTTTGTGCCCGCCGAGCCACCTGACTGGAAAGACCTCAAGCGGCAATCGCTCTCGCTGCTGGGGCGGAGCCGCGATCTGCGCCTCTGCGTCCACCTGCTCCAGGGCCAGATCGAATCCGAAGGCTGGCCCGGCGTGCGCGACACGCTCAAGCTGGTGCTCAAGCTGCTCCAGGACCGTTGGGCCGACGTGCACCCACAGCTCGACCCCGATGACGGCGACCCGACGTTCCGCGTGAACGCCGTCGCCGAGCTCGCCCCGGCTCCGGGCGCTGTGCCCCCCCACCTGCACCTCGTGCAGCGCCTGCGGTCCGCGGCGCTGACCGACTCGCCGCAACTCGGCCGATTCAGCCTGCGCGATTACGCGATCGCCAACGGCGACCAGCCGGCGCCCACCGCTCGCGAAGGCGAGGAACCGCCGCAGGTCGCGGAGATGGGAACGATCAACGCCGCCTCTCAGGACACGCCGATCGAGCGCCTCACCGAGATCTCCGAGGCGATCGACGAGTGCAAGGAAACAATGGCGGCGATCGACGAAGTTTTGAAGGAAAAAGCCGGTGTCGGCAACGCGCCGGATCTCTCTGCTGTCGACGGCGTGATCAAGGAGGCGAGCCAAGCCGTCAAGGAATGGCTGATGTCCAGAGGGGCAGCGGTCGAGATGGATGGCGAGGAAGGCGATGGGGCTGCCGGCGGCGGTCAGGCGGCCCCGGCGCAGACCGGCGAGATCCGCAGCCGCGACGACGTTATCCGCACGCTGGATCGGGTCTTGAGGTACTATGAGACGAGCGAGCCGTCGAGCCCCGTGCCGCTCCTGCTGCGTCGGGCGAAGCGACTCGTTCACAAATCGTTCGCCGAGATCATGCAGGACATGGCCCCGGATGCAGTCGGGACCATCGGCGTGATCAGCGGGGAGACCGAGAGCGAGTGACACCGCGCCACGGAGGGCCAAAGGCGGGCACGGTGCACGCCCCAGAAACTACTGGCTTGGGTCCGTATCGGTAAGGAGGAGCCATGGCAAAAGCGAGTTCACAGAAGTTCATCCAGCGCAACCGCGCGCCGCGCGTGCAAATCGAATACGACGTGGAGGTCTACGGCGCCGAGAAGAAGGTGCAGCTGCCGTTCGTGATGGGCGTGCTGGCCGATCTTTCGGGCAATCCCGCCGAGGCGCTGCCCGGCGTGGAAGACCGCAAGTTCTCCGAGGTCGACGTCGACAACTTCGACAGCTTCCTCAAGAGCCAGAAGCCGCGCGTCGCGTTCCAGGTCGACAACACGCTCACCGGCGACGGCAAGCTGCCGGTCGAGATCACCTTCGAGAGCATGGACGACTTCTCGCCCGCGGCGATCGCGCGCAAGGTCGAGCCGCTCCGCAAGCTCCTCGAGGCCCGCGAGCAGCTCTCCAACCTCACCACATGGATGGACGGCAAGGCCGGCGCCGAGAAGCTGATCGGCAAGATGATGAGCGACCCCACGCTGCTGGCGGCGATGGGATCCGGCGCCAACCCCGACGCAGGCGGGGGCGACGGCGGCGGTGGTGGTGACGGCGGTGAAGATGGCGGCTCCGAGGAACCCAAGGCGGAAGGTGAATAAAGATGACCGACGTGAATCCTCAGGTTGAGGCACAAGCCGGTGAGTCGACGGCGGAAGTCAACGAGTTTGACAGCCTGCTGAAGAAGGAGTTCAAGGCCAAGACCGACGATCGGTTCGATCAGGTCAAGCACGCCGCCCAGACGCTCGCCGCGCAGGTGCTCGAGCAGTCCGGCGTCGTGGCCATCTCCGACGACACCGTCAACACCATCGAGTCGCTGATCGCCGAGATCGACAAGAAGCTCAGCGAACAGATCAACAAGATCCTCCATCACGAGGACTTCCAGAAGCTCGAAGGCGCCTGGCGCGGTCTCTCCTACATGGTGAACAACACCGAGACCGACGAGATGCTCAAGATCAAGGTCATGAACATCTCGAAGAAGGACCTCGGGAAGACCTTGAAGAAGTTCAAGGGCACCAACTGGGACCAGAGCCCGATCTTCAAGAAGATGTACGAAGAAGAGTTCGGGCAATTCGGCGGCGAGCCCTTCGGCGCGTTCGTCGGCGACTACCACTTCGACCACTCCCCGCCGGACGTCGAACTGCTCAGCGGCATCGCCCAGGTGGCCGCGGCGATGCACGCCCCGTTCATGACGGGCGCCGATCCCGCGGGCATGGGGATGGACTCCTGGCAGGAGCTCAGCAACCCGCGCGACCTCACCAAGATCTTCACCACGCCCGAGTACGCCCCGTGGCGCTCGCTGCGAGAATCCGAGGACTCGCGCTACCTGGGCCTGGCCATGCCCCGCTTCCTCTCACGCCTCCCCTACGGCGCCAAGACCGACCCGGTTGAGGAATTCGCCTTCGAGGAGGAGACCGAGGACGGCGACCACAGCCGGTACACGTGGTCGAACGCGGCCTACGCGATGGCGACGAACATCAACCGGTCCTTCAAGATGTACGGCTGGTGCTCGCGCATCCGCGGCATCGAGTCCGGCGGCGCCGTCGAGAACCTGCCGTGCCACACCTTCCCGACCGACGACGGCGGGATGGCGATGAAGTGCCCGACCGAGATCGCGATCAGCGACCGGCGCGAAGCGGAACTCGCCAAGAACGGCTTCATGCCGCTGATCCACAAGAAGAACTCGGACTTCGCGGCCTTCATCGGCGCCCAGTCGCTACAGAAGCCGGCCGAGTACGACGATCCCGATGCGACGGCGAACGCCAACCTCTCGGCGCGTCTGCCGTACCTCTTCGCGACGTGCCGCTTTGCGCACTACCTCAAGTGCATCGTCCGCGACAAGATCGGCTCGTTCAAGGAACGCGACGAGATGCAGGCCTGGCTGCAGCAGTGGATCAACAACTACGTCGTGGGTGATCCGTCGAACGCGAGCGAGACGCTCAAGGCACAGAAGCCGCTGTCGGCGGCCGAGGTTGTCGTGGAAGAGGTCGAGGGCAACCCCGGCTACTACACGAGCCGCTTCTACCTGCGCCCCCACTACCAGCTGGAGGGCCTCACGGTCTCGCTGCGTCTCGTCTCGAAGCTGCCGTCGGTCAAGGGAGGCTGACCGGCCCGTCTGTACGTGTGCCTAGCGGCCGGCCCCTCCGCAGGGAACAGCGGAGACGGCCCGCCCGCCCCATGGGGCGATGTGTTATCGGAAGGGAGAGCGGGTGGCGCGCGCTCTGAGTGAGCGAGGGCCGACGCCCGCGAGAGAAAACCAATCGAACCCGCCGGGGCGGGAGACCAAGGAGAATCCAAATGGCAGTTGACATGTTCATGAAGATCGACGGCATCGACGGCGAGTCGAAGGACGCCGCTCACACGAAAGAGATCGACGTCCTGTCGTGGAGCTGGGGCATGAGCCAAGCCGGCACGTTCCACCACGGCGCCGGCGGTGGCGCGGGCAAGGTCAACGTCACCGACCTCAGCTTCGTGAAGTACGTCGACAGCGCGTCGCACGCGCTGCAGCTCAGCGTCTGCAACGGGAACCACATCTCTGAGGCAACGCTGACCGTTCGCAAGGCCGGCAAGAAGCCGCTCGAATACATCATCATTGTCATGAAGAAGCTGATGATCACGAGCGTCTCGACCGGAGGAAGCGGCGGCGAGGACAAGCTGACCGAAACCGTGTGCATGAACTTCGCCGAGTGCGAGTACGCCTACACGCCGCAGAAGGACGACGGCACCGGCGACACGCCGCTCGAGTACGGCTGGAACATCGAGACGAACGAGCAGACCAAGTAACGCTCTCTCGTTCGGCAGACCCAACGCCCGGGCCGCGATCACACGCGGCCCGGGTCTTCCCACAACGTGCGGCCCGATCGGTTTGCGCCGCCGCTCGGCCCGCCGGAGCTCGTCAGGGGCGCGCCGAAAGGCCGGCTTGCACCTATGCCTTCAGCCGCCAACGCCGCCGAAGAGTTTCTGAGGCAGGGAGATCTCGACAAGGCCCTCGCGTCGCTCCAGGACGCCGTTCGCGGCGACCCGGCGGACGTCAAGCTCCGGATCTTCCTCTTCCAGCTGCTCTGCGTGCTGGGAGACTGGGACCGCGCCCTCACCCAGCTCAACGTCTGCGGCGACATGGACGCCTCGACGCTCATGATGAAGCAGACCTACCAGGAGCTGATCCAGGTCGAGCCCCTGCGGGAGCAGATCTTCGAGGGCAAGCGCCAGCCCGTCGTGTTCGGCGAGCCGCTGCAATGGGTCGCCGAGCTCATCGAGGCGCTGCGCGTGTGCGCAGAGGGCGAGCCGGAGAAGGCCGCCGGCATCCGCGAGCGCGCATTCGAAGCAGCCGAGCCGACGAGCGGGACGATCGACGGCGTCGAGTTCCAGTGGATCGCCGACGCCGACGGGCGCCTGGGACCGGTGCTCGAAGCGGTCGTCAACGGACGGTACTGCTGGGTGCCCTTCGCACGCATCCGGCGCATCCGCACCGAGAAGCCCGAAGACCTGCGAGACCTCGTGTGGACCCCGGCAACCTTCACCTGGGCCAACGGCGGCGAGACCACCGGGATGATCCCGACCAGGTACACAGGCTCGGCCTCGAGCGCGGACATGGACATCCGGCGGGCCCGCAAGACCGAGTTCGCCGAGTCCCCCGACGGCCTCCACGGCCTCGGGCACCGGCTGCTGGCGACCGACGTCGACGACTATCCACTCGCTGAGGTCCGGGACATCATCCTCGATGTCGAAGCGCCGGCGGCGGCCGACGGAGCGAGCGCGGATGGCTGAGCAGTTCGTCCTCCCAGAGGACCGGCTCCGCCCGGTCCTGCTCGACAGGCTCACCGACGAGGAGCCGGGCAAGGGCGACGAGTCGCGCCAGGCGCGGGCCCTCACGATCCCGCAGCTCCGTGCGGCGGTGATGCGGGATCTGGGGTGGCTGCTCAACACCACGCACTACGAGACCGGCGACGAGGACCTCGAGGAGTACCCGCAGGTCCGGACATCGGTCGTCAATTTCGGCATCCCCGAACTCTCGGGAATCACGGCGAGTTCGATCAACAGCCGAGACCTCGAGCGCCAGATCCGGGACGCGATCACGAGATTCGAGCCGCGGATCATCGAGAAGACGCTCAAGGTGCGCCTTGCGCCGCCCGCGTCCGGGCAGTCCATGAACGGGTTCCAGATGGAGATCACCGGCGAACTCTGGGCGGAGCCGATCCCCGAGCGTCTGTTCCTGAAGACGTCGGTGGACCTCGACAGCGGCTCGTTGGACATCCGAGACGCTGAGGCCTGAGGCGCGACATGGATCCCCGACTGCTCAGAGCCTACAACCGCGAACTCGAGCACCTGCGCGAGACCGGCGCCGAGTTTGCCGAGGGATTCCCCAAGATCGCCGGGCGCCTCGGGCTCGATGGCATCGACTGCGCGGACCCGTACGTCGAGCGGCTCCTCGAGGGCTTCGCGTTCATGGCGGCGCGCGTCCAGGTGAAGATGGACTCGGAGTATTCCCAGTTCACCCAGCACCTGTTCGAGACCGTCTACCCCGACTACCTGGCACCCACGCCTTCGATGGCGACCGTCTGCTTCGAAGCCGATCTGACCGAAGGCTCTCTCCTGAACGGCGTCCGCATCCCGCGAGGCACGGCGCTCGAGGCGACGGGGAGTTCGAGCACCCGCTGCACATTCACGACCGCGCACGACGTCACGCTGTGGCCCTTCGAAATAACCGAGGCCCGATACCACGTGCGCGACCTCGCGTCGCTGGGCATCTCGTCGACGCGCGGCGCGCGGGCCGCCATCCGGCTCAGGCTGCGCGCGACCGTCGGCCAGGCCTTCAACGCGATGAGCCTCGACGATCTTGAACTGCATCTGCGCGGAGTCGGCGGCGATGCAGCCAAGATCTACGAGCAGGTGCTCGCGCACGGGATCGCCGCCGGCGCCCGCGCCCCGGGTGGCTCGCTCGACGCGGCGCGCATGCGTCCCGCCGACAGCATCTCGCAGGTCGGGTTCGAGGACAGCGAGGCGCTCCTCCCGTTCCGCTCCCCGTCTTTCCAGGGGTACCGGCTCCTGCAGGAGTACTTCTGCCACCCCGAGCGGTTCATGTACTTCCGGCTCACGGGCCTCGGCGAGATGCTCGCCGAGATAGAAGACCGCGAAGCAGACGTGATCATCCTGCTCGACGAGGCGGACGAAGACCTCGAGAACACGCTCAGCGCCGAGAACTTCGTGCCGTTCTGCGCCCCGTGCATCAACCTCTTCGAGAAGCGTCTGGACCGGATCCAGATCAGCGACAGGTTCGCAGAGCTCCACGTTCCCACGGACAGGCTCGCCCCGCTGGACTACGAGATCCACACGGTCGCCTCGGTAACGGGGTTCGCGTCTTCGGGCGGCGATGCGGAGCAGGAGTACGCCCCCTTCTTCCGCGTCCGTGACGCTCAGGAAGGATCGCCCGGGTGCTACTACTCGCTGAGCAGGGTGCCGAGGACGCTCACCGAACGCGAGCGCAAGGGTATACGCCGGAGCATGAACTACACCGGCAGCGAGATCTACATCTCGATTGTGGATGAGAACAACGCGCCCTACCGAGCGGAGCTGCGCCAACTCGGGATCACAGCGCTATGCACGAACCGGGATCTGCCGATCCAGATCCCGCTCGGGCAGGGCTCGAGCGATTTCACAATGTCTCTCAGCGCCCCGGTGAAGTCGATCCGCTGCCTGGGCCGGCCGTCCGACCCGCTGGCGAGCCGCGCGGACGGTGACTTCGCGTGGCGGCTCATCAGCCACCTGTCGACAAACTACTACTCGATCCTCGACACCGCCGGCGGGCCGGCCGCGGCAGCGCTGAAGGAGATCCTGGATCTCTACGCGGACTCCGGCCGGGCCGAGCTCCGGCAGCAGATCGGGGGCGTCCTGCACGTCGACGCGGAACCGACGGTCGAGCGGCTCGTCAGCGTCGGCCCCCCCGCGTTCATCAGGGGTTTGGCCATCACGGTCGAGTTCGACGAGAGCGCATTCGAGGGTTCGAGCATTTTCCTGCTCGGCTCCGTGCTCGAACGGTTCTTCGCGAAGTACATCGCGATCAACTCGTTCACGCAGCTGATCATCAAGAGCGTCCAGAGAGGAGAGGTGATGCGGTGGAAGGCCCGGATCGGCCAACGTCACGAGCTCTAGACTCGCGCTTGAGCGAGGAACCCTGGTCGTTCGGGTTCTTCAACGCCGTCCGCCTGCTCGAGGCCGAGCACCCGGACGGACCGCGTGTCGGGCGGTCGCGCAGGCTGAAGGAGGACTTCGTCCGCTTCGGCCAGCTGCCGTCGCTGGCGTTCGCGCCGGCCACGCTCGCCACGTTCGGGCCGGAGGATCACCTGCCGGTCCCCCGCCTCCGCGTCAACTTCCTGGGGCTGCTCGGCCCCGACGGGCCGATGCCCATCCACTTCAGCGAGTACGTCCGCCAGCGCGAGTACAACGAGCGCGACCAGACGCTGATGCAGTTCCTGGACGTGTTCCACCATCGGATGATCTCGCTGCACTACCGCGCGTGGGCGTCCAGCCGCCCGACCGTGAGCCGCGATCGGAAGCGAGAGGATCTCTTTGCCGGCTACGTCGCGGCGATGCTCGGCATCCAGCCGCCGGCGTTCCAGGACCGTGACCATCTCCCGGACGACGCCAAGCTCTTCTTCGCTGCCAGGCTCGGCCCCGGGCCCCGGACCGCCGAGGGCCTGGCTTCGATCATCAGCGACTACTTCGACGTCCCGAGCCGACTCGTCGAGTACATCGGGACCTGGATCGACATCCCCAGGCGCCACCGCCTCCGGTTCGGGCGGCAGCTCGGCTCGGCCGCGCTTGGCAAGACCACGATCGTCGGCAAGCGCCTGTTCGACCGGCAGCAGAAGATCCGAGTCGTCCTCGGGCCGCTGTCGTGGGCCGACTATCAGCGGTTCCTGCCGATCCATCGCAGCTTCAAGCGGCTCGCCGACTGGATCCGCCTCTACACGACGCTCAGCCTCGACTGGGACGTCCAGTTGATCCTGAAGGCATCGGAAGTCCCGGCGACCAAGCTCGGAGCCGGCGACGGCACCGGGCGCCTGGGCTGGACCACCTGGCTCGCAACCACACCACCAGAAAACGACGCCGGCGACCTGATCATCAGTTCCGGCGTCGCCGCCTGAGAACCCACCGGACCGAGGAAACCCACATGCCCGGAATCGAACGCACCAATCTGTTCGGAAAGCTCAACGAGGTCGGCTACAAGTCCGTCCAGAGCGCGACGACCTTCTGCAAGCTCCGGGGGAACCCCTTCGTCGAGCTCGTGCACTGGATCCATCAGATCCTTCAGTACGGCGACACTGACATCCACAAGATCACGGATCACTTCAAGGTCGAGCCTTCGAGGTTCGCGACCGACATGCAGCGCTCGCTGGACAAGCTCCCGCGCGGGGCCAGTTCGATCAGCGATTTCTCGGCGCATCTTGAGAACGCCATCAAGGAAGCGTGGCTCTACGCGACCCTCCAGTACGGCGACTCGGCCGTCCGAACCGGGCACATCATCATCGGCTGCCTCCGCAGCGACAGCCTGCGCAACGTGCTCATCGGGATGTCGGGCGAGTTCTCCAAGATCCATCTCGACGAACTCGGCGAGAGCTTCCCGGAGATCGTGAAGGGATCCTGCGAGGAGGGCCTCGCATCGACCGACGGCTGGGCGCCCGCCGCGGCGGGGACGGTCCCGGGCGAAGACAGCGGCGCGATGGCCCCCGCCCAGATGGGCAAGCAGGAGGCACTCAAGCAGTTCTGCAAGGACCTCACCGAGGAGGCCCGCACCGGCAAGATCGATCCGATCGTGGGGCGCGACGAAGAGACGCGCCAGGTCGTCGACATCCTGATGCGCCGGCGCCAGAACAACCCGATCCTCACCGGCGAAGCAGGCGTCGGCAAGACCGCTGTCGCCGAGGGGTTCGCCCACAAGATCATCCAGGGCGACGTGCCCCCGCCGCTCCGGAACATCCGTCTGCTGGAGCTCGATGTCTCGGCGCTCCAGGCCGGCGCGAGCATGAAGGGCGAGTTCGAGCAGCGCCTGAAGCAGGTGATCGAGGAGGTCCAGTCCAGCGAGACGCCGATCATCCTGTTCATCGACGAGGTGCACCGTCTCATCGGCGCCGGCGGGCAGGCGGGGACTGGAGACGCCGCCCAGCTGCTCAAGCCGGCGCTGGCACGCGGCACGCTCCGCACCATCGCCGCGACGACGTGGGCCGAATACAAGAAGCACATCGAGAAAGACCCCGCGCTGACCCGGCGCTTCCAGGTCGTCCAGGTGGACGAGCCCTCGGAAGACAAGGCCATCCTGATGATGCGCAAGGTCGCAGGGATTTTCGAGAAGCACCACAAGCTGCAGATCCTCGACGAGGCGATCGAGAACGCGGTGCGACTCAGCCACCGGTACATCGCGGCCCGACAGCTGCCGGACAAGTCGGTCAGCCTGCTCGACACCGCGTGCGCCCGCGTCGCGATCGGCCAGCACTCGGTGCCCCCGCAGGTCGACGACTCGCGCAAGCGGATCGACGCCCTGAACACCGAACTCGAGATCCTTGGTCGCGAGGAGGCGATCGGCCTCGACCGCGCCGATCGCACCGCCGAGGTGAACGAGTCCCTGGTGTCAGAAAAGGAGCGCCTCGAGTCGCTCGAGGCCGACTGGAAGCGGGAAAAGGACATCGTCGACAAGATCCTCGAGCTCCGCGCCAAGCTCCGCGGCCCGACCAGCGAGCTCTCGGTCGAGGGCACGGGCTCCGAGCAGGAGAAAGCGGCGGACGAGCAGGCCGAGAAGCGCGCCGAGGAAGAGGGCCACGAGCCGCTCTCCGACGCGGACCGGCAGAAGCTCAAGGAGGATCTCGCGGCGCTGAAGGTGCAGCTCGAGGAGGTGCAGGGCGACACCCCGCTCATCCTCGCCAGCTGCGACGGCGATGCGGTAGCGGCGGTCGTCGCCGATTGGACCGGCATCCCCGTGGGGCGCATGGTCCGCAACGAGGTCGAGGCCGTCCTGAAGCTCGCCGAAACGCTGAACCAGCGCGTCATCGGACAGCGGCACGGCCTCGAGATGATCGCCCGGCGCATCCAGACGTCTCGCGCGGGCCTCGAGAATCCCATCAAGCCGATCGGCGTGTTCATGCTGGCCGGTCCGTCGGGCGTCGGAAAGACCGAGACGGCTCTCGCGCTGGCCGAGTCGCTCTACGGCGGCGAGCAGAACATCGTCACGATCAACATGAGCGAGTTCCAGGAGGCCCACACGGTCAGCACGCTCAAGGGAGCCCCTCCCGGCTACGTCGGCTACGGTGAGGGCGGCATCCTCACCGAGGCGGTGCGGCGCAAGCCCTACAGCGTGGTGCTGCTCGACGAAGTCGAGAAGGCCCACTCGGACGTCCACGAGATCTTCTTCCAGGTCTTCGACAAGGGCCACATGGAAGACGGCGAAGGACGCCAGATCAACTTCCGCAACACGCTGATCATCCTGACGACGAACGTCGGCACGGATCTCATCATGAACATGTGCAAGGACCCCGAGCTCCTGCCCGACCCCGAGTCGATCGCCAAGTCGCTCCGCGAGCCCCTGCTCAAGGTGTTCCCGGCTGCGCTCCTCGGGCGCATCGTCACGATCCCCTACTACCCGCTCAACGACGAGATGGTCGGTGCGATCGCCAAGCTCCAACTCGGCCGCATCCAGAAGCGGATCATGGAGCACCACGGCGTCCCGCTGGAATACGGCGAGGACGTGATCAAGCTGATCACCGCGCGCTGCACCGAGCTCGAGAGCGGCGGGCGCATGATCGATGCGATCCTGACCAACACGATGCTCCCTGCCATCAGCACGCACTTCCTCAACCGGATGATGGCCGGCGAGGAAATCGGGCCGGTTTCGATCGGCGTCAAGGACGAGGAATTCGTCTACGAATTCAAGGACACGGGCGAGGCGGTAACCGGCGGGTAGGCCGGAGCACGGACCGAGAGGACTCGCGACCCGAGCGGGCGCGACGGAGCGACCCCAGCCAGATCCGAGGGCAGCACCATGCTGACGAGCGCACTCACGCAAGACAACCGCGACCACCACATATTCACGCCCCTCGGCGACAGCAACCTGCTGCTGACGAGGTTCACGATGCGAGAGTCGCTCGGGCGCCCGTTCAAGGCCCGTGCCGAGGTGATCTCCCAGCACTCCAACGACGACTTCGAGGGCGACCTCGGCAAAGAGGTGTACGAGGCGCTCCTGGGGCAGGAGGTCAGCGTCAAGCTCGGGGCGCTCACCGCCGAGTCGCGGATCATCCACGGGATCTGCTGCGACGTGGTCCAGCAATCGGACCTGACCGTTCCGGATCCCGACGGCGGCACAGAGCTCCGCTTCTCCCGGTTCACGCTGACGATTGTCCCGACCATCTGGTTCCTCGGCCACACGCTCGAGTCACGCTCGTTCCAACAGAAGGCGGTCCCGGACATCATCAACGAGGTGATGAACGACGTCGGCTACACCGACTACGACCAGAACCTCATCGCCACCTACACCAAGCGCGACTTCTGCGTGCAGTACCGCGAATCGTCGCTCGCGTTCATCTCGCGCCTCCTCGAGCAGGAAGGCATGTACTACTTCTGGAAGCACGACGACGACAAGCACACGATCTTCTTCGCCGACGATCCCAACAGCCATAACAACGACGACATCGGCGATGTCGACTACAACACCATCCACTCCGCGAGCACCGGCGGCGAAGCGATCACCAAGTGGCAGGTCCGCAAGCGGGTGCGCACGGGCAAGTACTCGCTCCGCGACTTCGATTTCAAGCACCCGCTCACCATCCAGGAAGAGTCCGAGGAACTGCCGCGGGATCACCTTCTCGACGACCTCGAGGCCTATGACTACGAGGGCTCCTACGCCCTGGGCAAACCGCTCCTCGAGAACACCGACGACGACAACCTCCCCGACACGCATATCGCCGAGATCCAGCGGTACCGGACCGTCCGCCTGCAGGAGCGCCAGGCCTCGTTCGAGATCATCAATGCCGAGTCGGACGTCGTTGCCCTGTACTCAGGGTGCACCTTCTCGCTCCAAGACCCCAACGGCGAACTCAGCCGCACGACGGACCGCGACCGCGGCTTCCTCATCACACGCCTGGAGATTGAGGCCACGCAGGACTATTTCTCCGCGGACCAGGGCCCGGGGAGCCAGCGGTCCACGTTCCGGAACCAGTTCACTGTCATCCCCTCCGACACGCCGTTCCGGCTCCGCCGCTCGACGCCGAGACCGATCGTCGAGGGGCCGCAGACCGCCATCGTCGTCGGCCCCGACGGCGAGAAAGTCTGGTGCGACGAGTTCGGGCGTGTGAAGATCAAGTTCCACTGGGACCGCCTGAACGAGAGCGACGACCAGGCCTCGTGCTGGGTGCGCGTGAGCCAGATGTGGGCGGGCAAGAGCTGGGGCTCGCTGCACCTGCCCCACATCGGCCAGGAGGTCATCGTCGAGTTCCTCGAGGGCGACCCCGACCGGCCGATCATCACCGGGCGCGTTTACAACGCCGACCAGCCCACGTCGCAGATCCTGCCGGACAACAAGCACGTCAGCGAGATCCGCGACGATTTCGGCAACGCGCTCGTGTTCGACGGCAACGAGGGCAAAGAGCACATCCGGCTCTCCTCGCCCAACCACAATTCGATCTTCATGCTCGGCAAGAGCACCCACAAGTGGACGGCGAGCGACGAAACCGAGTGGACCTCCGGCAACTCCACGAGCGTCGTCGTCGGCAACTCGAAGAAGTCGACTTTCGGCAACGCCGTCACAGTCACCCAGGGCAACTCGTGGACCCACCGGACCGGGGCCGCGCTCTCGACCACGGTCGGCGACAACGGATCGGTGACCATCGGGCACAAGCTGGACATCTTCGCCGGCGGCGCCGTCTCGATCTCGTTCGGCTGGAGCTGGAAATGGTCGGTCGCCGAGGAGTTCGAGGTCGGCTCGAAGAACTTCACCAAGACCGTCGACAAGGACATCAAGCTCGACGCCGGCGACCAGATCTGGCTCTGCGGCGGCGCGAGCGACAAGACGATCGGCCTGTTCGACAACGAGGCGATCTCGCTTACGTTCGGCTCCTCCGAATCGACCAAGTCAACCAGGCGGAACAACCTCGTCAAGGCGGGCGCCGCCCTCGCGTTCGCCGGCGCAACCGTCGGCACGGTCGTCGGCTGGATCCAGATGGAGAGCGCCGCGTCCGACTCGAACGACCTGAACCAGGCGTCCGAGGATCAGGACGCGCTGCCCGACCGCAACAACCAGAGCCAGCAAGAGCAGACCGAGCAGGCACGCATCGACCAGGTGCACGACGATCACCACGCCGACATGGACACCAACTACATCCCCTACAGCGTGGGAGCCTGGGTGTCCGCGGTGGCCGGGATCGTGGGAGCGGTCGCCGGCGTGATCGGCCGATCCGGCGCAGAGAAGAAGCTCACGAAGGCCGTATCCAACCTGACGATCGATAAGGACGGCGTCTTCGCGTCGATTGGCCCGACCCCAACAGGCAACACAGGCCGGGTGTCGTACGGCTCGGAGACTGCGTATTACTGGCTAACCGACAAGAACTGTTTTGAGGTGATGGCCGGCGAAAATATTATTTTAGATACTGTTCTCAAGAAAGGCAAAGACATCAGCCTCGACAGCAACCAGAACATCTTCCTCACCGCGAAGCAGAAGATCGTGCTCGATGTCGGGGGCACGAAGGTCGAGATCTCCAGCGCCAAGGTCGACGCGGCCTCCGGCAACCTGGTGGTGAACAAGTAGCGCAACCCGGCCCCGGCTCCAGCGATGCTCATCTTCAAGGCACCCGACATCGAGATTGGCTGGCAGGCCGGACGTATCGGGTTCCCCGGGTACTCGCTCACGCTCCTCGTCAAGCAGACACTCGCGATCGGCGCCGACGGATCGCTCACGCCGCTCGACGAGCAGCCGCCGTGCACCGGCGATGTCATCTACGAAGGCGAGGAGCCGGATGACCCGGCGCTCCCGCCGCCGCCGCGCTACCCAAGCGATTTCGCGCTGGCCAAGCCCCGCGCCGAGGTGATGCTCGTCGGGTCGTGCTACGCCGAGGGCGGCGGTGCCACGCCCGCGACCTACGCCAAGTTCACGCTGGGGAGCCTCTCGAGGTCGATCATCGTCACCGGCGACCGCTACTGGAAGAGCGGGGCGTTCAGCCGCCAGATCACCGATCCCGAGCCCTTCGCGGCCATGCCGCTGAAGTGGCAGAACGCCTTCGGAGGCAAGGGGTTCAAGCCCAACCCGGTCGGCAAGGGAACCACTCCGATCGATCATCCCGACCTCGGCAGCGTCATACCGGTGCCAAACCTCGAACTCCCTGAAGACCGAATCAAGGGACCCGGCGGCAAGCACGAGCCTGCGTGCATGGCGCCCGTGCCGGCCGACTGGCCGCCGCGCGCGGGCAAGCTCGGGACCTACCGGCGCGACTACGTCAAGACCCGCTGGCCGGCAATGGCCGAGGACATGGATCCGACGTTCTTCAACGCCGCGCCGCTCGCGCTCCAACTCCCGCAGGGCTACTTCCGTGGAGACGAGACGCTGACGCTGGAGAACCTTCACCCCGCGGCACCGAAGGTCTCGGTCTCTCTGCCCGGAAAGCGGATGCGGATCTTCCTCCGCGATACCGGCAAGCAGAACGGCCAGGGGCTGCGTGAAGCGACGCTCAACCTGGACACCGTGCACATCGACACCGATGCGGCGCACCTCACTCTCGTGTGGCGCGGGCTCACGTCGATCCTCGACGAGTACTTCGACGAGATCTCGCACATCATGGCGTTCGCCGAGCCGCTGAACGAGTCGAAGAGCCTGGCCGAGTGCCGCGCCATCTTCGACGCCGCCGAGCGGGCCTACTGGGCGGACGACGAGGACGAGGCCAAGCCGGGCGCCGCGGCCCCGCCCGCCGCTCCAGAAGACGAAATGGGAGAAGGCCCGAGCCAGGACGAGCTCGAAGCGGAAGCCTGGGCCGAGGAGCAGAACCAGAAGCTCCGCGAGTCGGTCATCGCCGCCGGGCTCGATCCCGACAATCTCCCAGAGCCCACCGAAGAGGAACAGAAACAGGGCGAGGAGATCATCAAGAAGGCCCAGCGCGAGCAGCTGGCCCGCGCCGGGTATCCCGAAGACTATTTCGAGCAGCTCGAAGCGGAAGAAGCAAAGAACGCCGAGCAGCCAGAGGAGCCCGAACCGACGGCGCAGGACATCGAGGACCGCGCGCGCGCCGGCGAATCCCTGAGCGGCGAAGACCTGCGCGAGTTCGATCTCTCCGGGCTTGACCTCTCGGGCGCCGACCTGTCCAAGTGCATCCTGAGCGGCTGCGCGATGCACAAAACGACGCTGACAAATGCGAACCTCACGGCCGCCGTCGCGTCGAGCGCTGATCTCACCGGAGCCGACCTCGCCGGCGCCAACCTCTCCGAGGCGGACTTCACCAGCGCGACGTTCGACGCCTGCGTGCTCTCGGGCGCCTCGATCGGGGACACGCAATTCGATGCGGCGAGCATGAGCGGCGCGGTGCTCGACGGCGCCACGGGCGAGGACGCCTCGTTCATCGGCGCCAGCCTCGACGGCGCGACCTTCGTCGGGTGCGATCTCGCCTACGCCCAGTTCACCGGGGCCGACTTGCGGGAGGCGGACTTCACCGAGGCGTCGCTGGAGTACGCGAATCTCGAGAACGTGAACGCCGAGAGCGCGACCTTCGAGCGTGCGAACCTCACGAACGTCCGCGCCGCCGGCGACGGGAACTTCAAGGGCGCGATCCTCCGCGAATCGACGGCGCCGGAATCCGTCTGGTCCGGCGCCGTGTTCGATGGGGCCAACATCAGCTTCGCGAACTTCACCGACGCCAACTTCGAGAAGTGCTCGCTGGCCGGCACGGACCTGACCGCGAGCCGGCTGCGCTGGGCGCGATTCCTCAAGGCAAACCTGACCGAGGCGCTCCTTGTCCGCGCCGACGCGCTCGAGTGCAAGCTGGAGAAAGCGGATCTCACCCGCGCGGACCTCAGCGGCGCCAACCTGTACGGCGCCGAGTTTCTCGATGCCAAGCTCGATGAGGTGTACGGGCACCTCGCGAATCTCGACATGACCAAGCTCGCAGGGAGGAGGCTGCCCCAGCGTGGCGGATGAACGCAAGACAAGCACGCCTCCCGAGCCCCCCACCGAGGGCGTCGGCAAGATCTCCGGCGAGGAGTTCCAGCGCCGCTTGCGCGCCGGCGAACCGCTCGAGGGCTCGATCGTCGAGGACGAAGACCTCTCGGGGCTCGACCTGAGCGGGCGCGACCTCACCGGGATCTTCTTCAAGAACGTTACGCTGATCGGCCTGCGCGCGGCCAACGCCCGGCTCGTCCACTCGGTGTTCGATTCGTGCGACATGTCGCGCGCCGTGCTCGAGCGCGCGACGTTTACGTCCGGGGTGCTGGTCAACTGTCGCCTGACCGACGCGCACCTTCTCCGCGCGACGTTCGACAACGCCAATGCCTTCGTGACCGAGAAGTTCGTCATCCCCCCGGCCGGCACCGTGATCGACATGGACGCAGAGGCCCCAGCGGAGGTCTTCGAGCCGGGAGAGTCGATCTGGGACGGCGCCGACCTGACCGGCGCCGATCTGGGAGGCAGCCGGTTCCACGGGATCTCGTTCCGCCACGCGAAGTTCACCGACACGGACCTGCACAAGACCGAGTTCGAGGAGTGCGAACTGGGCGACGCCCTGTTCGACGGCTCGCCGATCGAGGGCGCCCACTTCAAGAACTGCTCGCTCTCCGGGGCGTCGCTCGCCGGCGCGAGCGTCGTGCAGAGCTTCTTCGAGGGCTCGCCGCTCATCGGCGCGGTGCTCGAGGGCAGCACGTTCGAGGCGTGCACCCTCGAAGATATGCCGTTCGACGAACTCGAGGTCATGCCCGAGCGCCTCGTGACCTGCACGTTCGACCGCTGCTCGTTCAAGAGCCTCGATCTGTCGGGCTACCCGTTCGGAGCATCGACCTTCCGCGAATGCGATCTCGACGGTGTTGTGCTCCGCGACGCCGATCTCGGGAGCGCCCGCTTCGAGAGCTGCTCGATGTCGGGCGCCGACTTTGGCGGCGCGACGCTGACCGGGGCGAGGCTCGACCGATCCCGGATCGCCAACGCCAAGTTCCAGGGTGCCGATCTCACCGAGTCCGAACTGACGGAATGCGAGCTCCCCGATGCGGGGTTCGCTGGGGCGACGCTCTCGGGCGCATGCTTCGATCGCTGCGTCCTGCCTCGGGCCGACCTGACGGGATTGCAGATCGACGCGCCGACGTTCACGGCCTGCGACTGCACCGGCATGCGCCTCGAGGGCGCGTCGCTCACCGGCGCTGATTTCTCTGAGAGCAAGCTCGCCGGAGCGAACCTTTCCAACGCCAGGCTCGAGGAGGTCTCGCTCGATCGCGCCGATCTCATGAACGCCAGGGCGCAGGATGCTTCGCTCATCGCCTGTAACTTCGCCGACGCCCAACTCGCGCTGGCCGATCCCGGCGGGGCGCGTCTGGAGCGCTGCAACCTCGTCGGGCAGGACCTCCGCCAGATCCGAGCGGCTCCCGCGGCGTTCCTGTGCTGCGCGATGACCGGCTCGAATCTCGGCTCGCTCGCCCTCCCGGGGTGCGACCTGACCGACAGCGACCTCACCGGGGCCGACCTGTCCGAGACCGACCTGACCAATGCCAACTGCAAGCAGGTGGCATTCGGTGGAGCGAAGATGGCCCGCACCAAGCTCGGCGCCTCGAACTGCTTCGCCTGCGATTTCTCCGAGGCCGAGATGCCCGGTGTCGACCTGCGCGGCGCGGACCTCCGCATGGCCAGGTTCAATGACGCAGACCTCACACGCGCCGATCTCAGCGGCGCTCGCGCCGAGCGCGCCGAATTCGTGCGGACGAAGGCGCCTGGTGCCGCGATGCGGTCCGCCTCCCTGGTCTACGCGGACTTCTCGCACACCGACGCACGCAACGCCGACTTCGGGGGCTCGGATCTGACCAGAGCGACCGTCCACTGCATGAACGACCAGGGGGTCTCATGGGGCGGAGCCAAGCGCCGCAAACTCAACACGACCGACAAGGCCCTCGCGCAGGCCGAGCAGTATGCGCCTCCACCGCCGCCCGGCAAGGACGCCCGCGGGAAAGGACCGAACGATGCACAAGAATCTTGAAGGCGTCCTCCAAACAGGACCGGCCCAGTGGACCGGCCCCGGAACGGTCGAATTCCACGCGCCCGACGGCGAGACCCTCGCGATCGCGATCGATCGCGCCGGGCAGCGCCAGGCTGTCTGGGCGACGCCGCTGGCACGCACGCTGCCGCTGGAACCCGGAGATGAGGTCCTGGTGCTCTGCGATAGCGCCGGGCGCGCCTTTGTCATCGATCGGCTCGCTTCTGCGGGAGATGCCCGCGCGGTCACCGCGAGCGACGGATCCATCGCGGGGGTCGAGCAGCGGGACGGAAGCGAGACCCTTGTGGTCCGCGCGCCCGACGGGTCCCTCATCGCCGAGCACGACCCCCGCTCGGGTGTCACGCGCCTGAGTTCCTGCGCCGGCGCCATCGAACTCGAGCCGGGAGACGGTCTGACCAGCCTCTCGGCGCGGGGGGTTCTGGCGATGGACGCCTCGGTCATCGCCATGCGCGCCAGGACGGGCGTTGTCGTTTCATCGGGATCGGCCGACGCGGGGAGTTCCGAGATCCGCTTGTCGCCGAGCGAGGCGAGCCTCCGGGCGTCGCGATCCTCGCTGCAAACCGACCGCAGCACGTTCCGGATCGGAACGCTGACTCTCGACGGCGACAGGGCGGACGCGACGATGACCGACGCCAGCCTCACCAGCGAACGCGTCGAGATCAGCGCCGGCACCGCTCGTTCGACCGTCGGGACTCTGATCCAGACGGTCACCGGCGCGGCCCGCGTCAGCGTTGGCCGGATGGCGCTGCACGCCCGGACCATGCTTCGGATACGCTCGGAAAGGGCGGACGTCCGCACCAAGAAGGAAGTGCGGATCGACGGGAGCGAGATCCACCTGGGCTAGGGCCCGAGGAGAGCGAGACCAGCACCATGATGCCCGCATCATGCAAAGCAGGCGGCAGTTGTTTCGGGTTCCCCGATGTGTGCAAGGTCCCTGCGCCCCCGGCGCCCCCGATCCCGACCCCGTTCCCCAACACCTGCCAGGTCATGCAGGCGTCCAAGACCTCCAAGAAGGTCAAGATCACCAACAAGGAAACCGTCACGCTCAAGTCCGAGGTTCCCAAGTCCATGGGCGACGAAGCCGGCACCCTCAAGGGCGTGGTTTCGAGCACCAACATGGACAAGGTGATCTACAAGAAGGGCAGCTCGAAAGTGAAGGTCGAGGGCCAGCCGGTGATCCACCTCACGGCGATGAGCGCCCACAACGGGGCCAACGCCAACCTGCCACCCGGCCAGCAGATCGCGCCGAGTCAGGCCAAAGTCAAAGTGATGCCCTGAGAGCGATGACGCTCAGCCGATCGGCGGCATCGAGTCGGCCAGCCATTCGTTGACCTGCGACCGGAACGTCGGATCGATCGTGTACGGGATCTCCGTCGTCAGCGGGAACCGCTTGAGGCCGAGGCGGAAACACGCCAATTCGTCGGTCTCTGCTCGTCCGAAGATCAGGTCCACCCACGGGTGCTTCATCGGGCTCACGATCCACACCGGGACGTCCTTCACGAAGAACTCGCGCACCGCGCCCAGCCAGAGATTCAGGCCATCGGTGCCCGTGACAGCACACCGCGGCACGCGCAGGTGATGCGGCCGCAACTCCCGCTGGCGCTTGATGAGCATCGAGTCCGCTTTCCTGCGTTTGCGGTATTCGGGCAACTCCCGCTCGATGTGCCACAGCAGGCGCTCCATCTCCGGTTGGGAGAGCTTGGATCCGCCCGGCAGTTCCGCCCGGCCCGCGATCTTCCCGAGCGAGCCGATCACCGGGGTCCGCTTGCGCTGCTTCTTCGCCTCTTTGGCGATTGCATCCACCGAGGCCTGCGTCTCGCGTGCGATCGCGACGACCGTGTCGCCCGACGTCGTCTCCTCGCACCGGGTCTTAAGCGATTCGAGCTGCGAGAGGAACGGCAGGAGGACGTCCATCAGATGCGGGCCGTCCATCTCCACCACCGCGATCATCGGGTAGTGCGAACGCCCCGAAGTCGTGCCGTCTTGCGACGCCCAGAGACGGCCGACGATCGCGCGGTCCTCACCGATCTGGGTGACGAACGCGTGATCGAACGCGATGAGTTCGTCGTCGGTCTCGCTGTGCCACCGCCCCGAGTTGATGTTCTTGTTCAGCCCCTCGGTGTAGAGCTGGTCCTTGAACGCGATCAGGTGCTCGTTCAGGTGACCGAGGTCCGGCATGTGGTCGTGCCAGCCGGGGTGCTTCCCGAACACCAGGAGCCGCGCACTGGGCACACCGGCGGACGCCCCCGAGAGACGATCAAAGATTTTCTTCGCCAGTGCTATCGCCTGACTCCTTGTTCCGAATCTGCGGGCGGACCACCGTGCAGAGGTCCGCCGGCGCCGCGCTCTACTCGTCGCGCCACATGCGGACCACGCCCTCCGGGAGGTTCCCGTCGATCGGGCGGATCTGCATCCACATCACATACCGGTTGTCGAGGCCCGGCTTGCTGACGTTCAAGCGCACCCGCCAGCAGGCATCCCCATCGCCATCGGGCATGCACGGGCCGAGTTCGGCCTCGCTCGCCTCTGCGAGCAGCTCGAACACACCCCAGCCGCTCTCGAAGACGGGAAGCCCCAGCCCGTCGCCCCGCACGCTCCGCCGGCGGATACGCACGCCGCTGTCGGCAGCCTCGTCGCAACTCGTCTCCTTGAAGCGGAGCTCCAGGTTCCCCACCGACTGTTGTCGCCGGAATCGGATCACGCTGTTGCCGCGGACCCGCTGGCAGTCGGGGCGGCCGCCCGCTGTGACCGCCTCGAGGAAGATCCACTGGTTCGACGAGTTCAGGGCGTCCATCGGAGCGTCCTCGGGACGCACGAACGCCAGCTCCGCCTCGCCTTCAACGCGCTGCACGCCGATCGGCACCAGGTACTCGACGATGCGATACATCTGCTCCGCCAGCTGCTGATCCTCTTCGGCCAGCGGCCTGAGAAGCAGGTTGAGCTGGCGCTGGTGCTCCTCGGGGAACCCCTGCAGTCGCTCGCGCTGCGCGGCCTCGTCACGGTCGCGGCGCTGAAGCAGCTCGCCGCGGAACGCCGCTCGCACCATCGGCGCGGCTGTCACAAGTTCATCGGTCGTCAAGGCCACACCGCCGTCGCGGTACGGGCCGAGCGGGAACCTGGCCAGATCCTGTCGGAACAGCTCTGCCCACTGGTCCTTGGCGCCCTGGCTGGCCTCTTCGGCGAGGATCCGCAGCGCGCCCAGACCGAGGTCGTACCAGTACCGGTCAACGAGATCCCGCAGGCTCGTGCTCGGGCTGCCGCGCTCGAAGTACTGCGGCGGATTGCGCCCTTCCAGATCGCGCAGCAGATCGCGCGCGGCGTCGTTCACGCTGGCGCGACTGAATCGGCGCCAGTTGCGGAGGATCTGCTCGCGCACATTGCGGGCCCCCTCGGCATCGAGGGAGTCCCGGGCGTCGCGGAGATCCGCGAGCCCGCTGCGCAGGTCGTCCCGGGCGTCGGTGGCGCCGTCCCAGATCGAGTTGCTCATCCTCTGCAGCGCTTCGTCGGCGTCTTCGATGAACTCCCCGAGGCCGTCCTCGGTGATGTCGTGCTCGTCGAGGCTGACCAGGAGCTGCATGAACCCGCTCCACCGGTCGTCGCCGGACGCGTCCGGGCGGGCCAGCGCGATCTCCAGGTCGCGCACCACGCCCCCCGTCCAGTATCCGACGCACTCCTCAGCGTAGAGCTCCATCGCGCGATCCAGGCCGCCGACCTCACCGAGCCCGGAAGACCCGAGAGCCGATCGAACCAGCGACCAGTCCTCGAACAGGCTCGCGGCAAGGAAGGGGTGGAAGTCCCGGATCGCCCGCGACTCGCCGGATTCGATCTCCGCGCCGAGCACCGAGAGCGGCACGCGCGAGAGCGAGAACTCATCGGCCTCGCGGAACTCCTCGGTCCCGGACTCGGTGCGCACCCGTTCGGCGATACGCTCCCATGAGGACGTCCGGCCGATCCAGTCGACGAAGTTCTGCGCCTCGTTCCGTGCCCGGACGCGATTGGCGAGCCCCTCAGCGACGACATCGCCGGCCACGATCTGCGCGTCCCGCGCCCGTGCCGGAGCCGAATCACCTTCGGCCTCGGACCGCGCTCCCGCTTCGGTCGCCAGCGAGGCGATGCGGGTCACCGCCCGCTCGGCCTGGCGCGTGGCTTCGTCGATGCGAGACGCCGTCATCCCGATGCTGCGAGCGTCCACTTCGGTCCTGCCGCGA
>JANQQR010000024.1 GCA_028289195.1 Phycisphaerales bacterium | reverse complement strand
CGGGAGGATCGCCTGGGCCTGGGGGACCGTGAACACGACCTGGTCGGAAATCTGACGCGCGTCCGAGAGACCCAGCCCCACCAGGTGCGCCCGAAGCTCCGCCCCGTCCGCGGGTTCGGCGCTCGGAACGGCGACCAGGTGATGCTGGGTCTCTCGGACGCGCGTCAGATTTCCGACCAGGTCGTGTTCACGGTCCCCCAGGCCCAGGCGATCCTCCCGCACCTGACCGGCGAGTCGACCGTCGACGAGGTCGTCGAGAAGATCGGCCAGGGGCTGCGCAAGGAAGACCTCGAGATGCTCGTCGCCCAGCTCGACCAGGCGGGCCTGCTGGAGGGCCCGGTGTTCGACGAGCTGTGGTCCAAGATGAAGGCGCAGTTCGACAGCCAGCCCAACCTGCCCCCGGCGAGCACCGCGCAGTTCGCCGACGCCCTGGTGATGCAGGAACGCGGCAGCGACGCCGACGAATCCGTGCTGCGCGAGCACGGCCCGGAGAAACTCCGGGGCGTGATGGACCAGTGGATCGACAAGGCGCTGGAGAAAGCAGAGTCCCCGAGCTTCGAGGCGCTGCCCAAGGCGATCATCGCACCGCACCTCGACTACCAGCGTGGCTGGCTCAACTACGCCCACACCTACGGGCGCATGCGCGTGGTCGATCGCCCTGCACGGATCGTCATCCTCGGCACGAACCACTTCGGGTTCTCGACCGGCGTCTGCGCGTGCGACAAGGGCTTCGAATCGCCGCTCGGCACCTGCGAGTTTGACCAGGACTTCGCCGACGCGCTCGGCGCAGCACTCGGTGAAGAGAAGGCCGAGCGCCTATTCCAGCACAGGTACGATCACGAGCGCGAGCACTCGATCGAGCTGCAGATCCCGTGGATCCAGCACGTTTTCGCCGGTGACGATCAACCCGCGCCCAAGGTCTTTGCGGCGCTCGTGCACGACCCGGCGGTGAACAACGGATCGTCGTACGACGGTCAGGGCGTGGATCTGCTCGAGTTCGTCGACGCCATGAAGCAGACGATCGACAACGCCGAGGGCTCGACGCTCATCATTTCCAGCGCGGACCTGAGCCACGTCGGGCAGTCCTTCGGCGATCAGCACCCGATTGTCGGCGACACCGACGAAGCCAAGGCGTTCCGCAAGAAGGTCGTCGACCACGATCGCGAGATGCTGCAACTCGTCCAGGAGGCCAAGGCGGAAGAGCTCGTCGCGTCGATGGCCTGGCAGCAGAACCCGACTCGATGGTGCAGCGTGGGGAATCTCGTCGCCACGCTCAAGATCACCGGCGCCGAGAAGGTCGACCTGCTCAACTACGCGATGGCCGGAGATCAGCAGGGCATCGCGTTCGTCTCTTCCTGCGCCGCGGCCGTGCGCTAGAACCCTCCCCGGAGGTCGGTGTGCCGACGGAGCCCCGAAAGATGCTCGCCATCGCGGCGGCGGCCCTGCTCGGGCTGCTGGCGCTGTGGCTGCTCCGGGCCGGACGCCCGTCGACGCGGGACCCGCGCTTCTCGCTCCCGGGAGTGGGCCCAGTCTCGACGATCACGATGCTCGTGGCCGGGGTCGCGTGCGCGCTCAACGCCTACCAGTTGATCGCTCACTCGTTCGACCTGGAGTTCTTCCGCGCGCCGTATGTGTTCACAGTCGGCGCCGGCGCACTGGCGGTGCTCGCGTCGCTCGGCGTCGATGCGCTCGACAACCCCCCTCCCGGCGACGACGATCAGACGCCGACCGCCTGATCGGGTCGGTATCGCTGCGCGATCGGCATCCGGCGTCCCGGCCCGAAGGTGATGCCCGAGACCTTCAGCCCGACGGGCATCTGCTTGCGCTTGTACTCGTTGACATCGATCATGCGCACGACGCGCTTCACCATCGCGTTCTCGAACCCGGTCTCATCGATGATCCGCTCGACCGACTGCTGGCGCTCGACGTAGCGCCGGATCACCTCGTCGAGCACCTCGTAGGGCGGGAGGGTGTCCTGGTCGACCTGGTCGGGCTTGAGTTCGGCGCTCGGTGGCTTGCTGATCGTCGGCTCGGGGATCGGCGCCCGCTCGAATCCGAACCGCTCGTAGTTCGCGTTGATCCACCGGCTCACGGCGTAGACGTCGACCTTCGTCACGTCCGACAGCACAGCCAGCCCGCCGTTCATGTCGCCATAGAGCGTGCAGTAGCCCACCGCGACCTCGCTCTTGTTCCCCGTGGTCAGCAGCAACGCGCCCGTCTTATTGCTGAACGCCATCAGGATCAGCCCGCGGATGCGCGACTGCAGGTTCTCTTCCGTCACGCCGCTGGTCGGGTCCGCGCCGATCGCCCCGAAAGCCGGTGCGAGCGCAGTCTCGACGGACGCGTGCGCACTCTCGATGGGCACGATGTGGAACGGGACCCCCAGGCGCTCGGCCAGGTCGCGCGCATCGGACACCGAGCCCTCGCTCGAGTACCTGCTGGGCATGCCGATCCCCAGCACGTGCTCGGGGCCGAGCGCTGCCGCCGCGATGGCGCAGGTGAGCGCCGAGTCGATGCCCCCGCTCAGCCCGATGACGACATCGCTGAACCCGGTCTTGGCGCAGTAGTCGTGCACACCGAGCACGAGGGCCCGGAACAGGAGCTCCTCGGTCGACGCGCTGACGCGCGGGTCCGGGACCCCTTCGAGCGACTCCCACGCCGATCGGTCGGAGGGGATGTCGACCACCAGGTCGTGCTCCTGGAATCCGGGGCCGGCGCCGACGAGGCGCGCCCCTGATGAGGTCGGCACGTAGGCCGCGGCGTGCCCGTCGAAGATCAGATCATCGTTCCCGCCGACCTGGTTGACCGTCGCCAGCGCGACGCCGCGCTCTTCGACGTGCCGGCGCACGATCTCGCGCTGGCGGTCGCCCTTGCCGATGACGAACGGGCTCCCGCTGGGATTGACGATGAGGTCGACGCCCGCGCGCACCAGATCGTCGACGGGGTCGTCGTGCTGCTCGTAGCGCCACGACGCCAGCGCATCGGCGCCCTTCCACAGGTCCTCGCAGATGCTGAGCCCGACGCGCAGCCCGGCGACCTCAATCACGCACGCCTCGTCGCCCGGGAAGAAGTACCGGTCTTCGTCGAAGATGTCGTACGTCGGCAGGAGGCGCTTGTGGTAGCGGGCGATCTCTGCGCCGTCGCGGAAGACCAGCAGGCTGTTGTAGCACCGGGCGGCGCTGCCCCCGGTCGGGCATCCCACGATCACGGTGATGCCCTGGCTGTGGGCCGCGAGCGATGCGCCCGCCCGCTCGGCCGCCTCGACGAACCCCTCCTGATGGAGGAGGTCCCGGGGTGGGTACCCCGTGATCGCGAGCTCGGGGAGCAGGACGAGGTCCGCCCCCAGTTCTCGCGCGTGCCCCACGATCGCGGTGATGCGCTCGGCGTTTGTTCCGATATCTCCGACGGTCGGATTGAATTGGCTCAGAACCAGACGCATCCGCGGCATCTTAGGGAGACTGGATCAATCGGTGGGCGCGCGAGGCCGATAGGCGAGGGTATTCACGGACATCTGCTCCGACCCTGTCGCGCGGTAATAGATGCAACGACGCCTGGAGGAAGGGCGTCGGTCGCGGGCGGGCGGGAGCGCTATCGAGGAGCGGGATCATGCCCACCCGGAAGACTCTTGTGGCCGCCTTGGCCCTTTCGCTCGCGTCTGTTGGCGCCGCCGGCGCCGCCCAGGACGAGTTCCAGATGAAGCCCAGCTTCTCGCAGGGCGACGAGTTCGTCTACCAGATGGCGATGCGCGTCGGCGTCAGCCAGACCGACGGCTCGGCCGAGGCCTTCGATTCCAGCGTCGTCACCTCGGCGACGGTTCGGATCTCGATCAACTCCATCGAATCCGACGGCTCGGCCCGCGCGTCGCTCAGCTTCGAGCACGTGAACCTTGAGGGCGAGATGAACGGCAAGACCGCCGGGTACGCCTGGCCGATGGCCGAGGCGCTCCCCGCGAACGCTCCGAAGACCGCCCGCCTCGGTGAGGTGCTCTGCGCCAGCGACGTCCAGCTCTACATCAGCCCGCTCGGCGCCGTCGGCGTCCTCGAGGGTCTGGAAGACTTCGTCGCCGCGGCCGACAAGATCGGCAACGGCGACTCCCGCCTCATGGGCTTCTTCACGCCCGAGAAGCTCGGCGCTTCGCTGAGCCCGATCTTCACCGCCGACGGCGGCGCCAACCAGACCCGCTCGGCCAACGCCACCTGGAACTCCAACGACCTCATCCCGCTGCCGCCCATCGGCCTGATGGATGTCAGCAGCGACTTCAACATCGCCGCGGTGAACAACGGCATGGTCCAGTACATGGGCCAGACCGAGTTCGCGTTCCACGCCAGCGGTTCGAAGCACAAGGGTGTGGCCCAGATCGAGGTCGTCGATCAGTCCGGCCAGACCACCGGCTCGTTCAACCTCGAGGCCGGCGCCCTCGAGTCGCGTGCCAGCGACTCGTTCATCCGCACCCGCTGGATGCTCGGCAACACCACGATGGAGCAGACCCAGAGCTCCACGACCTCGCTCGTGCTCGTCGATTTCGATCTCGACTAAGCGCGACCGATCACTCTGATCACCCCGAGCGCCCGCCTCCCGGCGGGCGTTCGTCTTTTTGGCCTCTGCCACCGAGCAGCACTCGACCGGGTCGCAGCCACATCGCAAAGGGGACCGACGCGACCCCGGCTGCCAGGAGCTCGGCGCCGGTGACGAGGAGCGCCACGAGCGCCAGGGCGTCCTGCTCGACGCCCACGATCCCTGCCATCGCTGCGACACCCCACTCTCGGGGCCCGACGGTCCCGAACGGGTTCAGCACGGTGAGTAGGAAAAAAGTTGTTGCCAGCAGCAACGCCGACTCGACGCTCAGCGCGACCCCCGCGATCCACGCCGCGGCGCCGAAACGCGCACTGAGCACCGCCATATCCATCAGCCGAATCACAACGTGCGACAGCACCGGCCCGGTGTGACGCACGACATCCGACGCGCCGGCGCTCGCGGTGTGGAGCCAGCGCACCCGGTCGGCTGCGCGCCCGAGCGCGATGCCCGCCGCAACGCACGCCCCGACCGACAGCGCGATGCCGCCGACCCACAGCGCGTCGATGCGTTCCCGCCACAGGCTCACGAGCCCGAGCGGCAGCAGCACGGCCAGCGCTAGTGCGCCCATCGCGGCTGTCCACGCGATGATCTGCTTGAATCGCAGGTCGTGCAGCCGGTGGTGCAGCGCGATGCGCACGAACACGCTGATCTTGAACGGCAGCACCGAGAGGAACGTCGCGAGGCAGTTGATGCCGATCGTCTCTCGAGCGCTCACCCGCTTGAGCGGCAGCAGCGTGACCCAGAACAACAGTCCGTTGAGCGCGATCGACGCGAGCGAGAGCACCACGATCGCGCCGATCTGCGAGGCGCTCGCGTCGCGCAGGCGCTGCAGGCTCTCGGCGTTGCCCTCGCCGAGCGCCAGCGAGACCACCCACAGGAGAAGGCCGAGACTGAGGATGAGCCCGGCGATCTGCGTGCCGATCCGGCGCGCGGTCCATCGCCGGGGCGATTCGAACGCCTCGAGCGCGGTGTGACCGGGCGCCCGCAGGCCGGGTCCGCATCCGGGTTGGTCCTGATCGGATGACACTCCCGCGATGCTACCTGCTCAGTTCGATGAGAAACGTGTCCATGCCCGACGGCCCCTGCCAGCGGCAGATCACACCCGACGGGCGCTCGATGAGGTCCCGAATCACGCCGAGCGTCACGCCCGGGTCGTACCAGTTGTCGACTGCGATGAGCCGGTGGAGTTCGCTGGTGTTCACGAGAATGTGCGTCACGCCGCGATCTCGAAGGGTCCCCAGCGCGGCCTCGAGATCCCCCTCGGTCGCTCGCAGCGCCGCGCCGAGCGGCGAGGTGTCCCACGTGGTGTGGTAGATCGGGCGCCCCGCGAAGTAGAACGGCGTCGAGTCCCCGAGCAGGTAGAGAACAAACTCGGGGTCGGCCCGCGCGAGCAACCTCGATGCGCCCATCGGGCCCGCTTGCTCGAGCAACTCACGCAGCTGAGGCGCGGGCAGGGACCCGAGGTCGGTGCTGTCGAGAGCCGAACCGTTGATGAGCGCGACCCCGCCGACCAACCCGATGCCCGGACGGCCCGTGTTCTGCGAGGCGTAGGTTGCCAGAGCAATGGTCGCGATGGCTATCGCAAGGATCGCGCCCGCACCCGCGACGATTCTCCGGGGAGCCCGCTCGCCGGCGCTCGCGCCTGCGATCCCGATCAGCAGCGCTCCGGGCACGACGACCGGGAGCAGGAACCTCGACTGCTGGTGTCCGATTGCGAGCCACGCGGCGATCTGCACCGCGATCATCGCCAGCAGGGCGATCGCGGTCCGGCGGGTGACACGCGACAGACCCGCGACGAGCGCCGCTCCGACGACCAGCGCCGGGAACAGCGCCCACTGGGCATGCAGCAGCCCGCGACCGCTCAGGAGCCAGCCGATCCGCTGCCCGACGCCGGCGCTCGAGTGGTGGCCGCGCGACCAGCGTTCCGCCTCGAGATCGGTCCAGTGCCCATCTCCCAGGATCCCGGTCAGGAACGGGAACACGGGGTTGCCAGCATCGACCACGTTCCGGGCGAACCAGGGAAGCAGCGCGAGCGTGCCGGCGAGCGCGGCACCGATCGCCACGCGCATCCAGTCGCGCCGATCGCTCCACATGAGCGCGGCGATCGCCACGCTCGGCGCGACCATGTATGCCGCACTGAGCTTGCTCGCGCACGCGATGCCAGTCAGCCACCCGATGATCGCTCCGCGGCGCACCGCAGACGCGCCGCTCAGGTGGCAGGCGCGGAGCGCGCCCGCGAAGCACACGAGCACCGCCATCTCGTTGTACGCCAGGCTCGCGGTGACGAGCACCCAGGGAGTCAGCAGCATGGCGCCCGCTCCGAACCACGACGCCGGCGCTTCGGTTGTAACTCGGTCCCGTCCGGGCAGCAGGCACGCGATCAGCTGCCCGACCTGCACAGCGGCGAGGATCGCGAGCATCGCGTGCAGCAGTTGCGACGCCTGCGCCGCGACGCCTTCCCCGGCGCCGAGCGCCCCGCCGCCGGCCATCGCGCCGAGCTGCATGTACGCGGCTTCGACGTACGAGGGAAGGAACGAATAGACGTTGTGCTCGAGCCCCTGGATGCGCGCGCCGGCGAGCCACTCGCTTGGGAGCTGCAGGTGGTAGCTCAGCACGTCGAAGCCCCGCGCCTCGCTGGCCCACAGTGTGCCGGGCGGGACGCAGCAGGCCACAGCCAGCACACCCAGCGCCGGCGCAGCCACCAGCATGGCCGTGGGCATCTGCGCCAGCCGGCTCGCGATCTCGGGCCGCCCGATGGTGCGCATCCGCAGCGCGAGCACGACGCACCCGCCCAGGACGGGCACCCACGAGATCACCGTTCCGCTGGTTCCACCCAGAAGGCCGATGGCGCCCAGCGCGTGCGCGAGGAACAGCATCACCGACACGCCGATCGCGGCATCGAGCGCGGCGTCTCGCTCCGATCCGCCCAGCACGAGGCGACCGAGTGACGCGCCGATCCCCAGGGCGCCGAGCATCCACGCACCTGCGAGGGCGCCCGACTGGATGAGGATCTGCAGCACGGCGGCCGCGGACCCGACAGGATCGTCGGCGCCGACCGACGCCAGCCCGATCGTGATCGCCCCGACCAGCACCGCGCCAATCGCCGGGGCGATCAGCCTCCGGCCTCGCGGTTCAAGTTGCGATTCGGCTTTGTCGTCGCTCACGCGGCGGATTCTAGAGCCGGCCCGCCTGAGCCGATCGCCAGGTGCCGGGCGCCGAACAGCTCTTCGAGGCGCGCGGCCCAGGTGTGCTCCGTGCGTACGCGCTCGCGCATCGAATCCGCGATCTCGCTCCGGCGCTGGCTGTCGGCCCCGAGCGCCCTGACCGCCTCGAGCAACTCGGGGCCCCGCTCGAAGACCATCGCGTCTTCCCCGGGATCGAAGCAGCGTTCGAGGCCGCGCGTCGCGTGATGAACGCATGCGCTCGCCGATGCGCCGATCTGGAATGGCTTGTGGGTGAGGCCCTCTTCGTCGTGGGCCGCGTTGATGTTGATCGCGACTCGCCCGCGGGCGTAGATCTCCGGCTGCTCGTCGTACTCGACCCAGCCCTCGTGAGCGCTGGACTCGCCTTCGAGGCCCATCGAGCCGGACCCCGTGCCGTAGACGCCGACGTTGACGCGCCTGCTCAGCCACACCGGCCAGAACGATCGCCTCCAGGAGGCAAGGCCGCCGAGCGAGCCCACGAACGCGAACCATCGCTGCGGGTCGCTCTTGAGCCACGCGAGCGCCTCGGGGTGCTCGTCGCGCACTCCGGCCGCGAGCGTGTGCATGCACACCAGGGGCTGCTGGATCTTCCGCTCGATCAGATCGCGGGCGCATGCCGCGACGGAGCCGAGAAGCCCGGCGCCCGCGTCGAGGCTCTCCATCGATGTGCGGAGCGCAGAGATCACGCCGGGTTCCAGAGCACGCATCATCGCTGCAGGACAGGGATCATCCGAATCAAGGAACCGGAGCAGCTCACCGGGGGGCGCCGACGCGTCTGACTGGATGATGACGGCGTCGTGCACCGGGTCGACGTCGCGAGCAGGCCGCAGGTCGTCAGGGTCTTCCGCCATGTCGATGGCGCTGGTCCGATCCCACCCGAGCACGTCTCTGATCTCGGCGGCGGCGCCCTGGCTCTTGACCAGGTGCAGCATGTTCGGGTGCGAGAGCGTGCGCGCGGGGCTGGGCCGGAGGGCACTCGCCTGCACCGCCCAGTTGGGGTGATCGGTCCACAGCAGGATGTGGGTCAGGCCCATCTCCGTGAACAGGCCGACGGGCGCGCCGGTGCCCTCGGGGTCCGGACGCGGTCCGAAGTCGAACACGCCGTTGTGGGTGTACCCGATGACGTGGGTGATCCCGCGGCGCTCGCACAGGTCGCGGACCGAAGCCGCGGCACGGGCCTGCGCCAGCGCTCCCTCCCCGTTGCGGAGCTCGGCCCACACGTCGCCCAGTTCGAGCGTGGCACCGAGGATGCCGAGGCTCTCGGCTCCGCGCGCGATCCCCTGCATGTAGCGCCGGCTCGTCCGCCCGGGGTTGAGCAGGACCAGAAGCTTCACGTTCTCCGACTCTGCATGCATGAACCAGCCTCCACTGACTCCAACTTCGGCTGTCGCTCGCGGGCGGCTTGATGTTGCGGCCATCCTCGTTGCGATACGATCACGCACCAGGAGCGAGGCCCGACCGTGACGAACGACCGGCGGCAACAGGCGAGCGAGACGACCCCGGGCCAGCGGGTCGCCGGGGGCAACCGCTTTGCGCGCACGCGCGCCGATCATCGGGACGAAACCGCCGAGGACTACGTGGAGGCGATCGCCGACCTGATCGACGCCGGGCACGAGGCGCGGGTCCGCGACCTCGTGAGCCTGATGGGGGTGAGCCACGTGACGGTCAGCCGCATCGTGACGCGCCTGGCCGGCGAGGGCCTCGTCGAGACCGAGCCGTACAAGCCGATCAAGCTGACGCGCAAGGGCCGGCGCCTGGCCCAGGAATCGAAGCACAGACACGAGATCGTGCTGAGCTTCCTGCTTGCGATCGGCGTGCCTCCGAAACAGGCGCAGATCGACGCCGAGGGGATCGAGCACCACGTCTCGAAGGCGACGATCCAGGCTATGGAGCGCGTGGCCCGGGAGCAGCGCTGAAGATCAGAGGCGCTCGATCGCCAGGCTCGCCAGTTCGCTCCGCTCGCTCTTGGCCAGCGCGACGTGGCCGACGGTGCCCAGACCCTTCATCCGCTCCACGGCGTAGCTCAGGCCGTTCGACGACTCGTCGAGGTACGGGTTGTCGATCTGCTGCACGTCGCCGGTGAAGACGATCTTCGTCCCCTCGCCGACGCGGCTGATGATCGTCTTGACCTCGTGCGGCGTCAGGTTCTGCGCCTCGTCCACGATGATGAACTGGTGCGGGATTGAGCGTCCGCGGATGTAGGTCAGGGGTTCGAGCACGAGGCGCCCGTCGGCCATCAGCTTGGTGATGCGCTGCTCGGACGAGTGGCTCTCGGCGTTCTGCATGTGCGAGCCGCGGGTCGAGAGGAGGTAGGCGAGGTTGTCGAAGATCGGCTGCATCCACGCGGTGAGCTTCTCGTCCTTGTCGCCGGGCAGATAGCCGATGTCGCGTCCGAGCGGCATGATCGGGCGCGCGACCAGCAGCTTCTCGTAGCGCTCGTCGTTGAACACCTTGGCCATGCCCGCGGCAACAGCCAGCAGGGTCTTGCCGGTGCCGGCGCCGCCGATGAGCGTGACGAGCTTCACCTCGTCGTCGAGCAGGAGTTCGAGCGCCATCGTCTGCTGGACGTTGCGGGCCATGATCCCGAACACGGGCTTGCGTGGCCCGGTGGAGGGGATCAGGTGATCGGTGTCCGAGAGGCGCCGGGCCAAGCCCGTGTGGTTGGGGTCGGCCTCGTCGATGAGCACGACGAACTGGTTGGGGAACAGCTCGGGCGCGACCTCGCCGTTCTCCGGGTCGGTCAGGTGGCTCGTGAACCGGTCGAGCGGCAGCATGCGCTCGGCGTAGAGCTCGTCGATCAGGTCGCCGGGCACGTCGGCGGTCAGGTAGCCGGTGTAGAGCGAGTCGAAGTCGACCTTCTGGTTCTCGAAGTCCTCGGTGCGGATGCCGAGGCTGTCGGACTTGATCCGCGCGTTGAGGTCCTTCGAGACGAACACGACCGGGCCTTCGGAGGATCCCGGCTGGTCGGACCTGGTATGGAGGTGCCACGCCACGGCGATGATGCGGTTGTCCGGCGTGTCCTTGGAGATCGTGTGCGGGCGCTCGTAGTCGGTGGAGTCGATGCGGAGCATGCCGGTCGGCCCGTAGCCCGAAGCGGCCTTGAGCGCCGGCTCGCCGTTGCCGAGCTTCACGCCGTCGGCCAGCTTGCCGACGCGCCGGAGGGCGTCGAGGTAGCGGATGCACTCGCGGGCGTTGCGCCCGATGTCGTCGTTGACGCTCTTGAAGCGGTCGAGTTCTTCCAGCACCGTGAACGGCAGGACGACGTCGTTGTCCTGGAACACGAAGATCGACTTGGGGTTGTGGAGCAGGACGTTGGTGTCGAGGACGAACGTCTTGGTCTTGACCGCCTTCTCGGACCCGTCCGTGTCGGCACGGCTCGGCGTCCTGCGGGGCGTGGCGCCCGAACCCTGGGTGGGCTCCGGTGCGTCGCTCTGCGTGCTGGGGTTGAAGGAGGTGTCCAAGACGTCAGCGGTCGTGCTCGTCACCCGACGGGTCTCCTCTCGGTCCGACCGGAAGGAGTCGCCGCGTTCGTGCCTCGGCGCCGGGGTGGCGCCGAACGATGCCGGGCCGCGACGGCGCCCCGAATCAGCCGGTATTGACTGTATCGGACCCGCGCGGCGCGATCTGAGCAGAAATCCGTGTGAGGATTCCATTTCGCGCCCGGTCGGGGAGTTCGGGCAAGCCCTGCGGCTCGCAGGGGCGATCTGCGCTCGCGGGAGGCTCTATTTTGGGGCCCGGAGCGCGGGATCATCGCCTGATTCCGGCGGTCATCGACTCCATCGTGGACGAACGGCGGTTTCGATCCGATCTTCTCAGGTAGATGATCCAGGGCAGCGACATCACGGCCACCCACGGCGGCCCCGCCGAAAGCGACGAGTCCCGTCGCCACGGCCGGGTGCGGTGCGAGACGGTGCGCTCCAGCGTCGGCGACGTCCTGGATGCATCGGCCGGCGGGATGCGGGTCGTCCTGGATCGGCGCCTGCCGCTGAGGAAGGGCATGACGCTCAAGCTCAGCATCGAGTCGTTCGGCGAGCCGCACGACGTGGACACGGAGGTTGTGTGGATCAAGAGGAAGGGCCTGTTCCGCAAGGAAGTCGGTCTGTCCTTCCGCGAGGTCACCCCGCGGCTCCGGCGCATCCTGAGCGAGATCGCTCAGAGCTCCGTGAGCGGCGTCAACGCGCATTCCTTCGAAGCCCGCAAGGCGTCCTGAAACAAACGCAGAGACAACCCGAAACCGGAGGCTCATACGTGGACAGCAGCCCCAATTTCAATCCGATTCCCCAGGTGGGTGGCGCAAACGAGCACCCTGACAACAAGCGGAGCACCGGGCGCATCGCCTGCGAGCTCGTCCGCTCCAGCGTCGGGAAGGTGCTCGACGTGTCGAGAACCGGGCTGCGTGTGCGCTCGCGCAAGAAGGCCGGGAAGATCGACGACATCGTGATCTTCCAGGTCACCGGGGCCAACGGCCAGACGGCTTTGAAGGCCAAGGTCGTCTGGACCGAGAAGCGTGGATTCCGCAACCACGAAACCGGACTCGAGCTCGTCGACATGAGCGAGCGCCAGCGGCGCGAGATGCGCACGGCGCTCTACGGCGGGAACCCCGACGCGCCGGGCTGCTCCGGCAAGGTGAAGCGCGTCATCTGAGTCCGCCTCAGGCCGGCGGGCCGATTCCTCCCCGATCCTGATAGCCGGTACCCTCCTGCGCGACGCGGCACTCGCGTGCGCCGCAAAGGAGGCGGTCCGGCCATGTGGGACTTCTCTGCGTTCCTCACCGTCGACGGGCTGGCGGCGCTGCTGGCGCTGACCACGCTCGAGATCGTGCTGGGTATCGACAACGTCGTGTTCATCGCGATCCTCACCGGGCGCCTCCCCAAGGAGAAGCAGGTCCGGACGCGGAACATCGGGCTGCTGCTGGCGATGGTCATGCGCATTGGGCTGCTGCTGGGCATCGCCTGGATCATGAGCCTGACCAAGACGCTGTTCACGGTGCTCGATTTCGACGTGACCGGCAAGGACCTGGTGCTGTTGTTCGGCGGGCTGTTCCTGATCGGGAAGGCGACGCACGAGATCCACCACAAGATCGAGGAGGCCGGGCGCCGCGAAGAGAAACTCGACGAGAAGGCCAAGGCCTACCCCTCGGTGTCGTCGATCATCGTGCAGATCCTGATGATCGATCTGGTGTTCAGCCTCGACAGCGTGATCACGGCCGTGGGGATGACCGACATCATCCCGATCATGATCACGGCGATCGTGATCTCGATCGGTGTGATGATCGCCTTCGCGGGCGTGATCAGCGCGTTCATCGAGCGCCACCCGACGCTGAAGATGCTGGCCCTGAGCTTCCTGATCCTGATCGGCGTGATGCTGGTCTACGACGGCGTCGCCGACGAGGGCCACTTCCCGCGCGGCTACATCTACTTCGCGATGGTGTTCAGTCTGGTGGTCGAGGTGCTGAACATGAAGGCGGGGATGAGGAGGAAGGGGCAGAGGGACAAAGGGGCAGAGGGGCAGAGGGAAGACAAAGAGACCGCTTAGCAGGGCTTGGGGCCTCTCGTTCGCGGCGGCTTGTCAGCACTCATATGCTCTGGGCAGTGTGTGGAGGAACAGCGATCATCGGGGCTGGCGTCAGCGGTCTCGCGTGCGCTGCTGAATTGTGCCGGCTGGACGAGCGGTGCGTCGTTTTCGACAGAGGTCGGCGACCGGGAGGGCGTGCGTCGAGCCGCAGGCTGGGGGGAGACGACGCCCAGGGGTGGGTGGTCGATCACGGCGCGCCGTTCTTCGAAGGGTCGGATCCCCGCTTCCTCGAAATCGTGCGCTCCTGGGTGGACTCTGACGCGTGCGCCGAGTGGCGGCCCTCTCGCGGCACGTGGAACGACGGGTCCCTCCGGTCGAAGTCCGATGCAACTCCGGTCTTCGTGGGCACCCCCTCGATGGGCGCGCTCATGGCGCACCTGAGCAGTGGTCTGGAAGTGCGCACAGATTCTGCGGTCACATCCATCCAACCCCATAAGGGCGGCTGGATGCTGCGCCTCGGGGAGCGGGAGGAGGCCGGCCCCTTCGCTCGTGTCGTGCTCACGGGGCCTCCTGAGCAGATCGGTCGCCTGATCAACGATCACCCGGTTCGGTTCGGCGACCGGCTGGGAGCGCTCGCGTCGCGCCCCGTGTGGGTGCTCATGGCGATAGTCGCTGACGAGCTCAAGGGATTGCCCGACATTCTCGACGTGGAAAGTGACATGGCGATCGAGAAGGCGGTGCGCGACGACGCCAAGCCGCAGCGACAGCGCACCGAAGGGCGGTCGCGATGGGTGCTGCACGCCTGTTCGGAGTGGTCGCTTCCACGCTATGAAGCGCCGCGCGAGGGCGTGGAGAAGGAACTGTGCACGGAACTGACGCGGGTTCTTGATACCCGAAAGCGGTTGCTGAGCGCTAGAGCGCATCGTTGGGGGCTGGCGCGCCCCGCGCGGGTCATGGCCGGTGAGCGCTGCCTGATCGACGTGGAAGCCGGGCTCATCGCCTGCGGCGACGGGATGGGTGGCGAAGGCGTGGAAGGGGCGTGGCTGAGCGGCGTTGCGGCGGCGGGGGCGGTGGCGGGCGCTCCGTAATCAGCCTCACACACCGGCCGCTTGCGTCTGGGCGTTGAGGATCTTGCGGATGACGGTGTGCAGGATGCCGCCGTTCTCGTAGTAGGTGACCTCGACGGGCGTGTCGATGCGGCTCATCGTGTCGAATTCGATCGTCGTGCCGTCGGCCTTCGTTGCGGTGACCTTCACGGTGCAGCGGGGCTCGAGGGATGCCGGGACGTGGATGTCGAAGGTCTCGCTGCCGTCGAGACCGAGCGCGCCTGCGCTCTGGCCGTTGGTGAACACCAGCGGCAGGACGCCCATGCCGACAAGGTTGGAGCGGTGGATGCGCTCGAAGCTCTCGGCGATGACGGCGCGCACGCCCAGGAGGTTCGTGCCTTTGGCGGCCCAGTCGCGGGATGAGCCCATGCCGTAGTCCTTGCCGGCGAGGACGACGAGCGGGGTGCCATCGGCCTTGTAGTTCAGGCTGGCCTGGTAGGTGGTCTCGACCTTGCCCCCCCCGGAAGCCGAGAAGTCGCGGGTCCACCAGCCTTCCTTGACGTTGCTGGTGGTGCCGACGGGGTCGCCGGACATCTTGTTCTTGACGCGCACGTTGGCGAAGGTGCCTCGGGTCATGATGCGGTCGTTGCCGCGCCGGGAGCCGTAGCTGTTGAAGAGGCCCTTGGGGACGCCCTTGCCGGCGAGGAACTGCCCGGCGGGCGAGTCTTCGGCGATGGCGCCGGCGGGCGAGATGTGGTCGGTGGTGACCGAGTCTTCGACGTAGACGAGGCAGCGGGCGCCGGTGATGGGCGCAGCGCCGGGGACGTCCTCGGTCATGCCCTCGAAGAAGGGCGGGTTCTGGATGTAGGTGGATTCGTCCTTCCAGGGGTAGAGCTCGCTGGAGGAGACGGGGACGTCGTTCCACGTGGGGTTGCCGGTGAAGACGTTGGCGTACTCGCTGGTGAACTGCTCGGAGGTCACGCACTGGGCCTTGAGGTCCTGGACCTCCTGGTGAGTGGGCCAGATGTCCTTGAGGTAGATGCCCTTGCCGTCGGGTGTCTGGCCGATGGCCTCGGTGGTGAGGTCGATGCCGGTGTTGCCGGCGATGGCGTAGGCGACGACCAGGGGCGGCGAGGCGAGCCAGTTGGCCTTGACCTGGTTGTGCACGCGCCCCTCGAAGTTGCGGTTGCCCGAGAGGACGGAGCAGACGACGAGGTCGCCCTGCTTGATGGCGCCCTCGATCTCCTCGGGGAGCGGGCCGGAGTTTCCGATGCAGGTGGTGCAGCCGTAGCCGACGGTGTGGAAGCCGAGGGCCTCGAGGTCTTCGGTGAGGTTGGCCTTGTCGTAGTAGTCGGTGACGACCTTGGAGCCGGGGGCCAGCGAGGTCTTGACCCAGGGCTGGCTGGTGAGACCGAGGGCGCGGGCCTTGCGCGCGACCAGGCCGGCGGCGATCATGACGTCGGGGTTCGACGTGTTCGTGCAGCTGGTGATCGCGGCGATGACGACGTCGCCGTGGTTGAGCTCGAAGGTCTTGCCCTCGCGGGTGACTTCGACGGCGCCGGTGTCGCCCTCCGGCTTGGAGAACGTCTCGGTGAGCGTCTTGCTCCAGACGCTGCTGAGCGCGTCGAGTTGCACGCGGTCCTGGGGGCGCTTGGGGCCGGCGAGCGAGGGGCGGACGGTGGCGAGGTCGAGCTCGAGGACATCGGTGAACTCGGGCTCGGGGGCGTCCTTGGTCCAGAACATGCCCTGGGCCTTGGCGTAGGCCTCGACGAGCGCGACGGTGTCGGCATCACGTCCGGTGAATTTCAGGTAGTCAAGAGTGACCTGGTCGATCGGGAAGAAGCCGATGGTGGCGCCGTACTCGGGGGCCATGTTGGCGATGGTGGCGCGGTCCGGGACGCTCATGGACGCCAAGCCCTCGCCGTAGAACTCGACGAACTTGTCGACGACGCCATGGGCGCGGAGCATCTGCGTGACGGTGAGCACGAGGTCGGTCGCGGTGGAGCCCTCGGGGAGCTTGCCGGTGAGCTTGAAGCCGACGACGTCGGGCGTGAGCAGGTAGACGGGCTGGCCGAGCATGACCGCTTCGGCCTCGATGCCCCCGACGCCCCATCCGACGACTCCGAGGCCGTTGATCATCGTGGTGTGGGAGTCGGTGCCGACGAGCGAGTCGGGGTAGGCGACGAGGTCGCCGTCGATCTCTCGGGACCACACGGCCTTGGCGAGGTACTCGAGGTTGACCTGGTGGACGATGCCGGTGGCGGGCGGCACGACGCTGAAGTTGTCGAGCGACTGCTGGCCCCACTTGAGGAACTCGTAGCGCTCGCCGTTGCGCTCGAACTCCTTCTCGGCGTTGATCGTGAGGGCGACCTTGGAGGCGAAGGCGTCGACCTGCACGGAGTGGTCGATGACGAGGTCGCAGGGGACGAGCGGGTTGATCGTGGTCGGGTCGCCCCCGAGGCGCTTCATGGCGTCGCGCATGGCCGCGAGATCGACGACGCAGGGGACGCCGGTGAAGTCTTGCAGCACGACGCGCCCGGGCATGAATGGGACCTCGGCCTTCTCGGGAGCCTTGGCGTTCCACTGGGCGAGGCCGGCGACATCGTCGGCGGTGACGACGAAGCCGTCGCAGTTGCGGAGCATCGACTCGAGCAGGACCTTGATCGAGTAGGGCAGCTTGTCGACGTGGCCGATGTTCTGCTCGCGGAGCGCGCCGAGGTCGTACCAGGTGTAGGACTTGGAGCCGGCGGTGAGGGTCTTGCGGGCGCCGAAGGGGTTGGATTGCGAGGGCATAGCGGTGCTCCGGGGAGAGGGGCCAATCGGGGAGAAGGGGATCGATGGAGTCTACGAACCCCGATTCATGAATCCAATCAATCGAATTCACGTGTTCGATAGATCTGACTTATCGCTTACCCCGCCCGGCGCCCAGGAGGGCCTTCTCGAACTCCCCCACCGCTGCGCTGGGCACGCGATCGGCCCGCCGGACGATCGCCAGCGACCGGGCCAGGCGTCCGTCGCGGCATTCCAGGCCCTCGCGTGCTCCCAACGCGAACTTCGAGACGAAGCCGAACCCGACGCCGGCGCTGACCATGCGCTTGATGGATTCGATCGAGCGCAGCTCCATCACGGGGCGGAGGCTGACGCCCTGGAGCTCGGCGGCGCGATCGACGACCTCGCGCACCGCGGAGCCGGCCTCGAAGGCGACGATGGGCTCGCCGTCGATGTCGCGCCAGCGGAAGGTGCGCCGGTTTTCGAAGCGTGACCTGGGCGGGGCAATCAGGCGGAGCTCGTCGTCGAGCCAGGGAGTGACGAGCAGGTCCTGGACACCGGCGCCTTTGAGCGGAAGCGTGACAATGCCGAGATCGAGTTCGCCGTCGAGCACGCTGCGGGCGACGGCCCCGGAGCCGGCCTCGCGGATGTAGAAGCGGACGCCGGGGTGGGCGCGCCGGAAGCGCGAGACGACGGGAGGGCCGAGGTAGGTGATTGCCGTTGCGCCGCCTCCGAGGCTGATCGAGCCGCGCTCGAGGCCGAGGAGTTCGCGGACCGATGACTTTGCCTCTTCGGCCTGGCGCAGGGCTTCTTCTGCGTGGCGCAGGAAGGCGCGCCCGGCCTCGGTGGGCTCGACGCCTTTGGGCGTGCGATGCAGGAGCGGCGCGCCTACCTCCGATTCGAGCTTGCGCAGCATGGCCGAGAGGGCGGGCTGCGTGACACCGAGGGTCTCGGCGGCCCGGGTCATGTGGCCCTCGGCGACGATCGCGGCGAAGTAGCGGAGTGTGGTGAGCTCCATTGAGAGGAAAGGCTACCGCGCGGGGAAGGCTCGACCCTCGCTGGGCAGACAGGAGTGCGACCGGAACGAGGCCGAGCGGAGTCTGCGCGACGAGCGTGTGTAGGGCTTGTAGGAGAAAGAGCCCTCACCGGTCACGGCTGCGCCGCGAACGACTCTCCCGAGGGAGAGTGAGGGGATCACGCTACCGAGGCTGCTGCTCCGCGGCCATCTGCTTCTGCTTGCGTCCCAGCAGCAGGCTCACGACGAACCATGCGCCCGCGAGCGGGATGGCGATCACGCCGGCGCTCATGGCGATGGCGCTGACGGCCTTCTCGGCCCAGGAGCCGGCGAGGTCGCCGCCTCGATAGAAGAAGGTGTCGATCACGCTCTTGCTCTTGTAGCGCTCGTCGGGGGTGACGACGGTGAAGAGCATCTCGCGGGCGGGCTTGGAGACGGCGTAGTGCAGGCCGCGGCGCAGGGTCTGGACCCAGAAGACGACCCAGAGGGCGCTGAAGCCCATCGCGGGCAGGATCTCGATGAGGCCGAAGCCCACGAAGGCGACCAGCGGCACGAGGCCGAGCATCAGCGCGATGCCGATGCGCTTGGAGATCACGCGGAACAGCACGAGCTGGATCGCGATCGTGATCAGGTTGGCGTAGAGCGTGATGTTCGCGAAGAAGGCCACGCGGGCGTCGCGATCGTCGCCGAAGTGCTCGGCCGCCAGTTCGGTGCGCATGATCCAGAGGAACGTGCCGATCACGGTGTGGCAGATCACCGAGAAGGCGATGCCCAGCAGGTAGGGAGATTGGGCGATGGCCTTGAAGCCGGCCCAGGTGTCGCGCGAGGGCTCGCCGTGGACGTCGCCGTTGCTGTCGCCGGGGTGCTCGGCGGTGGGTTGTTCAGCGCCGGGCTGGGCGATGGAGGCGAGGCGCAGGAACGCGACGATCGAGAGGGCGATCATCACCGCGAAGACGGTGACGAGCGTGGTGAGGCCGAGGTCCGTCGCGAACCGGCCGACCAGGAACGAGCCCCCGATGACGCCGGCGGTGCCGCCGATGCCGACGAGGCCGAACAGGCGCTTGGACTGCTCGCTCGACCAGATGTCGGCCATGAACGCCCAGAACAGCGAGAACAGGAACAGGTTGAAGACGCTGGCCCAGACGAAGAACACGCGGCTGATCCACGCGTTGGTCTCGCCCTCGGTCGCGCTGAAGGCGACGAAGAGTGCCGTCATCGACCCGCCGATGAAAATGTACGTGATGGGGATGAACAGTCGGCGCGGCGTTCGGGCGGCGAGGAAGGCGAAGATCGGCGTTGCGATGAGCGTGCCGACCATCGTCGCGGTGTAGAGCCAGGGGATGTTGCGCGTGTCGCCGGCGACGGCCATCTCGTCGCGGATGGGCTTGAGGACGTTCCAGCCGCCCTGCACGAGGAAGTGGTAGAGCACCGAGAGGACGACCGCTTCGAACTCGCCCCGTCGGACGGGGAAGAACTGACTCAGCGTCGACTCCTTCTGGGGGCGCTGGCTCTGCTCCTGATGTCCCTCGCTCATGCGCGCCCTCCGACCGGTGCCGCCTTGGCGTCGACACCCTACCGACTCTGATGGGTGCGGATGCTCTCCTACACGGGCATCGGGTGATTGATTTTGCGTTTTTGCAACCGTCGGATCGGGGGTGTGCTACAACGGGGCGTTAGAAGTGCGCCTTCTGTCGGGGCGCGGGGCAGGAACAACCGGACACTCATCACACGGACATCGGCCTCCGGGGCGGCCGATCCAGGAGCACGAGCATGGGCGCGACACGGCGTGAATTCATCCAGTACTCGGCGGCTGTCGGCGCGGCCGCGGCGATTTCTCCGATGGCCCTGGCCCGCCAGGCGGGCGGCGCACCCAAGCCGATGAACATCCTGGTGCTCGGCGGCACGGCGTTCCTCGGCCCCGCGTACATCGAGTACGCGCTGCAGCGCGGGCACAGCGTGACCATGTTCAATCGCGGGCGCACGAACGACGACATGTTCGGCGATCGCGTGCAGAAGCTCTACGGCGATCGCGATCCGAAGAACACCGACACCAAGAACATCGACGCAGGCGAGGAGCCCCGCTGGGCGGAGGGCGAGGGCCTCAAGTCGATCGAGCAGGCGATCGCCGACGGCCAGACGTGGGACGCGGTCTACGACACGTCGGGCTACTACCCGCGCATCGTGAAGGCGAGCGCCGAGCTGCTCGCGCCAGTGTGCCAGCACTACACCTACATCTCCAGCGTCTCGGTCTACTCCGACATGACCCAGACGATGAAGAACGAGGACGCCGAGATCGCCACGATGGAGGACCCGACGATCGAGTCCATGGGCGATCAGTTCCAGTACTACGGGCCGCTCAAGGCGCTGTGCGAGCAGGCCGCCGAGGCCGCGAACCCCGGCCACGTGGCCAACGTGCGCCCGGGCCTGATCGTGGGGCCTCGCGATCGCACCGACCGCTTCACCTACTGGCCGGTCCGTGTGCAGCGCGGCGGCGAGGTGCTGTGCCCCGAGGGGCCGGACGTGGGCATCCAGATCATCGACGTGCGTGACCTGGCCGAGTGGTGCGTGCACCTGGCCGAGCGGAACGTCACGGGCGAGTTCAACGCGCTGGGCCCGATGCCGGGCGAGCTGACGATGGGCCAGATGCTCGAGGCCAGCAAGAAGGTCAGCGGGTCCGACGCCGAGTTCACCTGGGCGACGCCGGAGTTCCTGCAGGAGAACCAGGTCGCGCCGTGGGGCCAGATGCCCGTGTGGGTGCCCTCCGAGGGCGCGATGGCCGGCTTCCACGCGTGGGACGTGTCGCGCCCGATGGCGGCAGGGCTGACGTTCCGCCCGATCGAGGACACCGTCGCGGCCACGCTCGAGTGGTGGAACGGGATGAGCGAGGAAGACCGGGCGCGCCACCCGATGATGCAGGACCCGCCCAGGGCCGGCATCAGCGCCGAGCGCGAGACCGAGCTCCTGGCCAAGTGGCACGAGCAGGCGTAAGCGCCTGGCTCAGGGACGAACGATCGATCCGGGTGCAAACTCGATGGGCGCGGTGATCGCCTCGAGGTGGTCGGTCGCGCTCTCGATGCGCTCGAGCCTGGGATGGCGGGGGCCCTGGTCGTAGGCGAGGCGGATGGTCTCGATGGTCGGCCCGAAGCGCACGGTGAGCGCGAGCCCGCCGGTCGCTGGCGTGTGGTCGATCGCGCGCCGGAGGCGCTCGGGCGTGTAGACGCGCCCGTCGACGGCGAGGACCTCCATGCCGAAGGCGATGCCGGCGCTGTCGGCCGGAGAGCCCGGGATGATGTCGCTGACTTTGGCCTCGTCGTCGACGACAAGGCCGAGCGACGTGCGCACGTCGGCGTCGTCGGCCCCGGCGATCTCGGTCCGCTGGGCCGAGGTGGGCTCGTCCGAGTACACGAGCCGGTAGCCCGCCAGCTCGAGCAGGAAGCCCATGTCGAGGCTCTCCTGCGGGCGCTCGATGCGTTCGATGACCAGCGCGTCCCAGTCGATGCCCTCGTAGACGCTGGTCAGCGCGTCGATCACGTCGGAGCGCGTGTAGGTCGCCTGCGACCCGACGGGCAAGGAGGGCACGTCGAAGAGGATGCGGCAGAAGTCATCGAGCGAGCGCCGGTTGCCCGTGCCCTCGCGAATGAGGGCGTCGGCTTCGAGCCAGAACATCGCGCCCTGGCCGTAGTACTCCTGGCCCTGGCGGAGGGAATACCAGTAGAGGCTGCGCCCGCGGAGCTTCTGGGCGGCGCGGGCGGTGTCGGCGATGCTGCGCCACAGACGCCCTGCGCGCTGCTCGTAGGTGACGACGGAACCGAGCAGGGAGCTCTTGTACTCGTCGAGCGTAGTGAGCCCGCTGCGCGCGCTCAGGACGTTGTCGTAATACGAAGTCAGGCCCTCGTAGACCCAGAGGAGCTCGGACTGCACCGGCGTGTGGAAGTTGTCCTGCACGAGCCCGGCGGGTGCCGCGAGCTTGCCGCACCAGGCGTGGAAGTACTCGTGGGGCACGACCCCGAGCGAGGCGCCGCCGCCCTTGCCGGCAGACTCGCGCGCGCTCGCCACGCGCCGGGCGTTGGAGCCGATGTAGGTCGACTCGCCGTGCTCGACGCCGAAGCGGAGGCCGTCTCCCAGGAGCCAGAGGAAGTAGAACTCCTCGCGCGGGAAGCGCTGGTCGCCGGGCTCTGAGAAGATCGCGACGCCCTGGCGCACCATCTCCTCGAACTTGGTCTTGAGCCAATCGGGGAGGATGACGAGCGCGGGGTCGTCGGCGACGAGCGTCATGTAGTGCGGGGCGATTCCCGGGACTTCGAGCTCGTAGGTGCGGAGGTGCTCGCCCATCGCGACGGGTGAGTCGACGAGCTCGGCGAGCGGAACCGGCTCGAACTCGATCCAGTTGACGCGCTTGTTGGGGTTGAGATCGCGCAGCGTCGTAAACCGCCCGTCGTCAACGGGCGCGACGGGCTCGAGGCTGGTGGCGTACTTCCAGTGCGCCGGCAGCCCGAGCGAGGCGTCGACGATGATCTCCTGGTGCGTCGGGCCGACCGGGTAGAACAGGACCGAGTTCCAGTTGAGGCCGCCGAACGTGGGCCTCCCGTAGGTGTCGGTGGAGCGGCTGAGGGTGTTGGGCTGGCTGGCGATGTAGGCGAGGTCGACGCGGATGCTGGAGCAGCCTTCGGGCACGTCGAGCGCGAGGCGCGAGACCTCGGTGGGGTGACGGACCCATTCGACGACGTTGCCGGCGCAGTCGGTGATCACCAGATCGACGACATTCTCGATGGGGCCCGAGGGGGCGTGGTTGCCCGGGGGCCACATGGTGTACTGCAGTTCGAGCGGCCCGGGCTGGGCGCGGATCTCCATGACGGCGCGCGCGAGGTTGCGCGAGAGGTCGGTGACGTCGACCTCGAGCACCATGGTGGCGGTGTCGGCTGCGCGGGCGCCGGCGGGAACAACTGACGCGGCGCACGCCAGGGCGCACAACGCGGGTCGGGACGTGCGGTGATCACTCATGCCCCGATGGTAGTCGGGGGCGGGCCGCCGGTACGGGGCGTCAGCGGATGAGGCGCATGCGCCCGAAGTCGGGGATGGGGATGCGATCCAGGAGCATCTTCGGCGCCGGGAAGTAGACGAAGAACGCCTTGCCCAGCAGCAGCTTCCGGTGCACGACGCCCTCGGTCGGATCGATCTGCAGCGCGATGGCCTCGTCGATGGTGTCCCAGAGGCGCCCGTCCTTGCTGGACGGGCTGTTGTCTCCCAGCACGAAGTAGTGGTCCGGCTCCAGCGTCGCTACTGAGTACGGGCGCGAGGCGCGCATCGGCGAGGACTGGGCGGGCTCGTAGAAGAGATCGCGGTCGACGCCGACCCGGTGCATGGTCAGAGCCGAGCCGTCGAACTCCCACCGGAGCGCGGGCTGGGCGGGCCGGTAGGTGGCGGCGGACGACAGTGCCGGGCTGCGCACGTCGGGATCGAGGAACGCCTCGCCCTCGGCGATCGTGCTGAAGCCCAGGCGTGCAATGGGCGACCAGTCGTACTCGGCCTCGGCGATCACCGAGCCGTTGACGACGAGCGTCAGGGCCTGGTCGGCGTGCCACAACTCGATGTTGGTGACGCGTCCCGGGGCGAAGCCGCCGAAGTCTCCGGTGGCGAGGTCCTGCCACTCGGTCGCGCCCTCGGGTCGCATGCGCAGGACGGCGCCGCTGTCGTCGAGGAACGCCTGGAACTCGTGGGACCGTGCGCGGATCGTGGGCGCCGCGCTCAGCCCGGGGCCGTCGGGCTCGATGCCGGCGCGGAGGCGGAGATCGGCGACCGGGAACTGCTCGACGCGCGAGTTCACCTTGGTGGGAAACTCGTTGTAGGGGACCCAGTCCCAGATGGGCCAGTTGGTGTCGTCCCACGAGAGCGTGGACGGCGTCGAGGTGTCGTTGCGATAGGTGCGCCGGTCGCGGGTGAGCCAGTCGGGACCGCGCCAGGGATCCTGGAACCAGCGGCGCCCGTCGCGCTCGGGGGTGAGGGGCGAGTACTCGCTGGAATGCACCAGTCTCCACAGGCTCTTCTGGACCGAATGGGGCTTGCGCTGGATCGTCCAGTCGCCCTCGGGGACCGGATCACCCCCGTCGCGGGTCGAGACGGCGCGGGCGAAGATGTCGCCGTCGACGATCCAGATCTGCTCGCCCGGCAGCCCGACGAGGCGCTTGATGAAGTTCTGGGTCGCGAGCTCGGGGTTCTTGAACACGACCACGTCCCAGCGGCTGGGCGGGAAGAGCTCGTAGAGGTATTTCTGCACGAGGATGCGATCGCCTGCGCGCAAGCGCTTGATCTCCGGCGGCGTGACGTGCCCGCGGGCCCGCCCGCGCCGGCGCAGCGGCTCCTGGTTGTACCCCGTGGTGGTGGTCGGATCGGTGACCGAGGGGTTGGCGACGTTGGTGCCGCCCTGGATCCCGGCGGGCACGTCCTGCCCGCGCGCGGAGGGGTACCACGGGTTGACGGCCCACTCGTAGCCGGTCTGATCGCTGCGGAAGTCCATGTGCGCACCGAGCAGCGTCGGCGCCATGGACCCGGTGGGGATCACGAACGCTTCGACGACGAACGAGCGGAACACAAGCGCCATGACGAACGAGATCGCCAGGGAGACGAAAGTCTCCTTGATCGACCCGTCGTGGCGGTGGTGGCCGGATTGCTGCTGGTCGGACATGCGGGGGACACGATAGCGGGGAAGGACTCTGCGGAAGATCGGCTAGGAGCCGGCGTCACCTGAGCCCGACGAGCCCGGGCCGCCCGGGCTTCCTCCGCCGCCTCCGCCGCTTCCGCCCGTGCCTTCGGCGCCCCCACCCCCGCCGCTGCCGCCTCGGCGTTTGCGCCTGCGTCCGCCACGCCTGCCGCGCTTGCGTCCCTCGCCCGACGGCTTCTCTCCGGAATCGCTGCGGCGCGACTCCCCGGCGGGAGCGGTGCGGTCACCCTCGGTCTGGGCACCCGAGGGCTGCTGGCCGGGCTGGGATTCGCCGGGTCCGCCCTTGCCCTTGCCGCGGCGCCGGCGGCGCTTGCGTCCGGTGCGCTCGGGCTTCTCGCCGGTCCTGGCTTCTGCTCCTTCGCCTTGCTCTTTCTGGGAGCGCTCTCGGTAGGCGTCCTGGCGATCGGCCTTGGGCTTTCCTCGGCGCGAGCCGGAGCGTTCCCTGGCTTCGCGCGCGGGCATGCCGCGCATGGGGTCGCGCTTGGTGGGATCGGGCGCCTCGTCGGGCGGGCAGAGCTCTTCGACGGGGTAGGCCTGCTGCTTGTTGTCGTGCTCGAGGCGGACGAGGACGAGCTGGGTGAGGATCTGGCGATCGACGACCATCCCGGGCCCGTCGGGCGTGCCGACGCGTTTCTTCATCTTCGGGAGTCGCTTGACGAGCGTGCTGTAGTTCTCGTCTTCGTAGCGGAGGCAGCACATGAGTCGCCCGCAGCGCCCGCTGATCTTGAGGGGGTCGAGCGTCGCCTTCTGGACCTTGGCGCTGCGCATGGAGACCGGCTTGAGCACCTTGAGGAACTGCTTGCAGCAGCAGTGCTGGCCGCAGCGTTCGTAGTCAGCGATGAGGCGGGCTTCGTCGCGTGCGCCGACCTGGCGGAGTTCGATGCGCGTCGAGAACTCCCTGGCCATCTCCTGGACGAGCGTGCGGAAATCGATCCGGTCTTCGGCCGTGAAGTAGAAGAGCAGGCGGTTGCCCCCGAGGATGGGCTCGGCTTCGACGAACTTCATCTGGAGGCGGTGCTCGCCGGCGAGGCGCTGGGCGGTCTTGAGCATCGCCGGGCGCTCGGCGTCGAGCTTGGATTGCTCTGCCATGTCCTGGGCGGTGGCGACCCTGAGCACGCGTCCGTCTTCGAAGAAGGGGTACTCCGAGGCTCCGGAGTTCTCGATGTACTCGAGCATCTCCTTGCGGCTGAGGCTCTTCGAGCAGCCCGCGTTGGGGCAGGTGCTCGTGAGCATCTCGGCCATCTCGACGCCCCGGTGGGTGCGGACGACGAGCTTTGTGCCGCAGCCGGGGGTGATGTCTCCCTTGTAGGGGTACTCGGCGATGTGGCGCATCGCGCCGAACCGGACGACGAGCGTCTTGGGCGGCGTGAGCTTCTCGTACGCCTCCTGGTCGGCCTTGAGGTCCGCCTCGAACTGAGGCAGGGGCATGATGGACATGGAGGCTTCCTTCGCGATCGGCGCGGACCCGTCCCACGCGCTGGGCGCGGGTCGGTGGTTGCGCTGTCGCCGAGTGGGGGTTCTTAAGACCGCGTGGCGCTCGGCCCGCCTCGCGGCTCAGACACGAAGGAAGTCTGGATCAGGCCGGCTACTTGCCGGAGGCCGCGGCGGCCTCGCGGAAGATGTCGGCGAGGCTGCGGACATCGAGCGCCTCGAGGTCGCGCTGGTTGCGGACGCCGTAGGCGGTGATCGTCTCGTTCTGGTTGTTCAGGATCGTCAGGATCATCTCGTCGGTGTTGGCGCGGGAGATGAGCATGCGGAGCGAGAGGATCTCGGCCTCCATGGTGGCGTGGGCCTGGTTGCCCCCGACGACGCTGCCGGCCTGGGTGATGATCATCGCGATGATGACGAACGCGCTGGCCCACAGGGCGGCGATGCCCGGGCTGAACTGCTCGCCGGAGCCTCTGCTGGCTTGGGTGGTTTCGTTGGATTGCATATCAGCGGTTCCTCACACCGTCGATGCGGTCCTGGTCGCGACCGAAGTTGTTGTAGCCGATGACGACGTAGCGCCGGCGGCTGCCGTCCCACGAGAGCGCCATGAGCTCGCGGTTGGACGCGTCGAGCACGTAGAGCGCATCGGCGGTGCGGCCCTGGATCCGCCCGGCGACGATGGCGTACTGGCCCGCGGGACGGGCGCCCGCCTGCTGGGCTTCGGCCTCGCCGGGCACGAGCACGATCAGGCCGAGCACGCAGAGCAGCGCGCAGTTGAGCGCTATGAGTGCTCTGTACCTCTTGTTGAGCATCGCATGATCTCCTGGAGCCGCTGCGCACCGGGGTGCCCGGGATGGCTCAGTCGTCGTGGGTTCTCCGGCTCGGCATCACGACCAGCCCGAGGGTGATCAGCGCGACGAGCCCGAAGAGGGCGTACGTCGCCGGGAAGCCCGGGGATCCGGGCGCCTCGGGATTGGGCGGGGCCGGGGCCTCCGTCTGGGCGCCGCCGGTGGTGCCGCCGAAGTTCTGCGCTGCGGCGCTCGATCCGATCGCCAGCATTCCGGCGGCGGCGAGGGCGGCAGCGGTGATTCGTGGTCTGGTGGCCATAGCTCAACAATAGAGAACCCGGGCCGGGGGGTAAAGAACCGGAGGCCCGATGGGGATTCAGCTCAGTGGTGGACGCCCGCCGGGACCGCGGGTTCCAGTATTCGCTCGCAGAGGCGCTCGAAATCGTCCCGCGCCAGATCGACCGTGCCCCACCTCTTGCTTCGTTCTTTCATGTGACGCTCGTACGCGTCGACCGTGATCGCCCGGATCGCGTACCACGTGCCCTGGTATTCGAACACCTCGGCGAAGTGGCCGTCGGCGGGCTGGAGCGGGGAAGCGTAGAGGAACACGAGCATCGGGATGAACCGCTCGCCGCACAGCTCCTGCCATCGCCTGAGCGAACGCAGGTCGTCGCGGGTGGCCCAGGTCTGGAGCGACCGAGGGCGCGACGCGATGATCGCATCACGGGCGGGCGCGAGGCGGCGCCCCTTGATGTCGACGAGCAGGTTGGCGTGCTCGGCGTGGACGACGAAGTCGAAGGACTTGAGAGAGTCGGTCTCGCCGCTGGAGATCCCGAGCGGGAGGAGCGCCTTGCGCCCCTCGTGCACGGCGATGTAGGGGATGCGGCGCCGGCGCAGGTGCTCTTCGAATGCGCGCTCGTAGTGGTGGCGGCGCTGGGCCATGACGGACCGAGGATACCGACCCGGCGGATCCGCTAGCGCGCAGACTCCGTGGACTCGGCCAGACGCTCGAAGATCGGCTGGAACGCCGGCGGCGTCTCGCTGTCTCTCCCGACCAGACGTTTGGCTGTCTGCATCGCGGAAACGTTCCGGACCAGCGAGCGGTGGTCGGCGCCGAAATAGACCACATCGTCGACGCCGTCCAGGGTGGCCGAGTACGACGACACGGCGCCGTCGCCCAGCAGCGACGCGATCGACTCCAGAGACGTCTTGATGCCGGTCGCGCGCTCGGTCCCGAGGACCGCGTCGGCGATCACCGCGGCGCCGGTCCAGCCGATGCTGCCGCCGGGTTCAGCGCCGGCGCGCCCGATGATCGTTGTCAGATGGACATCGCGCGGCAGCGGGCGTCCGTTCAGATCGGTCAGGAATTCAGAGCCGGGGAGGAGGTCGGTGCCGGCTTCGCCGCTGCCATCGACGATGCAGGCGGCGAGGTGGGAGAGGTCCCACCGGTCCTCGGCGGACGCCCAGCGGATCGCCAGGTCGCGCCATTCCATGATGCCGCGGAGGCGGGCGAGCTCGCTGCCGTCGTTCGGCGTGCCGATCATTATGAGGCGCCCGACGCGCGGGGCGTCGTCGTGCCCCGTCGTGCTGCCGTTGTAGAGCGAGGGACGTGTGAGCACGTCGCGCGCAACGAGACCACCCATTGAGTGGGCGACGATGTCGACACGGTGGACGCCACGAGCGCGGAGGTCGACGAGCGCCTCCCAGAGCGAGTCGGCGCTGCGAGCGATGGGCTGGTCGTTGCGGTACTCGAAGCGCACGACCTCGTGACCCTGCTGGTCGAGCGCGGGCGCGAGGTCGGTCCAGATCGTTCCCGGGTCGTCGAGCCCGTGGATCAGGAGCACCACCTGCTCGGGGAGGCGAGTTCCCGCGCGGTCCCAACCCGGCGCGTCCTGGTCCGGCGCAGCCTGACGTTTGAGCACGAACACACCAAGGGATTCGGCCAGGCGTTCTTCGGCGCGCACGGTCATGCCGTTCCAGACCCCGGCCAACGACGCGGCGAGCGACTCGGCGGAATCGCTGACGTGGGTGACGGCTGCGAGCCATCGGCTGGGCTCGTTGACGATGCTCTCCTGCGCGAGCAGCGGTGAGGTGGCGATGGTCAGGGCCGCGCCGGCGGCGGCGATGGCGCTGGTGTGGCGACGACTCGTCGCGCTCTTCCGCTTCGGCCTGTTTCGCTGCGATGGCTTCGGCACAGGAGGCCTCCGATCACTGCGAGGCCCGCGCCTCGACACATTGTTAGGAGCCACTCACCATGCGTTACGGGGGTTTTCGCCTATTCGACGATCGAGACTGCACCCGTGCTGGCGCTTATCCGGACGGAAAGGCCGTCCGACTCGTTCGAAAGGCGGATATCGGCGTTGGAGAGACGATCGAGGCGTCCGAAGGCGTCGAACTGCAGATCGCCGCTTCCCCCATCTGCGCCCAGGAGCTCGATCTCGATCCCGTCGAGGAAGATCGCCCTGCCGTCGCCGTACTCGGTGAGGTAGGCATCGGACGAGGGGTCGGCCTCGCTCGAGAGCGGGCGCATGATCGGCGTGTCGGGCGCCGATGCGCGCGCAAGCCAGTACTGATCGCCGGCGGCGTCGACGCGCACGAGCACGGGATCGGACGGAGACGCGATCGATTCGCTCTGGGCGTACTCGAGATCGGACGCGAGGATGGTCGCGGCCGAGACGAGCTTGAGCGAGTCGTTGGGACCGAGCGCCGGCAGGGCGATGGCCGTGACGATGGCCATCACGCTCAGCGTGATCATGACGTCGATGATGGTCAGCCCGCGCGGTGCGCGGGAGCGCGGCCGGTTACTGATCACGTTTGCGCTCCAGGGTCCGGGCCGCGCGGTTTCCGGATGCCGCGTTGACACGGCCTCGCACGCGGTCGGAAGGGGTGCGGCTCGTCCCGCTGGTCGGGAGCACCAGGTCTTCCTGCTTCAGCGCGGCGGAGGAACCCGCGACGGAGACGCCGGCCATCTGGAGGAGTTCCTTCACCTCGAGCGCCAGCGGGTCTTCGTTCGGCTTCAAGGGATCGACGGGGTCATTGTTGAGCATCTCGAGCTTCTGCGCGTCGTAGTCCTTCCAGGTGCCGTCGACGGCCGCGCGGTCGTAGATCTTGTATCCGTCGTAGGTCGAGGGGTTGTTAGCGTCGGAATCGGTCGAATCGAGGATCTCCCATCGCTGAGACGTCGACCACTGGTTGCGCATCGCCATGATCACCTCGTAGGCGGCTGCGGCGGCGCCCTGGGTGTCTCCCACGGCGTTGAGCCCGGCGACGACCGACGAGAGCGGCGATCCGTTCTGGTAGATCGGCCCGCTCGTCGAGGAATACCCGGCCCGCGAGTCGAGCGTCGGGTCGTAGTAGAACGTGCAGGAGTCTTCGATCTCGATATCCCCGGCGACGATCTGACCGATCACCGCGCTGTGGTTCTTTATCTCGACGAGCCCGTCCGGTGAATGGAGGCACCCGAGCACGAGCGACTGATCGTCGATCGTGAGGTCGGGGTTGTTCTTCCCGCCGGACCAGCGGCTGAGGCTCATAATCCTGCACCGACGCGGATCGACGTACGCTCCGACGTCGTCGACCGTGCGCGCGATGTTCCGCCCGATCGTCCGGCTCAGCCCGATGACCGAGTTGCTCACGAACATGTCATCGCCGATGTACAGGCGGAGCGCCGAATCGCTGTTGGCCAGCTCGATCGTGGAGCCCTGGGTGAGCTCCAGCTTGTTCTGGATGAACAGCTCGACCTCGCCGACGATCTGCACCACGCCATCGGTGTCGACGATCAGCTCGTCGATCTGATAGCGGGTGCCGTTGGCCGAGGTGATGATCAGGACGCCCGCGTTCTCGATCTCGATCTTGCCGTAGGTTCCCGAGCGCGGGAGCGTGTACGTGGCGTACTCCTCGTCTTCCTCTTCGCCGCCGCCCCCGCCGCCGCCGAGGCGTTCTCGCAGCCACTCCAGGAACCCGCCTGAACCGACGCGTCCGGCCGCGAGGTCTTCGAGGTACTCACGGAGCAGCGCGAATCGGCTGGAAGCGCCCTGGCCGAGCGTCAGCGACGCAGTGTGTGCCGCGGCGAATCCGAAGCCACCACCCAGGCCGGCGCCGAGCGCGGGATCACCAGGGTCCGCGAAGATCGTGTCCTGGGAGCCGCCGGCGCCCCAATTGTCGTTCGAGCCAGAGCCGGCCCTGATCGTGAGATCGCCGACGCCCGCATCGGTGAGACTGCCGAACCCCGAGGGGAGCATGAACGGGTGGGCCGGGATGTCGAGGTTCAGCTGCGAGCCGCCGGAGATGGGGTCGACGCCGTCGAAGGCGTTGAGGAGCGCCGACGACGCGTCGTCGTCCGCGAACAACTCGACGCCGCGCATGGAGGCGTTGTCGGAGATGTCGAGGTTGCCCGAGCTTGCGAATCCGATGCCGATCTTGATCGGCACCTGCGTGTCGGCCTCGGGGCTGTGCGGGAACGAGCGGACGCGCGCACCCTGCTCGATTTTGATCGAGTCTTCGGCGAAGAGCGCGAACTCGCTCAGGAACGGGTCGATCGGCTGGAACAGCGACCCGGGGAGCGCGAGGCTGATGCGCCGCTCCACGGTGTGATCGAGCTGGTCGATCGAAGCGGTGGAGTAGAGGATGAGCTCGCGATCATCGATCTCGGGCGGGTTGCCGTTGAGATCAGTGACCAGCGCGTTGACCCTCGCTCCCGAGAGCGGGAAGTCCTGGAGGATGACGCCGTCGCCGGAGGCGCGCCACGCGAGCGACGTCTCGAGCATCGACTGCGCTGCGTTGGCGCCGGCCTCGGCGGCCCACGAAGCGGCCGTCACGGTGCCGGCGTTGACGCCGATCGCCGAGGAATTGTCACGGCTGGACAGCGCGGCGGCGGCGAGCACCGTGCCGACCGTGAGCGTGATCAGCACGAGGAGCATGGCGACACCACGCCTCGCCCCTGGGATTCGGGCGGCGGGTCCAGTGGTCTTGGGTGAAGCAGCGGCGGCACACATATGCAGCTCCTTCTCGGCCTTCCCTGGTTGTCGTTATCGGGGGGGCTGGTGATTCACCAACCCGAACGTCATCAGCACGGGGTTTTCGGTTGAGTCGGTCGCGGCGATCGTGAGCGCGACGCGGAAGCGGCGTGACTGCTTGGGGTCATCGCCGTCAAAGATGATCTCGAGGTTGTCGAGGCCCTCGGTGAGGATCTCGGTCTGGGTGTAGCCGAGGCCACGCTGGTCCAACATCACGGCGAGGAAATCGGCGTCGGGATCGAGTTCGATATCGTGGGCCTCGACCATCTCGGGAGTCCACGAGTCCGGGAGCGCCATGAGCTCGACAGAGAGCGTTCCGGCGCTAGCGTCGAACCAGAAGCAGCGCAGCTCGCTGAGGTTGACCTTGTTGGCGGGCACGTCGTCCTGGAGCCAGACGGCGAATCCCCGCGAGGGATCGGCCTGGAGCAGGGCGAGCGCCTGGGACGTGTAGCTGCGGAGGCGGACGTAGGCGACGTGGGCGCGCTGGACGGCGCTGCGGGCGTCGCCGGCGGTCGTCATGCCGCGCGCCGTGGCTGTCATCGCGGTGGCCATGGCGAGCCCGACGATCGTCGTGATCGCGACGGCGAGCAGCAGCTCGAGCAGCGTGAGCGCCCGGCGGGAACGGGATGGAGCGCGTCGGGCGGGCATCACGAAGCGGGCTCCGAGATGAAGGTCTGGACGGTGAGCAGATCGACTGTCGCGTCGCGGACGGTGACGGTGATCTCCATGCCCCTGACGATCGCGCCGATCTCCGGCTCTACGACGTCGACCTCGCGCACGATGACGGATCGTCCCAGAGCGTTGAACGTGAACGGGTAGCCCTCGCCGTCGAGAGACTGCATGGTCCCGGGGGGCTGGTCGAACCCGTCGTAGGACCAGATCACGCCGTAGTCGAGCGAGCCGAGCTCGAGCATGAGGTCGTCGGCGGCCATCGAGGCGAGGATCCGCTTCTGGCCGTCGAACGACACGGTGTGCGCAGCGCTGATGCCCGAGACCACCGCGAGCACGACGACACCGATGAGGCTCGCGGCAACGAGCGACTCGAGGAGCGTGAAGGCGCGCGTCGGAGTTGTGCGGGCGTTGGTGCGCATCGATGGCTCCACACGGGGATGGACCGAGAACGCCTCGGGCCATCGGGCTGTCGTTGGATCTATCGACGCTCCCGCTGGCCGCGAACAGGGGCACCCCCCCGGTGCGGGTCGGGCGCGGGCGTCAATTCCGCTATAGCCGGTCGGGGGAGCCGGGCTTCCCACGCACAGGAGTCCGAGAACCGGGCGGCTCCGCTTGCCCGCAGAGTCTCCAGCGCCGACCATGCGTCGGTGTTCCTGACGCGACCACCCCGGCGCCTGTGGCAGATGCTCGCGGTCGACACGCTCCGCCTCGGCGGGCTGACGGCCCTGGCGCTGGTCGTGGTGATCGCGTTCGGTGCCTCGGTGAAGCACCTGGCCGAGGGAGCGATCGATCTGTGGGGCGCGGTGCTCGTGATGCTGCTGGCGGCGGTGCCCATGCTGCAGTACGCGCTCCCGTTCGCGGGCGGATTCGGCGCAACGCTCGCCTACCACAGGTTCGCCGGCGAGAACGAGGCGACTGCGGCGATGTCCGGCGGGATCAGCCATCGGTCCCTTCTGGTGCCGGCGGGCGTGGTCGGGCTGGGCCTGCTGGTCGTGCTCATCGGGCTCTCGGACCGGGCGATCCCGGCGTTTCTGCGCAAGATGGAGGCGATCGTCGTCGGGGACATCTCCGGCGTGCTTCAGAGAACGATCGAGCGGGGCGAGAGCATCGAACTCGGGCCCCTGCTGATCCACGCGGATCGGATGACGATCGTCGGACCCGGAGCCGCGGCGTTCGACAGGTTCCACCTTGAGGGTGTGCTCGCGTTGGCGACCGGCGACGGGGCCGAGGGCCGGCAGGGGTACATCGTTGCCGACCGGGTCAACGTGTGGCTGTTCGACGACGAGGGCCCCGACGGGCCGATCACGACCGCGCAGCTGGAGTTCCGCGACGTCGCGGGCAACTGGCCGGGGCGCTCGATAGAGAACCAGGGCTTCTTCACCGAGCGGATCCCCCTGCCCCGGACGTTCCGCGAGGACCCCAAGTACATGAGCTTCTCGGAGCTCCGGCGCCTGTCCGACGAGCCGCGCCTCATGCCGGCTATCGAACAGCAGCGCCGGGCGCTGGCGCACGTGCTCGCCCAGCACGCGTTGATCGAAGGTGTGCGGGCGAGGCTGCGTGCCGAGGGCAGCTGCGCATTCACGCGTCCGGGGGGAGAGCGCGTCGTCGTGCGCGCCTCGGGGCTCGAGCGGATCGGCGCTGACTGGCGCCTGACGCCGCCCATCGAGGGCGGGCCGATCTCGGTGGTCAGGGCGCAGGCGGGCCTCTCGTCGTTCACACAGACCTCAGACGACGTCTGGCTCGATCTCGAGGCGATGCAGCCGGGAGGGACGTCTCCCGATCCGGCGGCGAGCGCGTCGCTGCTGCTCCGAAACGCGATCACCGTGGACGACACCTCTCCGGTCGGGTCCCGGACGCGCCCGGAGGTGGCGGTGGCGAGCCTCTCGATCGCCGGTAGCGCTGCGGACACGCCCGGCCCGACGCCCGTTGAGACGCTGCTCGCGCGCGCGAGGGCCGAGACGTCCGGCTCCGGCTCGGAGATGGACGCCGAGATCCGTGCGGCGAGCCAGAAGCTCGCGCGCAGGACGGAGAAGCTCCGGCGCGAGATCAAGAGCAAGATGAACGAGCGTGCGGCGTACTCGGCGGCCAGCCTGCTGACGGTGCTGACCGGTGCGGTCGTCGCGATGCGCCGCAAGAACGCGATGCCGCTGCCGGTGTACCTGTGGAGCTTCTTTCCTGCGCTTGCCTGCGTGATCACCATCGGCGCGGGGCAGGACTTCGCACAGCGCTACGGCGACCCGGGGCTTGCGCTGCTGTGGGGCGGCCTGCTGGCGCTGGCCAGCTACACCGGAACGGAATACGTCAAACTCAGAAGGCACTGACCGAGGAGCTGCGTCCGGCTTTGAACATCCTGAGCAGGTACATCTTCAGGCTCTATCTGATCAACATCGCGACGCTGCTGGTGATCCTGTCGACGTTCGTCGTCACGGTTGACGTGCTGATCAATCTGGGACGCTTCAGCCGCCAGGCGGCGCGCCTGAGCGAGGAAGCGGGGACCGACCCGTCGGCCCTCAACCACGCGCTGCTCACGGTGCTGGTCATCGTCGATATCTGGGGCCCGCGCCTGCTGCAGCTTTTCGTCTATCTCAACGGTCTTGTGCTCGTCGCGGCCGCCGGATTCACCGCCACGCAGCTGGTCCACCATCGCGAGGTCGTGGCGATCCTGGCCAGCGGGCAGAGCATGGCGCGCATCGCCCGGCCCTTCCTCGTGCTCGGCGCGCTGATGGTCGGGGTGCAGGCGGGCATGCAGGAGTTCTGGATCCCGCGGGTCGCGCACCTCCTCCAGCGCGATCACGCCGACAGCGGGCGGAGCAGCATCGAGGCGTTCAGCGTGAAGCTGGCGCCCGATCGCGAGGGACGCCTGTGGTATGCCGCGAGCTTCGACGCCGAAGCCGGGGTGATGGAAGGTGTCACGGTGTGGGAGCGGCGGGCGTCGGGCTCGCTCGCCAGGACGATCTCGGCGCCGCGCGCCGCGTGGGACACGGACGGATGGGCGCTGGAAGGAGGGCTGGCGCGCGAGCATTCGGAGGGCGGCCCGAGGGACGTCGCGGCGCCGTCCACGCCGGTGGACCGGATCCCGACGAGCCTTGATCCGCAGCAGCTGAAGGTGCGTTTTCTTGAGGGCTTTGCGCGCAACCTCTCGCTGCGCGAGCTCGGGTCGATGCTCGAAGCGGGCACGCTGGACGAGCGGGCGAGCGATCGCGTCGCTCGGTTCCGGTGGGCCCGGTACTCGACGTGGTTCATCAACGTCGTGACGCTCGTGGCGACGATGAGCGTGTTCCTTCAGCGCATGCCGCGCCCGATGCTCGCGGTGTGCCTGCGTGCCGCGCCCATCGGCCTGCTGGGGTTCGCCTGTTCGGCGATGGCGTCGAACGTGAGCCTGCCGGGGCTTCCCGCGTGGATCAGCGCGTTCCTTCCAGCGCTGCTCGTGCTGGGGGTCGCGCTCGCGGTGCTCAGCAGCATGCGCTCCTAGGGCGCGGGGTCAGGGGTTGGCAAGCTGCGTGCCGAGGAACGTGGCGAGCTTTTCTGCGTCGCCGCCCGTCGTCAGCGCCAGCGCCCGACCGTCGGCGAGGAACACGAGGATGTCGTCGACGACCACATCCCCGCGCGAGAGCGCGTCCTGATCGAGGAAGAAGTAGGACGTGACTCGCTGGTTCGCGAAGGTCAGGCCCAGCGGCTTGGGCTGGTTCAGGGGCGGCTGGGCCTGCGTGGGCGGCGCGGCCCCGACGCGCGAGCGCAGGTCGAAGAAGATGTCCACGCCGACTCCAGCCTGTTCGAACGCGCCGAGTTCGCCCTCGAGCGCGCCGAAGAACGACGCGACGCGTCCGTCGGGCGCTCGCACGCCGGCGCCCTGGCTGAGGGCCGCGCGCATGGGTCCGGCGTCATCGGCGTTGACACCCTGTTCGAACAGCGGCTCGATGCGTGGGGCGAGCACCGTCTTGATCGACCAGAACGAGGCCACGGCGGAGACGGCGAACGAGCCCTGGATGATCGCCGAGCCGAGACCGACGAACAGCGCGAAGACCGCGAGCCGGCGCCCGCCGATCGGAAGCGGGCTGCGCTTGATCGACGAAGCAGCCGCGGCGCCGAGCACGGCCGCGGCCAGGCCGAGCAGCGGCAGGCCGAGGATGACAACGAGCGCCGCGGGCGTGACGAACGCGCCCACCAGCGTGGCGCCGAGGCAGATCGCCAGGCTCATGAGGGAGAACGCGAACGCCAGGATGGCGGTGAGGCTGTAGCCGGCGAGGTCGGCGCCCGGCTGTTCGGTGCCGGGGATGTGATCGGACGGGCCTGCGTCGGTGTGCATGGGTGGAGCCTAGCCCCGGCATGCGAGCGGGGAAGCGTGTGGCCCGAGCGCCATGTGGGGGATCCCGGCCCCGGGCAACTGCGCGGGCCCGGGGCGGTACTCTGAATACGGGCGCACATGGCTGCATACCGGACGTTCACATCCCGTCTGGCGCTCGCCGGTAGGCGGGTGCTCGCGACCGCTCTGGTCGTCGGTGCTGCCGCTGCGCCGGGAGCGGCCGGCGAGCGTGAGCCCGGCGAGGCGCTGCCGCAGGACCCGACGCTCACGATCGGGGAACTCGACAACGGGTTGCGCTACGTGTTCATGCCCCACTCGAACCCCCCGGGGCAGGTGGCGATGCGCCTGTACGCGGACGCGGGGTCGCTCGAGGAGCTCGAGGGCGAGCAGGGCGCGGCGCTGATGGTCGGGAAGCTGCTCTTTGCTTCGTCGCTGCAGCGCGACGCGGGGCGTGCTCTGGCGGACCTGCCGGGCGCCGTCGCACCCGCGGAGTGGGGTCGCCACCCGGTGGAGGTCGACTTCGAGCGGGCCTCGTTCACCGTCGCGTTGCCGCTGTCGAACGACGCGACGATTACCACAGGGCTTCGGTTCCTCGCCGACATCGCCCGGGGCGGCGGCCTGACCGACGAGCTCGTCATGGCGTCGACGCCGGTCGTGCTCGATGAAGAACGGGCCCGCGAGGATCTGGGGACCCGCCTGCGCAGGTTGATCCTGCCCCGGATGCTCGATGGCACGACGATCGGGCGTCACATGCCGTTCGCGATGGAAGAAGCCATCTGCACGCTCAACCCGGGCGAGCTGCGCGCGTTCCACGACCGGGCGTACGGCGCATCGTCGATGACGCTCGTGATCGTCGGTGACGCGCGCCCCATCGCGGTGGAGCGGCTCGTCGAAGCCGAGCTCTCGGATCTCGATCCGGGAGAGGCGCGGGCCCCGAAGGGGCCGCCCGAGATCCCTCGCGAGATGCCCGAGTCGATCGTGGCGACGGACCAGCAACTGGTGCTCGCGGTCGTGGAGCTGTTCGGGATCTCAAGCGCCGGCGGCGCCCAAACAACGATCGGAGACTACCGGCGCCGCCTCGGCGAGCGCCTCGTCGCGCGAGCTCTGCAGAACCGCGTCCGTGCCTTCCTGGACGGGCGGCCGGTCGGCGACACAAACGTCGAGGTCTGGACCGGGCGCATGACTGGCCCGATGGACGTGGCGCTGGTCAACGCGTCGGGCGAATCCGGGGCATGGGATCAGCTGGTCGAGCTCGTCGTCGCGTCCGCGGGCGCGATCGCGAGGGACGGCCTGATGGAGCACGAGCTCGAGGCGGCACGCACCGAGGTCGTGACGACGCGGGAATCCGAGGTGCGCGACTCGGGCGACATGACCTCCGCCCAGCTCGCGTTCGCGCTCGGGGAGCGCTACACACGCGGCGACGTCGTGATGTCCGCCGAGGCGAGCGCCGAGCTGGCGCGCGAGCTGACCCCGCAGCTGACCCTCGACGAGGTGAACGCGATCGCCGAGCGGATGTTCGAGCCGTCCCGGCTGACCACGCTTGTGCTGCTGCCGGGCAGCATGCCACAGATCCCGGACACCGAAGAAGTGGCTCGTCTGGCGCGCACGGTCGCGGCGGACGTCGCCCCGGCGCACGCGGTGGTGCCCAGGCGTGAAGAGGTCGCGACGGCGCTCCTGGACGACGCACCCGATGCAGGATCGATCGACGAGATCGAGCTGCACCCGCGGAGCGGCGTTGCTTCGGCGTGGCTCTCATCTGGCGTGCGCGTGCACGTTCGGACGGTGCCCAGCGAGACCTCGCAGGTCGCGATGACGATCACGATCGCCGGCGGCCGGATCGAGGAATCGGCCGAGACAGCGGGGCTGAGCGCCGCGTCGAGCCGGATCTGGCTGGAGCCGGCGTCGCCGGCGCGCAGCGTGGCGGACCTGCGCGATGCGCTCGCCGCGACGACGATCCAGCGTCAGGCCTATGTGGAAGACGACCGGCTGGTGTTCTCGGCGTCCTGCCAGCGCGACGAACTCGAGACACTGATGCAACTGTCCCACGTCGTGCTCGACGATCCGGTGATCGAGGAACAGGTGTTCGAGGGGTGGGTCTGGCGCGAATCGCGGACGATCGAGGCGCGCACCCGCTCGGCACCGCACTTCCTCAACGACGTGGTCAACGACTTCGTCGAGCCCCAGGACGACGTGCGGCGCGGTCTGCTTCGGGCAGAGTCGATCAAGCGGGCGACGCGCGACGGCGCGCAGCAATGGCTGGGGCGCCTGGTGAGCGAGAACCCGATCGAGGTCGCGATCGCGGGCGACGTCTCACGCGAAGAGGCGCTCGAGCTGGCGAGGATCTACCTCGGGTCGCTGGCCCCTCGGGATCGGGTCGGCCCGGCGTCGTTCGCCAAGATGCGCGCCAGCGAGCCGGCGCTCCCGGGCTTCGAGCTGACGATCTCGACACCGACACCGAACCCCGCGACGGGCGTGCTCGTGGCCGCCCGCGGCTCGGAGCCGGGAGACGAGCGCACGCGCCGGAGGCTGGACCTCGCGGCCCGCGTGCTCGCCAATCGGCTGACGGTCGAGGCCATGCAGCGGAACCGCCTGGCCTCGAGCATCGGCGTGCGCCACTACCCGGGGGTGGCGTACAGACAGTCCGGGCTGATCTTCGCCGTGGGCATCACCGACGAGGATTCGGCGGGCGACCTGGCGGGGAGGTTCGAGGGCGCGTTCGCTCGCCTCGCGAAGCTCGGCGTCAGCGAGGAGGAGCTCGACTACGCCCGTTCCCAACTCGAGGCCGAGCACACCGCCCGGCTCGAAGACCCCAAGTTCTGGGCCTCGGCTATGGCGCAGCTGGAGTACCGCGGTCGCGAGCCGGAGTGGATCCTCGATGAGCCGGGCGAGCTGCGCCGGGTGACGTCGCTGCAGGTGCAGTCGTCGTTCGCGACGGTGGGCGCGGGCATCGACGATCGGTGGCGGTTCATCGTGAAGCCCGAGGCGCCCGAGGCGCCCGATGCCCAGCAGGAGATCCGCGTGAACACGCCGCGCCGCTAGGGCGCCGGGTACACTCGGTTCATGCTGGTGGCGTTCATCGTGGCGTGCGTGGCGGCTGTTGCCCTGGGGGTGGTGCTGGCGCTCGTGGTCCGGGGCGCCTCAGGGACACGCGCAGAAGCGGTGCGACTGGAGGCGGAGGCCGCGGCGGCGCGGGCGAGCGCCCAGGAGCTGCGCGACGCCCAGGACGAACTCGAATCGAAGATTGAGCTTCTGGGCTCGCGGGCGGGCGAACTCGAGAGCGAGAACGCGCGGCTGAGCACCTCGCTGCAGGAGATCAAGCGGGCGGGCGAGCAGCGCCTGTCGGACGTGCAGGAGCACTTCGACGAGCTGCGCAGGACCGAGCGCGAGCAGCTGGAAGAGTTCAAGAAGAACCTGCACGAGACGTTCGACGCGTCTGCGCGCCGGGCGCTGGCCTCGTCGCACGACGAGTTCCTCAAGCGGGCGGCGCAGACCTTCGAGCAGTCGCGCGAGAAATCGTCGAGCGAGATCAAGCAGCACGTCACGCCGATCGCCGAGACGCTCAAGAAGGCGGACGAGAAGATCGCCCAGCTCGAGCGCCAGCGCCTTGAGGCCTACGCGAAGCTGACCGAGCAGATCGGGCACATCTCGGTGAGCCACGCCGAGCTGCGCGACAAGACGGGCGACCTGGTCAAGGCGCTGCGCAAGCCGCAGGTGCGGGGGCAGTACGGGGAGATCCAGCTGCAGCGCGTGGCGGAGCTCGCGGGGATGACCAGCTACTGCGACTTCAGCACGCAGGCCAGCAGCCGCGACAGCGAGGGGCGCCTGCTGCGCCCCGACATGGTCGTGAAGCTGCCCAACGGGCGGGCGATCGCGGTGGACGCCAAGACCAACATCGAGGCGTATCTCGACGCGATCGAGTCGGACGACGAGGAGTCGCGCACCGCCAACCTCGACCGGTTCGCTCGCCACGTGCGCGAGCAGGCAAAGGCGCTGGCGGGGAAGAACTACTGGAGCCAGGTGGACGGCGGCTTCGACTTCGTGGTGATGTTCATCCCGGGGGATCAGTTCATCGACGCGGCGCTCGAGCGCGAGGAACGGTTGCTGGACCTGGCGGCCCAGGACGGCGTGATCCTGGCGAGCCCGAGCACGCTGATCGGGCTGCTGCGGGCGGTGGCGGTGGGCTGGCGGGAGAAGAGCCTGAGCGAGAGCGCGGCCGAGCTGTTCGAGCTCGGCAAGGAACTCCACGAGCGCGCCGCCGTGGCATTGGGTCACGCGTCCGGCGTCGGCAAGGCCCTCGAGACGGCGCAGCGGAAGTACAACGACTTCGTGGGGAGCGTGGACAGCCGCCTGATGCCGACGCTGAAGAAGTTCGAGGAGAAGGGCGCCGGGAGCACCAAACAGCTCGACAGCCTCTCGCAGATCGACGGGTCGCCCCGTCGCCTCGCCGGGGATGTGCAGGCCGGGCCCGACGCTTCGGCGCCTGAGCCGGAGATCGTGGTCCGGGACAGCGGCGAGGCGCAGCTCCCGCTGGAGCCGGACGCTAGCTGACCGTCAAGCTCGGCCCGCCGTGGATCTTCGAGCGCATCTTCGCGAGCGCGACCTCGTCTTCGACGCGCTTTGCCAGGACGATGAGGGCGTCGCGCAGGCGCTCGTCGCCCTCGAAGTTGGCGCTGGGGTCGCCGTTGTCCGAGTTGGCGCGAAGGTCCATGGAGATCGGGATCGAGGCGAGGAAGGGCAGGCCGAGGCGCTGGGCCATCTGCTCGGCGCCGCCGCGACCGAAGAGGTCGTACTCCTTCCCGTCGTCGCCGATGAAGTAGCTCATGTTCTCGACAACGCCGAGAACATCAATGTTGAGCTGCTGGAACATCCGCGCGGCGCGGACGGCGTCGTCCTGGGCGACCTTCTGGGGCGTGCACACGATGATCGCGCCGCTGAGGGCGAGCATCTGGGCCATGGTCAGCGGGACGTCGCCGGTGCCGGGGGGCAGGTCGATGATCAGGTAGTCGAGTCCGCCCCACTGCGTCTGCTCGACGAGCTGCTTGAAGGCGCCGTGGGCCATCGGGCCTCGCCAGATCAGGGGCTTCTCGGGATCAACGAGCTTGCCGATCGTCATGGCCTTGATGCCGTGGGTGTAGAACGGCTGGAGCATGCCCTCGTGGACGACGGTGTCGCTCGAGCCGAGGCCGAGGAGGGTGGGGACGCTCGGGCCGTAGATATCGCCGTCGAGGAGCCCGACCGAGTGGCCGCACTTGGCGAGCGCGACGGCGAGGTTGAGGCTGACGGTGCTCTTGCCGACCCCGCCCTTGCCCGCGCCGACGGCGATGCAGTGCTTGACGTTGGGCAGCGATGCCTCGCCCGCCTGGGCCTGGCCCTGGCTCGTCGTCTTGGAGCTCGAGGCCTGCTTGAGGGGGATGTCGCGGGGCTGGTCGACGGTGGCGCGTGTCTCGACGGTGGTCTCGACGCGGGGCGGGCGGTTCGGGTGCGCGGGGGGCGGGCCGGATGGGCCGTACTCGAAGGTGACCCGCTCGATCGAGGCGCCGAGCTGCCCGGCGATGTGCTCGATGGACTGGCGGCAGATGCCCTCGATCTCCTCTCGCCCGGCTCCGGGGATCTGCTCGCTGAGGATGACGTTGATCCAGCCGTCGCAGGCGCTGACCTTGGCCACGACCCCGGCGTCGACGAGGCTCCTGCCCGAATCGGCGTCCTTGATGCTGCTGAGCGCTTCGAGCACCTGCTCCTTGGTCATCGCCGGCATGGGACCTCCCGCGTGGGTTGGCTGGTTCCGAGAACGCGCGTTCGCGGCCCGCAGAGGCGATGATACGCGCGCCGCCGGTGATCGCCCGGCAATGACCGGGGCGATCGTCCGTTCGGCGGGTGGATGGAAGGAGGCCCTATGCACCGGCTCTTGGCGCTCGCAGCTCTCGGTCTGATGGTCACGCACCTGCGCGCTTCGGAGCCTCCGGCGCAGGATCAGGAACCGGACGCCGAACCGTCCGAGGTGCTGCGCGGCCCGGAGGTGGACGAACGCGCAGTGCCCGGCGTGAGCGATACGTTCGCGCCCGGGACGGGCGACCCGCGGATGGCCCGCGATCGAGTGCCCCTGCGCCTGTACCGAACGGTACTTCGCGAGATGTCATCGCCCGGGGCTCCCGCGGGTGCGCGCCTGAGCCCCGAACAGCAGGCACGCGTGCGCGAGATCGGGCGCGAGTACCAGCGGGAGGTGCAGGCGTTCCGGCGCGAAGCGCTCGGGGGAAAGAAGCTGGAAGATCTGGATCCCCAGGAGCGACGCGGGCTGATGCGCGACGCGCCGAGGCCCGACCGGTTCTACGGGGAGGTGTGGGGCGAGCTTGACGAAGCGCAGCGGGAATACCTCGAGCGGCGCATCGCCGAGGAGATCGGGCGAGCACGGGAGGAACGGATGATGCGCGACGCGCCCGCGCCCGAGGCTGTGGGCGGGCGGGGCGCGTCGATCGATGCCGCCGACAGTGCGCGCATCGATCGCCTGGCCAAACGCCTCGGGGCTCTGCCTCCGCGGGTTCGCGATCGCGTGCTGAGCCGGATGGAGGATCTGGTCGAGCGCGCCGAGAGCGCCGGCTCGCGGGGCGAGCCGAGCGAGCGTCCGGCGCCGCGAATGGACGAGGTGGACGTGCCGCCTCCGCTGACGGACTGACGCCCTACTTCTTTTCTTCGTCGACCGGCAGGCCGGGCACGTCCATGCTGCGCTTCCACGCCTCGCGCAGGATGAGCTCGGGCTTCTCCTGACGCACGATGTGGCCCGCGGGGACCGACTGGGTGACGTAGACCGAGCCGGAGATGATGCAGTCGTCGCCGATGATCGTGTCGCCCCCGAGGACACAGGCGTCGGCGTAGATGACCACGCGATCGCCGATCGTGGGATGGCGCTTGGTGCCGCGGATCATGCGCCCCGAATCGTCGACCTGGAAGCTCTTGTTCCCGAGCGTGACGCCCTGGTAGATGCGCACGTGGTTGCCGATGTGGGTCGTCTCGCCGATGACCGTGCCGCCGCCGTGGTCGATGAAGAACGAATCGCCCACGGTCGCGCCCGGGTGGACGTCGATCCCGGTGCGGCTGTGGACCATCTCCTGGATGATGCGCGGCAGCAGCGGGACCTCGAGCTTGTAGAGCTCGTGCGCGACGCGATGGGTCATGATCGCGTCGACGCCCGGGTAGCAGAAGATCGTCTCGTCGAGGTGCTTGGCGGCGGGATCGCCGTCGAAGCCGGCCTGGACGTCGAGCGTGAGCTTGCGCTTCAGCGTCGGGAACGTGGCGAGGAACCGGTCGGCGAGCTCGCGGGCGCGGGTGGCGCTGGCGGCCTTGGAGAGGCGCCCCTCGGCGTCGGCCCCGGGCGCGCCGGGGTCGCGCACGTAGTGCATCACGCGCCGGATCTGCTCTTCGGCGACGTGCCAGACACGAGCGAGCTCCTCGGAAACGTGGGCCTCCATCCCCTCCTCGGTGAGGCCGCGGTGCCCGAAGAAGCCCGGGAACATGAGGGCGCGGATCTGCTCCATCATGTCGGCCAGTCGCTCGCGGCTGGGGAGCTGGTGGGTGGCGAGGTGGGTGGTCCGGGGCTCCTCGACGATGGCCCGGGTCATCTCCTGGACGAGGTCTTCGCCGAGCTGGGAGCCGTGGGCGATCGGCGAGTCGGGGCTGCTGGGGTGCGTGGCGTCGTTCACGCGCCGGATCGTACCAATGGGCCGGCGGGGTCCGGAGCGGGCGCAGAAAAACGCCCCGGTGACCGGGAGGGGGCCCGCCAATGCTCGCACCTCGCCTGCTGCGAGGTGGGTGCCGATTCCCGGGTCCCGACCTTCCACTCGTTGGAGGCCTGGTCTTCGCCCGGTGTTCCCGGCTCCCTCAAGTGGGGAAAAGGTACGAGCATTGCCGCGCGGACCCTGTCTCTCCTGGCCCGGGGCGTCTAGGTGCAAGACTACCCTGCGGGGCGCCCGGTGCACGCGGGGATGTGCGCTTTTGCGCAAACACAAATCGGTGTTCGGGGGACCGAAACCGAGCGAGGGGAAATGCGTAAAGGCTGGCGTCCGATCACGCGGCTCGCCGGTTCGGCATCTGGCCGGAACCGGGGCTCGGGGCCCGCGTCGAACGGTTCTGCGGAGCGTTGACGGAGCGCCGCCCCGCCGGTACAACCCCCGTCGCGGCGGGCCCGATCCGATCGGCCCGGGGCCCAGAGGGGCCACGGACCGCCCCGCAGGAACGACCCGCTGGATCTCGTCTGTTTCGAAGAGGTTTGACCATGACCACCCGTTGCCGGAATCTCGCTCGCGTCTCGATGATCGCCGCCCTGGTCGCCATGCCGCTCACGCTGGGTGCCTGCGGTCAGACGGGCAAGATCCGACTGAATCCGGCCCCGAAGGTGGCGAGCCTCTCCAAGAGCCGGTCCGAGGCCAACAACAACTGGCACTACATGTCCAACACCAACTTCCGGGCGATGCGCGAGGACACCGCGAGGTTCCTGCTGATCGATCGCCCGAGCCGCCTGGTCTACACGACCACCCCCTACTAGGGCACCGGCTTCGACGGGCCGTCCGGCCCTGCCGATCCCGCCTTCTTGATCGCAGGATGGGTGCACGCGCCTCGCGGCGTATGCTGTCGCTCGATCAGAGCGTGCCGATGACCGGCGCGCCGGACGCACGATGGCCGATCGACCCCACGACCCCAAGCTGATGTCCTTTGGCGAGCACCTCGAGGAGCTGCGCAAGCGCCTCGTGGTCACGCTCGTCGGGCTGTTCGTCCTGTTCCTCGGGGGCCTGTTCGTCGGGCACGCGCTCTTCGATCTGCTCACGCAGCCGCTGATGGAGCAACTCAAGGAGGCGGGCCAGCCCCAGACGCTGCTGGCGACGAGCCCGGTCGAGGCGTTCGGGGCCTACATCAAGGTCGCCCTGGTGGCGGCGGTCTTGGTGGGCCTGCCGTGGGCGCTGTTCCAGTTCTGGCTGTTCCTCTCGCCGGGGCTCTATCCCGAGGAGCGCCGGTTCGTCTACTTCCTGCTCCCGATGTCGGTGGTGCTGACCCTGCTGGGGATAGCGGTGCTGTACTTCGTGCTGCTGCCGATCTCGCTGCTGTTCCTGATCCGGTTCGGCGCGGGGCTGGGGGCGCCGGACGTCGCGACGCAGGCGCTGCCCGCGGGGGTCGAGCTGTTCACAGGCCCCCCGCTGCTGGCGATCGATCCCGTCGACCCGCCCGCGGGGTCGATGTGGATCAACGAGTCGATGCAGCAGCTGCGCATGGCGCTGTCGAACGGCGAGGTGATGGGACTGCCGCTGGTTTCGTCGCGCGGGATCGCGCAGCAGTACCGCATCAGCGAATACATCAACCTGGTGTTCATGCTGGGCGTGGCGTTCGCGATCGCGTTCCAGGTGCCGCTGGTGCTGATGCTGCTGTCATGGGCGGGCATCTTCGAGCCGGACGATCTCAAGCCGTACCGGAAGCACGTGCTCTTCGGGTGTGCCGTGGGCTCGGCGCTCTTGCCGACGCAGGACCCGTGGTCGCTCCTGATCCTGGCCAGCTGCCTGTACGGGCTGTTCGAGTTCGGGCTGATCCTGATGAAGGTCGTGCCGGCGTCTCGGGTCGCGCGGGGGCTCGGGTCGAAGGGCGCCCCCACCGACGGCGACCAGGAGGCGTGACGTGGACCCTGGTGAAGGTGCAACAGAGCTCGACTCGCGCATGATGCGGCGCGCCCTTGAACTCGCCCGCGAAGCCGGCGAGCGCGGCGAGGCGCCGATCGGAGCGGTCGTCTACGAAACCGAGTCCGGGCGGGTGCTCGGGGAGGGATCGAACACGCGCGAGGCGGAGAACGACCCGCTCGGGCACGCCGAGATCGGCGCGATCAGACAAGCGTGCGATGCCATTGGCGACTGGCGCCTGAACGAGTGCACGCTGTGCGTGACGCTCGAGCCCTGCCCGATGTGCGCCGGGGCTATCGTGCAGGCGCGCGTCGGGCGCCTGGTGTTCGGGGCGAGCGATCCGAAGGCCGGCGCCGCGGGCTCGCTCTACGACCTCACCGACGATGCGCGCCTCAACCATCGCGTGCGCCCGATCGCGGGGCTGATGGCCGATGAGAGCGCAGAATTGCTGCGCTCGTTCTTCCGGGCCCGCCGAGGCTGAAGCGTCAGACCGCTGCGGCGTCGGAGCGAGCGCCGTCGGGGGCGCGGGAGGCGGACGCGGGCTCGGCTCTGGCGTCCGCGTGCGGTGTGATGCCCCGCTGGCGCAGGTGCTCGTGCCAGGCTTCGGCGTGGACATCCCAGAAGTGCTCGAACGAGTGGCGGATGTCGTAGGGCTTCATCGACTCGGCCGCGGCCTGGCCCATCGCGACGCGCCGATCGTCGTCGGTGATGAGCCGGACCATCGCGTCGACCCAGGCGCCGGAGCGATCGCCGGGGAGGACGAAGCCCGTGCGCCCGTCTTCGACGACCTCCTTCGGCCCGCCCTCGTCGCTGACGATCACCGGCAGGCCCGAGGACTGACTCTCCATGACGACCTGCCCGAGCGTGTCGGTGAGCGAAGGGAAGACGAACATGTCGCTCGAGGCGTAGATGGTCGAGAGCTCCCTGGCGTGGCGGAAGCCCAGGAAGTGGACGTCCATCCCGCGGAGTTCCTCGTCCATGATGCTCCGGTAAGGACCGTCACCGACGACGACGAGGTGGGCCTTCTTCCCCGTAGCCGCGGCGCGCTTGTGCACCTGGCTCCAGGCCTTGGTGAGCATCGGGAGGTTCTTCTCGATGCTGACGCGCCCGACATAGAGCACCTTGATCGCATCGGGGTCGTCGAGGCCCTCGAGGCCGGCGCCGGGCTCGGCGGCGAGGGAATTCCAGATCGAACGGTCCTGGTACGACGTGTTGAATCGCGAGGTCTCGAGACCGGGCATGAGGCGCACGATCTTCTCGCGGGGCATGCTCAGATCAACGAGCGAATCGACGTAGTCGGCCGAGCGGGTGAAGATCGCCGAGAACGGCCGGTAGAAGAACTTCATGTACTCCGAGCAGATCCACGTGAAGGCGTGGTCGTCGAAGAGGTGGTCGACGTAGGCGGGGAAGTCGGTGTGGTACACGCCGAGCACGGGCACGCGCAGCATCTTGCCGGCGATGTACCCGATCATTCCGACGGGCCCGGGGGTGGAGATGTGGATCGCGTCGGGCTGGTGCCTATCGACGTAGCGCAGGATCTTCATGAGCGGCGGGAGCACCACCTCGAGCTGCTCGTACTTGGGCATCTTCGTGGCGAAGACGGGCTCGAAGTTGTGGATGTTGTCCCACTCGGGTGTCGGGAACGTCGTCGAAGTAATGACCTGCAGGTCCCGATCGGTCTGGTTCGCCTGGTAGGCGACGTTCTGGATGAAGCGGCAGACGCCGTTGACATCGCCGAGCGTGTCGGTGAACAGCGCGACGCGCATCGGGCGGTCGAGCACGCTCGCGCCGCTCTCGCCCGTCCTGGCGGCGAGATCGTGATCGAGCTTCTCGAGCATCGGGCGCTCCTTGTTCTGATGAAAGAGGCTGAACAGGTAGGGCAGCTGAGCGATGTTCACCAGAAGGTAGCTCAGCAGGTGATCGGCGATCCCCGCGCGATCGGCGTCTCGCAGGCTGTTGATCGCGCCGGTCGCCATCATGTTGCCGAGCGCACCCGCCAGGTCTTCGGTGAACTCGGCCATGCGCTCGTGCTGCGAGATCGGTGCGCCGTCGTCCCACGAGTCAGGGTCGAGGCACGCCTTGAGATCGGGGTACTTCTCCAGGATCGGCCCGAGCTGCGACTTGAGCGCATCGAGCAGTGGCAGCGGGCGCTGGCCCTTGCGTCCGCGCAGTACCCGCTGCTTGGCGCGATGCGCGATGAGCGAGGCCTTGCTCGGCGACGGAGAGTCGACACCGGCGAAGCGGGCGAGCGTGGCGCCCACGCGCTGCTGCACGGGGTCGGCGTGGGCGTGGAGGCGCTCGGCGTAGTACTGGGCCCCGACGGTGGCGAGCTGGTGGGCCAGGAGGGAGGAGTGCCCGGCGACCCCGCCCGGCTCGCCGTGCCCGGCGACAACGCGCCGGAGGAACTCCGCGGGGTCGGTGATCTTCCGGCGTTCCTCGTCGGAGACCGATGTGTAGGTGCGCCCGATGTTGAGCAGGCCGTGATCGTCTGAGCCTCCCGTGCGACCCTTCTGCCAGATGCGCGACCACATGGGCTCGAGCTGGTGCTTGAAGGTGAGTTCCTGCGTGCGCTTGGGGGTGAACGCGCGAAGGTAGCGCTCGACCGTTCCCCGATGGGTGCCGGAATGTGCGCCGTTGAGCGTCTCCCAGCCTTTGAACAGCAGGAGGCAGCGTTCGAGGTGCCACTCGGTGAGCTTGCCGTTCTGGACGTAGAGCGGGTGGGCCAGGGCGTGCGGCAGGTTGTTCTCGAAGAGCCAGTAGGCGAAGTGGTACACATCGTCGCGGAGGCCGATGGAGTCGATCTCCTCGGCGAGTTCGGGCGTCAGGCCCCAGGTGAGGACGTGGAGCAGGCATCGGTCCTCGGGGAAGCGGACGCTGACTTCCTGGCCGATGACGAACCCCTCGAATCCCCGCTCGTGGAGTTCGAGGGCGCCGCGGATCGTGTCGTGGTCGGTGATGGTGACGAGGTCCATGCCCCGGGCGCGGGCCTGGTCGTAGACCTTCTCGGGCGGGCTGAAGCACTCGGGCATGTCGATCGCGCCGAGCGCCCTGATGACGGGCTTGTTGCTCGCGTGCGAATGGCAGTGCGTGTCCATCCGCGTGGTGACGAGGGGCGGGCCCTCAACGTTTTCAGCGATCGCGCGGGATTCGAGCTGGCGGTCCATCGGCGGGCTCCGGACTGGTCGCGTGGTTGCTCGTCAGGACTGATTCGGGATTCGCGTGTGTTCGGTGCGAACTCGGTCGGTGAATGAGGGAGATCCCCTTGGGGCGCCGGCCTGGTGCCGCGCGTGCCCGCCCGGCCCCTCCACTGAGGGCGCGAGTCGCTGGGCACGCGATCGATCGTATCGCTCGCACGCGACGCCCATCGGCGATCGGGGCTTCTCGGGCACGGAATTGGCCGGCACCGGACGCCGACGGGGGCACGCGCGCATGCGGGAGGCGTGCGGGTGAGGCACTCGGCGTCTAGACCTTGCTTCTTAGGGTCAAACGGAGATTGCACTGGTAGGAGAGACTCCCGAACTCGCGCTGGCATCTTGTGCTTGCGCTAAGGCGACGCGCGCACAGAGCGGCGACGGGCGCGGACCTACGGCGCTCGCGGGCACCCTGGTGAAGAACGCGCGCAGATTGATTGAATTCGCCGGATAGGCGGGCTTGGGCCCCGTTCCGGGGCGTTGAGCCCGGCCGGCGCTGGGCGGTGGCCCGCGATGATCTACACTGCGACCACATGCCCCCCACCGGTCCTCATGTCGCGTTCTACCCGGGCTCGTTCGACCCGCCGACGTTCGGGCACCTGGACCTGATCCGTCGCGGTCGCCGGATCTTCGATCGGGTGGTGGTCGGCGTGGGTGTGAACCCCGACAAGGAGTCGCTGTTCTCGCCGGAGGAGCGCCTGGAGATGATCCGGGAGCTCCTCGCGGAGATCACCAGCGAGGAGCCCGACGGCGCCGAGATCGAAGCGCTGACGTATTCGGGGCTGACGGTCGACGTCGCGCAGGAGGTCGGGGCCAACGTGCTGCTCAAGGGGATCCGCAACCTGTCGGACCTGCAGCTCGAGATCCAGCAGGCGATCACCAATCGCGAATTGGCCGGGCTAGAGACGGCATTCGTTGTCGCCCATCAGTCTCACGCCTACACGTCGTCCACGCTCATCCGGCAGATCGCCTCGATGGGCAAGGACCTTTCGGTGCTGGCCCCGATGTGCCCTGCGCCCGTTATCGATCGCCTGCGGGCGAAAGTCTCGGGCTCCTGAGCGGCGGAGGACGCGCCTTGCAGTCCCGTATGCGTCAGCGACCCGCAGAAGCGGCCGTCGCCCCCGGCGACCGTATCCCCGCTCTCGATGTGCTCCGTGGGTTCGCGCTGCTGGGGATCCTGCTCGTGAACGTGCTGGGGTTCGCGCTGCCGTTCTGGGCGATGTACGACCCGGCGGTCTACGGCGGGGAATCCGGAGCGGACTCGCTCTCGTGGGCGCTCATGGAGATCTTCGTTCACGGGTCGATGTTCGCGCTGTTTTCCATGTTGTTCGGGGCCGGGATTGTGCTGCTCACGGATCGGATCGCTGCGGACCGGAGGGCCTCGCGCGTCCGGACGATCTACTTCCGACGAAACATCGTGCTCATCGCGTTCGGTCTGATCCACGCCTATCTGATGGTGATGCCGGGCGACATTCTGTACGCCTACGGCGTGACCGCCCTGCTGCTCTTTCCTCTCAGGCGCATCGGCGCCCGGAGGCTCATCGCGATCTCGGCGTCGATCCTCCTGACTCAAACGGCTCTGGATCTGGTCGAGTATCGGGAGGCGAACGCGCTGCACAGCCAGGCGCTGGAGGATCCCGCCGGTGACGCGGGCGAGCGATGGGCGGTGTTCGAGAGTGAGTTCCGCGTGCCGGCGGGCCTGGTTGAGCAAGACATCGCGGCCCATCGCGGCTCGTATCGGGACCTGTTCGAGTGGTACGTTCCGGTGAACTTCGAGAATCAGACGGCCGGATTCTTGGCGAGCGAATTCTGGAACGTGGCCTCGATGATGCTGCTGGGCATGGCGCTGTTCAAGCTGGATGTGCTGACGGCCGGGCGCTCGGCACGCTTCTACGCGACCATGGCGGTAGCGGGCTACACGATCGGTTCGGGGGTGCGCGCGCTGCTGGTCTGGCGCGCGATCGGCTCGGGCTTCGATACCCACTCCATGCTGGCGATGCGCGCGGATTCCTTCCTGCGCGTGCCCGTCATGCTCGGGCACGCCGGGGTGGTGCTCCTGGTGTGCAGGCTGGGGCTGCTCTCCTGGCTGCGAGGTCGTCTGGCTGCGGTTGGTCGCATGGCGCTGACCAACTACTTCATGCAGACGCTCATCATGATCACGATCTTCTCCGGCGTCGGGTTCGCGCAGTTCGCGCGTTTCAGCCGGGCCGAGCTCTACCTGTTCGTGGTCGCGGTATGGGTTGTGCAGATCGGCTGGAGCCGGTGGTGGCTGCGTCGATTTCGGTCGGGGCCCGCGGAGTGGATCTGGCGCTGCCTGACCTACGGTCGGCGTGTCCCGTTCCGGCTCGAGCGGACCGGCGGGTAGACTCCATCCCCGATGGCAGTGACCGTAATCAGTATCGGAGCGATCGACGCGCACCCCCTCCGGGGCGAGCGCCAGGCCGTACGCACGGGCCACGCGACCACGACGCTCATCTCCCAAGACGACCGGCGCATCCTCGTCGACCCGGGCCTGCCCGCGCCGGCGCTCGCGGCACGCCTCGAGGAACGCACCGGACTGAAGCCCGAGGACATCACGCATGTCTTCCTCACCAGCTTCCGCCCGGATGTGCGCCGGGCCCTGCCGGCGTTCGACGGCGCGGTCTGGTGGATCAACGAGGCGGAGCGTGAAGGGGTCGGCGTGCCGCTGGTCGGGCAGGTGCAGAGGGCCGAAGAGGCCGGCGATGCCGACCTGCGGGAGGCGCTGCTGCGCGACGTGCAGTTGCTGCAACGCTTCGAAGCAGCGCCCGACGAACTGGTCCAGGGCGTCAAGCTCTTCCCGCTGCCGGGAGCGACACCCGGGCTGTGCGGAATCATCGTCGCGGGGGCGCGCCACACACTGGTGGTCTGCGGCGACGCGATCCCGACGCTCGAGCACCTCGAGAGGGGCCAGGTGCCCCAGTGGGCGGCCGACGTGACCCAGGCCCAGGAATCCCTGAAAGACGCGATCGAGATCGCTGATCTGCTCATCCTCGGGCGCGACAACCTCGTGGTGAATCCCACCCGACGCCTGTTCTGACCCTTTGGACAGAGTTCCCACCAGCGTCCGGGCCCCCAGGAATCTCCATCCGACCTACTATTTTGTCTTGACAATACTATTTGTCGGTGCGATAGTGAGGGCATGGGATTGCCCGCTCCCAAGCTGGATCTGCTGGACGACGCGGCCGCGGCGGCGACGCTCATGGAGCCCACGCGCCTGCGTCTTGCCAGGGCGCTGGCGACGCCGGACTCGGCGGCGGGCGTGGCCCGGCGACTGGGGCTGCCGCGCCAGAAGGTGAACTACCACCTGAGGGAGCTCGAGAAGGTCGGCGTGGTGCGCCTGGTCGAGGAGCGGAAGAAGGGCAACTGCACGGAGCGGGTCGTGCAGGCGCGGGCGACGCACTTCCTCGTCAATCCCGACGTGCTCGGGGCGCTGGGAGAGGGCGGCGGCGACCCCGCGGACCGGTTCAGCTGGCGCTACCTGGTTGCGGCTGCCGCCCGAGCGATCCGCGATCTGGCGGTGCTGCGCCGTCGGGCGGACTCGGTCGGCATGACACTGCAGACGCTGACGCTCGAGACCGAGGTCCGATTCAAGAATCAGGGTGACCTCCACGCGTTCAGCGAGGAGCTCGCCAACGAGATCGCGCGCCTGAGCGCGAAGTACCACGACGAGACACAGAGCGACGGACGCCTGTTCCGGTTCCTGGTGGGTGCATACCCGGCCATCACGAAGAGTGAGGCCGAGGCTGCTCGGGAAGCGGAGGACTCGGGGCCGTCGGGAGAGGGCGCGTGATGCGCCCGAACAGGGTGGTGGCGCGGGCCGTGCGCTGCGCGCAGCAATCAAGGAGAACTTGATGGCGGAGCATGCAGAAGCTGAACGGGCGAGCGCGAAGCGCTCCATCGAGCAGACGCTGGAGATCGGCGCGCCCGCGGAAGCGGTGTGGCGCGCGCTGACGGAGGCACGCGAGCTCGAGAACTGGTTCCCGGTCGAGGCGCGGGTCGAGCCCGAAGCCGGGGGCGTGGGATCGGTGATCTGGTCGAAGTGGGCCGACGACCTGGAGTTCCCGGCGCCCGTCACGATCTGGGAGCCGGCGCGACGGCTGCGCACGCTGTGGTGCCCACCCGAGACGCCCGAGGCCGATCTGTTCGGCGTGGACTTCTTCCTGGAGGAGTCCGGCGGTTCGACCACGCTGCGTCTGGTGCACTTCGGGTTCGGCCCTGAGCACGAGGGCAACTGGGCGACGATGTACGACGGTGTGAACCGGGGCTGGGACTTCCAGCTGTTCACGCTGAAGCACTTCCTCGAGGAGCACCTGGGATCGGCGCGCGAGGTGGTGCAGGTCCGCTGCGATCTCTCGGACGCGGGCGACACGCGCTCTGCCTGGGATGCCGTCCTGTCGGCGACCGGGCTTGTGCGGGGAGACTCCCTCGGGACGTGCGCCGAGGGTGATGCGTTCAGCGCCGAGCTCGCCTCTGGCGAGCGGATGACCGGTGTCGTTCGGCGCCACAGGCCCGGCGAGGATCTGCAGTTGGTCATCGAATCGATGAACAAGGCGTACATGCGCGTGCAGATCGACCCGTGCGGGCACTCGGCGGGCATGCACCTGTCGGTCCTGCTCGGCGCGTGGGGCCTGGGCGCGGACCGGCAACGCGAGATGGCGGCGCGCTGGTCCGCTGATCTCGAGCGCCTGCTGCCGGGGTGCCCTGTTCTCTCTGTCCATCCGAGCCAATGAGGAGCGATCATGAGCGATTCACTGACAAAGGACCTGCCCAAGCTCGAGCCGACGCTGGAGACGGAGATCGAGATCGAGGCGTCTCCGGATGACATCTGGAATGCGCTGACGGACTCCGAGCAGCTCGCCAACTGGTTCCCGCTCGACGCGAAGGTCACCGCCCCGAGCGAGGGGGCTGACGGTTCGATCTGGTTCAGCTGGGGGCCGGACTTCGAGGGACAGTCGAAGATCGAGATCTGGGAGCCGGGCAAGCGCCTGCGCACGTGCTGGTCGGCGGGATCGAGCGCGACGGTGGACGAGTTCACGATCGAGGCGCTCGGGGGCGGCAAGACGAAGCTGCGGGTGGTCACCCAGGGCTTCGGCAAGGCCGAGGGCTGGGAGAACAACTACGACTGCATGCGCAAGGGCTGGATGTTCGAGCTGCGCGGCATGCGCTTCCTGCTCGAGAAGCACAGGGGCCAGAAGCGGCGCGTGGGCTGGGCGCAGGGGAGCGGCCCGAAGGGGATGGCGCTCGGCGAGGTCTGGAAGGTGCTGCTGGGGTCGAGCGGGTTCGCGCTGGCGCCGGCGATCGGCGCGCTGTCGGCGGGCGACACGTTCGAAGCGACATCGGCCGATGGGAACGCGATGCCGGGCGTCGTGCAGGCGGTCGACGACAAGGGCCTGTTGGTTGCAGAGGTTGGGGGCGACACGCCGGGGCTGCTGCGAGTTGAACTCAACTCGATGGGCGGCTCGCCGGACGATCCGGTGACGGTGTGGGTGTGGCTGTCGACATACGGCGTCGAGGAATCCAGGGTCAAGGGATTCCAGAGTTCGTGGGAGGAGAAGCTCGGCGGGATGTTCGCGAGCAGGTAGCGGGGCCGGGCGCGCCGGCGGCTAGACTCCGGCCATGATCCGACGAACCGCCCGTGCTGCCGCTCTGATCCTCGTCCTGGTGTCGTGCCCGCTCGCCGAGGCGCGCCGCCAGGATGCGCCTCCTGCCGATGCGCAGGCTGCGCCCATGCGTCCGGAAGCCCGCCTGGGGCTTCGGGTCGAGGGCGTGCGCCGGCAGGTGCCCGTGTGGCCCGTGCTCGTGATCGCCGAGAGCCCGAGCGACTACGCGCGCCTGCTGACGCTGTGGTCGCCCCGCGCACGATTCCCGGTGCTGATCGACGACGGGAGCGTGCGCGCGCAGGAGGACATCGCGCGCTTCGTGCGCGATTTCGAACCGGAGCGGGTGCTGCGCTTCGCGCCCGAGCCGGGGGGCATCAACGCGGCGCCGCTGCCGGAGGATCCCGGCCGGCTGGTCAACGCGCTCGAGAGCGTCGCGAACGCCGCGTGGGGCGCGAGGGATCAGCAATCGCTCGTCCGGGGCTGGCAGGAGATCGGGTTCACCCCGCGGGGCGTTGTCGTCGCCTCCCCGAACGATCCGGCGTGGACCGCCGCGATCGCGCTCGCTGCCGGGCACGGCCAGCCGATCATCTGGATCAATCGCGAGGCGTCGGATGTCGACCGGGTCGCGAGCGCCGAAGACGTGCGGATGGTCACCGAGTCGGTCCAGGAATCGCTCGAACTGGTCACGCAGCAGTGGAAGTGGAACGACCTGGGAGACGACATCGACGCGATCACGCTGTGCCTGTCGATCGGCTCGCGGTTCGATCGCGACGGCCAGATGATGGCGCTGACGGATCGCGTCGGGCGCTTCAGCAACGACAAGCGCTTCGCGTGGGCGGGGATGATCTTCGGCGACGCGTCGCGGGCGGCCTACCAGGCGATGTGCTCGCTGTTCCTCCAGCCGACCAGTGCATGGGTGTTCGACGGCTACGAGGCGAGCAAGGCGCCCCCCTACGCGCTGCAGCGCGCGGGCGAGGTCTTCGAAGAGGTCTCGCTGAGCGTGTCTTCGAACCTGCCGCCGCGGGGCGGCATCGACGACTGGCGCCGGCGCACGGAGTTCGGCGTGGGCGCCGACGTGATCTTCGTCAACACGCAGGGCTTCACGGACTGGTTCGGGCTGTCTCCCGGGCGGGGGCGGACGGGCGACGTGCCGTTCCTGCACCGCCCGGCGCTCGTGCACTTCACGCATTCGTTCAGCGCCCAGCGGATCGGCGACCCGTCGACGATCGGGGGTCGCTGGCTGGCGCAGGGGGCGTATGTCTACTACGGATCGATGGACGAGCCGACGCTCGGTGGCTTTGCACCGGGAGCACAGGTCGCGGCGCGGCTGTACTCGGGATGGGCGCTCGGCGGCGCGGTGCGCCACCCCGAGGGCAAGCTCTGGAAGATCAACCTGTTCGGCGATCCGCTGCACACCTTCGGGCCTCCGGCCCGGAGGATCGAGGATGCGCTCGAAGTGCCCGAGACGATCGACATCGAAGACGACATGAAGGCCGCGCTCACTGCGCGCGACATCGGCGCCGGCGTCCGGGCGCTCGTGCTGCTCGGGCGGGATTCCGACGCCGTGCGCCTGTGCGTGTCGGCGCGTGACACGTCGGAGGACGGGCTGAACCCGGAGATCGCGCGGGCGGGCATCTTCGCGGCGCTGCGGGAGCGCGATGCGCTCCTCGTGGCCGATCTGTTCGGCGCGCTGAGCGCCCGGGAGCGCCGCGAGAGCCCCTTCATCGACGCGCTCTGGCACGCAGCGCACGAGAGCCTGCGAACGGGCAGCCCGGACGCGGGCCTGGTCGGTGTGCTCGGTTCGCACATCAGGGCCGGCATGGCCGTGGAAGACGCGGCGATGGTCGCGCCGGCGCTGGCCCGTGTCAGGGGAGACGAGGCGGTGCGCTCCATGTACGCGCGCCTGATCGATCGGGCGCGGGATGAGCGTGATCGCAAGGCTCTCAGCGAGGCGCTGCGGGAGTGGTGACCGAGCGGGTGGCCTCGGCCCGAGCCGCGAACTTGTAGCCGACCCCCTTGCCGGTGGCTTCCTCTTCCAGCACGCGGGCGTAGACCTCAACGTTCTGGGCCAGGGGAACAGCGGTGTCGATGTGGTGCTCGACGATCGCCTGCGTGACCATCCGGTCCGGCGCGGGGCGCCGGAGGGTGATGAAGGCGCGGCGCACGTCGAACTTGTCCTCGTGGCCCTCGAGGTTGACGCGCCAGCCCCCTGTCGGGGCGCTGAACACGACCACGTGGGATCGGTCGGTGGCCTCCATGCGTGCTTCGGGGCCTGTGTAGATCGTGGCGGCGTCGACCCTCGGCCCCTTGGCGCCGCACGCACCGATCGACAGCGCCGCGACGACGAGCAGGAACGTCGCGATGGCTCGCGCCGCGCTCATTCGCCCGTCTCCGCTGCGAGAGCACTCAGTTGGGTGATCGTCTGTTCGACGGCGTCGTCGAGCGAGATCTCGTCGTTGTTGTAGGCATCCCAGATGCGGCGCTGGATCGGGTAGGCGGGACCCGAGCGCTCGTAGAGGTCGGTCGTGAGGCCGTAGTCGACGTGGGTTTCATCGAAGAACCGGCGGGTGGTCATCGCGCTCTGGATGAAGTAGACGGTGTGCCACGCGTTGCGCAGCAGTTGGGCGCCGCGCCGATTGTCGGCGACCACGCCTCGGAGCTCGTTGCGGATACGCGTGGGAGCCGCGCGCTTCTCGCCGCGATCCAGGATGTCCAGCGAGTGCGTCATCTCGTGGATGCACAGCTCGTACATCGATGACTCGGTCTCGCCGGTGATCTGCACGAACGAGGCGCGCTTGTCGCGGCTGGCGTTGGTGAACCCGCCCGGCCAGCCGGTCTCGGTGACGACGACGATCGTCAGCACCTGCTCGGGGCGGGCGTAGCCCAGGCGTTCGGCGTGCCAGTAGAAGGCCTCGGGCTGGGCGACGATCGTCTCGTCGATCCATTCGCACCAGCGCTCGAGCTCGGCGCGCCGTCCGGGCCAGTGGCGCTCGAGGAACGCGTCTTCGATCGGCGCGAGCGCGCGGGCGTACTCGGCGGCGCGGCGCTGGAACTCGGCCTTGTCGCCTCGGAATCGCCGGGAGGTCCAGGTCTGGGCGAGCAACTCATCGAGGCCCTCGGTGGAGTCGAAGCCGCTGATGATGATGTCGACTGGGGCCCAGGCGAGCGACTCGCCGGCCATGAGTCCCTCAAGGTCCTCGGCGCGGGCGAGGGCCTGGTCGATGCCGGGGAGGTCGATGGCGTCGGCCCTGTCGTGGAGCACAGCGCGGATGTGGTGGTGGAGATCGTTGAGAGCGGAGTGCTCGACGACGATCGGGGCGCGGTCCTGAGCGGACACGGGCGCGCACAGCGCCGCGGCGAGCGCGAGAGCTGAGAGAGTGCTGTTCATCGGTGTGCCTTTCCGCGCCCTTGGGCCGAAAGGTATCACACGCCCAGAGCGTCGGCCATGGCCCGGCCCATGTGCGCGGGCGTCTGGGCGATGGCGATGCCCGCGTCCTGCAGCGCCGCGATCTTGCTCTCGGCGTCACCCTCGCCACCGGAGATGATGGCGCCGGCGTGGCCCATGCGCTTGCCGGGAGGGGCGGTGCGCCCCGCGACGAACGCGGCGACGGGCTTGGACATGTGCTCTTTCACGTACCGGGCCGCGGCCTCCTCGTCCGTTCCGCCGATCTCCCCGATCAGAAGAACGCCGTGGGTGTCCGGATCTCGCTCGAATTCGCGGAGGCAGTCGATGTGCGACATGCCGCGGACGGGGTCGCCGCCGATGCCGACGCAGGTCGACTGCGCGATGCCGAGGTTGGAGGTCTGCCAGACGGCTTCGTAGGTGAGCGTGCCGGAGCGCGAGACGATGCCGACGGACTTGCCTGTCGACGCCTCGGAGATGTGCGTGTTGATGTAGCCGGGCATGATGCCGATCTTGCAGCCGGCGCTGGTGTAGGTGGAATCTGCCGAGTCCCCCGAGCCGGACTTGGGGCCGGGGGTGATGACGCCGGGGCAGTTGGGGCCGATGAGGGTGACCTGCTCATCGGCGGGTCGCTCGGTGTTGAGGATGTCCAGGGCGCACCGGACCTTGACCATGTCCTGCACGGGGACGCCCTCGGTGATCGCGACGACCACGCGGATCCCGGCGTGTGCCGCCTCGAGGATGGCATCGCCGGTGAAGGGCGGGGGCACGAAGATCATCGTGGCCTCGGCGCCTGTGGCGTCCACGGCCTGGGCCACGGTGTCGAAGATCGGCAGGCCGTTGTCGTCCTTCTGGCCTCCCTTGCCGGGGGTGACGCCCCCGACCATCTTCGTGCCGTAGAGGTAGCAGCCCTTGGTGTGCATCGCGCCGAAGGAACCGGTGATTCCCTGGCAGATGACCTTGGTTTCGGCGTTGACGAGGATTGACATGGGACGGAGAGGATAGCGGTTCCGGGCCGCTCCGCCCGAAACCGGTGCTCCCGGGGCGGGTATCGTCTGGCGGACGCTTACCCCCGGGCGGGACAGAGGAGACCCAGACCATGCGGACATTCGCCACACTCAGCGCGGGGGCCGGAGCGCTCGCGATCGCCACCGGTGCGTTGCTCTCGACCGACGCGGGAGCCCACGACCACGACGCCGACGTCGAGGCCGTGCGCCAGGCCGTGCTCAACTACGTCGAGTCGGCGTACGAGCACAAGCCGGAGAACATCGAGGCCAGCGTGCACCCCGAGCTCGTGAAGCTCGGGTTCGTGAAGCGCGGCGACGACCCCGAGTACCAGCAGGCGCCGATGAACTACGAGGAACTGCACGGGCTCATCGTGCGCATGACCGAGTCGGGCTACGAGTTCCCCTCGGATGCGCCGAAGGAGATCGTGGTGTTCGATGTGCTCGACCAGACAGCGGCGGCGAAGCTGACGGCCGACTGGGGCATCGACTACTTCCACCTGGCCAAGTACGACGGCGAGTGGAAGATCATCCAGGTGCTGTGGCAGTCGCACCCGGACCACTGATCCTTCCTGCTCCGCCAATCTGAAAGCACGGCGCGCTGGCCCTGTGCCGCTGGAACCAGCGCGTCCGTACGAACTCCTGTGATCGATCGGTTCGGATCGAATGCGGAGCGCCGCGATCGGGAGGCGCTCCGCGCCGGTGGCTCCGCGTGCGAGCCGTCTCCACGATCGGCTCTTGCGAGCGGCGCACCCGGCCCCCATCACGAGAGCCTGTGAAAGGGCGCGGGGGCCGGACGGCGCAAGGAGAACACAACCGACCGGCCCTCGCCCTTGGGCAAGGCCTCGCCTGGCTCGTGTCGTTTCGTCGGCTGCCGCGGCTCTCTCCTGTCCGCGGGCGTTGGTGCCGAGGAAGCGAGCGAGCGTCTTACCCCTACACAGCAGTAGATTCGCAGGCGTCGCGCGCGGGGTTTCGGGTTGCGCGTGCTTTTTCGCAGCAGTCGTGCGAGATGGGGGCGTCCACCCATGGCACACCGAAAACGGGCTGCGCCGCTAGGCTGTCGCGCGTGGCGAGATACAGGCTCACGATCGCGTACGACGGCACGTCGTTCCACGGCTGGCAGAAGCAGTCGCGCCCCGCGCCCGAGCTCGGCGTCGACGAGCACGGCGCGCCGAAGCGTGAGCACCTGCGCACGGTGCAGCAAGCGCTCGAAGACGCGGTGCGCGAGGTCGTGCGCGAGCCGGTTGATGTGAAGGGCGCGAGCCGCACGGACTCGGGCGTGCACGCGTGGCATCAGACCGCGGCGTTCACAGCGAGCGACGACCGGCGCGGCGCGCCGGACGAGCGCCTGGCGCAAGCGATCAACGCGAACCTGCCCGACGACATCGTCGTGCGGAGCGCCGTGCGCACGCACGACGGGTTCGACCCCATCGGCGACTGCATCTGCAAGGGCTACCGCTACTCGCTGCACGTCGCGCACCGGCGTCCGCTGTGGGACCGCGCCTTCGTGCGCCACGTGTGGGAGGACCTGGACCACGAGCGCATGCACGAGGCGGCGCTGCGCATCGAGGGCGAGCGCGACTTTGCGGCGTTCGCCGCCGCCGGCCACGGGCGGGAGACGACGGTGCGGAACGTGCTGTCGTGCGCCGTGACGCGACCGGAGCCGGAGCGGATCTGGATCGATGTCAGCGCCGACGGGTTCCTGTGGAACATGGTCCGGATCATCGCGGGCACGCTTCTCGAGGTCGGTCGCGGCAAGATGTCGCCGGACGATGTCAGCGCCGCTCTCGAGAGCCTCGACCGGCGAAAGGCTGGGCCGACGCTCGAGGCGCACGGGCTGTGTCTGCAGTGGGCGAGCTACCCCGGTGACGCCGAACGCCCGGAGGGAGCCGGCGCTTGAAGATCCTGCACGTCAGCACGCGCCTGATCGTCGGGGGCTCGCAGGAGAACACGCTGTTGTCCTGCCGCGGGCAGGCGGAGGGCGGCCACGAGGTGCACCTGGCCTACGGGCCGATCTACGGGCCCGAAGGGTCGATGATCGGGGAAGGGGCAGAGGGGCAAAGGGGCAGAGAGGCAGAGGGGGGAGGCACTGCGATGCATGAGATCCCGGATCTTGTGCGCGAGTTGTCGCCCCTGCGGGACTGGAAGGCGCTGCGGCAGCTACGGGCATTGATCCGGGAGATCGGGCCGGATGTGGTGCACACGCATTCGAGCAAGGCGGGTGTGCTGGGGCGGATGGCGGCGTGGAAAGAAGGCGGGCGTCGGGGCCGGCCGCTCGTGGTGCACACGATCCACGGGCCTCCCTTCCACAGGTACGAGCGGGCGTGGCGGAACGGTCTGTACGCGTGGTCGGAGCGATTTGCCGCGAAGCGCTGCCACCGGATCGTGAGCGTGGCCGACGCGATGACCGAGCAGTACCTGGCGCGCGGGATCGGGCGTGCTGAGCAGTACATCACGGTGCACTCCGGCATGGAGACCGAAGCGTTCCTGCGCGCCAAGGAGAGCCGCGACTCGGTGCGCACCGAACTCGGGATCGGCGCGCAGGAGTTCGTCATCGGGACGGTCGCGCGACTCGCGGATCTGAAGGGGCACGATGACCTGATCGATGCGCTGGCGCCCCTGCTGGAGCGCGAGGCGCGCGTGCGCCTGCTGTGGATCGGCGACGGTTGGAAGCGGGAGGATCTCGAGCGGCGTCTGGATGACGCGGGGCTGCGTGATCGGGTGACGATGACGGGGCTCGTGCCCCCGGCGCGGGTGCCGGCGATGATCGGCGCAATGGACCTTCTCGTGCACCCGAGCTACCGGGAGGGTCTGCCTCGAGCTGTGCCTCAGGCATTGCTGGCAGGGGTGCCGGTCGTGGCGAGCGATGTGGACGGGACTCGGGAGGCGTGCATCGACAAGGAGACGGGTCGCCTGTATCCCGCTGGTGATGTGGGCGCGCTGCGCGATCGGGTGGAGTGGATTCTGGCCGATCCGGAGCGGGCGCAGTCGCTGGCGCACGCGGGGCGGGAGTCGTGCCGCGAGCGCTTCGACTGGCGGGTGATGGTGGAGAGGCTGGAGGAGGTGTATGGGGAAGGGGCAAAGGGGCAAAGGGGCAGAGGGGCAGAGGGGGTTGGGTAGGTACGCTTTGGGTGGAGTCGGGCGGCGGGCGCTGCAGCTTGCGCCTTTCGAATTGCGCATTGACTTGAGGATCACGATTCGTGGCCAACATCATCGTTGCCGGGCCTCACCCGGATGATCAGGAACTGGGGATGGGCGCGACGGTCGCCAAGCTGGCCTCCAGCGGGCACGACGTGCTGCTTCTGGACATGACCAACGGCGAGCCGACCCCGTTCGGGGATCCGGAGACCCGCGCCAAGGAAGCGGCGGCGGCGGCGGAGATCCTGGGCGTGAGGCGCGTGAACCTTGGGCTGCCCAACCGGTTCGTCGAGCACACGATCGAGGCGCGCCACCAGGTGGCGGGGGTGATCCGCGAGCACCAGGCGAGCATCCTGTTCATCCCCTACTTCGAGGACGCGCACCCCGATCACCTGGCGGTGACGCGCATCTGCGAGGACGCGCGCTTCGACGCCAAGCTGACGAAGATAGACCTGCCCGGCGCGCCGATCTATCCCAAGTGGGTGATCTACTACTTCTGCACGCACCTGCGGATCGTCGCGCAGCCGACGTTCCTGATCGACGTGACGGGGTTCGAGGACACGAAGCGCCGGGCGATCGAGGCGTACCACTCGCAGTTCGTGCTGCCGCCTCGGAACCGGCCGATCGTGCAGTGGCTGGACGGGGCGCTGCGCTACTTCGGCTCGCGGATCGGGACGGAGGCGGCCGAGCCGTTCTTCACGAAGGAGCCGCTTGGGCTGAGCGGGTTGGGTGAGTTGGTGATGTGAGGGCCGGATTTTGCTTGGCACCCGCTCCTCTGCACGCGACAATGGAGCTTGGAGGTCGCCCTCATGTCTTCACACTCAGCGCACTCGCATGGCCATCACGACGAACATCACCACCTGACGCGGCGCCAGGAGCGCCAGAAGCGGGCCATCTTCCTCATGGGCGGGGGATCGGCGGCGCTGCTCATCGGGTTCATCCTGATGATGGGTGCCGTGGCGTTCTGGTGGCTGGCGCTCGGGGCCGGGCTGGTGGCGATCGTGCTCGGCGTCAAGATGTTTGGTGGGTGAGCAACCTGAACTTGCATCTGCGTCTTTGTTCGGTATATTTCAGGTATGGGTGCGGACGCCGAATCCGTGCGGGGTTGTCGCCAGCGGGAGGCGATCCTGCGTCTGTGGGCGACGCCCGGCGTCGGGCCGATGCTGGGGCGGCGTCTGATCGAGGCCTTCGGTGATGCCGAGCGGATCCTCGATGCGAGCACTTCGGATCTGCGTGCGGTGCGGGGCATCGGCGCGGACAAGGCTTCCAAGATCAGGGCGGCCCTCGGCGAGTCCGACGAGCGCCTGAGCGATGAGCTTGCTCGCTGCGCAGAACGCCGCGTCGAACTGGCGACGCTCGGGGAGCCGGGGTACCCGGCGCTGCTGGCCCAGGCGCCCGACGCGCCGCTCGTGCTGGCGGTGCGGGGCTCGATCGCCGGGCCGGAGCGCGACTACCCGGTGGCGATGGTCGGCTCCCGCCGGTGCACGCCGTACGGGCTGGAGCAGGCGGATCGCTTCGCAACTCGACTGAGCGAATCGGGGCTGGTCGTCGTGTCCGGCGGCGCACGCGGCATAGACAGCGCTGCGCACCGGGCTGCGCTGCGGGCCCGGGCGCGCACGATCGTGGTGCTCGGCTGCGGGCTGGCGCACTGCTACCCGCCGGAGAATCGCGACCTGTTCGACGCGGTGGTCGACGCGGGCGGGTGCATCGTGAGCGAGCTGCCGGTCGACTCAGCGCCGAGCCCGGAGAACTTCCCGGCGCGCAACCGAATCATCGCGGCGATGAGCCTGGGCACCGTGGTGATCGAAGCGCCGAACGGATCGGGGGCGCTGATCACGGCGCGCCTGGCGCTCGAGGCGTACGGGCGCGAAGTGATGGTGGTGCCGGGACGGATCGACTCCCCCGCTTCCGCGGGATCGAACGATCTGCTCAAGCAAGGCGGCGCGGCGCTGGTGACCGAGCCCGGAGACGTGATCGATGCGCTGGAGGGTGGAGCTCGCCATCTATTCGACGGCTCGCCTGCGCTGCGCATGGCGGCGTCTCGCGTCGCTTCGTCAACTGAGTCCGGCGCTCCGGCGCGTCCGGTGCTGAGCGACCAGCAATCGAAGATCTTCGAGGCGCTCGAGGAACCGCTGACACTGAGCGAGCTGTGCCGGGCGACATCGCTCGAATCGTCCGTGATTCAGGCGGAAACGACGGTTCTGGAGATCCGGAGGATCGTGCAGCGGATCGGCGGCGGACGCCTGGCGCGTGCGTGAAGGCAGGCCTCGCACGCCCGGAAGAGGGGATAGGGAGGAATCCTGAAAAAACCCGAAAGTGCCTCTTGTCGTGCGGTTGGTGATCGGGTAATCTTTCCCGAACAAGCGCATGGGTGCTTGAGGGCCTCGGAGGCCCGGCGGATCGGGAATCGCTCCGCAAGCGGACAACTCGGACGTGCCGCGGCTCTGGTGGGACGCGGCGTGAGGATCAGGTAGGGAACGGGTCGGAGACGCGTGCCACGGCCTCAACAGGCAGCTTCGCGGCGCGAGCCGCGGGAGACGGAGCGTGGTCGATGGCGTTTGCGATCGGCGGAAACAGCGGCGGGCCGGTGGTAGTGCTCGGGCCCGGAGGCGACTTCAGGCGTTCGTTTGACGCCGGCCCGGCGGGAGCCCTGGTCGAAACCGACGCGGGTGCCGGGAGGGATCGGGAGGACGCCTCGACGGGCGCGTGGGCGCCGGTGAGGGGCGGGAAGGGGTCGCGAGAGCGATCCGGATCGGAACAGGGGCGCCGCGGGGCGCCCGACAGATCGAGCATCTCCACTGCGGCGCGTGAACTGGCCGCGTGGTTCGGAGCCGAGCGGTTGCTCGGCGAGCAGATGAAAGCGCACGCCGCGATGCACGACGCGTTGCGGGTGCTGACGAGCCGGGATCCCTCGCGCGGCCAAGGACAGGCCGGCGACCCGGCGCATTCGGAGACCCAGCGACATGAATCTGACGCCCAAACAGCTCAAGATCCTGCAGCTCATCCGCGATTCGCGCGTTCGTCATGGCTATTCCCCGACGATGCAAGAACTCGCAGACAACCTCGGCGTCAGCAAGGTCACCGTGTTCGAGCACGTCGAGGCGCTCATCAAGAAGGGCGCTTTGGTTCGCGAGCCGAACAAGGCACGCTCTTTGTCGATCGCTGACGGCGTCGCGCTGCCCGACGAGGAGCAGCCGCTTCGCTTCCCGCTGGTTGGCAAGATCGCCGCGGGCAACCCGATCGAGAAGTACGCCGACAACGACGAGCTCGACGTGATGAGCATGTTCGGCACGTCTGTCGGGTCCTCGGGCGGCGGCACCTTCGCGCTGCGTGTGGACGGCGACTCGATGAAGGACGAGGGCATCCTCGACGGTGATTACGTGATCATCCGTCGGGCCGACACAGCGCGGAACGGCGATCGCGTGGTGGCCCTTCTCCCCGACGGTGAGACGACGCTCAAGACCTACTTCCGCGAATCGGATCACATCCGCCTGCAGCCGGCCAACGAGGCATTCGAGCCGATCATCGTGAAGGACTGCAAGGTGCAGGGCATCGTCAAGGGCGTGCTCCGCAACTACTAGCGCGGATCCTCGACGAGACGGAGCGATTCCCGTCGGCCTCCCCCGTAGGATCGGGTGATGCTCCTGCTCGCCCATTCCGGGCACATGCATTCCGATTCGGGCGCCGCTGGCGTGCGTCTGCTCGAGCAGCTTTGGCTGCTTACGGGAGAAAGTGCGCCGTGGCTGGTGATCGGGCTGTTCGTTGCGGGCCTGATGCGCGCACTCGTGCCGAGCGAGAGGCTCGGGAGCTGGCTGGGCGGAACGAGCATCTGGGGCCCCATCCGGGCGGCCGTGATCGGCACGCCTCTGCCGTTGTGTTCGTGCAGCGTGATGCCGGTGGCGGCGGGCCTGCGCCGATCGGGCGCGTCGCGCGGATCGACCACATCCTTCCTTATCGCGACACCGGTCAACGGCGCCGATTCTGTCGCGGTTTCGTACGCGCTGCTCGGCCCGTTCCTGACGATCGCGCGCCTTGTGGCGGCGCTCTGCTGCGCCGTGGTCGCCGGTGTCCTCGGCGCGGTGTTCGGAGCAGAACGGGAGTCGGTCCCGCAGAGTGAATCGGCCTCCGGCTGTGGGTGCTGCTGCAAGCACACACCCGAGCCGGAGCAAAACGGCGACGGGACCTCCTGCTGTCATGATGAAGAGGCCCGGCCTTCGGTTGCTTCGGGCATCCGCTACGCGTTCACGGACCTGTACGACGACCTGGTCCCGTGGCTGGTGATCGGCCTGGGGGTGGGCGCCGCGTTTGGGGCGTTCGTGCCCGTCGAGTTCGTCGAGAGCTGGGGCCGGGGCCCGCTGGCGATGTTCGTGATGGTGCTCATCGGGCTGCCCATGTACGTGTGCGCCACGGCTTCCGTGCCGCTGGCGGGGGCGATGCTGGCGAGCGGCGTGAGCCCGGGTGCGGTGCTCGTGTTCCTGATCGCGGGCCCGGCGACGAATGTGGGCCTGCTCGGCTTCATCAAGCGCGAGCTCGGGGGGAAGACCCTCGCGGCGTATCTCATCAGCGTGACCGCGGTGCCGATCGCACTCGGCGTCGCGACGAACGAGATCGCGCGGGCCGTCTCGATCGACTTCGCCACCGAGATCGACGCGACGCACGCGATCACGCCGGGTTGGCTGCAGATTGTCTGTGTCGCGGTCCTCGTCGTGCTGGCGATCCGGCCTGTCCGGCGCCTGTTCATCGGCCCGGCGGCCGGGCACTCGCACTAGTCCGCGTGGGCGATCGTGATCAGTTCCGGGATCGCGGCCGGGTCGACGTTGCCGCCGCTGATGAGGGCGCCGACGCGCTTGCCCGCCCAGCGCTCGCGTTGCTGGAACAGCCCGGCGATCGCCAGGGCGCCCGTTGGCTCGACGACCAGCTTGGCGCGCTCCCAGAGCAGGAGCATCGCGCGGGCGAGACCGGGATCGGGGACGGTGACGATCTCGTCGACGCGCTCGAGGATGATCGGGAAGGTGTAGCGCCCCAGCGAGGGTGTGCGCGCGCCGTCAGCGATCGTTTCTGGGTTGTGCACGGTGTGGAGGCGCCCCGTCTTGAACGACCGGGCCCCGTCGTCAGCCGCGGCTGGCTCGACACCGATCACCCTGCAGCCGGGCGACAGCGCGCGGGCGACCGTCGCGCATCCCGACAGGAGCCCCCCGCCACCCAGGCAGACGAACAGCGCATCGAGCGGGCCGGCCTCTTCGAGCAGTTCCAGCCCGGCGGTGCCCTGGCCGGCGATCACGTCGGGGTGGTCGTACGGGGGGATGATGGTGAGCCCGCGTTCCTCGGCGATGCGGGCGCCGATCTCCTCGCGTGTCACCTCCGCGCGGTTGTAGGTGACGACGTCGCCCGGCGTGCCCGCGAGATACGCGCGGGTGGCGCTCAGCTTCACGCCCGGCGCGTCTTCGGGCATGACGATGGTCGCGTTGATCTCGAGCAGCCTCGCCGACAGCGCGATCGCCTGGGCGTGGTTGCCGGAGGAGTAGGTGAGGACGCCGCGTGCGCGCTCGTCGTCTCCGAGGTTGGCCAGCGCGTTGTAGGCGCCGCGGAACTTGAACGCGCCGACGCGCTGGAGGTTCTCGCACTTCATGAACACGTCGGCGCCGTCGGCGTGCTCGCACACGGATCGCGACGTCATCACCGGGGTGCGACGCGCGACGCCGGAGAGGCGCTCTGCTGCTCGGCGCACCGATTCGATCGTGACCGCCTGCGTGAGCGCGGCGTCGGGTGTGGCGGCTGTGTCGGTCATGCCCGCCAGCGTAGCGGGCGGGGCGTGCGTGGGCCGGTGGTCAGTCGGCGCTCCAGGCACGGAGCACGGCTACGAGATCGGCGAAATCGACGGCGCCGTCGGCGTTGGCATCGCCGGGGCCGAATCCCCTGTCGTAGGTGGCGGACCAGTTCGCGAGCACGAGGGAGATGTCCGCGAACGACACCGCCCCGTCGGCGTTGACGTCGCCGAGGGGCTGGAGGAAGGGGCGGAGGCTGTTCCAGATCGTGTAGTGGAACCAGTTGAAGCCGGCGCGTTCGCGCACGCCGCCGAGCCAGCGGGGGTTTCCGTTCCAGCCGTGGCCCTTGTCGGCGGGGACGCGGTAGTAGTCGTTCTCTTGGAACGAGCTCCCGTCGCGCCACACGCGCATGCCGTAGATCACGGCGGTGTTCGTCATGGCCATCGCCGAGACGGCTTCCTGCATCTCGAGGGTCTTGGTGTTGAACACCTCGTCGAGGTTCTTGAGGTGGTAGGGGTAGTCGACGAAGACGAGTTTGCCCGGAGTCCGCCCCGAGGCGGCCCAGGAGTCGTTGAGGACGGAGTGGAGCGTCTGCATGTTGAGGGCGTAGCCCGGCGTGCTGCGGGTCTGCAGCCCGGAGGGGATGCTGCCGCCCCCGACGCCGTTGTAGGTGCGCGCGAACTTGTCGGTGGCGGCGGCGATGTCGTTGCCCTTGAAGATGACGCACACGACTGCCCGCTGGTCCGCGAGGGCGACGCCGGTGGCTTCCTGCGACGCGGTGTGGATGCTCCAGTAGTGGTTCCACTGCCGTTGGTTTTTGGTGAGGTAGACGTCGAGGACGTCCGAGAGGTCGCGCCCGCCGTACTGCATGGCCATCGACGCTTCGAACCCCGTGGCAAACGCACGACCGTTGATCCGGGGGATGTAGCCCCATGCGTTCATCGCGACGGCGCCCGCGCCGTTCACGGTCGGCTGGTCGCGCCGGTACCAGCGCGCGATGTAGTTGAGGTAGAGCGGGCGGTCGAACAGCGGCTGGTCGGTGGTGCTCGGGCTCCAGCGGATGACGTGGTTGCCAGCGCTCTGGGGCACGGTCATCGAGCCGGGGCAGAACACGTCGGTGCCGGCGGCGGCGCGGAACGCGGGGGCGAAGTCGCCGATGTCGGCGCTGTCGATATTGGAACCCGAGCCGAGGCCCCGGAGCGAGATGTAGATGTCGCCGGCCTCGATCTCCGCTGCGGAAAACGGGCTGACATCCGGGATCCACGATCCGAAGGCGGGGTTCGTGGTCACGTCGGCGAGTTCGCCGATCGAGAGGCCATTCACGCCGGCGCCGGCGACGCCGACGTCAGATGAATTGCTGAACGTCTCGATGAGGTCGGTGTCGAACGAGTAGGCGCCGAAGTCGGCGCCCTGTCCGTCTTCGCCGCCGGCGTGGCCGCCCATGACTTCCGGCGTGGCGAGGTTGGCCGAGCCCATCCCACGCGAGCCTCCGGCGCCGAGCATGCCGAGGTCTGCGAGGGCGAACATGAGCCCCTGCAGGTGGCCGCCCTGGATGACCCTCCCGGGGTTCGGGTAGTTCAGCCAGCCCATCTCCGTCTGGTTGCGCGATTGTGCGCCGTTGCTGTCGGCGAGCACGATGAGGGGGACGAGCTGCGTGGAGCTGGCGCTGAAGACCTGCTGGAGCAGCGCGAGGTTGTCGGTGAACGTGGGCGGGTCGGGGTTGTCGGGGGGCGGGGCGGGGGCGGGGATGGTGCCCGGCGTCTGGGCTCCGGCGAGGGAAGCGCAGAGCGCGGGCGCGAGGATCACCGTGATCACGCCTGATTGACGCCGCCGTCGCATATGGGCCGCTCTCTCCTGCTCGCGGGGGTCGGAACCGCTCCGTGAGGTATCGGCCGGATTGTAGGAGGGGATGATGGGGGATCGCCTGGGCTACTCATTCACCCCCAGCACGATCTTGATGCCCTCGCCGGACTGCATGAGCTCGAAGGCCCGGGCGTAGTCCTCCAGGGGCAGCTCGTGGGTGATGATGTCGTCGAGCTCCAGGCGCCCGGAGAGGAGCAGGTTCTCCATTTGGTACCAGGTCTCCCACATGCGCCGGCCGTTGATGCCCAACACCGTCGCGCCCTTGAAGATCACGTGGTTGGTGAGATCGAAGTTGGGGGGCGAGGCGGGGATGCCCAGCAGCGCGGCGGTGCCGCCCATGCGCAGGGCCTGGAAGCCCTGGTCGATCGCGGGCGGTGCGCCGGACATCTCCAGCAGGACGTCGACACCGTCGCCCCGTGTCTCGCTGCGGATCTGGTCGATCCACGCGGGGACCTCGGCACCGACGGGCGGGCTCGATTTGGGTGCGCCCTCGGAAGGAGCCGTGCCGCCCGGCGGGGGCGGCAGCGGGAACGAACGCGGGCGGCCTTCGCCGGATTGGGCCCAGTGGGTCGGGATGGGCACGGCGTTGCCGTGCTCGATGGGATTGAAGGCGCGGAACGCGCCGAGCTTGCGCGCGAGCTCGAGGCGATGGGGGTTGGTGTCGGTGGCGTAGACGCGGGCGGCGCCGGCGGCCTTGGCGACGGTGATCGCCATCAGACCGATGATGCCGGCGCCGGTGACGAGGACGGTCTTGGCGCTGACGCCGGCGCTCATCACGGTGTGCACGGCGTTGCCCAGCGGGTCCATGATCGCGCCGTAGCGATCGGGGATGTCGGGGTGGAGGGGCCAGACGTTCTCCTCCGGGAGGAGGAGGTAGTCGGCGAAGCAGCCGTCGCGATCGACGCCGATGATGCGCGTGTCGCTGGCGATGTGGGCGTTGCCGGTGCGGGAGTTGTAGTCGAGGAAGTCGGTGATGTGGCCCTCGCCACTGACGCGCTGGCCGGGGCTGACGCGGGTCACGGCGGCGCCGACTTTCTCGACGACGCCGGCGAACTCGTGGCCGGTGACGATGCCGACGGGGATGCGCGAGCTGGCCCAGGCGTCCCATTCCCAGATGTGGCGGTCGGTGCCGCAGACGCCGGCTTTCCTGACCTTGATGAGCACCTCGCGGGGCCCGGGCTCGCCGGGGGTTCCGGTGGAGCCTGTGGGCGGCGGGCGATCGGCGTCGAAATCGAGGCCGACGTCTGCTCTGGCTTTGACGAGTGCTCGCATGGGCCGTGTAGGGTACCGCTGGAGCGGGCCGGGCGACAAAGGGGAAACGCGTCGCCGACCCGGCGGTTGACCATGCTGGACGCGCGGGGGCGAGACCACGGAGGATCGGCCATGAACAGCGACTGGACGAGGCGTGGGTTCATCCGGGCGGCATCGGGAACGGCGGCGGGCCTGGCGCTCGCGCCGCTGGCGCTCGGGCGCGAGCCGGTGGGCGAAGGGGTGGAGTACAGGACGCTCGGGAAGACCGGCATGCGGGTGAGCGTGCTCGGGTTCGGCGCGACCGGCATCGCAGGCGAGGGAGTGGAGCAGGATCACGCGACGATCCTGCTGAACCAGGCGCTCGACAACGGCCTGAACTCGATCGACACGGCGCCGTGCTACCTCGACGCGGAAGAGAAGATCGGCCGGGCGATCGGGCACCGGCGCGACGAGTACTTCCTGTTCAGCAAGGCCGGGCACTTCGGGCACTGGGGCGCGGAGCCGGACTGGAGCGCCGACGGGATCGTCCGCGTCATCGAGCGGAGCCTGCAGCGCATGAAGACGGACTACCTCGACGTCGCGCAGCTGCACTCGTGCTCGGAGCAGGCGCTGCGACAGGGCGAGGCCATCGAGGGGCTGCAGCGGGCCAAGGAGCAGGGCAAGATCCGGTTCGTGGGCTACAGCGGCGACGACGCGGCGGCGCGATACGCCGTCGGCCTGGACGTCTTCGACACGCTGATGACGTCGATCAGCGTGTTCGACCAGCAGGCCATCGACCTGACGCTGCCCATCTGTCGCCAGAAGAACATCGGCGTGATCGTGAAGCGTCCGATCGGCAACGCCGTGTGGCGCTACGACGGCGCCCCGAGCAACTGGTACCACCGGGCGTACTACCAGCGGATGCGTGAGCTGGACTACGGCTTCACCGAGGGCGCGACGGCTGCCGATCGCGGGCCCGACGGGGCCGGCGGGATCGCGCTGCGCTTCACGGCCGGGCTCGAGGGCGTGCACACGCTGGTCACCGGCACGGGCCGGATCGGGCGTTGGTCGTCGAACAACGAACTCCTCCGGGCCGGCCCGCTGGATCCGGCGCAGGTCGAGTCGATCCGCGCGCGCTGGGCGGAGGTCGCGGGCGACGATTGGATCGGGCAGATCTAGGCGGTCCGCCAGGTGTAGCGGTAGTAGTCGGTCGTGCGCTTCCAGCCGAGCGATTCGTAGAGCGCCTGTGCGCTCTCATTCGTGGTTTCGGTGAGGAGTTCAATCGCGACGGCGCCCGTCTCGCGGGCGTGCTGCATGCAGCGCTCGGTGAGCGCCCGGCCGACGCCCGCGCGCCGGTGCCCGGGGTCGACGAACAGGTCGTTGAGCGTCCAGCGGGTGCCGAGGCTCACCGAGGAGAACCCCGGGTAGAGCTGCGCGAAGCCCGCGCTGGCGCCGTCGATCTCTGCCAGGAAGATCACGGATTCGTTGCGCGCGAACCGCTCGGCGAGGAACGCGCGGGCACCGGGGATGTCGGGGTCTCTTCGATAGAACACGCGATAGGCGTCGAAGAGCGGCGCGAGGACGTCGAGATCGGCGTCGGTCGCGGTGCGGATGGTGATCGATGCGGGCACGCGGGGATGGTACTCAGGCGCCTGCGTTCCGACGGACGACCACAGCCGTCAGATCGTCGGGCTGCGCCACGCCGGCGCTGAACGACTCCACGTCCTCGAGCAGGCACTGGATGAGACGATCGGGCGCCTCCCGGTGGTGACGCCGGAGGCTGTCACGCAGGCGCTCGAGTCCGAACATCTCGCCGTCCGGGTTCGGCCATTCGAAGAACCCGTCGGTGAGGAGCACGAGGCTGTCGCCCTCTTCGAGCGTGAACGTGGCGCCGGGCTCGAACTCGAAGTCGGTGATCACACCGAGCGGCGCCGCGTCGGCCGCCTGGTCGATCACCTCGCCGGTCGACGCGCGGAGGTGGACGATCGGGCCGTGCCCGGCGGAGAGCACCGGTACATCGCCGGAACCCGGTTCGAGGATCGCGGCAACGAACGTTATGAACCGCCCGCTGGGAAGGTCTTCGCTCAGGAGCCGATTCAGGACCGTCAGCGCCGAGTGCAGGTGCCCTTCGTGCTGCATGATCGCGCGGGCGTAGGCGCGGCAGAACGCCGTCACGAGCGCGGGCCCGAGGCCGTGGCCGGTGACATCGGCCAGAGCGATCACGGCGCGCCCGTCGGGGAGCACCTGCCAGTCGAAGTAGTCGCCGCCGGTCTCGTCTGCGGGCCGGTTCCATCCGGCGACTGTGAAGCCCTCGACCTGCGGCGCGTCGCTGGGCAGCAGACCCTGCTGGATCGTGCTGGCGGCCTGCAGTTCCTGCTCGACGGCCTCGCGCCGCGCCGCTTCGACCAGCGCGGCGATCAGGTGTGCGCGAACGCGGGCGGTGACGAACGCGGCGAGGATGCCGCAGATGAACAGGATGAGCGGGTAGGAAAACAGGTACGGCAGGGGGATCGCGAACTGTGCGCCTTCCGGGAGCGTCGCGAGCACGAATCCCGCGAGCGACGTGTATGCAGCGGCGCAGATGGTCCCGCTCAGCAGGGCGATCGCCGGCTGCATCTTGAGGATCGCGAGGATGATGAACATCGCGTAGGCGACGAGCCCGGGGGTGGTGATCGCCTGCTCCGGAGCCAGTGCACCGCCTCGCAGCGCGATGATCAGTGCGAGCGTGGGAATGTTGCACTCGACGAATAGCCCGGCGATCCCCAGCCAGCCGGGCACACGCTTCCCCGAGCGGATCGAGCGCCGGACGAGGAGGAACATGACCAGCTCGAACGCCGAAGCTGCGGCGACCAGCGTGATGCCGGCGGCGAACACCGCCCCGGTCGCGGTGTCGCCCGACAGCAGCTGGCGGACGATGAAGATGGGGATGAACGCAAACAGGGTGATCGCCAGGCCGCCCGTCCGGACCAATTCGCTGCGGAGCATCGCGTCTTCCAGGGCGACCCGGACGGTTCCCGAGAGCGGGCCGGAGCGCCCGCCGCGATCGGTCTGAGGTGTCTGAAGGCTCATGGACTCCCCTTTTCCCCGGCCCCAGATGCTACACGGGCGGTGCCGGACCGGGGGCTGTGAGCACTGGGCTATAGTGGCCGCTCTTCACTTTGAACCTGGAGCCCGAGACCGATGAGCGCCGAGACACAGACCGCCCCGACAACCCCCGCCAAGTCGATGGACGACATCATGTCGCTGTGCAAGCGCCGGGGCTTCGTGTTCCAGGCGTCGGAGATCTACGGCGGCATCAACGGTTTCTGGGACTACGGCCCGCTGGGCGCCCAGCTGAAGAAGAACCTGCGCGACAAGTGGTGGCGCGACATGGTGATGAACCCGTGCGCCGGCGACGCGGGGCCCAACGGCGCTCCGGTTCGGAACGTGGCGCTCGATACGTGCATCATTCAGAACCCGCGCGTGTGGGAGGCCTCGGGGCACGTCGCCGGCTTCAACGACCCGATGGTCGATTGCCGCGAGAGCAAGGCGCGTTACCGGGCAGACCACCTGCTGGTCCTCAAGCCGGCCGGCGACCACGACGGGCAGATGTACGCCTATGTCGAGAACGACGACGCCCAGCGTGCGACGGCCCTGAAGAAGCTGTCGAAGTACACCAAGCGCGATCTGGGCGGCGCCGATGTGGAGTCGGTCTCGCTCGTATCGCTGGGCGACGAGGCGCTCGCGAGGATCGTCGGCCCGGACGCCTCGGAACCCGGCACGCTGACCGCGCCGCGCGCGTTCAACCTGATGTTCAAGACATACATCGGGGCCACCGCCGGCGAGGACGACGTCGCGTACCTGCGCCCGGAGACCGCCCAGGGCATCTTCCTGCACTTCAAGAACGTCGTGGACACGACGCGGGTGAAGCTGCCGTTCGGCATCGCCCAGACCGGCAAGAGCTTCCGTAATGAGGTGACGCCCCGGAACTTCACGTTCCGCTCGCGCGAATTCGAGCAGATGGAGCTCGAGTTCTTCTGCCACCCCGAGGAATCGCGGGCCTGGTACGAGTTCTGGCGCGACTGGCGCATGCACTGGTGGGAGTCGGTCGGCCTCAAGGGCGAAAACCTGATCCTGCGCGAGCACGACGCGGACGAGTTGAGCCACTACTCCGACGCGACGAGCGACATCGAGTACCGGTTCCCGTTCACCAGCCCCGGGTTCGGCGAGCTGGAGGGGATCGCGCACCGCGGGTGCTTCGATCTCAACGCGCACCAGGAGCACTCCAAGCAGAAGCTCGAGTACTTCGATCCGACGCGGGGCGAGCTCGCCAAGAACGGCCAGCCAAAGGGCGAGCGGTACCTCCCGCACGTCATCGAACCGTCGGCGGGCCTCGATCGAGGCGTGCTGGCGATCCTGTGCGAGGCGTACACGCGTGACGAGAGCCGCCCGAGCCCGGAGTTCATGAAGCTGCACCCGGAGATGGCACCGATCAAGGCCGCGGTGTTCCCGCTGGTGAACAAAGACGGGATGCCCGAGGTGGCGAGCAGGCTGCACGCCGAGCTGTTCCGCCGCTTCGGCATGCTCGGGGCGATCGAGACCGACGCCAAGCAGTCGATCGGCAAGAGATACGCGCGCATGGACGAGGCCGGCTGCCCGTTCTGCTTCACGGTCGACGGCCAGACACAGGAAGACCAGACAGTGACGGTGCGCGACCGCGACTCGGGCGGGCAGGAGCGCATCAACATCGACGCGGTCCCGGGATTCCTCAGCGACAAGCTCGGCGTCGGGTGAGCGATGCCGGGCTCACCGGTCGATCCCGCGGAGATCGCGCGGGCCATGGACTGCCCGGTGGAGTTGGTCCCCCACCTCCCGGATCTGCTCGACGGGCTGGATTCGCTCGGGTGCGATCCGCAGCGCCTCAGCGGAATCCTCGATCGTTCCGGTGTCGCGACAGAAACCGTCGCGCTGGACCTTGGCTGCGGCAAGGGCGCACTGAGCGTCGCGCTCGCCCAACGTGGACACACCGTCGAAGGCCTGGACGGGTTCGCGCCGTTCATCGACGCGGCACGATCTCTGGCTGAACGATCGGGCGTCAGCGATCGATGCGCATTCCGAGTCGGCGATCTGCGCGATGCGCCCGAGCGGCGCGCCGGGCTCGTGTGCCTGGTGTCGGTCGGGCGCCCGTGGGGGTCGCTCGGCGCCACTGTCCGAGCACTCGCATCGATAGCGGCGCCGGGCGGGTGGATCCTGATCGAGGATTCCTATCGCGCCGCCTTGGACCCGGTCGCTGGGTTCGAAGAGTACGACTCGTACGACGCGACGCTGGACGAGGTTGCGGGCTGCGGGCTCGAGGTCGTGCACGTCGAACGCGACGAGCCGTCCGGACCGAGCCCGGACGAGGCGGCGCTCCAGCGGGCCATGGAGGATCGCGGGCGGGCGATCGTGGCGCGAGACCCGAGCAGGGAATCGGTTGTGCGCGAGTTTCTCGACAGGCAGCAGGAGATGGCGCTGGTGTATGAGCGCGACCTGCCGGGAATGATCATGCTGCTCCGGCGCCGGCGGTGAGCGCACAAATAAGGGCGGCGCCTGCGAGAGACGCCGCCCCTGAAATGACTCGATGAGTGCGCGGCCTACGGGCGGCGCCTGCGTCCGACGATGATCGCGCCGCCGAGGCCGAGGAGCGCGAGCGCGCCGGGTGTGGGAACGACCTGGCCGCGGATCTCGCCGCCGGGATGCATCGCGGTATGGATGTTGACGTACCAGAGCCCCGCGAGCAGGTCGGCTTCCTGCAATTCGGAGATGGTCGTCATGCCGATGGACGGGCTGGTTGTGCCGCTGATACCGCCGATGTCCACCTGTACGCCTGCGTTTATCCCTGGCGCTGCAGCGCCATGAAAGTGCATCACGGTGACGGCACCGGTGAGCCCGCTCCAGCTGATGTCCCAGTCGAGCTGGTTGGTCACGGTGTCGTAGGTGACAGTCGCCATCCCGGAGCCGGGGCTGGCCACGACGGGGACTTCCTGCGAGCCCTCGATGGGGAACATCCAGGTGATGGCGTGGGCGCTCGTTGCGAGGCCGAGCGCGCAGGCGGCAGCGGCCGCGGCGCCGATCGATCGATTCATTCCCGCTCCTCTTTCTGCTTCCCGAGAGTGTGCGTGACTTCTTCCCTGCCCGGCGCTGACGTGGGTCGCCGGGGTTCGGGCTTTCCCGTACGCATTCACAGTGCCCGAAAACCGGGGTGCTGCAAGCCGAATCCGGCCAATCCGGCCCGAACTTGTGGTCTCTGGCCTCGGGCGGGCTCAGTTCGAGGGCCCGTCGAGCCCCGCGTTCGCATCCGGTTCGGGCCGCTCCCCGGTCTTCCGGAACGCCGATCTGGCCTTGGCGTAGTCCTCGAGCGAGCCCTCGATAGTCGGTGTCTGGCCCTGCTCGTGCTGGCTGTGGAGTTCTTTCAGGAACGGCACGCACCAGTGGCAGCCGGTGCCCGCGCCCAGACAGTCGCTGATGAGCGACGCGACGGGCGGGTCCTCGCGCTCCAGGTAGGTCCGGATCTTGCGCAGAGAGACGTGGAAGCACAGGCAGACGTCGTCGTCGGGCTGCATGGGCGGATGGTAGGGACTCGGCGCCGGAAGTCGCCGATACAAGAAGCAATGGCGATTGCCGAGACCCAGCAGGCAGCGGGCGGTGCGGATGCGCTTCTGGTTGAGTACGTGGCGCGCGGAGGGTCGCGGTGCCCGTCGTGCGGGTACAGCCTCGACGGGCTGCGCTCCGACCGTTGCCCGGAATGCGGCGAGGCGCTGCGTCTTGTGCTTCGCGCCGTCGACCCGCGGATGGGCTGCTGGGTTGCCGGCCTCATCGGCCTCGCGGGCGGGATGGGGTTCTTCATCGTGTTCCTGGGGTTCTTCCTGTTCGCGGTGGTCGTGGGGGACGCGGATCTGAGCGACATGCTCGAGGTGTGGCCGATGTGGCTCGGCCTGGCGGTGCAGGGCGGCGCACTCGGCGTCTGGGTCGCACAGGGACGCCGCGTGCGACGGCGTCCGCGCGGGGTGCGCCTGACCCTGGCGATCGGCGCCTGGGTGCTCTCGGGCGTGGTGACCGCGTCGATGATCTGGGCGCTCATCGAGCACGTGTTCTGACGCAGCCTCTATGCTTGGCGACCCATGGCGGAACTGACTTACCACACGTCCGGCGAATCGCACGGCCCGGGGCTCATCGCCCTGGTGCAGGGGTTGCCCGCTGATGTCCCCGTCGACGAGACCTTCATAAACCACGAGTTGCGCCGGCGCCAGGGGGGGTACGGTCGCGGCGGTCGCCAGAAGATCGAGACCGACGCGATCGAGGTGCTCAGCGGCGTGCGCCTCGGGCGGACCATCGGCTCCCCGGTCACGATGCGGATCAGGAACAAGGACTCTCGCCTGGACGACACGGAGCGCACGCCCCCGGTGCACCGGCCCCGCCCGGGGCACGCGGACCTGGCGGGGAGCGTGAAGTGGCTGACGACCGACTGCCGCGCGACGCTGGAGCGCGCGAGCGCCCGCGAGACGGCGGCGCGCACGGCGGCGGGCGCGCTGGCCCGGTGCCTGCTGCGCGAGCTGGAGATCGAGGCGTTCGGGTTCGTGCGCGCGATCTTCGACGTTGAGAGTGAAGTCTCAATCAACGCCGACTCCTGGCGCGACGCGCTGGCGGCACGCGACGCCAGCGACGTGTACTGCCCCGATCCCGAGGCGAGCGAGGGCATGCGGGCGGCCATCCGCCTGGCCAAGATCGACAAGGACACGGTCGGCGGGATCGTCGAGGCCCACGTGTTCGGCTGCCCGATAGGTCTGGGCAGCAGCGTGGACTGGCGCACCAAGCTCGACGGTCGCATCGCGCAAGCTGTGATGAGCATCCAGGCGTTCAAGGCGGTGGAGATCGGCCTGGGCAGGGAGTGCGCGCGCAGGCGGGGCTCGGACGTGCACGACCCGATCCGGTTCGAGCGAGACGACGCCGATTCGCCCTCGCTCGGCTTTGTGCGCGACAGCAACAACGCCGGTGGCCTCGAGGGCGGCATGACCAACGGGTCGCCGCTGGTCGTGCGCGGCACGATGAAGCCGATCTCGACGCTCCTGCAGGGGCTCCCGAGCGTTGATCTGAACACGAAAGAGGCCGACCGGAGCGAGTACGAGCGCAGCGACATCAGCGCCGTGAGCGCCGCGAGCGTTGTTATGGAGAACGTCGTGGCGTTCGAGGTGGCGCGGGCGGCGCTGGAGAAGTTCGGGGGCGACTCCCTGATCGAGACGCAGGACAATCTCCGGCGCTTCCTGGCGACGGCCCGGCTCCTGCCGATCGAGAAGCCGGGCGGGCCCGCCCTCGCTTAGGCGACGCTACGGGCAGCACCACCAGACGTGGGCGATGATCCCGACGGCGACGGCGGCGCAGGCCGCGCAGCCGCTGCATGTGAAGGGCGTCGGTGCGCCGGCGCACACGCGGCATGAGAGGATGCACGCCTTGTCGAGGCCCAACCCCTTGGCGAGGAGGATCTTGGGCGCGATGCCCATGCCGACGCACTGGAGGTAGCTGCCGCCGCGATCGGCGCTGTCGCCGGAGTTGTCGAACGGCACGCCGGGGTTCTCAGAGCTTGTGACGACGGTGTTGCAGTCGTTGTTGGTGAGCTCGATATCCAGCCAGCTGGAGAGCTGCGGGTCGACGAACACGCGGATGGTGTTCTGGTTGGGATCGATGGCGGGATCGAAGAGGCTCATTACATCGGCGCCCTCGGCCTGCATCATGTCGGACGATGTGTAGGCGAAGATCGCGGTCGGCAGGTTGGACTGCTGATCGATGATCGGGATCATCATGAACCTGGCGTCGGCCGGCGTCGCGGGGCAGATCTGATCGAAGTCGTTGTAGAACACCTCGGCCGCGCCGGCTGGATCGATGATCAGGCCCTGCTGGCCGAGCGTGGCGCCGTAGGCCTGGGTCAGCGGCGATGCGAGCACCTGCTGGAGATAGAGCTGATCGGGGATCGCGTCTCCGAGGTATTCGATGGCCGGCGCGCCGCACTGGGCGTTGAAGTTCGAGAGCACGGCGGTGATGTCATCGAAGACGACCTGGCCGTCGCCGTTGGCGTCGCCGGGGCAATCGGGGTCGGCGGACGCGGGCGTGCCAATCGACAATGCACCGAGCACCGCGCCGGCGAGACTGAGCTGACGGAACAACTTCATCACGAACCTCCCAGGTGAAAGTGGACTGATAGAGCTGGCGCGGGCGCGGCGCCGACCCGTGTAACAGACCTCATCACCCGGTCGGGTCAACAGAATTGGGTGGAATCGGGCCCGAAGACCCGAAAAAACACCGGATCAGTGGTCCGTGCGCTCGATGTCCGAGTCGTTGAGCGCCTTGCGGTACTCCTGCTTCTCAATCTCCTCGATCTCGGCGTTGCTGATCCGGACCTCGTTGCCGTTGCGCCGGTCGATGAAGGAGATCGAGCCCGACTTCAGTTCCTTGACCTTCTTGGTGTAGAAGACGTTCCCCGTGTCGAGGTTCGTCACGGAGTAGTAGGTCTTGTTGCAACCGGCGAGTGCGCCGGCGCCGATCAGGGCCGCGCTGAGGACGATGGTCTTGCTTTTGGTCATTGCTTGAGTTCGCTCCCTTCGAGTTGCTCCTGTGAGAGCTGAGCTTGGCGCTCGTCCCACATCTCCTTGCTCATCACGCAGCGGAACCCGGTGTGGATCATGCTGGTGTCGGGCGTCGTGCTCATGCGCGCGCTGGGGCGGTAGCTCGAGCAGTAGCTCGCGTGGCACAGCATAGAGCCGCCCCGCTGGACGCGCCGCGGCTCGCGCGGGTTCATCGGGTTCAGGCTGGTCTCCGGGCCCTGGGGATCGGCCGTCACACCGTCCGGACCGAGCGCGAGCACCCGCTGGCGATAGAGCTCGGGCTGGTACCAGTCGGCGACCCATTCCCACACGTTGCCGGCCATGTCGTACAAGCCGTAGGCGTTGGGTGGGAACGTGCAGGCGGGCGACGAGTAGGCGTAGCCGTCTTCCTCAAGGTTCTTGGTCGGGAACACTCCCTGCCAGATGTTCGCGCGCTCGGGCGTGACCGGCCCGTCGCCCCAGACGTAGTGCGCACCATCGAGACCGCCGCGGGCGGCGAACTCCCACTCGGCCTCGGTAGGCAGACGCTTCCCGGCCCACTGGCAGTACGCCAGCGCGTCCTCGTAGGAGACGTGCACCACCGGGTGGGCGTCCATGCCTTCGATCGAGCTTCCCGGCCCGAAGGGGTGACGCCAACTGGCGCCGTGGGTCCACACCCACCAGTTGCTCAGGTCGTCGAGCGGGACATCGTTGACCGGCGCGATGAACACGAGCGACGAGGGTCGGAGCTCTTCGTCGGCGGGCTTTGGTGTGCCCGGAGGCACCTGCAGCTTGATCTGCTCCCAGTCGACCGGGCGCTCTGCTGTGGTCACGTACCCCGTGGCCTCGACGAACTCTCGGAACTGCGCGTTGGTCACCTCGGTCTGGTCCATCCAGAAACCGCTGACTCGGACGCGATGCACGGGAGACTCGTCGGCTCGGGCGTCGGGGCGCTCGGAGCCCATGGAGAACTCTCCGCCTTCGATCCACACCATGGCGTACGGACCGGGCGGGTGCTCGTCATCGGCGCACACCCGAGCGCTCAGCCCCAGCCCCAGACTCAGACCCGCGCCGGTGGCGATGACACACACTGCTTTCACTGCGGCACGCTCCTTCTGCCCTCGCTCAGGATTCTAGGTGCCGCGCGCCACCGGCGTGCGGGCCGGCTCGGCCGGGCGCTCACCTGACCTTGACGATCACGAAGGTGATGTCGTCCTCCTGCGCGCATCCCGTCTGATGACGCGCCACGGCGGCGCGGATCGCTTCGGCGATGCGCTCGGACGGTTCCCCGGCGTGCTCGCGGATAATCGCCTGCAGGCGCTCCATCCCGAACATCTCGCCATCGGCCGAGTGGGCCTCCCAGACGCCGTCGGTCGACGCGAGGATCACCTGCCCCGATCGTGCGCGGTCGAATCGGTGCTCGGTGAACTCGATCCCCTTTGCAACGCCGAGCGGCAGCTCGCCCCCGTCGAGCTCGATGAACTCGTTGGACTCCGGGTCGAAGACGATCGGGGGGCCGTGGCCGGCGGAGCTCCAGCGCAGCTCGTGCTCGGCGGGGTTGAGCGCCAGCAGCAGCATCGTCATGAAGCGCTGGCCCTTGGTGACCTCGCAGAGGAGCTCGTTCATGTGGGTAAGCAGGTTGCCGAGGGAGCCCTGCTCCTGGCAGTGGCTGCGCAGGATGCCCCTCGCGGTGGCCATGAGCATCGCGGCGGCGATGCCGTGGCCCATGACGTCGCCCACCGCGACGGCGACGCCGGACGAGGGCAGGCCGGTGATGTCGAGGAAGTCGTAGTAGTCGCCGCCCGTCTCGTCGCAGTAGGTGCTGTGCCCCGCGACGTCGATGCCCTCGATGTGCGGCGTCTCGGAGGGCAGGAGGCTCTGCTGGACCTCCATGGCCATCTCGAGGCTTTTGCGCAGGCGCATGCGATCGCGGAGCGCGGCGCTCATGTCGTTGAGTTCGCTCGAGAGCTGGGCGAACTCAGGCGTGTCCTCGATGTGCACCTCGCTGTCGAGGTCACCCGCGCCGACGCGACGGACGTGCTCGACGAGCGCGAGGATGGGGCGAACGAGCCAGGAGGCGAGCAGCGCGCCGAGCACGATTGTGAGCATGATCACGACGAGCGCGATGAGGAGACTGCGCTGACGCCCCGACTGGAGGGGTCCGATGAAATCGGACTCGGGGATGACGGTCGCGACGATCCACGACAGGCCCGTCCAGTGCTCGAGCGGCGCGATGATGGCGAGGTGAGGCTCGCCGTCGATCGTCAGCGCGAGCTCGGTGGGCTCGGTGATACCGGCGTAGGCGTTCGGACGGGACTCGATCTCCGAGCTGATGCGCGCGATCAGCGGGTTGTCGGCTGCGAGGCCCGCGATGCGGGTGATCTCGCCGCGCCCGCCGTTGCTGGTTGCTGTCCCGGCGGAAGACGCGATCAGCAGGCCCTGGTCGTCGAGAATGAACGCCTGACCGGTCAGCCCGACCTCGATGGTGCCGAGGTAGTTCGAGATGTCCTCGAGGCTGAGTTCGGCATCGATGACGCCGACGAACTCGCCCTGGTCGTCGAAGTGCGGCTGGGTGTAGGCGATGCCGAACGTGACGGTGGTGCCGTCCTTGTGGATCCAGGCGTAGGGCTCGCTCCACGTGGGGGCGCCGGCGTCGACGGCGGCGCGGTACCACGGCCGGGTGGTCATGTCGTAGGGGTAGCTGCCGGCGACGTCGCCGGTGATCTGACCCTCGCCGAAGACGAGGAACTCGTTGATGTTGCCGCCGGTCCGGTCGTCGCCGATGCCGAACTCGTACTGGCTCTGGCCGGGGTAGCGGAACATCCACACGACATGCCCGCTGGCGCCGCCGAAGGTGACGCCGCTGACCGTCGCGAACGCCTGGGTCTGCTGCCAGAGGAACGGGCGCCAGGAGCGGAGGTCGGAGGTGTCGAGGCGCCTCTCGGCGATGAGGTCGGCGATGATGCGGTTCGAGCTCGCGGGGGTCGAGAGCAGGATGCTCAAGCGATCATCGATGCGCGCGTGGATCTGCTCGAGGTTCTGCACGGCGAGCGTGCCGGTGGCGCTGCGTCCCTGAACGAAAGCCAGCGTGACCAGGACGATGGCGACCACGACGACCGGCAGCGTGACGAGCAGCGGCGCAGAGACGCGGAGCGAGAGGCGGCTGAGCACGGGGAGTCCCTCGGGGTTCGGCGGAGGGGCATGGTACCCGTGGTAGTCAGGGGCAGACGGCGAGCCAATTCTGCAGGATGGCGGTGAGGTCCTGGAAGTCGACGAGTCCGTCGGCGTTGGCGTCGCCGGGGCCGGTGCCGGTGCCGGGGGAGTAATCGGCGAGCCAGTTCTTGAGAGAGGACGTGATGTCGGCGTTGTTGACCTGGCTGTCGCCGTCGGCGTCACCGGGGCAGCCGAGGCCGTTGCTGACCACGACGATCTCCGCGACGGTCGCGAGGCTCCGCGTCGCGAGCGCGGGCGCATCGGGGTACTCGACCTCGAGCGCGAGCTTGACGCCGCCGGGGATCTCCGGCAGATCGACGGTGTCGAACGTCCCGGTTCGCGACGCGGCGCGCACCAGCGGCAGGCGGTCGCCGAGCGAGAGTGAACCCAGGTCGATGATCGAGTCCGGGATCGTGAGCGCGCCGGCGAGCGAGACCGGGCCGTCGACGGCTAGCGTCTGCCCGAGCGAGAGTTCCAGGGCGCCGGCGCCTTCCGGTTCGCCCAGCGACGGGCTTCCGAAGAATGAGAGCGGGCCGGGCACGGGCACCTCATCGGGCGGCGTGCCCTGGCTCGGTGGGAACAGCAGGTCGCGCAGCGAGAGGACGCCGCCGTCGGGCACGAGGATGCTGTCGGTGTTCACGGCGACGTCCGGCCACGCAACGAACCCGGCGCGGACCCGGCCCGGCTCGGTCGGCGACGGGTTGAAGGCTCCGCCGATCTGCACGCTGGGAGCGGTGATGTTGCCGAACCAGGCTGCCGCGAGATCGGCGCGCGAGCCCTGGCCCTCGACGTCGATCGAGTAGCAGCAGTCTCCGAACTGCGCCCCGCCGAGCGTGGCCGACGCGCCGTCGGCGACGGTGAAGACGCCGATACCTATAGGAAACTGCTGGTCGACCAGTCCCAGGTGGGAGCCTGCGCCCTCGACCCTCACGTTCATTCCGGGCTGGTCCTGCCCGACGATCTCGCCGACCGTGCAGGTTGCGCCGGCGCGGACGAGGAGTTCGCTGTCGAGCAAGCTGTCGATCGTCGCGCTTGCACCGTCGTCGAGTTCGATGCTCACTGGACGGGTAGCTTGCGGATACACGTCGGTGAGCGCGACTGTGGTGCCCGCACCCCATGCGCGGAGCGAGCCCCCGATGAACTGGACCTGCTGTCCTACGCCGAGCTGCGCGCCGCCCCAGGCGTTGACGTTGCCGCCGAGTGTGATGCCGTGGTATTCGCCGGTGCCGGAGATGTTCAGCTCACCGAAGACTGTCAGTTCGGGCGGCAGGTTCCCGAGGTTGAAGATGCCGCCGCTGGAGACGTCGACGGTTCCTTCTGCCTCGAAGAACTTGTTGCACGACGCGGTGCCGCCATTGACCCGAAGGTTTCCGGGCACGCTCATCGAGAACCAGCCGAGGATCGAGCCGCCTTCCAGAACCTCCGCGTCGTCGACCACGACGCCGTCCGCCCACGCGCGGGCGCCGTCGTGCACGGTGATGCCGCTGCCGCCGAGCCCCTGGATCTGGATCCAGGTATCCCCGGTGAAGTCGATGGTGCCGTTGCAGGACTGGAAGCTGTAGAAGAAGTAGCCCGAGTCGATCTCGACATCGTGCAGGACGACAGAGCCCGACTCATCCGGATCGCAGCCCACCCGCAGATCCGCGAAGAACGACCCGTCTTCGATGCGGAGCGCCGGGGGGCTTGCCTGGTCGCCCCCAACCGTGATCAGGGCGGGGGAGAACACCGGCCCGTTCGCCCGCAGCATGGAGCCGGCCAGGTCGAGCGTGACATCTCCCGCGCGCACGTCCATCTCGGTCATGAATGTCTGGACGCCGACTTCGACGGTGTAGGTGGCGTCGAGGTCGAAGACCGCGACGCTGATGGATGCCGGGGCCAGGCCGCTCTCCCAGTTGGCGCCGTCTTGCCAACTGCCTCCCGCCGGGTTGATCCAGCGGACGTCGGCGCCCGAGGCGATCGAGCACACCGCCGCGGCTACTGCGGCGGCGACGCCGGCTCGGATGGAAACAGATCTGCCCACGAATGCCCTCCCGGCACGCGGATCGCTCCCGGATCAAGTCTTCAGCGGTCCCACCGGGAGTTGGGGGGACCCTGAGACACCCATCGGCGAGAGGGGGCCTTTGGCACTAGGGGCAGACGGCGGGGAGAGGGCTTGGCCTCGCAACTCGCTTCTGCCCAAGGCCTGTGGGTTCCCCTACACTGTCCGCCCGATGCCCGACGCCATTCTCGATGCCATCTTCCCGCTCTCGCCCCAGACGTTCGTCGGCGCGATCGTCGTCGTGCTGGTGATCCACATCATCCTGGGGACCATCCCCATCCTGATCTACTTCGAGCGGAAGATCAGCGCCTACATCCAGGACCGCATCGGGCCCAATCGCGTGGGCTTCGACCTGGGGCTGCCCTTCCTCAAGAAGCTGTTCCGGGGCTTCGGGTTCTGGGGGCTCGGGCAGTCGCTGGCCGACGGGCTGAAGTTCCTGCTCAAAGAGGACTACATGCCCCGCGGGGCCGACAGGTGGCTGTTCACCATCGCGCCGATGGCGGCGGTGGTCCCGGCGATGATCGGCTGGGCGGTGATCCCCTGGGGCGGCTCGATCGACATCCCCGAGATCGCCATGGGCGGGCTCGTGCTCGTCGAGTCCGGGCGGGCGCAGGTGATGGTCGCGGATGTGAACATCGGCTTCGTCTACCTGCTGGCCGTCGCGGGCATCGGCGTCTACGGCGTGATCCTCGGCGGGTGGGCGAGCAACAACAAGTACTCCATGCTCGGCGGCCTGCGGGCCGGCGCGGGCATGATCAGCTACGAGATCCCCATGGGGCTCTCGATCCTCGCGGTGCTGCTGCTGGCCCAGAGCGTGCGCCCGACGCTGATCGTTGAAGATCAGGCCAGCTGGTTCCCGGCGGGCGGGTGGTTCGTGCTGCACCAGCCCCTCGCGTGCATCATGTTCTACGTGTGCATCCTGGCCGAGGCGAACCGCGCGCCGTTCGACAACGCCGAGGCAGAGCAGGAACTCGTGGGTGGGTACCACACCGAGTACAGCGCGATGCGCTTCGCGCTGTTCTTCCTGGGCGAGTACGCCCACATGATCACCTCCAGCGCGTTCTGCGTGGTGCTGTTCTTCGGCGGCTACCACCTGCCGGGCGTGTACTGGACGACGCCGGAGGCCGTGGGCCTCGGCCCGGCGCTGCTGAAGTTCTTCGTGTTCTTCAACAAGGTGGTCCTGAGCGTGGTGTTCATGATGATCATCCGCTGGACGATCCCGCGCATCCGCTACGACCAGGTGCTGAAGCTGGCGTGGCAGAGCCTGATCCCGATCTCGATCGCCATCGTGGTGGCCACGAGCGTGATGGTCTACATGCAGTGGACCAGCGGCTGGCAGATGCTGGCGATGAACGCCGTGGTTCTGGTCGCGATCTTCGTGGTCGGCCCGCTGCTGCCCAAGAGCGATGTGAACAAGCGCGTGCCCCTGGCGGGGTCGCGATTCAACCCGCTCGAGGGTGAGTCGGTCGTGACCGGGGCGCCGACGGCGTTCGCCCGGGCCGACGCGCCCAGCGCGTCGCTGGCGAGCCCCGAGGATCGCGGCGACGTGTCGATGGGTTGATCGCGGGGAGCCGCCCGTAGAATCCGGGCGACATGCGCCTGCTGTGCCTTGATGTTGGCGACAAGCGGACCGGGCTCGCCTCTGGCGACACCGAGACGGGCATCGCCTCGCCCCTCAAGGCCATCGAGATCCCGCTGGCGCGCGGCGAGGCCCTGGCGGATGCCGTGGTGATCGCGGGGCGCGACCAGGGGGCCGAGGGCTTCGTGCTCGGGCTGCCCCTGAACATGGACGGCACCGAGGGGCCGCAGGCCGCGAAGGTGCGGACGTTCGGGGCGCTGCTGGACGAGACGACGCGCCTCCCGATCGCCTACCACGACGAGCGACTCAGCTCCGAGCGGGCCGACGAGGCGATGGCGCGGTCCGGGCTCACCCACAAGCAGAAGAAGGCGCGTCGGGATGCCCTGGCTGCCGCGGCCATCCTGCAGGATTACCTGGACTGCCTGGAGGCGGGGCAGGGCGAATAGAGTGTTCCTGCCGGCCTCCGGCACGGATGCAGACGCAGCCCGGGCCCGGCTCGGGCGTACCACAGCGGGCGGGGCGGGGCCAGACGGAAAGGACGCCGGACCTATGGCGCGAGTCAGCACGATTCTGATGGCCACGATCCTCGGGACGCTCGCGGGCGCGTGCGCGCACGGGCAGCAGTCCGACCCGCGCGTGACGGACCCGATCGAGATCCCCGATGCCGAACTCGTCGAGATGGTGCGCGACGCCTCGGACTGCCCGTTCGGGGACGCCGGCGAGCTGCTGCGGGCGCTGGAGGCGGCCGACGAGGGCCTGCGGACCTTCAGCGCGCAAGTGCGCTGGGATCGCACGTTCCGCCTGCAGGGCGACCGGCACACGCGTCTGGGCGAGCTGTTCTTCGAGGTGAAGCCGGATCCCGAGGGTGGCGAGGACCTGCGCACGTTCGCGGTCGACTTCCGCAACCTGATCATCGACGACGTGCAGCGCACCGATCGCAGCCAGTGGATCTTCGACGGGCAGTGGCTCATCGAGAAGATCGAGCGCGACAAGAAGTACATCGCGCGGCGCCTAGCCAAGGGCGAGGAGCGCATCGACCCGCTGCGCCTGGGCGAGGGGCCGATCCCGCTGCCGATCGGGCAGAAGGCCGACGAGATGCAGGCCCGCTACGAGACCGAGCTGCTGCCGGCGGGCGACGGCCTGCGCATCGATCCCGCAGAGGCGTTCCCCGAGGAGATCGAGGAAGCCGCGGCGTTGCTGGAGTTCGTGGCCGGTACGTGCCAGCTGAGGCTGGTGCCCCGCGAGGCGTTTGCCGAGAGCGACCAGTTCACCGAGATCCGCCTGTGGTACAGGCCGGACACGCTGCAGCCCCGCATGGCGCTGACTGTCAATCGCCAGGGCGACGAGTCGGTGGTGCGCCTGATCGGCGTGCGCACGAACGAGGAGATCCCCGAGGAAGTGCTGAGCACCGCGCCGCCTCCGGACGATGAAGGCTGGGACGTGATCGTGGATGAGGGCCGATTCGCGCCGGACGTTGAGGGAGAACAGGATGGCTGACCGCGGAGGGCGACGAGGCGTGGACCGGGGCAACGGACGATTGATGACGCGCACCGGGCTGCTCGCGCTGGTGTGCGGCCTTGGGATCGGGCTTTCTGAAGCGTCCGCACAAAGCATCGGCGGCGGGCCGCGCCCGACGGGCGTGCAGCGGATGGAGGCCCCGCCGACATCGCAGGCGCTCGTGAACGCGCTTGCGGCGCCGTTCCTGACCGCGCAAGAGGCGAAGGAACGGCGCGTGTTCCACGGCATGTGGGAGGCGGGCGACCTGGACAGCGTCGAGATGCGGGCCCGCGCAGCGTTGCTGGTTGGAGCGATCGATCACGAGTCGTTGTTCGACCCCGCGGCGGCGATCGAGGACAGGGCCGAGGCGTCGATGCTTCGGGGCGAGATCCGCGAGGCGCTGAGCATGCTCGAGGGCGCCCCGGGGTTCCGGGCGATCCGGATCCGCACGCAGGCGCACGAGCTGCTGGGCGACTACGACGGCGCGATGCTGGCGAGCGATCCGCTGGTGCGCACGATGCGCGATGAGCGACTCGAGACGGCGCCAGATCTGGTGGAAGCTGCGCGCGTGTTCATGATCCGCGCGCGCATCGACGGGCGAGCGGCATCGGAATACCACGAGATCATCGCGATGCTGCGCCGTGCGCAGGAAGAGGTCGATCGCCTGTACTGGCCGGCGGTCTTCACCCAGGCGCAGCTGTTGTACGAGAAGGACAACCGGGCCGAGGCCGGCCAGGCGCTGATGGAGACGCTGACGCTCAACCCGCGCTGCGGCGCCGCGTGGCACATGCTGGGGATGCTCAGCGTCGACAGCCTCGATATCGATCAGGTTGAGAACGTCGCCCTCACGATGGACGCGAACCTCGAGCTCGAACCGCCGCCGGAGGAAGAGGGCGAGGACGAGAAACAGGACGCCGAACCCGCGTTCGAGAGCTACATGGGCGATCTGATCACTGCCCGGGGGTTCATGCGATTGAGCATGCCGGACCGCGCGATCGAGGCGCTGGAGCCCTCGCTCGAGCGCTACCCGAAGATGCGCGAGCTGCTGGCGACGGCCGCGGCGGCGCACGCGACGAACTTCGACTACGAGACGACCGACGAGATCCTCGCGGGCCTGGCGGAGCTGTCGCCGGGGTCGGCGCTGGGTCCGTTCTACGTCGGGCGTGCGCTCTCGGAGGCGCGCCAGTACGCCAAGAGCGCCGAGTACCTCGAAGCGGCCACCGAGCGCCAGCCCAACTGGTCGGAGCCGTGGATCGAGCTGGGCCTGATGGAGCTGCAGTCCGGGCGCGACACCGAGGCACTGACGGCGCTGCGCCGGGCGACGGAGCTGGATGAGTTCAACATCCGGGCGCGGAACAGCCGCACGCTGCTGGAAGAGCTGGTGACCTACGACACGCTCGAGAGCGAGCACTTCCGGATCCGCTATCGCCCGGGGATCGACGAGATCATGGCCCGGGACATGCTCGAGCCGCTGGACGTGATCCACGAGAACGTGGCGTCGGTGTACGGCTGGGAGCCCGAGGATAAGACGGTGCTGGAGCTGATGCCGGACCACGAGTGGTTCGGCGTGCGCATCGCGGGCATGCCGGCGATCCACACGATCGCGGCGGCGACGGGCCCGGTGATCGCGATGGAGGCGCCCAAGATCGGCAAGCAGGGGCTGTACTCGGGGCCGTACGACTGGCCCCGGGTCGTGCAGCATGAGTACGTGCACACGATCACGCTGGGGCGGGCCGCCAACCGGCTCCCTCTGTGGTACACCGAGGCGTGCGCCGTGGACCTCGAGAGCCCGGTGCGCGACTGGCAGCGCTGGCAGCTGATCACCAGCGCGCTCGAGAACGACGGCCTGCACGATTTCGACGGCATCAGCCTGGCGTTCACGCGACCAAAGACCCGCTTCGATCGCCCGCTGGCGTACGCCCAGGGCCAGTGGATGCTCGAGTACATGATGGAGATCGGCGGGCGCGACGCGACGCTGCAATTGCTCGACCTGTACGCCGAGGGCGTGCTCGAGAGCGAGGCGTTCGAGCGGGTGTTCGGCATCACGACCGACCGCTTCCTCGAGGACTTCAAGGAATGGGGCTACAAGGATGCGCGGGCCCACGGGATGCTCATCGAGCCCTCGGTGCGCGACATGCTGCTGGAGATCTCGCTGGACGATCCGGAGAACACCGACGGCGTGCAGGCGATGCTGGCCGAGCTCGGTATCGATCGGGCCGACGCGGTGGAAAAACTCGAGGGAGTGGCGCTCGATCAGTTCGAGGTGACGCTCGCCGAGCCGACGCCCGAGGTCGTTGAGGAGTTGCTCGAGCAGTACCCCGATCACCCGGACCTGCTGCAGATGAAGATCGAGTACACGGTGTTCGAGCGCGGCGGGCGCGTGGACGACAGCATGGTGCCGCTGCTCGAGCACTACGCGCGGGTGCGACCTGTCGATCCCCTCCCCCACCGCCACCTTGCGCGCCTGTACCTGGAGAGCGACGACAAGTCACGGGCGATCGAGCACCTCGAGTTTCTCGATGCCCGGGAGCAGAGCAGCCCCAGCTACGCGATCGAGCTGGCGCGCCGGTACGCGGCGATCAGCGAGTGGGACCGGGCGTGGGCGAAGATCAGCCGCGCGACGCAGATCTCGCCGTTCGACGCGGGGCACCGGGAACTGGCGGCGACGGTGGCGCTGCGCCGGGGCGATTACGCGAGCGCCGAGCGCCACATCGTCGCGCTGACGGAGCTCGAGCCACAGCACGAGTTGCATCAGAAGCGGCTCGAGGCGGTGCGTCGGAAGATGAGCGGGGAGGGGTAGGCGGCGCCGTCGCGTCGAGTCACCACCCCGGTCCTTCGGCCGGTCACTGGACCGCGAGCTTGCGCTCGCGGCTCGTAGATCGCGCCCGTTGCGGATCCTTGTTCCCCTGTGCCCCTGTGGCCCTTCCGCAAAAAAGAAAACCCGCCAAGGGCGGCGGCGCGCCTCGGCGGGCAATGGGGGTCGTTACTCGACCGTGGAGGAGTCTTGCTTCTCTGGGCTGATCGGATCGATTAGCGGTCGATCAGGATCTTGCCGGAGAAGGCGTACTTGTCGAGGTCCTTGGAGGCGTTGCCCTTGTGGGCGTCCTCGGGGGTGATCTCGATAGTTGTCGGCTGCAGGCTGGTCTCTTCGAGGCTCCGCTCGAACAGTTCGCGACCCATGTTCTCCGTCTGGATCATGTTCTCGGCTTCCTGCTCGTAGTTGCGCGACTTGCTCTGGTTCTGCATGGCCGCGAGGCGGGACTCCTGCTCGGCACGGATCTTGCGCATCCGGTCCTTGACGTGATCCAGGCTGACGGCCTCGTAGCGCTCGTACTTGCTGAGCGTGGCCTGGCGGGACTCGACCATCTCGATGAGGTTCTCGTTGCGGGCGATCGCCTCGATCTCGTTGTCGAGCTGCCACACCTGGGCCTGGAACTGCGCCCGCTCGGTCTCCAGCTCGTTGAGCAGCTCGGTGAGGTGCTGCTTCTGCTGGTCGAGGAAAGCGACGTTCTGGGCGGCGTCGGCGGCGCGGGTCTGGTAGACGCTGATGGTCTGATTGATGTTCGTGCCGCGCTGGTAGGCCTGATCAAGCGTCAGCGTGCCGCCACCGAAGCGGACGTTGATGACCGCGTAGGGCGACTCGCTGCGAGCGGCCTCGGCCTTGGCGATGAGCGGCTCGAGGGCTTCGAAGTCGGCGCTCGCGAGGGCGACGACCTTCTGGCTCACTGCCTGGTCCTTCTCGAGGGCGGCGAGCTGGGAGTCCAGCTCGGCGAGGTCCGAGCGGACTTCGGCGATGCGCTTGGGGTACTGGCTTTCCAGCTTGCGGAGCTGGGCGCGGAGAGCGACGGGGTCGTCGATCTGGCTGTCGATAGCCTGGTTGACCTTGGTGCGGACCTGCCCGCTGAGGGCGGCCACGCGCTCGGGACCGGCGACCAGGACAGCCGCGCCGGTCGCCAGACCACCGATCACTGCGATTCGGACTGCTGTCTTGACGAGGGCCATTTGAACGCTCCTTTGTTTCCGTCTTGCGTGTCGGGCCCGTGCTCACTCAGCGTGGGGCCCGCGATTGGCTATGTCTCGCACAGGGTCATTGGGGGGGCGGCCGGGCGGATTTCACGCCGGGTTGCGGGGATCGGAAAAAAGTGGCGTGATCTCGGCCCGCTGCCCCGCAGGGGCTTGTGCGCCATATCCTTAGAAGCTGGGTCCGGGCCCTTTCCCGTCCGCAAAATCGGGCGCGGCCCCGCCCCAACCAGCCCCTAGCGGTGCCCCCGGTAGCCCCCGGACGGCCCCCACTCGGGGGAGCCGGGCGTGGCTCTGTGAGGGCGCGATAGAGGGCAACGAATCGGGGATTGGAGGGCGCAGGCCGCATGCTCAATTCGCTCACGACGAGCTTCATCTCCAGGCTCAAGGCGCAGGACACAGCTGCGTGGTTCGAGCTGTGGGAGACCTTCGGTCCCGTGCTCCGGGCCCAGCTCAGCAAGTGGGGCAAGGGCCGGATCGGCGCCGAGACCGTGAAGGACCTCTCGCAGGAGACCCTTGCGGCGCTCAGCGATTCGATCGATCGCTACGACCCCGCCAAGGGGGCCCGCTTCAGCACGTGGCTGCTGGCGATCGCCAAGCACACGCTGGGGGACGAGATCGATCGTCGCATGGCCCAGAAGCGCGGCTCGGGCAAGCGGGCGGCCTCCCTCGAGGAGGGCTGGATGGGCGAATCGGGCGGGCGCTCGCCGGACGGGATCTACGAGGCGGCTGTTTTCCGGGCCAAGGTGTACGCCGCCATCCGGATGGTCGAGCGGGAGACGGATTTCACGGACTTTTCGGTGTACCGGATGCGTGTCTTCGACGGTATGAGCGGGAAGGACGTTGCCTCTTCGCTGGGCACGAGCGAGCCCACGGTGAGCCGTCGTCTGACGAAGGTCCGCGACGCGCTGCGCTCGAGGCTGGGCGAGGTGATCGCGACGTACAGCTTCACGGAGGACGAGCTGGAAGAGGCGGAGCGAAATGGGCTGCCCCTGAGTCCGAACAAGGGCGATGACGGCCTCTTCGACGATGCCATCGCCGATCTCTACCTGAAGGAGATCGAGACGAGGCGGGAGGAAGAAGGGGCCGGGCTCGGCTGACGGAGTTCAGCGGGCCTGACTCGGAAGCAGCCGCCCTTGGAGACCCCGGGAGAGACCCGCGGGTCGGGGAGGGCCGGAGGTTGGATCGATGCCTGTCCCACTGATGATCATTCTCGGCATCCTGGCCTTTGTCGTCGGAATCGTCGCGATCGTGTTCCTGGTCGTGCCGGCGTTCAAGGGCATCGTGTGGCTCATGACGAACCTGTTCAAAGGGATCGGTGCCGTCATTGCGCACGTCTTCCGCTTCATCGGCGGGATGCTGAGCGATGCCGTTCGCCTCGTCGGCACGCTGATCACCGCGATCGTGTTCGTGCCGCTCATCCTCGGCAACGTCGTGATCGGTCGCTGGTCGGCCGCGTCGCACTTTGGTCGTGGCCTGCAGAGCGAGGTGAAGAACTTCGGACAGTGCATCTACAGGATCGCGCTGGGCCACCCGGCCAAGTTCCTGCTGCTGACCGGCCTGACCGAGGGCATCGAGCGGCGCATCCCCGACGCCATGGCGCAGTCGCCGGGCTCGGACAAGCCGTCGCGGCGCACCGGTCAGTTCGACGGCTACAAGATCGTCGGCTCGCTGGCGGGCGGCGGCTCGGGCGGGCGTCTGTTCGTCGCCGAGCCCGACGAGAAGAAGCTGGCGATCTTCGCCCGCGCCGGGCACCTGATCGACCAGGTGGTCATCAAGAGCTTCAGCATCCACGACGGGTCGAGCCTGCCCCAGATCATCCGCGAGAGCCGCGCGCTCGAGGCGGCCAAGAAGCTGGGCCTCGTGCTCGACCATGAGCTGAACGACCAGCGTTTCTTCTACGTGATGCCCTACGTGCCTGGCGACAACCTGACGCAGGTGACCAAGGACATGCACGCCGCGACCGACGAGCGGGGCCTGAACGGGCGCCAGCTCGACGACGCGATGACGTACATGCGTGACCTGCTCAAGGCCCTGGCGGTCTACCACCACGGCGGGCTGTGGCACAAGGACGTCAAGCCGGACAACATCATCGTGTCGGCCGCCGAGGCCCACCTGGTGGACCTCGGCCTGGTGACCCCGCTGCGCTCGGCGATGACGCTGACCACGCACGGCACCGAGTACTTCCGCGACCCGGAGATGGTGCGCATGGCGCTCCGTGGCGCGAAGGTGAAGGACGTTGACGGCGTGAAGTTCGACCTGTACGGCGCCGGCGCCGTGATGTACGCGGTGCTCGAGAACAGCTTCCCGGCCCACGGCGGGCTGAGCCAGTTCTCCAAGAAGTCTCCCGAGGCTCTGCGCTGGATCGTGCGGCGCTCGATGACGGAGCTGAACAAGCGCTACGCCTCGGCCGACGAGATGCTGGCCGACCTGCGCGTGGTGATGAGCGCGTCCGACGCGTACGACGTGAAGCCGGCGGACCTGCCGTCGGTGCGCGGCGGCGCCGCCGGCGCCGAAGCGGTCGCGGCTGTGGTCGACGAGATCGAGCACGAGGAGTTTCAGTTCGGTCCCGAGCCCAAGGCCGCTCCTGTGCACGTGGCCAAGGCCGCGTCGCCGGTTCCGCCCGACGCCGAGCGCGTGCACCCGCTGCGCGAGGGCACGGCAGAAGCGGCCCGTGGTGTGAAGGTCGAGCCCCAGCCCGAGCCCGTCGCGCAGAAGCGCGTGCGCCCCAGCCTGAAGATGACCGACTGGCTCACGGGCCGGTACCAGGTGCAGGGCGAGGCCGAGGAGACCGTGAACAAGGACGAGATCCCCGGCGTGCGCGTGTACGGCATCGGGATCCACGGCAAGGAAGACGTCAAGAAGGCCGTGGACGATGTGCGCACGGCGATCGGTGATGTGCGCGACGGCCTGCGCTCGGGCAAGGGCCTGGGCGAGTCGTTCGGCGACGCAATGGAGAACTTCGCCGAGGGCGCAGAGGAGGCGCCGAGGCGCCACCAGGCCGTGCACCGCGATGCCGGCGGCGCGACCGCCCGCGAGCAGGTGAAGCACGCGCGGGCGCGGGCCCGGGCTGCGCAGGATCGTGCCCGCAAGCGGATGAAGGGCCGGGCGGCGTACAAGAACGGCCCGAACGCGGGCGTCGCCGTGGCTTTCGTGATCCTCCTGGCGGGCGTGGCCGGTGCGATCGTGCTGGTGAAGGAGGCCGACAAGCGCGGGTCCTCCTTCGTGGCCAGCCACGACGACGGCGAGGTCCGAATCGGATTCGGCGATAAGACGATCACGTTCAACCTGCCCGAGGAATGGCGCGAGCAGGAAGAGCGCGGCTCGGATTGGGACATCGACGCTCTGAACGAACTGGGCGCCGCCCACGAGCGCTCCGGGCTGTGGAAGCACCTGTCGCTCGATGACTCGGCGCTGGCGCTGACCGTCGGCGAGGACGAGTCCGACTACGAGGCTTCGGCCGAGTACCGAGAGTCGGCGCGGGTCGGCCGGATGGTCGAGATGGCCGACGCCCGGGCCGAGCGCGCAAAGGCGGCGGCCGAGCAGCGCCGGGCCGAGCAGGGCGGATGGTCGTCCGGCTACGCCCCGGGAACCCGCGGCAGCGTGCTGCTGCTGAATCTGCTGCCCGAGGACGTGGAGCGCGAGCACGCTTTGGCGCTCGACGCCCTGGTGATGCAGTTCATGGCGGCGGGCTACGAGGTCGTCGGCCTGGGTGATTCGGATCGCGACATCGAGCTGGTGGCGCGGGGCCGGAGCATCGTGGGCGTGAGCCCCGCGACGGACGAGGGCGCTCAGCTGGCCCTGAGTGAGTGGCTGGACGCCTCCGGCGAGGGCCTGAAGGCGGCTCTGTGGATCGCGGCGGGCGAGGACCGCTCGGACGTCGATTTCCAGCTCGTGACGCCCCGTTCGGTCGAGGTCGCCCCGTTCATCCGGGTCTTCGAAGAAGCCGCGAACTGAGGCTCATTGGACTCCCCGGCTCGGCGGGCCTAGGTTGGGACGTTTCCCACCACCGACCGCAGCCGGGAGCACGAATGAGCACCACCAAATCGACGAACATCCACTGGCACGACGGCCACCTCACCCGCGACGAGCGCTACGGCATGCTCGGGGCCTCGGGCTGCACCGTCTGGTTCACCGGGCTGAGCGCTTCGGGCAAGAGCACCGTCGCGGCGGCGCTGGAACAGGTGATCGTGCAGCGGGGCATCCACTGCTACCGCATGGACGGCGACAACATCCGTTTCGGCCTGAACAAGAACCTGGGCTTCAGCGCCGAGGACCGTGCCGAGAACATCCGGCGCATCGGCGAGGTCGCCAAGCTGTTCGCGGACTCGGGTTCGATCGCGCTGACGAGCTTCATCAGCCCGTACACGGCGGACCGCGACGCGGCGCGTGCGCTGCACGAGGAGACGGGTCTGCGCTTCATCGAGGTCTACGTCGACACACCGATCGACGTGTGCGAAGAGCGCGACCCCAAGGGGCTGTACAAGAAGGCCCGCGCCGGCGAGATCAAGGGGTTCACCGGGATCGATGACCCGTACGAGGCGCCCGAGAAGGCCGAACTCGTGCTGCGTCCGGCCGAGCAGAGTGTCGAAGACTGCGTGCGCTCGTGCCTGGAGTTGCTGGAGCGCGAGGGCCTGCTGGTGTCGCGCCAGGAGGCGGGCGTCAATGGCTGAGCATCCGCGCCGGCTGGATGTTGCGATCGAAGCGGTGCAGGCGGCCTGCCGGGTGTGCGATTCGCTGCAGAAGCAGCTCGCGAACCTGCAGAAGATGCACAAGAACGATCGCAGCCCGGTGACGGTCGCGGATTTCGCGTCCCAGGCGGTCGTGAACAACATCCTGCAGTCGAACCTCGGGCCGTTCTCGATGATTGCGGAAGAAGACGCCCAGACGCTCCGCGACCAGATCGAGGCCGGCGAGACGGCCATCGCCGACGCGGTCTGCGAGGCGGCGAACCAGGTGTGGTCGGGCGCGACGCGCGACGACGTGATCGGCGCGATCGACCTCGGGCACCCGTCGTCGGAGCGCTCGCACGCGCACGGGTACTGGACGCTCGATCCCATCGACGGCACCAAGGGCTTCCTGCGCGGGGGGCAGTACTCGGTGTGCCTGGCGTGGATCGAGGGCGGCGAGGTCACGCTCGGCGTGCTCGGATGCCCGAATCTCTCGCTGGATTTCGGGCGCCCGTTCGACGACCCGGATCCTCACGGCTCGATCTACTTCGCCTCGGCGCACGAGGGCGCCTGGGAGATGCGGGGCGACGCCGAGCGGAGCGGAGCGGTCCGCCTGGAGCGCCTGCACCGCACGGAGAACGAACCGCTGCGTCTGTGCGAGTCGGTCGACGGCTCGCACACGAGCCACGACGTCGCGGAACGCGCGATGGGCAAGCTGGGCGAACTGGCCGAGCCCCTCCGCCTCGACGGCCAGGGCAAGTACGCGGTGGTCGCCCGTGGTCAGGCGGACGTGTATCTGCGTCTGCCCCGCGGGGGCTACATCGAGCGCATCTGGGACCACGCGGCGGGTGCACTGATCTCCCACGAGGCCGGCTGCGCCGCGTCCGACGCGCGCGGCGCTCAGCTGGAGTTCGGGCACGGCGCGGGCATGGACGCCAATCGCGGCGTCGTCGTGACAGCGCAAGAGCTGCACGGCCCGGTCATCGGCGCCCTCGACGAGGTCGCGCACGAGGGCTCGTAGGCCCGCCCGGCGGGTATCCTTGCACGCATGGGCACCGAGGCCTGGCTGACGGCGGGGGTTCTGCTCGCGATGCTCGCGGGCCTCGCGTCCGGGCGCGTTGCGCCGGACCTGGCCCTCGGCGGCGCCCTGCTGCTGCTGCTGATCTCAGGGATCATCGGGCCGGCCGAGGCCATCGCGGGCTTTGCGAACCCGGGGGTGGCGACGATCGCGCTGCTGTACATCGTGGCGGCGGGCATGAAGGAGACCGGCGCGGTGCGCGGCATGGCCGCGCGCCTGATCGGCCAGCCCCGAAGCACTCTCGACGCCCAGGCGCGGCTGATCGGGCCGATCGCGGCGCTCTCGGCGTTCACGAACAACACGCCGCTGGTGGCGGCGATGCTCCCCGTGCTCGATTCGACCGCGCGCCGCGCGGGGATCGCGGCGTCGCGGCTGTTCATGCCGCTCTCGTTCGCGGCGATCCTGGGTGGGATGTGCACGCTCATCGGCACCAGCACGAACCTGGTCGTGCACGGCCTGATCAAGCAGCACAACGCGTTGCCGGATGCGACGCCGATCAGGGAGTTCGGCATGTTCACCGTCGCCTGGGTGGGCGTGCCGGTGATGGCCGTGGGGCTCGCGTACATCCTCGTGTTCGGGCGGGCGCTGCTGCCGACCCGGGAAGACCCGATGTCGGCCGAGGCGTCTGCGAAGCGATACATGACCGAGGTGCGCGTCGAGCGCGGCTCGCCGGTCGCGGGGAAGAACGTAGAGGAGGCGGGGCTCCGCCATCTGCCCGGGCTGTTCCTGAGCCGCATCGATCGCGGGGACCGCTCGATCACGGCGGTCGGTCCGGGCGAGCGCGTGCGCGAGGGCGACGTGCTCGTGCTGGTCGGCGATCTGGATTCGGTTGTCGATCTGCAGAGCACGCGCGGCCTGACGCCGGTCACCGCGGAGAGCGACGAGGCGAACGGCGGCAACCGGCACTCGATGAAGCTCATCGAGGCGGTCGTCTCGCCGTCCTCACCGCTCGTTGGTCAGACGGTGCGCGACGCGGCGATCCGCTCTCGCTACAACGCGGTTGTCATCGCGGCGCACCGGTTCGGTCACAAGCTGAGCGGCAAAATCGGCGACATCGTGATCCACCCCGGCGACACCCTGCTGCTCGAGGCGGGCCCGGACTTTGCCAGCAGGTACCGTGGATCGAGCGAGTTCCACCTGGTGAGCGAGCTCGAGGGCGCCGCCGCGCCGCGTCACGCCCGCGCGCCGATCGCGATCGGGATCATGGTCGCGCTGGTCGCGGCGCTGAGCGCGGGTCTGCTGCAACCGATGGTCGGCGCGATGGCAGCGGCGGGGCTGATGATCATCACCCGTTGCTGCACGGGCCCCCAGGCGCGGGCGTCGATCGACTGGTCGGTGCTGATCGTGGTGGCTTCGGCGTTCGGGATCGGCAACGCGATGCAGGCGTCGGGGCTCGCGCCGTTCCTGGCTGACCGGCTGATCGACGTCGCGGGATCCGGCGGCCCGGTCGCGATCCTGGCGGCGATCTATGTGCTGACGGTTGTGTTCACGATGCTCATGAGCAACACCGCCGCGGCGGTGCTGATGTTCCCGGTGGCGATCGATGCGGCGTCCGTCGCGGGCATCGATGCGCTGCCGGTCGCGGTGCTCGTGGCGATCGCGGCGTCGGCCGATTTCTCCACACCGCTCGGGTACCAGACGAACCTGATGGTGTTAGGTCCGGGGGGTTACCGGTGGATAGATTTCACGCGCTTCGGCACGCCGCTCACGCTGCTGGCCGGAGCGGTCGCGATCGGCGCGACGATGGTCGCGTTCGGTCCGCTGGGCACGAGTTGAGCGCGGGAATCCGCCGAAAACAGGCTCGATTCGCGCGGGTGCCGATGATCGCTTCGACGTAACAAGAGCGTGGCGTCCTCTTAACAATTGGGCGTCGACAGTGCGCAAGTCCTGCATTTTCGTCGATCACCCAAACGGGGCGTGTCAAGCGGAACGCCCAAAAGTTTCAAGAAACCAGAACACCATTCGTCGATCAGAGATATCATCCCTCTCGATCTCTCTCTCCTCCAGCGGGGCGCTGTTTAAGCGATGGCGCCCTGCTTTTTTTATGCGCTTGAGCGCCGGAGGCAGGCGGCGCACGATGACGGCGGCGCCCGGGCCGGGCGCCGGAGGAGAACGCGGCATTGAGCGGGCGAGGCGCGTTGGGCCAGCACATCGAGGCTGTCCGGCCGATGGGAGCGAGGGGGCGGCGGGCAATTGCTGTCGCGTGGGCCCTCGCCGGTGTTGCGTTGCTGGCGCCGATCGTCAACGCGCTCTGGACGTCCCGGCCGTTTCTTCTCGACGTCGCCGCGCAGCCAACGCAGCAGATCGGGCTCGTGCAGGTGCTCGCGGGCGCGGTGCTCATGGCGCTGCGACGCACGCGACTGGGCGCCCTCAGCGCTGGTGCCGGGATGCTCCTGATCGCGCTCAGCTGGCGCGGCGCGCCCGCGCCCGTCGGCGGCGAATTCGATCCGGATCACGCGAGCCTCTCGCTGGTGCTCTTCAACGCCGATGGCGACAGCGGGCCCATCGACCCCAGCTTCATCGAGTGGGTGGAAGAGATGGGGCCGGACATCCTCTGCGTCATCGAGTCGCCGTGGCGCACGCTGAACGACAACGAAGACCTCGATCGGTTGTACGAGCACCAGATCGAGCCCTACCCGGGCTGGCAGTGGGCCATGTCGATCTACAGCAGGCACCCGGTCGATCTCGTGGGCCTGGCCGAGCCGACGACTCGAGAGATCAAGCACAGCTTCCTCGCCCGGCGGAGCGCCGTCGTGACGCACGACTCGGGCACGAGGTTCCTGCTGGCGATGACCCATCCGCCGTCGCCCCGGAACGCCGAGTCGTGGCGGAGGTCTCTGGCCCACGCGCGGCGCGAGGGTTCGATCCTGCGCCGGTGGAGCGAGGCCCGCGGCATGCCGGCGGTGCTCGCTGCGGACACCAACTCGGCGCCCAGCGGGCGCCTCTTTCGTGAACTGCGCCGGGCGAGCGGCCTGGTCGGATGGACGCCTCGATTCGGAGCGGGCACCTGGCCCGCGTGGCTCCCCCCCGCTCTCGCGTTGCCGATCGACCGGGTCTGGACCTCCCCGGCGTTCGTCGTGCGATCGTTCGAGGTGGGACCCCGCTTCCGGTCGGACCATCGCCCGATCTTCGTGACCCTCGATCTCGGCCCGGTGACTGATCAGGGAAGCAGCGTCCCCGAATCGGGGCCCGCTTTGACCGAACCCGCCGGGGGCGACGCCCGATAGAGTCACGGTGGGACGCGGTTTTGGCGTCCCCGGAGCCTCAGGAGAGTGGATGGACTTCCCTCTGTGGGTCATCGTGGGCGGTCTGGTCGCGGGCGCCGTCGCCGCGCTTTCGCTGGCGTCGCGCCCGCGCCTCGTGCTGCCGCTGGTCGGCCTGATCATGTTCATCGCCTCGCTCGGGCTGCGCATCGACAAGATGACCGAGCGCCCGATCCTGACATGGCTCGCGCCCCTGCAGACCTACCGATCGCAGCTCTACGTGGCGCTCGGCGCGCTGCTGTTCTTCGCGCTCCCGCGCCTGGTCGGCGGGGGCTCGCTCCGGATCCCGGCGCAGGCGCTCGTGCTGTTCCTGATCGGCGCCTACAACGCGCTGATGCGCCTGCTGCACGGGGATGCGAACCAGGCAGCGCTGTCGCTGGGCATCGCTGTGTTCGCCGTGCTGTCGTTCATGCTCGTCGTGCCGCTCACGCTGCGCGACAATGACGATGCGATGAAGCTCGAGCGGTTCGTGGGATACGCCGGTCTGGCGATGCTCTTTGCGACGGCCGTGCAGATCGGGCTCGACCAGAGCGCCCTGATGGCCGGGCCGCGATTCACCGGTTTCACCGCCAACCCGCAGTTCGCGGCGATCGTGTCGGCATCGGTCTGCACCAATCTGGTGTGGCTCTCGATGTACGACGATCGCAAGTGGCGGAAGATCATGTGGCTCGGCGGCGGCGCAGCATTCGGCGTGATCGTCCTCTGGACCGGCTCGCGGACGGGGCTCGGCATGGCGGTGCTCGGGCTCGGGTGCGTGCTGTACAGACGCCTGGGCAACATGATCCTGCTGCTGCCCGTCGGCGCGCTGATCGCGTACCCGATCTTCGTCTTCCTGAGTCCGGATGAGGACATCGAGCTCGCGACGTCGCGCCTGTTCGAAGGCGGCGACACCCGCACGCTGAGCTGGCAGGCGATGCTCGAAACCGGCATGGAGAACCCGCTCATCGGCGTCGGCGTCGAAGACGCGGGCGCAAGCGAGAACAGCTTCCTGCTGGCCTTTGCGGGCTACGGCATCGGCATGGTCATGCTCACCATGGCTCTCGCCGCGGTGAGCGCGTGGGTTGTCCTGCAGGCGTGGCGGGTGCGGAAGCGGGTCTGGCCGGAAGACCGGCCGCTCGTGGATCTGATCATCGCGCACAACGCAATGTACCTCGGCAGTTCGATGTTCGAGGGCATCATGCTGACGCGTGTCGGGCCGTCGCCGGTGTTCATACTCATCTCCGCGTGCCTCTCGACGTACCTGCTCGACAGGGCCAAGCAGTATCGCGAGGCCGAGGAATGGGGCCCCGAGCACCACGACGAGTGGGAGTACGACGAGCACTACGACGAGTACGCGGAGTACGGCGGGTACGGCGAACACCGGCAGCAATAACCCCGAGCGCTCGGGCGCCCGGGGCTAGCCGTTGTTTCGCGTTGGGTGCGTTCCGCGCCGCTCAGTCGCGGGTGATCACGCGCCGGCGGATCGGCTTGGCCGGGCTGCCGACGTACACCACACCGGCTTCCATGGGCTTGAAGGCGCTCGAGCGGCATCCGAGCACGCTCTGCGGGCCGACTTCGACGCCGGGGGCGACGAACGCTTCGGCGGCGATCCAGGCCTCGGCACCGATCGTGACCGGCTCACGGATGAGCTTGAACGAACGGCTGGCGATGTCGTGCGTTCCGGCGCAGAGGTGGGCGTACTGGCTGACGATGGCGCGGGCGCCGATGGTGATCTTGCCGAGCGAGTAGAGGATGGCGTGGTCGCCGACGACGGCGTCATCACCGAGCTCGACGTTCCAAGGGATCTCGATGTTGGCCGAGGGGCGGACCCGGACGCCCTTGCCGACCTTGGCGCCGAAGGCGCGAAGGATGCCGCGCCGGATGCCGTACCAGTTGTGGAACGTGCAGCGGAAGACGGGCTTGCCCACGAGCATCCACGCGGCGCGGAGCGCCTTCTGCTTCAGCGTCCAGGGGCTGGCCTCGGGGACGATCTCGGGTTCGGCGTGGTCATGGGCCGGGAGGTCCTCGACCAGACGCAGAAGCGTCTCATCAGCGACATCCGGGGTCGATGCCGGCGCTGGCGAAAACGCGAGCGGAGCGAGGGCATCTTCCAAAAAGTTTCGGCGCGCAACTGTACTCATCTCTGACTCCTGACACCTGTACGCGCGACCTGTGCGGGGTCGCATGAGAAATGTACAGCGCTCAGAGGCCGGAGCCAGCGGATTCCGCCGGTTCGTCCGAGATTTTCGCGGTCGGGCTTTGTCCGATAACCCTTACGAAACCGGGACGGAGGCCCACTCGATGAGCACCTCGGCGACCTCGGGCCGCGTGAACTCAGCGGGGGGCTTCTCGCCGTTCCCGAGCATTTCCCGAACCTTGGTGCCCGAGAGGAAGACCTGGTCGCCCTTGATCTTGGGGAAGGTCTTGGCGCTGACCATGCCCTGGGCCTTGTGGGACCAGGCGGCGTGCTCGAACTTGAGGGGCTCGATCTGGAGATCGGCCGGGTCGAGGTCGTCGAAGATCAGCTGGGCGTCGTAGGTGCCGTAGTAGTCGCCCACGCCGGCGTGGTCGCGCCCGACGATGAAGTGGGTCACGCCGTAGTTCTTGCGGACAAGGGCGTGGAGGACGGCCTCACGGGGCCCTGCGTAGCGCATGGCCGCGGGCATGACCGACAGCAGGGTCCGCTCGACGACGAAGTAGTTCTCGATCAGGACGTTGTAGCAGTCCATGCGGACGTCGGCGGGGATGTCGCCGGGCTTGGTCTCGCCGACGAGCGGGTGGATGAGCAGCCCGTCGCAGATCTCCTGGGCGCACTTGCAGAGGTACTCGTGGGCACGGTGGATCGGGTTGCGGGTCTGGAACGCGGCGACGGTGCTCCAGCCCCGCTTGGCGAACTCGGCGCGGGTCTGGGCTGGGGTGAGGCGCTCGTCGAGGAAGGCCTCGGGGCCGTCGGGATCAACGCACACGGTGACAACGTCGACCGGGCCGGCGATGCAGACGTCGCCCTCGTCGAGGACCTGCTTCACGCCGGGGTGGGCGTCGTCCTCGGTGCGGAAGACGTTGGGGATCTCGAGCTTCTTGTCGTGCCTGAACGTCTCCTCGACGGTCATCAGGGCCTGAAGCTCGCCGTTCGGCGCGTAGAGCGCGACCTTCTGGCCGGGCTTGGGGGCGTCGGCCTCGTCGACAGCGAGGAGGATGGGGATGGGCCAGGTGCGCCCCGAGGAGAGCTTCATGTCGGTGCAGACGCTCTTGAAGTCGGCCTCGCCCATGAAGCCGGTGAGCGGGCTGAACGCCCCGATGCCGATCATCTCCAGATCGCAGGACTGCTTGGCGGAGAGATCGATGCGGGGCAGCGACTGGGCCTCGGCCCGCGCGGCGTTCGCGCCGGCCTCGTCGAGGACACGATTGACCAGTTCGCCACCATGGGGGCTGATGAGCTCGGACACGCTTGGCTCCTTCCGCGATCGCGGCAATGAAAAGGGGCCGAGAGTCTAGCCGCTCAGGAGCTTCGGGGGCCGGATTCCGTGAGTTCTCGGCAAACTGTGGCCCAGCGGAGGGCCCACATCTGTGCCGAGTAGGCCGAGGCGAGTCGGACGCTGGCCGCGCCCATCTCGGGCATGGCGTCGGTGCGATCGTGCATCCAGCGGAGCGCCCGGGCGAGATCCTGGGCCGAGCCGGCCTGGACGGTCCGGCCGTTGGTGCAGAAACGGAGCAGCTCAACGTGCGAGCCGCACTCCTCGGTGCAGACGACGGGCAAGCCGGCGGCGCAGGCCTCGACGACGGCCAGGGGCCAGGGGTCGAACTCGCTGGCGAGCACGAACGCGCCGTGCTGGAGCATCACGCCGAGGAGATCTGCCGGCTGGACAAAGCCCCGGTTCTCGACGCCCTCGGCGGCTTCGATCTCGGGCTCGAGCGGGCCCTTGCCGCAGAAGGTGAGCGACCACGGATCGGACACCTGGGACCGGTAGAGCTGGTACGCCTTCAGTAGCGTGCGCACACCCTTGCGCTCGACGTACTGGCCGGTCGAGATGAACCTGCGGGGCCACCCGCCGTCGAGTGCGGCGCGCTGCTCGTGGAGCGCAGAGAGCTTCTCGAAGTCGACGCCGTAGACACCCCGGTTGATCCGCGAGGAGTCGAACCCGAGCGTGCGCGCGAGCTGGAAGCAGCGCTCGCCGGTGACGAACACTCGATCGATCCGCTTGAAGTACCGCGGGTGGCGGAACCGCCCGAGGTGCTGGCGGAGCGTGCCCTGGTACGGCGTGTCCATCGACATGATGAACCGGACGCCCCGCAATTCCGGCGCGAAGACGAGGCGCCGGTAGACCGGCGAGTCCCAGCCGCTGATCGAGACCACGTCGGGCTTCTGATCGCTGACGATCTTCACGAGTCGTTCGTAGTCGATCTTCTCGTCGTACTCGCGCAGCTCGCAGGGGACGCCCTGCATGATGTCGTCGGAGAACGCGTTGATCGCGCCGCCCGTGCGTCGAGCGAGCACGAACAGGTCGACGTCTTCGTGGGCCGACATCGCGCGCCAGCACGCGGCCATGTAGCCGGAAATGACCGGCCAGCACATGACGACTTTCATGATGCGTCCTCTGGGGGGAGCGAGTACATATGCTCAAACTCGGCGATCAGGCGGTCCGTGTCCAGCCATTGCCCGACCCATTCGCGCCCACGGCGCCCGGTCTCGGTCAGGTCCTGGGTCTCCAGGAGGCGTCGCATCTCGGCGGCGAAGGGCTTGGCTTGCTCTGGAGCGACGAACCCGCCCCCTCCGGACGTCAGTTCGTCTCGGATCTTGATTCCCGGGGTGACGAGCACCGGGGTCGCACAGGCGAGGGCCTCGGCGATCGAGAACCCGAAGTTCTCGTGGGCGCTGGTCATCGCGAACAGGTCGGCCGCCTGGTAGAGCGAGAGTTTCTCCCGCCCGAGCACCTGGCCGACGAACGCGATATCCGGGCCGGCGAGGCCGAGGTCGGCCGCGAGCTTCTTCAGCGTGGAGACGTAGCGATCGTCGCCGGCGCCCGCGATGACGAGCCTGATCGGGAGGCCATCACGCTTGAGGATCGCCGACGCCTCGATGAGGATCTCGAGCTGCTTGATGGGATGCATGCGGCTGAGCGTGAGCACGACCGGCGCGCCCTCGGGATCGAGCCCGAAGCGCTCCCGTGCCGGCTCCGGGCCGGGGAGGTCTTCGAAGTCCGCGAGGTTGAGCAGGTTCGGGATGACGAGCGAACGGCCCTTCGGGAAGTGCTTGCGGGACTCCTCTCGCTCGAGTCCGGCGGTGAAGTGCACGGCGCGCGCGCCTTCGAGCCAGCGACGCCCGCACAGCGCGAGGTAGGTGCGCTTCTTGAGCCCCTTCTTGGCCATCACCCAGTCGTCGAGCATGCCCCTGACGCTGACGAAGTACGGGACGCCCATCCGGTTGGCGACCCGCGAGATGCTGAGGTTGGTCGGGTCCCACGCGCCGTGGAGGTGCACGGCGTCGACGCCGTCGAGGAGCGGTTCGACGTGCTCGCGCTCCTGCGAAGCGTTGAAGAGGATCCCCATGCGCGCGGGCCTCGGCAGGAGCACGTGTGCCGGGTGCCCTTGGCTTCCATCGCGCCACGCCTCGGGGACGTTCTCGATGTCGGTGGTCGCGCAGCGCGTCTCGTGGCCCCGCTGCGCGAGGGCGGCGCAGAGATCGAGGACCCCTCGCGCTGGGCCGCCGACTTCCGGGCGCACAGATTGGATGAAGTGGACGATGCGCACGTGCGAGCGTTTCCGCGACCGGGCCCCGGCGCTCTCAGGAAGCGCCGGGCTTCCTGGCCGTGATCACCATTGATTTCCAGAGGTACGGGAGGCGTCCGGCGCCCACGAATCCGAAATCCCCGAAGCCCGCCTCGCTGAGCAGCGCCCGGAGCGTCGTGGGGCTCCAGAACTTGATGTGACCGCCGTCCCAGAGCGGGTTGATGTGGCGGTCCCAGCCGTTCTCCAGCGAGATCATGAGGTTCTTCAGGTAGCCGTGGTACGGGGTCGAGCAGATGAGCATCCCGCCGGGGCGGAGCGCCGCGAAGGCGCTGCGGGCCCAGATGCGCGGGGCGTACACGTGCTCGACGACCTCGGTGCTGATGACCAGATCGAACGGCTCTTCGTTCAGCGACGCGATGAACTCTTCGGTGATCTCGCCGACCTCGAACCGGCCATCGGGCACGGCCATGCGCGCCTGGGTCACGCCCTGCTGGCTCGCGTCGATCCCTGTGACCTTCCAGCCCTTCTCGGAGAGCCAGCGCGCGTTGTGGCCGTTGCCGCAGCCCATGTCCAGCACGCGCCTGCCGGAGGCCTGGTCGGGGAGCACGGTGTCGACGGCTGGCCGGATGTAGGCAGCAGACAGCCTGGGCGTGGAGTCGTCGTAGCCGTACTCGGGCACGACCCCCCGCTCGTGTTCGGGGCCGGCGGCCCCGGGCTGCTGACCGCTGCTGGTCATCCGGTGGTCTCCTCCATCACTCTGGGCTTGAGCACCCGCGCAGGATACCCCGCGCACACGGTCCACGCCGGGAGGTTCTTCATGACGCACGACCGGGCGCCGACCACGCAGCCCTCGTGAACGGTCACCCCGGGCCCCACGAATACGTCGGCGGCGAGCCAGACCTCGTTCTCGATGACGATCGGGGGGCGCAGGAGGGGGAGGTCGTGCTTGGCGTAGTCGTGGGTGCCGGCGCAGAGGTGCGTCCCCTGCGAGATCGACACGCTGTCGCCGATGACGATCTTGCCGAGGCAGTACACGGTGCACCAATCACCGATCGAAGAGTTCTCCCCGATCGTGAGATTCCACGGCTGCTCGAACCTGACGGTCGGGCGGAGGCGCACGCGCGGGCCGACGCTGGCCCCGAAGGTGCGGAGGATCAAACTGCGGAGCCCGTACCAGTTGTGGAAGGTGCAGCGGAAGACGAACTGCCCGAGGTAGCCCCAGAGCAGACGGAGGATCTTCTCGCGGCGCGTGTAGGGGCTGACGGCGCGATCGCCCATCGCCGGCGTCGGGATGGACCCGATCTCGGGCTCGTGGGCGCGCGCGGTCACGATCCGGCTCCGGCGCGCTGGTTCCTGCGCTCGATGCGCATCTCTTCGAGCTTGAGATAGATCAGCAGCTCGTAGGTGCTCATGAACAGGCAGAACCGGAATCCGGCAAGCCCGTCGAGAAACCCGAGACGGAAGAAGTACATCCACACGAAGCGCGCCAGCCACTTGGCGGGCGTCTTCGGGTAGACGTAGTGCTTGATCCATCGGCGGCGCTGGAGCGGGTTGCCGAAGAGGCGGGCGTCGATGCTCTCGCGGGCGTGGCTGTTCTCGTCTTCGAGCGCGAAGATCTCCTTCGCCTCCAGTGTCGAGTACTTGTTGTGCTTGGCCATGTAGGTCTCGAGCCCGCGCCGGTCGTTGTGCTCCATCAGTCCCTTGAGGAAGCCCTCGGGCCCGTCGACCACCATGTGCTCGTGGACATCTCGTTCTTCGTAGCGGGCCTTGCCGAGCTTGAAGAACCGGAGGTTCCAGCTGGGGAAGAACCCGCAGTGCTTGATGCGCTTGCCGAGGAAGATGAAGTAGCGGTTGATGTAGAACCCGGACTCCGGGACCTCGTCGGCCGGTCTCGAGGAGATCGCGCTGATCTCGTCGCGCAGCTCCGGGAGGAGCAGTTCGTCGGCGTCGAGGATGAACACCCAGTCGGTCTGGATGGGGAGGTTCTCGAGCGCCCAGTTCTTCTGCTTCGCGTACCCGAGCCAGGGGCGAACGACGACCTTCGCCCCCATCTCCTCGGCGATCTCGCGGGTGCGATCGGTGGACTCGGAGTCGACGACGAACACGTCGCCAGCCCAGCCCACGACGCTGCGCAGGGCGTGGGGGAGGTTGATCTCCTCGTTGAGCGTCGGGATGACCACCGAGACGTTGGCCGTCTGCTTCTCCGCGGGAGCGCCGGCCGGATCGGCCGTTTGCACCTGCTCGGGTTGGGTGGTCGCGTCGGTCATCGGGAGGGCGGGTTCTCGTCCTGAGAATCGGCGGACTGTATCGCGGCGTTTGGCAGAAATTTACAAGGCGCCGCGGACACCGAGATCGGGGGGTTTACGGCTCGGCGACCGAGAGCTCGGGCCGGGGAGACCGCTCCGATGCCGTGCCGCGTTCGAGGACGTCGCAGAATCTGCCGCAGAGCGCGTCCTTGCTCAGCGAGCTGCGGATGGCCTGGGCGGCCCGGGCGCCCATCTCCTGAAGCGCCTGGTCGGGGAGCGAGATCACCTCATCGATGACGCTGGCTGCGGCGTCGACATCGCCGTGGCGGACGTGCCAGCCGAACTGGTGCTCGTGGATGAGATCGGCGATGTGGCAGGGATCGGGGCCCAGCAGCAGGACCGGGCGGGAGACCGCCATCGCTCCGTAGACCTTGCATGGGTGGATGGTGCCGACGGCCTCGTCACCCATGCTGACGAGGTGGACATCGGCTGCCGAGAGCGAGAAGCGCAGGCGTTCGAGCGGCTGGTACGGCAGCGAGACCATGTTGGTCAGGGCGTGGTCGGCGATGGCCTGCTCGACCTCTGCCTTGCGGACGCCGGCGCCGATGAACAGGAACGCGACGCGCTCGTCGTCCTTGTACCGGACGGCGGCCTTCAGAAACGTCTCGAGCGGGAGCGCGTAGCCGTGGTTGCCGCTGTACATGAACACGCGCTTGCTCTGGAGTCCGTGCTCGTCGCGGAACGTGTTGTCGGCGTGGTCGAGCGGCTGGACGTGGTCCTCGTGGGGCCACGGCGGCATGACGGCGAGCTTGCCCGACACGTCGAGCTTGGCGTTGACATTGCCGGCCATGTACTTGTCGAGCACGACGACGTCGTCGGACCGGCGGAGGATCATCCGGTTGAACGCGTCCATGAGGCGCGCCGGGACAGAGCCCTCCTTGATCTTCCCGAGCGAGATGAGCTGATCGGGGTTCAGATCCATCACCCAGAACTTCACGCGCGTGCGCCGGAAGGTGCTGATGACCAGCGCGGCGACGATGCACATGGGCGGCGACGTGCTGACCAGCAGCACGTCCGGCCGGCGCCCGAACAGGCCGCGTGCGGTGATCTGCACCATGAACAGCACGGCAGCGAGGGCGCGCAGCAGGAGGCCCCTCTTGCCGAACGACGAGAGCGGCAGGCGCCGGACCTCGACACCCGAGATCGTCTCGCGTTTCTTGTATTTGACGCTCGAATCGTTGTAGCCCCGCGCGGAGGTGAGGACGCGGACGTCCCATCCCCGCTCGACCATCTCGGCGGCGGCGTCGGCCATGTGCTGCCCGACGCTGGCGGCGTCGGGGACGTAGACCTGGCTCAGCACCAGCATCCTGGGCTTGCGCGCGTCGGAGCCGGCGTTGTTCTGAGCGGGGTCGGGCACGTGGTCACTCTCTCGGGGGTCAGGCGCTGACGGTCTCGGCGCGCACGGGGTGGATCTCGTCGCCGGTGAGCTCGTAGGGCGGCCAGTCGCCGACGGCGTTCACGACCTCGGCGATCGTGGTGAAGCGGTAGGTGCGCAGGCACCAGCGGAGCTTGTCGAGCGTCTTGTCGATGCCGACGTAGTACTTGAAGCGCTTCTTCCAGGGCAGCTCGAGGCGGGGCTGGTCGGGGTTGATCTCGCGCGGGTGGATGTAGGACATGCCCGGGCGTCCGGACTTGTGGTTCTGCGCGTAGCCGGCCTTCACGAGCGAGAGCGGGAACAGGCGGAGGTAGCCGCCCCCCGAGAACGGGACGGTCTTGCCCGCGATGCTCATGACCGAGACCGGGAAGCAGCGGATCTCGCCCTCGCTGGTGTGGAGCATGAACGGGTCGCGGGTGAAGCCGTCGACGCCGCCGTGGTCGCGGGCCGCGGGGACGATGGAGACGTCGGTCGTGATGCCGTGGCGACGCAGGATCGGGTAGGCCCAGAAGCAGTCGCGGGTCATCGAGAATCCGGGCGCGCGGAACGCGTCGACGGGCTGGCCGCTGATGTCGCGCAGGGAGGTGAGGCATCGCTCGATGTCGGCCTCGAACTCTTCGGGGGTCTGCTCGAAGACGACGCGATGGAAGTACGTGTGGCACCCGATCTCGTGGCCTGCGTCCGCGAGGCGCTTGATCAGTTCGGGGTACTTGTCTGCGACCCAGCCGACCGTGAGGAACGTGCCCTTGGCGCCCGTCTCGTCGAGCAGGCGCATCAGGACTTCGGTGTCCTCGACGACGTGCGCGGGCGCATCGTCCCACGTCTCGGGGTCGTTGTAGGGCGTGTCGGCGGCGCAGATGTGGAACCACTCTTCGAGGTCAACGCAGAACGCGTTGAGCGGCCCGTCGTGATCGCCGTTTGGCTGCGTGGGGTTCGTCATGGTCGCGTCCCCGGCCTCAACCCTCGGCGTCCGGCCGGGGGAACTTCTTGATGACCTTGGCGGGGTTGCCGCCCACCATCGTGAACGGCGGCACGTTGGTAACGACGACCGATCCGCTGGCGACGACGGACGCCCTGCCCACGGTGACGCCCGGCATGATCACCGAGTTGACGCCGATGAACGAGTGGTCCTCGAGCACGACGGGCTTGACCACCGCGGGCATGATGCCGGTGTCGCGCAGGTAGTTGGGCGCCTTGATGTGGGTCATGATCAGGCAGCCCGCGGTGACGCGGACGTCATCGCCCATCGTGATGTTCTCGGGGTAGGCGGTCTCGACGATCGCGGTCGGATCGATGAAGCAGTCACGCCCCATCTTCACGCCGCGCAGGCGATGGAGGAACAGGTTGATGCCCCTCGGCGCGACCTTGACGAGATTGCCGAGCAGCCAGTTGCGCCAGAAGTAGTTCCAGGCGAGCCACACGATGCCGTGGCCACGATCGGACGCCGCCGAGCGCGCGTCGCCCATCAGGCCGCCCTTTGCCTTGTAGGGCTGCGGGGTTGATGAGACAGGCGCAGTGGCTGGCTGCTCCGGCGCCGTCTCGGGCGCCGCGGGTTCCTGCTGCGCGGGCGCGTCGATGTAGGCACGGACGTCGGCCTCGCGGACCAAGCCGCGCCCCGCGAACACCGCCGGGTCGATGCCGAGCTCATCGATGAGTGCGCGGGCCTTCCTGCTGATCGAGACGGCGTCGCCGGACGCACCGGGCACCTGGGCGCTCGCCGAGCCGTTGGCGCCGGCGCCGGTCGCGGCCGGCGCGGGGGCCTTTGCGTGGACGAACCCGATGAGCGCTCCGATCTCGACCTCGGCGCCGACGGGCGCGACGATCTCGAGGAACCCCTCGGCCTCGGCTTCGACCTCGAGGACGGCCTTCGACGTCTCGATGCTGACGACGAGATCGTCGGCCTTCACGCGCGTGCCGGCGTCCTTGTGCCACGTGACAATCGTGACGGTGTCGTCGTTGACCGTCTCGCGCGGGACCCTGATCTCAGTGGACGAGCTCACCGACGGCCTCCATCGTCAGTCGGATGATATCGCTCGCCTGCGGCAGGCACTGCTCTTCGAGCGGGCGCGCAGCCGGGATCGGGTTGGGCGCCGCGGCGACGCGCCGGCAGACGACACCCAGCTCCGGGTATCGCTCGGCGACCTGCGCGAGGATCTCGCTCGAGAGCGAGACGAAGCCCTGGCCCTCTTCGGCGACGACCAGCTTGCGGGTCTGGCTGATGCTCTCGTGGAGCACGTCCACGTCGAACGGGTACATGCGCGTCGGGAGGAACAGATCGACGACGATCTCCATCTCCTCGAACAGTTCGAGGAGCGCCTGCTCGGCGTCGAGCGACATGCCGCCCATCGCGACGATCGTGACATCGGCCGGGGCGTCGGGCTTGATGCGCACCGTGGGGAACGCCTCGCCCTTCTGCTTCAGGACGCGGTACCCGGCGGGAGCGTCGCTGGAGGCGAACTTGCCGTAGAGGATCTTGTTCTCGATGACGAGCGAGGGTCGATCGATGGTCGCGAACAGGTCCTTGTAGAGCTGCTCGGCGGGGTAGCGGTGGTGGAGGCAGAGCACCTGGGTGCCGGGGAGGCCCAGGAAGTGCTTCTCGATGCTCTGGCTGTGGGTGGAGGCGTAGCCGCGCTTGCCGCCCATGGGGGTGCGGATCACGACGGGCATGCGCACCTTGTCGTTGAACATGTACTGGAACTTGGCCGCGTGGTTCAGCCATTGGTCCATCGCAAGGGCGAGGAAGTCGCCGAACATGATCTCGACGACCGGGAGCATGCCCCCGAGGGCCAGGCCGTTGCCGATGCCGACGAGAGCGAGCTCGGAGATGGGCGTGTTGCGCACGCGCCCGGGGAAGTCGTGCGAGAGGCCCATTGTGGCCTTGAAGGCGCCGCCGTACGGCGATTCGATGTCCTCTCCGATGACGACGACGCGTTCGTCGTCGCGTAGACCGGCCTCGAGCCCCTTGCGGACGGATTGGACGACCTTCTCCCGCTCGAACGAGAGCGGCTCCCAGCCGTGCGTGGCTGTTGCGCTCCAGCGGGCGGGCTGTTCGACCTCGTCGAACGGCGCCGCGTCCGCCTGCTCGACGGCGCGCTCGACCTCGGCGCTGACCTCCTCGACGAGCGCCTTCCAGCGCTCGTCGCCCGCGAGTTCCTTGAGCATCGAGTTAAGCGGGTCGCGCTCGCGATAGGGCGCGACCTCTTCGTCCGGGCGGTTGTCGTCGCCCTTGGAGTGCGCCATGAGGCGGTAGGTATCGACGCGATGGAACATCGGGCGCCCGGTCTCGCGGATTCTCGCGATCGAGGACTCCATCTGCTCAAGGAGCGTCTGCCACTCCCAGGTGTCGCTGTGGGCGGTGTCGATGCCGAAGGCCGCTGCGCGGGCGCAGATGTCTCCGGAGAGCGTCTGCTTCTGGCTGGTCGACTGGGCGTAGAGGTTGTTCTCGCACACGAACAGGACGGGCAGGTTCCAGATCGAGGCAAAGTTCATGGACTCGTACAGAGCGCCCTGGCCGAGGGTGCCGTCGCCGACGTAAACGACCGAGACGTTGTTCTTCTCCTTGAGCGAGTGGGCCATCGCCAGGCCGGTAGCCACGGGGGTGATCCCGCCCTGGATGCCGTTGGAGAAGAAGCCGGCCTCCTGGGTGTGCTGCGAGCCGCCGCGCCCGGCGCAGACGCCGGTCGACTTGCCCATGATCTCGCCGATGAGGCCGGGGACGTTGCCGCAGTAGGAGATGAAGTGCCCGTGGCCCCGGTGGTTCGAGAAGACGGTGTCGCCGTCGACGAGGTTGCGCGAGACGGAGACGCCGACGAATTCCTGGCCGATGCAGGTGTGGACGGTGCCGAAGAGCTTGCCCTCGGCGAAGAGGCGCAGCAATCGCTCTTCCGTGAACCGGATCAGCAGGGCGGTCCGGATCTCGGAGCCGTAGCGATCAAGGATGTGTGGCTCCACTGAGCGCACTCCTGAGCGGGGCGGGAGCGATCAGGCGGGGGAGGGCACCCCGCTGGTGATCTGGTCGTAGATCCAGGCGTAGGTGCGCTCCATGCCGTCGCGGAGGCGGATGGAGGGCGCCCAGCCGAGCTCGGCCTGGATGCGGGTGTTGTCGCTGTTGCGCCCGTTGACGCCCTTGGGGGCGTCGAGCTTGTACTTGCGCTCGAGCTTGATGCCGGCGATGTCCTCGACGATGTCGACGAGGCCGTTGATCGTGGTCAGCTCGTCGGAGCCGAGGTTGATCGCGTCGAGAACGTCGTCGCTGTCGGTGATCATGTTGACGCCCTTGATGCAGTCGTCGATGTACATGAACGAGCGCGTCTGCTTGCCGTCGCCCCAGATCTCGATCTCGTGGTTTCCGCTGAGCTTGGCCTGGATGACCTTGCGGCAGATGGCGGCCGGCGCCTTCTCGCGCCCACCGTCGTACGTGCCGTGGGGCCCGTAGACGTTGTGGAAGCGCGCCATGCGCGCCGGGACGTTGAAGTCCTCGCGGAAGTGGCGGCACATGCGCTCGGTGAAGAGCTTCTCCCAGCCGTAGCCGTCTTCGGGCATGGCGGGGTAGGCGTCGGCTTCCTTCAGGGGGACGACGTCTTCACTCTTCTGCTTGTCGGCGTTGTAGACGCACGCCGAGGAGCTGTAGAAGAACCGCTTGACGCCGATCTCCTGCGCGACCATCAGCGAGTGTGTTGTGGTGAGCACGCTGAGCATGCACAGGCACTTGTTGTTCTCGATGAAGCCCATCCCGCCCATGTCGGCGGCGAGCTGGTAGATGCGGTCGGCGCCTTCATAAGCGCGACGGCAGTTGTCCAGGCTCTTGAGGTCGAGCGAGAGGTTCTCGGCGTCGGGGTGCACCTGGTACCACTCATCGAGTGGCTTGATGTCGACCGAGCGGACCCGGTACCCCTGCTCGAGGAGGTTCCTGGCGAGGAACCCGCCGATGAAGCCGCCACCGCCACCAACAACTGCCAGTTCACGTTCCATTTGAATCAGTTCCCTCTGGGTCTTCGGGCGCCGACTGCGCCCGTAGCGGAAAGCACCGCCTCAGAGGCTCACACTCGGCCAAAAGCCGCGGGCTCTCTCGTCAACACTCCACCAATTCCGCTCACCGGGTTCCAAACCGGGGCGGGACACGATACCGGACCTCCGGTCCGCTCGAAACCGATCGGGGATTCCGTTCCCGAGACTGCCCATACGAATCTGGGATCCGTCGCGTTCACGCCAAATCCGGCGTGTTCGGATCGCGCTCAGGCCGGCACGGTCTGCGGGGCGGGGTACCGAGCGCGGTACCAGGAGATCGTCTGCTGCAGGCCCTGGCGCAGGGGCGTGGTGGCCTCCCATTCCAGCAGGCGCCGGGCCTTGGCGGTGTCGATCGTGCGCCGGGCCGAGCCGTCTGGCTTGGTCTTGTCCCAGTGGATCAAGCCCTGGAAGCCCACGAGCTGGGCGATCATCTGCGTCACCTGGCGGATGGAGACCTCCTGGCCGGTGCCGATGTTGATCGGCGTGGGCGTGTCGATCCGCTCGACGGCCCTGAGGATCGCCTGGGCGGCGTCGTCGACGTAGAGGAACTCACGGGTCGGTGACCCCGAGCCCCAGCACACGGCTTCCTTGTCCCAGCGGGCCTGGGCCTCGCTGAAGCGCCGGACGAGCGCGGGGATCACGTGGCCCGCGGGGTCCTCGAAATGGTCGCCGGGGCCGTAGAGGTTGATCGGCATGAGGAACGCCGAGCGCAGACCGAACTGCGTCCGATAAGACTCGAGCATCGTGAACGCGGCCCTTTTCGCGACCGCGTACGACGCGATGCTGGGATCGGGGTAGCCGGCCCAGAGGTCTTCCTCGCGATGCGGCACCGGCGCGAGCTTGGGGTAGCAGCCGGTCGACGCGATGTAGACGAGCTTGCCGCGATCGTTGCCGAGTCCCGCGCGCCGGCAGGCCTCGATGACGTTGAGCGTCATGGCCATGTTGTCGCGGAAGAAGTCACCGGGCCGATCGGCGTTGGCCTGAATCCCCCCGACGCGTGCGGCGAGATGGATCACGATCTCGGGGGCGTGGCCGGGGAAGGCCTCGCGCATGAGGCGGTTGGCGCCGGACTCGGTGGTGAGGTCGTGCACAGCGTGGCTTGCCGCGAAGACGTGCTCGCAGCCGGCGGCCTCGAGCGCGCGGCACACGGCGCCCCCCAGGAAGCCCTGGCCCCCGGTCACGATGATTCTGGATCCGGCAATCTCTGCGGGCATCGGCGCTGGGTCTCAGTCAGAATCGAGCGTAGAAGTGCGACGGGCCTTCCCAGGAGTCGAGCTTGCGGAAGTACCTGTCCGCGTTGGAGCGCCCGGAGAGGCGTTTGATCAGGGGGCCGGCGACGGGGATACGGCTGTCGTAGCGCTTGGGCAGGCCGACGTCGATCTCCGAGTAGTGCCGGTGCGAGAGAACGAACTTGATCACGCGGAACACGGCCCGGAAGTGGGAGTCGTTGAACGCGACGACGCCGCCTTCCTTGAGCATCTTGTCGGCGTAGAACCAGTCGAGGAGCGCGTGGTCAAAGGTGTGCCAGCCGTCGATGTAGACGAAATCGACCGGTTTCATATCCGCGAGCACCTTGGGCAGCGCGTTGTAGTTGTAGTCCTCGATGACGGTGTGCCGGGCTTCGAGTCCCGCCCGCTTGACCGCCGCCACCCCGCAATTGTGCCAGTAGGTGCTCTGGCCCGGGTCGATGGACACCAGTTTGCCCGTGCCGTTCGTCTCCATCCCCGCGAGGATCGCGAGCGAGGTCGTGCCGCACGCGATGCCGACCTCGACGACGACCTCCGGCTTCTCTTTCAGCATGAAGCCGTAGAGCGCCTCGGCGTACTCGACGTGGACGGCCTGATCGAACTTGTGCTCGTTCCCTTCGAGGTCCTTCGCCTTCCGGGTCTCGAACATCTCGTAGAGCGTGGGGCAGGGAACCTTCTGCATCGCTGGCGGTCTCCTCGGGCTGGCGCGGATGCGAGCCGAGTAGTCTACTGCCGGGGATCATCGTGCGGGGCGCCGGCGCCCGACGGGTCGCTGGCGTGGCCGCTGCGGCCGATCCCCATCAGGCCGACACCGGCGCGGAACACCCGCAGGAAGTGCTCCCGTTCGTGGCGGTCGACGGCGACGAACCACGCCACCACCACGACCGTGAGGCCGTTGCAGATTCCCAGGACCACGAACCGCCACCATTCCGCGGGTAGGGCCCCGCGCAGCAGGACGCAGACCCCCACGCCCGGAAGCACGCTCGCGAGGATCGGGGCGACCGAGCCCCGCAGCCACCCGGTGAAGGGCAGGTCGAGCACGTGGCACGCGTGTCGGACCAGCGCCGAGAACACCAGCCCGGCCCCGATCAGGCCCACGACAGGCACCGCGACGGGCCCGAAGCCCAGGACGGTCACCGCGGCGATCTTGGCCCCGAGGAGTGCGATCTCCGAGAGGACCATGATCCTCGAGAGCTTGGCGATCCGGCCCGTCGCGGAGATGGCCAGGAAGTAGCCGTTCGTTGCCGTCTGGATAAGGATCGCGAGCATGATCAGCCGGACGAACTGGTCCGTGAGCGGCGGTATCGAGGCTCCCAGCCACAGCCCGAGCACGAGATCGAGGTCGATCAGGACGGGCACCATGATCATGCTCATCATCAGCGTGGCGTACCTGTTGCACGCCTGGATGAGGCGACCCACCAGGACGCGGTCGTTCCGCCCTTCTGCTGTCGAGATCGCGGGGCCGATCGCACGGTTCACGCCGTTGCTGAAGTTCCACAGGTAGCCGCCGACCTGCTGCGCGATGCCGAGGGCACCGGTCGAGATCGCGCCGAACACGGCGAAGAGCAGGAACTTTGGAGCGTCGTCGCGGATGCGGATCCCCAGGTCGGTGACGATTGACCAGCTGAGAAAGGTGATCACCTCGCGTGCGAGCGAGCGTCGGACGAGGGAGACCCGGAGCCTGGCCTCCGGGAAGCGCTTCGTCGCGAGGAACACGAATCCGAGCGCGAAGCCGGCGTTCACGGCGACGATCAGACCCGCGAGGTTGATCAGGGGCTCGCCCGGCAGCACGAACGCGAGGATCGCTGCGCCGAGGCGCCCCGCGCTGTACAGCACCTCCATGATCGCGACGCGGGGGATGTCCTGGTGCGCCATGAGCGTGCCCTGGAACGGCGCGCCCAGCGACAGCACGAACTGGCCGAAGACCATCAGCTGCAACGCTCGGCTCGCGATGCCGATCTGCTGCGGCGTGAGATCGCCGCTGGCGCTGACGAGCAGTTGGGCCAGCAAGGCCCCGCCGGCGGCGCTCAGAAAACCAACGGATGCGAAGACGGCCCAGACCGTCGCGAACGTCGAGCGGAGCGCCTCGGGATCTCCCCGCCCGATGCCGACGGCGAGGAACCGCTCCGTTGCGCGGACGAGCGGCTGGTAGGCCGAGAACACGATGAACATGAGCCCGGTGAGAACGATCCAGACACCGAACGACTCGGTCCCGAGCCCGTCGAGCACGAGGCGGGTGAACAGGAGCCCTATGCCGAACGTCACGACCATCCGCGCGTAGGTCGTGCCGCTGTTCAGGATGAGGCGTGTGCTCTGGCGCATCGGCGGTCGATTCGGTCCGGGCGTCCCACTCCGCCTCCTACCTATTCATCGGGCTGGAGGGCTGGGTTCATGCGAGCGAAAAGCCGCGGCATCGACCGAACTGGCGGTGCGCCGGAATCGTTACCATATCCGGCCCTCGTCGGGGGCCGTCGCCGACCGAGCCGCGGAGACACAGCGTGGGTGAGATCAAGAGAATCCTGGTCACCGGGGGAGCCGGATTCCTCGGGTCGCACCTGTGCGAGCGTCTGGTCGAGCAGGGGCAGGACGTCATCTGTCTCGACAACTTCTTTACGAGCCAGAAGTCGAACGTCGACCATCTGTTGGACTGCCACAATTTCGAGCTGATCCGTCACGACGTCACGCTGCCGATCTGGCTCGAGGTCGACGAGATCTACAACCTCGCCTGCCCCGCTGCACCGGGCCATTACCAGTACAACCCCATCAAGACGATGAAGACGAGCGTCGTCGGGGCGATCAATGTGCTCGGGCTGGCCAAGCGCTGCCGCGCCAAGGTGCTGCAGGCGTCGACGAGCGAGATCTACGGCGACCCAGAGGTTCACCCGCAGCCCGAGAGCTACCGGGGCTCGGTGAACACCCTGGGCCCCAGGGCGTGCTACGACGAGGGGAAGCGTGCGTCGGAAACCTTGTTCATGGACTACCGGCGCCAGAACAAGGTGAACACCCGGATCGTACGGATCTTCAACACGTACGGACCGCGGATGCACCCGTTCGACGGGCGTGTGATCTCGAACTTCATCCGGCAGGCGCTCCACGGCGAGGACATCACCATCTTCGGCGACGGCTCTCAGACCCGCAGCTTCTGCTTCCGCGACGACCTCGTGGAGGGGATCATGCGCCTGATGGCGGCTCCGGACGATGCCGGCGAGCCGGTGAACATCGGCAACCCCGGCGAGTTCACGATCCGCCAGTTGGCGGAGCTGACGATCGAACTGACCGGCTCGTCGTCGAAGCTGATCCAGAGGGAACTGCCCGAGGACGACCCCAAGCAGCGCCAGCCGGACATCACGCTGGCCAAGAGCCTGCTGGGCTGGGAGCCCACGGTGCCCCTTCGCGAGGGGCTCGCCAAGACCATCGAGTGGTTCCGGTCCATCGACATGAGCCATTACCGGCCCCCCACCCCGAACTATTGACCCGCGGCGCCGGCCGGGCCCGGTGGGAATAGGGCAAGGCGGCCCGCGAACAAGACGATGCAACCCCAGTACGCCCGCCGACGCGGGCTCGGGTTCCGAGAGAGCGTGGAGACTGCAAGCGATGCGACTGACCATGGTGGGCACCGGATACGTCGGACTCGTGACCGGCGTGTGTTTCTCGAACACGGGCAACGACGTCGTGTGCCTCGATGTCGATGAACGGAAGATCGACACCCTCAAGCAGGGCGGCTGCCCGATCTACGAGCCCGGCCTGACCGAGATGATGAAGCAGAACGTGGACGCGGGGCGCCTCGAGTTCACGACCGACGCGGCGCAGGCGTACCGCGATGCGCAGATGATCTTCATCTGCGTCGGCACCCCGACAGGCGCCGACGGCAAGAGCGACCTGTCGTACGTGCTCGGCGCGGCCGACGACATCGCCCGGGTGATCAAGGAACTCGGCCCGGATCAGGAGCCCAAGGTCGTCGTGGTCAAGAGCACGGTGCCGGTCGGCACCACGTTCGCGGTGAAAGAGCGGATCAAGCAGACCGTGGGTGACTCGATCCCGTTCTCGGTGGCGGACAACCCCGAATTCCTCAAAGAAGGCGCGGCGATCAATGATTTCATGAGACCCGATCGCGTCGTGTGCGGCGTCGAGGACGAGCGCACCGGCGAGCTGATGCGCGAGCTGTACGACCCGTTCGTGCGCCAGGGCCACCCGATCTACATCATGGACGTGCTCAGCGCCGAGATGGTGAAGTACGCGTCGAACAACTTCCTGGCGACCAAGATCTCGTTCATCAACGAGATGGCCAACCTGTGCGAGGCGTTCGGGGCCGACATCGCGCGGGTGCGCGAGGGCATGTGCGCCGACAAGCGCATCGGCAACCAGTTCCTGTACCCCGGGCTTGGCTACGGCGGCTCGTGCTTCCCCAAGGACACGCTGGCGTGCATCCAGATGGGCACCGAGCGCGACATCCCCATCCAGGTCAGCCAGGCGGTGCACGACACCAACCAGCGTCAGCGCCGGCGCTTCTTCGAGAAGATCGAATCCCACTTTGCGGGCGAGGGCGGCTTGTCCGGGAAGACATTGGCGTTCTGGGGCATGGCGTTCAAGCCGCACACGGACGACATCCGCGAGGCGCCGGCCGTCGACATGATGAAATGGGCCAAGGAAGCCGGCGCGAAGGTTCGGGGCTACGACCCGGTCGCGGCCGAGAACGTCGAGCGGGAGAACCCCGGGGCGTTCGAGATCTCCGACGGCCAGTACGAAACGCTGCGCGGCGCCGACGCCGTCGTGATCTCCACCGACTGGGATGAGTTCAAGGCTCCTGACTTTGGGCGTCTCAAGGCGCTGCTCAACGCCCCGGTGATCTTCGACGGGCGGAACCTCTACAAGCGGTCCCAGATGGATCGCGAGGGCTTCACGTACCACTCGATCGGGCGCGCCCCGGTGACGCAGGCCCTCGTGTCGTGAGAGCCGGCCGGCCGATGCTGGCGTCGGCCCTGACGCTCGGGCACCTGTGTGTTGCGGGCGCCTGCGCGGGCTCCGGCCCGCCCGTCATCGATCGCTCAAGGTATGAGGACAGGCTGCGCGCCATGTGGCTCGGGCAGGCGATCGCGAACTGGACGGGGCGCCAGACCGAGGGCCAGCGGAAGACCGCGCCGTTCTTCACGGACGCCGACTGGGGCGGGCCGCTCGATTTCGTCACGAACCAGAACCCCTGGGGGTCCGACGACGACACGGACATCGAGTACGTCTACCTGCACCTGCTGACGCAGCACGCGACCACGACGCTCACCAACCTCCAGATCAGTGCCGGCTGGATCGCGCACCTGAACCAGTACATATGGGTGTCCAACGCCGTGGCCCGCGACCTGATGGACCGGGGCGTCTCGCCGCCCTCAACGGCGCTCAACCCACCCAATCACTTCGCCCGCATGATCGATGCCCAGCTCACGACCGAGTTCTTCGGCGCACTCGCGCCGGGGATGCCGGCCAGGGCGCTGGAGATGGCGGACCTGCCGATCCGGACAACCGCCTCGTCGTTCTCGGCGCACGCGGCGCAGTTCCACGTGGTGCTCTATTCGCTGGCGCCTCTCGTCGATCCCTCGCTGCCCCCGCGCGAGCAGTTGCTGTGGCTCACCGATCAGGCCCGGCGCTTTCTCCCCGACAGCTCGAAGACGGCCGACATCGTCGACTTCGTGCGCGCCGACTTCGTTGCGAACCCGGACATCGATGACTGGGAGCGCACACGCGACGCGGTCTACGACAGGTACCAGCTCAATGCCACGCTGAACGGGTTCACGTACCTTGCGTGGTACGAGTCGTCGGTGAATTTCGCCGCGGGCCTGATCGCGCTGCTGTATGGAGATCTTGACTATCAGCGGACGGTGCAGATCGGCACGCTCTCCGGGTGGGACTCGGACAACGGCACGGCGACGATGGGTGCGCTGCTCGGGCTCCTGCTCGGGAGCGAGGCGATCGAGGACGCCTTCCCGCTGGTCACGCTGAGCGATCGCTACGACATCCATCGCACGCGACCCACCATGCCCGACCTGCTGCCGGGCGACGCGCAGGCGCAGGACACGTTCACGATGATGGCCCAGCGGATGATCCCGATCATCGATGCTGCCGTCGGGGAAGCCGGCGGGCGGGTCGACGCATCTGGCGACCGCTGGCTTGTGCCCGCGCCTGGCGCGGCCGTGCCGCTGTCTACTGTCTCGACCGAGCGGCTCGCGGCGCGCAGCGCCAACGTCAGCGTGCGCCGTGCCGGAGGGATCGTCAGCGCCGCCACCTCGCATCTCGGCGTTACGCCTTGCTGCGGGCGGGGCTCGCCGGATCCCGCGCGGTTCTCTCTCGGGCAGAGCGCCGACTACAGCGGCGCCGACACGCCGGTGTCCACCTTCTTCACCTCGTTCGGCTCGGGCCAGCAGCCCGGCGCCGCGATCACGCTCACTGTCGAGTACGACCGCGAGGTTGAGCTCGCGTCGTACCGGCTCGTCGAGGCCGAGCACTGGCACGATCCGGGCAACGACGGGGGATGGTTCGAGTCGGTGGCGTTCGAAGCGAGGATCGATGGCGTGTGGACGCCGACGCCGGTCGTCGCATCGGAGGGCCTCGACTCGCAGGAACCCTGGCAGTGGATCGAGTTTGCGCTTGCCGCACCGGTGGACGCGACCGGAATCCGCCTGATCGGCGCCGTCGGAGGAGCGGACGCGTTCGTCACAGTCTCCGAGTTCGACGGTGTGGGCCCGGCGGCCCCCGAGGATCCCGACGGATACGACGTCGACGCCGACGGCAGCGTGACCACGGAAGACCTCTACGCGTGGCACGCGTCGCCCGTCGATGTGAACGGCGACGGAACCAGCCAGAGCACCGACCGCGACTGGCTCACGTCGCGGGTACGCTGGGCGGAGCCGGCGGACATCCGGACTCCCTGACGGCATTGAGCGCGATGGCAACTTCTCCTCCCACGACTGCCGACGCACGCCGGGCCTCGCCCGGGCTCGCGCTGTCGCTCGTGCGTCTGGCGCGGCCCGCGCAGTGGTCCAAGAGCGCGTTCGTGTTGATCGGCCCGTTCTACGGGTTCAAGGACATGCCGGAGGACACGGACCTGGTCGCGGTGGCCTCCAAGGCGCTCATCGCGGCGGTCGTGTTCGCGCTCGGCTCATCGGCGTGCTACGTGGTGAACGATCTGTTCGATCGTGAGGCCGACCGGCTCCACCCGCGCAAGCGGCGCCGGCCCATCGCGTCGGGGGAGGTGTCGACGGGCGTCGCGTGGGCGTTCGCGGGCGCGCTGTTCGTGGCGGCCTTCGCGCTGACGCTGCTGCTGGGAGTGCCCGCCTCGTGGCTGGTGGCCGCGGCGCTGGCGGTGTACATCGCCAACGTGATGCTCTACTCGGCGTACACCAAGCACAAGGTGATCGCCGACGTGATCGGGCTCTCGCTCGGGTTTGTGATCCGCGTGCTCGCCGGCTGCGCCGCGGTGGCGATCGAACCCTCGATCTGGCTGCTCAACGTCACCCTGTTCCTGTCGATGCTGCTGGCGTTCGGCAAGCGCCTCGGGGAGCGACGGACGCTCGGGGCCGACGATGATTCGCTGGCGGCCGAGCACCGGCGGGTGCAGGCGGGCTACACCGACACGATCCTCCAGATGGCGGTCATCGCGACCGCGGTCATGACCCTGATGACCTACTCGCTCTACGTCCGAGAACAAGCCACTGGGAGCGTGGTCTTCAACCTGCTGCTGTGGTCCACCCTGCTCCCGGCGACGTACGGGCTGCTCCGGTGCGTCATCAAGGTCGAGCAGGGCGCGTTCGACGACCCCACCGAACTGGCGCTGCGGGACCGGGGTTTCCAGGCCTCTGGAGCCATGTTCGTGGCCCTGACGGTGCTGCTGATGAGCTGGCGCGTCGGGGCGACGGGGGTGGCCGGAGCCTCCGGAGCGGGTCCCTGACCCGCCTCTAGCAGGGGGTCTCGCGAATCATCCGGATCGGGCCGGATCGCCGACGTTCAGGACGCCGCGCCCCGGTGTGCGGCCCCGATTTCCGGAGGATCCGGAAGCCTCGGAGTTCCGAATCGGTAGACCCCTTAGTCGGGGGACGCGGGCTATCGTGCGCCCTGCTCCGGCGGGGCGTTTGGACGCGTCCCGCGAGCGGGCCTGGTGGGCCCAACAGACTGAAACCTCCCTCTCGGGCGTCTCGAATCACCCGGGAGGACACGCCATACGGATCGACCACTTTCGAGAGGAGACCTCAGGACATGAAAGCGACCCTCAGCAGGAGCCTGCTTCTCGGGGCGACAGTCGCGCTCGGCTTCGGCGCGACCGGCGCTTCGCTGGCGCAGCACGGATCACCCGACGCCCAGGGCCAGGTGCCGCCGGAGATCGCGGCCAAGATGGCCGCGGCTGCCCGGGCCGGAGGCCAGGACAAGAAGGAGGAGTTCCCCAAGTTCGACGAGGTCGTGAAGGACTACGAGAAGGTCGTGTCCACGCTCGACGGCACGCCGAGCCTGTACACGCTCTACAGGCGGGAGAAGGACCAGCAGCTGCTGGCCGAGCTGCCCCGCAACTTCGAGGACCAGCGCCTCTTCTTCGCGATGACGATCGCCAGCGGCACGCCGTGGGCGGGGCTGCAGGGCGCCGACATCTACTGCTACTGGAAGCGCTACGACAAGCAGATCGCTCTGGTGCAGCCCTACCTGGGCACACGCTCGAGCGGCGATCTCGCGTCGCGTGATTCGGTCGAGCAGTTGTTCACCGACACGGTGCTGTTGAGCGTGCCCATCGTGACGATGGGCCCCGGCGGCGGGCCGGTGATCGACCTCGACGCGCTGCTCGTCGGTCAGGCGCACAAGTTCTTCGGGCCGATCGCCCGCGGCCTCAACCCGAAGCTGGCGACCATCCAGACTGCCAAGGCGTTCCCACAGAATGTCGAGGTCTCGATCGAGGCGCCGATCGCCGGCATGAGCGGCGGTGGCTTCTTCAACGCCGGGCTCACCCCCGGTCGCCTGATGACCTTCCACTACTCGATCAGCCAGATCGTTCCCAGCGCGGGCTACAAGCCCCGCGAGGCCGACTCGCGGGTCGGTTACTTCACGACGGTCTATCGGGACCTGGGCAAGCTTGGCTCGACCGACAAGTGGGTGCGCTACATCAATCGCTGGCACCTCGAGAAGGCCGACCCGAAGCTGAAGATGAGCCCCGTCAAGGAGCCGCTGGTGTTCTACGTGGAGCACACGGTTCCCGTGCGCTACCGGCGCTGGGTCCGCGAGGGCGTGCTGCACTGGAACAAGGCGTTCGAGGCAGTCGGCCTCGCCGACGCGATCCAGGTGTACTACCAGGACAAGACCACGGGCGCCCACATGGACAAGGACCCCGAGGACGTCCGCTACAACTTCATCCGCTGGCTGAGCAACGACATCTCGACGGCCATCGGCCCGAGCCGCGCCGACCCGCTAACGGGCGAGATTCTCGACGCGGACATCATCCTGACCGACGGCTGGATCCGCGCATTCTGGACCTTCCAGAACGAGGTGATGCCGGACATCGCGATCGAGGGCTTCACGCCCGACACGCTCGCGTGGCTCGAGCGGAACCCCAATTGGGACCCGCGTCTGCGCCTGGTGGCGCCGGCCGAGCGCGAGACGATCATGTCCGAGCGCTCGCGCCGCGGCGTGCAGCGCTTCGGCGGTCACCCCGCCGGCCAGGCCGACCCCACGCTGATGGGCGATGACCCGTACGACGGGCTCGCCGGCGTGCTGAGCCAGCGCAACGGCATGTGCATGGCCGCCGAGGGGCGCGCGATGGACATGGCCGCCATGGGCATGGCCCTGGCGGTGATGGGCATGGTGAACAGCGAGGGCGAAGGCGCCGGTGAGGGCGAGGGCGAGTCGGAGGGCGACGTGCTCGACGGCATCCCCGAGTGGTTCATCGGCCCGATGCTCGCCGATCTGGTCGCCCACGAGGTGGGCCACACCATCGGCCTTCGCCACAACTTCAAGGCTTCGTCGATCTACTCCATGGAGCAGATCAACTCCGAGGAGTGGAAGGGCAAGAAGCCCATCGGCGGCTCGGTCATGGACTACAACGCGCTGCCGAACGTCAACATGAGCGTCGGCGAGGTGCAGGGCGACCACGGCATGATCGACATCGGCCCCTACGACATGTGGGCCATCGAGTACGGCTACACCGACGGCGATCTCAAGAAGGTGCTCGCCCGCACGAGCGAGTCCGAACTCCGCTACGCCACCGACGAGGACACCTGGGGCCCGGATCCGCTGGCCCGCCGGCGCGATCTCGGCGCCGATCCGCTGGTGTTCGCCCAGGAGCGCATGAAGCTCGCCCAGTGGCTGCGCGACAACATCGAGGAGCGCTTCGTCAAGGACGGCGACAGCTGGGCCAAGGCCCGACGCGGCTACAGCATCAGCCTGAGCCAGCATTTCACCTCGGTGAGCATCATGGCCGGATGGGTCGGTGGCGCATACGTCGCCCGCGACAAGAAGGGCGACCCCGACGCCCGCGATCCGATCGAGGTCGTCCCCGCCCAGAAGCAGCGCGACGCGCTGCAGTTCGTCTGCGACAACGCGTTCCAGGACGAGGCCTTCGGCCTGACCCCCGAACTGCTGAACATCATGACCGTCGACAAGTGGTGGGACCAGGGCGGCTTCAGCAGCATCTTCGAGGACGAGACCTGGCCGGTGCACGAGCGCGTGCTGGGCATCCAGGCCGCTGTGCTGACCATGCTCATGAACCCGACCACGCTCGGTCGCGTGTACGACAACGAGTTCCGCGTTGACGCGGACACCGACATGATCACGCTCCCCGAGGTGATCGACACGCTCACCGCCGAGATCTGGACCGAGCTCGACGCCGACGACGGCGGGCGCTACACGGCTCGCAAGCCGATGATCTCGTCGCTGCGTCGCAACCTGCAGCGCGAGCACATCGAACGCCTGATCGATCTTTCGATGCCCGAGTCGATGTGGGGCTCGGCGGGCAAGGCGATCAACACGATCGCGACCGCCGAACTTCGGAAGATCAAGGGCAAGATCGAGAACGCTTCGGGCGCCAGTGGCCTTGATCCCTACACGAGCGCACACCTCGGCGAGATCGAGGTGAAGATCAACAAGGCGCTCGACTCCATCCACATCTACAACGCCAACGACCTCCGCCCGCCCATGGGCGGGATGATGATGTTCGGCAACGAGGGCGCCGAGCAGCGCTGATCGAGCATCACTTCGTGTGAGTCACAGGGCCGTCCCCCCGGGGGCGGCCCATTTTTGTTTGCTCACTGCGCTCGCGAGAGTTCCGCGAGCCGGTACAGCGTGCCCGAGGCGCCTCCGGAGTCGATCGCGGCCTCCGCCAGCGCCACCCCGTCGGGGATCGATGGCGCCGCCCCACCGACGACGAGCGCGGCGCCGGCGTTCAGGACCGTGATGTCCCTGGCGGGCCCCGGCTCGCCCCCGAGGATACTCCTCACCTTGGATGCGGCCTCGTCGAGCGTCCGGGCCTTGAGGTCGTCCAGGGTGGCGCGATCGATGCCGACGGATCGGGCGTCGAACTCCTCGAGCGAGACACCCCCGGCCTCGACGTGTGCGACAAGGGTGGTCGACGTGGAGGTGATCTCGTCCATGCCGTCGCGCCCGTGGACGATCATGGCGCGCCGCGCGCCGAGGCGGGCGAGGGCATGGGCGATGGGTTCGACGTAGCGCTCGTCGTACACACCCATCAGCTGGCGCGGCGCACCCGCGGGGTTGGTGAGGGGGCCGAGCAGGTTGAAGATCGTCGGGAAGCCGAGGCTCTTGCGCGGCCCGGCGGCGAATCGCATCGCGGGGTGGTGGTTCACGGCGAAGCTAAAGCTCACGCCGCACTCGGCGAGGCAGCTGGCCTGGGACTCTGCGGACGCGTCGATGTTCACGCCGAGCGCGTCGAGCACCTCGGCCGAGCCGCGACCGGAGCGCGAGCGCCCGCCGTGCTTGGCGACGAACACGCGCTCGCCCGCCGGGCCGCGGGCGGCGGCGGTGACGATCGCCGAGGCGGTGGAGATGTTGAAGGTCTTTGGTGCGCCGCCGGTGCCGCAGGTGTCGATGAGGCGATCGCGGATCGCGTCGTCGGCGACCTCGACGCGCAGCGCGTGCTGGCGCATGGCGCGGGCGCCGCCGACGATCTCGTCGAGCGTGGGCCCGCGCGAGGCGATCAGCGCGAGCATGGCGCCGACCTGGGACTCGTTGGCCTCTCCCCGCAGGATCGCGTTGAACGCGCCCGACGCGTCGGTCTCGCTCAGCGTGCCCCCGCCAACCAGCTTTCCGAGTATCTCCTGCATGCTCTCTAGAGGGCTCCTTGGCGCGGAACGTTCGAAGGCGGCACCCGTATACTCGGGTGCCCTGGGGAAACGGACGCAAGCCTACGCGCCCGGCGCACCTCGATCCGGAGTCTGACGATGCGATCGAATCGATTCACGAAGCTGTTCTCGGTTCTGACGGCCATGTGCGGAGCGTCGCTGCCCGCGCTGGCGGACCTGCCGGCGGTGCTCGACCGGGTCCCGGCGGGCGCGGCCGGGGTGGTGGCGATCCGGGATATCGAGAGTCTCGACGACCGGACCGGGCAGCTGCTGACGGCGGTCGAGCTGACCACGATCAGCAGCTTCTCCCAGACGCTGAACGTGCTCGGCCTCCGCGACGGCCTGAACATGGACGGCAGCGCGGGGGCGGTGCTGTTCCAACCTGGCGCAAACGCTGAGGCCGGGGCGACGCCCGGCTACGTGCTCCTGATCCCAGTGACCGACGCCGGCGCGATGCGCCGGAACCTGCGCGCCGAGGACGACGGCGGCATCTACACCTTCGACTACGCCCAGCAGACATACTTCCTGCGTGAACTCGACGGTGGGTACGTGTGCGCGGGCGCCGATCGGGCACTCGTCGCCGACTACGACGCACGCCCGGGGCAGATGGCCCGGTTCAAGGCGACGCTCGGCGGCCGGTGCGCCGAGATCGCCTCGGAGTCCGACGTCGTCGCGATCGGCGAAGCGGAGCGCCTGTCGACGCTGCTGCAGTGGATGATGGGCCCGCTGCTCGAGGGGGCGCCGCCCCTGCCGGGGCTCGAGGACGACGAGGATCCGCGAGTCGGTCTTATCGATGCGCTGGTGGAAGGCGTTGCGAACGAGGGCGAGGTCGGTGTGGCGGGCTTCCGGTTCAGCCCGCTTGGGATCCAGATCGACGCCGGCGCGACGTTCGTCGAGGGCAGCGCGATGCGGGCGATGTGCAGCGGACGCGCGGGGCCCGCGCCGCCGATCACGGAGTTGCCCAACGAGACCTACCTGTTCCTGGGCTCGGTCGATCTCTCTCACGACGGGGTCCAGTCGCTTCTCACCCGCGGGCTGGGAGAGGCCGGCGACGCGGTTCCGTTGCTCGATGCGGGCCTGATGCGTGCCGCGATGCAGAGCGCGACCAGCGCCAGCGTTGCCGTGTACGCACCCCCGGCGCTGATGATCGGCGCTGTCTCGCGCACGCTCATCGTTTGGCACAGCGAAGAGCCCGGCGTCGGCGCTGAGGCGTTCCGCACGTGGATCGAGCGCCTGAACGAGAAGGAGGAGTACCAGGCCGTCTACAACGCCGGCGCAGGCGGCGTGGACTCGTGGAGCGTCGTGCCGATGTCGCCTTCTCCGGCCAGCCTCGTCCTCTACGGACCCGATGGACTCCTCGGATCGGTGGCTGTCGGCCATGATCGCGGGGCGATCTCGCTCGGGCGAGACACGACACTCCTTGAAGCGGCGATGGACACCGAGCAGACGCTGGGCAACGACATCATGCTGTCGCAGGTCGCGTCGCTGCTTCCGGAGGATCGCGTGATCGAGTGGTACCTCGATGCGCGCCCGATCTTCAAGCAGTTGCGTTCGTTCATGCAGATGGGCGGGCGTCAGGCGCCGGAGCTGCCGGCGATGCTGCCCCCGATCGGGTCGGGCGTGGTGATGAGCGGCGGCGAGTTGCACGGGCGGATCTTCATCCCGGCGCCGCTGATCCAGGTGGGCCTGGGCATGACGGACCTGTTCCCCGGCGGAGCCGGGAGCGACGACCGTTGACATCCCTCGCCGCCTCGCACTCGAGTTGGACCATCGGGCCCGGCCGGACACTCGAGCTCAACGAGGCGCGGGTGCTGGCGATCATCAACGCGACGCCTGACAGCTTCTCCGACGGCGGCGAGAACCTGCGCGTGAGCGATGCGCTCGCCAGCGCGCACCGAGCGATCGAAGAGGGCGCGTGGGGGCTGGACATCGGGGGTGAATCGACGAGACCGGGCGCGTCGGCCGTCAAGGAAGCGGAGCAGATCCGGCGGGTCGTCCCGATCATCGAGGCGGTCCGCGGCTCGGGGATCGATGCTCCGATCAGCGTCGACACAACGCTGTCGCCGGTCGCGCGCGCCGCGCTCGATGCGGGCGCCGATCTGATCAACGACGTGTCCGGCGGGCTCGACGACAAGGCGATGCTCACGCTCGCGGGCGAGCGGGGCTGCGGCATCATCCTGATGCACAGGCTGCGCCCGCCGGATCGCGACTCGTTCTCCGATCAGTACGACGCCGAACCGGCGTACGACCCGGATCACGGCGGTGTGGTCGGGGTGGTGCGGGGGTTCCTCAAGGATCGCCTGAACGCGGCGCGTGACGCGGGCGTCGACGAGCGCTGCGTCGTGCTCGATCCCGGGCTCGGGTTCGGCAAGAGCGTCGAGCAGAACTTCGAACTCGTGCGCGGGACGGGGTCGCTTCTGGAGATCGGGCGGCCGCTGCTCTCTGCGGGCAGCCGCAAGAGCTTCATCGGCGCGGCAACGGGAGGCGCGAGCCCGGCCGAGCGCGTCGCGGGGTCCGTCGCGCTGGGGGTTGCCCACTACCTGCAAGGCGTCAGGCTGTTCCGTGCGCACGACGTGCGCGCGCATGTCGAGGCCCTCCGGGTCGCCCACCGGATCGGGGGAACGGGCTAGGATCGCCGACCTTCGGGAGCCCGCCGGGCCGATGTAGGCCTGGAGGGGCGAGAACCCAACGGAGATCCGAGATGGCCAGCGCCAACATCGCCGAGGTGAACGACGAGAGCTTCCAGTCGGAAGTTCTGGATGCGGGCGTGCCCGTGCTCGTGGATTTCTGGGCCGAGTGGTGCATGCCGTGCCGCCTGCTGGTGCCCACCATCGAGGAGATCGCCGGCGAGTTCGACGGGCGCGCCAAGGTCGCCAAGCTGGACACCGATAAGGCGATGGAGACGGCGCGCAAGTTCCAGATCAGCGCCATCCCGACGGTGATCATCTTCTCCGGAGGAGAAGCCAAGCGGAAGTTCGTCGGCGTGACGAGCGCGGGCGACCTTCGAAACGCGCTCAACGAGGTGCTCGAGGGCTAGCCCTCGCTCGGCGCTTCCGGTTCGGGCGCGGGCCCGGCCCACCCACCGATCGCGTCCTGATTCGAGCGCTTGCTCACCCACCAGAGCGTGAACGCGCCGACCCCGACCATCGCGATGCTCAACCACTGGCCGCGGCTGAGACCGACCAGGCGCTGCGCAGCGAGGTGCGCGTCGGGAAGGCGCACGAACTCGGTCAGCACCCGCCCGATGCCGTAGACGATCAGGAACCACGCCCCGACCACACCGGGCTTCCTGGGCCTGCGCCAGACACAGACCAGCACCGCGAGCACCAGCAGTCCTTCTGCGAAGGCCTGGTACAGCTGCGACGGGTGGCGCGCGCTCAGGTAGGGCTCGATCGCCTGCGCCAGCGCGGCATTGCCCTGCTGGATCTCGTTGATGACGTCGTAGGCGACGGGCATCAGGTCCGTCGCGCCGGGATCGGTGCTGACGCTGGTGAGGAACGCCCGCAGTTCGGTTGCCTGATCTTGCGTGAGTTCGGGCGGAACGAACGCCGGGTCCACCATGAGCGGCGCCCAGCGGTCGACCATCTCCTGCGGGTACTTGACCGCCCAGCCCGGCGCCGGCTCGCCGGGGCCCGCGACCATGCGACCCAGCAGTTCGCCGTTGACGAAGTTGGCGCACCGCGCCAGGAAGATGCCGACCGGAGCAGCGAACGCGGCGCAATCGGCGACATGGAGCGCCGGGATCTTGAGCGCGCGGGCGAAGATCCAGCCCGCGATCACCACTCCCGCCATTCCGCCGTGGCTGGCCATGCCCCCCTCGTTGATCGCCAGCAGGGCCCACCAAGGCGGGCCGTCGACCGTGCTGATGAACAGGCTCGGCTGGTAGATGATCGCGTAGCCGAGGCGCCCGCCGATGAGCGTGCCCGCGACGAGGGCAAGGATCAGATCCGGCACTCGCTGCGCGGGGATCAGGATCCTGCCGCGTTTGGCGAGGGCGGACAGCGCGATCCACCCGAACAGGAACCCGGCGACGTACGAGAGGCCGTACCAGCGGATGGCCAGCCCGCCGGGGATGCGCAGCACGACGGGGTCGAGGTCGTGCACCCATGAGGCGAGCGTCTGCACCATGGCCCCGATGGTACGCCATCGTGCGCCGCCCGCTCGGGGGCGTACACTCGCCGACGCATGGCCGGCGCCGACCCGATCATCCTCGCGCTCGCTCAACTCGGCGCCCTTGGTGTCCCGGCGGTGCTGCTCGCGTGGATCCTGCGCGCGTCGGGAGCTCCCGGCGGGGTCCGTGCTGCGGCGATCTGCGCCGGGGTGTTCGTCGGGCTGATGGCGGGCCCTGGCGCGCTGGGGGCGAAGTGGCCCAGCCGGCACGAGGCGTTGTTCGTCGGAGGCGTCGAGGAGCGCCGGGCACTCGACACGGTGCTGTCGCGTCAACGCGAGGAGATCGTGGCGATGGAGACGG
>JANQQR010000014.1 GCA_028289195.1 Phycisphaerales bacterium | reverse complement strand
AAGGCGGTCCCAAGGGTTCGGCTGTTCGCCGATTAAAGTGGTACGCGAGCTGGGTTCAGACCGGCGTGAGCCAGGTCGGTCCCTATCTGCCGTGGGCGTTCCAAGCTTGAGAGGATTCTTCCCTAGTACGAGAGGATTGGGAAGGACGAACCCCTGGTGATCCAGTTGGGGCGCTAGCCCCACCGCTGGGTAGCTAAGTTCGGCAGGGATAACCGCTGAAAGCATCTAAGCGGGAAGCCTTCCTCAAGATAAGGCTTGGTCGCGTAAGCGAGAGACCCCTGGAAGACCACCAGGTTGATAGGCCGCATGTGTAAGCGCAGAGATGCGTTCAGCAGAGCGGTACTAACGGTCGAGAGCTTGACCACTCCAACCATGCGCCCCGTCCGAGTCCCGTGCATACGCACGGGAAGAAGACGAGTCTGATTCCCGTGCCCCGAGCACGAGACGAAGACAAGCCCATGTCTGAGCATCAGCACAGGCGTGGGCAGGGGCCACAGGAGTGGATCAATCCACCCATACGATTTCACAATCACACAACCGTTGATACGGCGTTCGCGCTCGTCTCAACGCACCGGTCGCTCCCGATGATGCCACCATCATCACGAGCACCGGTTGGCATTCACAGCATTCTTCCGGACCAAACCAACGGTCCGGCTCGCCCCAACGGGCGGGCCGTGCCTTGTCGGTGACCATAGGTCTGGGGCCACACCTGTTCCCATCCCGAACACAGCAGTTAAGCCCAGGCCGCCGATGATACTGCTCTGCGGGAAAGTAGGTCATTGCCGACTCACGACCCCGACGGATTCAACCCCGTCGGGGTCGCTTTGTTTTTCCCCCGCACTCACCTGTAACCCCGGCGCGCCGTCCCCGTCTCCTCCCTATGGAAGGAGGCGCACCATGCCCACGCGCGCCCTCGTGATCATCGCTTCGGCCTTCGCCGCCGCCTCGCTGCTCATCACCGGCCCCGCAAGCGCGGCCGACCACGGCACCCTCACCTGGGAGCCCCACACCTTCACCGCCTCCGAAGGACGCTCCGCCGAAGCCGAACTCGGCACACTCACCGTCCGCTACGACCGCGCCGACCCAGACTCCGACACCATCGACCTCAAGTTCGTCCGCTTCCCCGCCACCACCGACAACCCCGGCCCGCCCCTGGTCTACCTCGCCGGCGGACCCGGAGGCTCGGGCACCGGCTCGGCGCGAGGCCCGCGCTTCGAGCTGTTCATGAAGCTCCGCGAACTCGGCGACGTCATCGCCTGGGACCAGCGCGGCACCGGCCTCAGCGAGCCCCGCGTGCGCGTCGAGGCCACCTTCGACGTCCCCTTCGAGGGAGCCGTGTCCCACGACTGGCTCTCCGAGCAGTACGCCGAGGTCGGGCGCAAGGCCCGCGAGCAGTTCGAGCGCGACGGGTTCGACCCCGCGCCATTGAACTCCAATGCCAGCGCCGACGACCTCGAAGACCTGCGCATCGCCCTGGGCGAAGAGTCGCTCCGCCTGTGGGCCATCAGCTACGGCACCCACCTCGCCCTCGCAACCGCCAAGCGACACCCGGACTCGATCGAGTCCATGGTCCTCGCCGGCGTCGAACCCCTCGATTCCACCTACAAGCTCCCCAGCCAGGCCGGCGCGCCCATGCGCGCGCTCTCCCGCGAGATCGCCGCCCACCCGGTCTTCGGCCCGATGATCCCCGACTTCACTGCACTCGTTCGCGACGTGCTCGAGCGCGCCGAGCGCGAACCCTTCGCCGTCGAGATCGCGCACCCCGAGACCGGCGACCCCGTCGTCTGCGAGATCGGGCGCCTCGAGCTCGAATACGTCACGTGGGGCGCTCTGTTCCGGCGCGATCGCATGAGCATCCTCCCCGCCGCCTACCTCGCGACCAGCATGGGGCGCACCGAGATGCTCGCCCAGGTGCCCGCCTCCTCACGCGGCAGCAGCGGGGGAGGCAACGCCATGTCCCTCGCCATGGACTGCGCCTCGGGCGTCGGCGACGATCGCCGCGCGCGAATCGAGCGCGAGACCCCCGACTCCCTCTTCGGGCGCTCGATGAACTTCCACGGCTTCAGCATCTGCCCGACGATCGACGTCCCGGACCTCGGCGACGACTATCGCGCCCCACTCGTCAGCGACATGCCCGTCCTCTGCCTCAGCGGCGAGCTCGACGTGCGCACGCCGCCGGCCAACGCCGAGCGCATCCTCGAGCACCTGCCCAACGGCCAGCACGTCGTCATCACCCGCGCCGGGCACGACAACGACCTCTGGGTCTCCTCTCCCAAGATCGCCGAGTGCATGCTCGCGTTCTTCCGTGGCCAGGCGCTGCCGCACGAGCGCATCGAGCTGCCGCCGCTCGAGTTCATGGTCCCCGAGGGATTCGCCGGCGAGTAACCCAATGCGCATACCCCAACACGGGTACGCGATCGCGCGACTTGTGCGCAACGCCGCGTCGATGCGCGCATTATGAGTGCGCTCCCATAAAATAACCTTGGCGCTGCCGGTTCCAGAGTTATAGTTCCTCCCGTCCGGCTCACGGGAGGCTTGCCATGTCTCGCAAGATCGCGATCGCGGCTCTGACGATCACCACCACAACCATCCTCGCCTCGTGCGCGCCCGTCAGCGTGATCAAACCGGTCGCGCTGCAGAACGAGAAGCTCGCCGGCGCGATGAAATCCAACGCCGACAGCTACGTCCAGGCGACGCTGCCCCTCGTCGAGGACAAGCTGCTCAGGCTCCGGGTGCTGCTGCTCCGCGAGCTGGATTCCAACTCCCGCGCCGAGGCCGCGGCGTTCACGGCCGCGTCGCCGCCGAATCCCGATCAGTGGTGGCGCTCGCAGGCCGATGCGCTCGTGCAGGCCCGAGATACGCTCGATGGCGCACGCGAGGTATTCGAGCAGGAGCAGCGCAGCGCCAAGCCGCTGGCTGCTGCCGTTGCCTTCGACGAGCTGCCCGTCGGTGACGCGCGCCAGATGGGCGACGCTCTCGTCTCGGTCAGCGCGATGGCGCGGGCATCGCCGCCGATCGGCGCACCCTTCCGCGCCGAGCTGGTGTACTCGATTCTCGCCGAGCTCCCGATCGTCAAGTCGTTCGACGCCGATGCCAGCGCGATCCGCAAGAGCTTCCGCGACCTCGCCGGCGCTGTCCGCAGCAACGCCAGCCAATCGGCCGTGATCGCCGCGGAGCTGCGCAAGGCCTCGGAGTCCGGCGCCGACGCGTCGAAGTTTCTCAACGGCCTTTCGGAGAACCCCGAGTTCCTCGGGTCCGTCGCAACGATCGTCGAGCAGAACTCGGACAACGAAGAACGCAGAGCAGCCGCCCGCAAGCTCCTCGAGTC
>JANQQR010000006.1 GCA_028289195.1 Phycisphaerales bacterium | reverse complement strand
GGCGGCGGACGCGGCGGCTGGTAATCCCCGGCAAGCGCAGCGCACACCAAAGGCCGGAGCAGACGCTCCGGCCTTTTTCGTGCGCGCAGTTTCCCGGTGGATTCAGGACGCCTCGTAGGCGTCCTTCAGCCAGCCGACCAGTTCCTTGTCGACCTCGCCCTTGTCCTCGAGGCGAACGCGATGGCTCACCATCGCGTTGAAGCTGCCGGACTTCTCGAGGCGGTCCGTCGGCGCAACGCCCTTGAGGTTGATGCCCACGTCGACGCGGGTCTTGGTCGAGGGCTGAACGATCGCGAACTGCTTGTTCCGGCGCAGCGAGACGTACGCCTTCTTGGGTGCAGCCTCTACGTCCTTGCCGAACTTCGTGACCGCCTTCATGAGCGCGTCGTAGATTGGCTTGAGATCCGCCTTGGGTCCCGAGTACTGAGCCGCCACCAGATCCTCGCCGGCGTCCGCCGCGCTGCCCGCGTCGCTCTTGAGCGACTTGTGCGCCACGAGATTCGCGAATCCGTGCGTGAAGCCGTGGTCGGCTTTGAGCATTTTCACGATCTCGCCGTGCTTGGACAGCCCGCTCTTGGCCGTGACCTTCAGCCACTGCTCGAGGGTCTTGCCGGTCTTCTCCTTCAGGTTCGCGACCATCGTCGCTTCCTGCTCGGCCGGTGACTTCGCCATCGGTTTACTCCTTGGAAACTGGCCGGCGCATCTACCCGGCGGGTCCGCGGAGCGTACCACGCACGGGCGAGCCGGTCGGAGGTGAGTATCCAAGGACGGAGCCCGGGCTAGTTCCCTGTCGAGATCAACTGCTGGTAGCGGTTCGTGATCATGCCGGCGGCGCTGTCCATGTTGACCATCGCAGCGACGTTCAGATCGCCGTCGATGTAGATCTCGAGGTTCGCGTTGATGCCGGGGAACCCGCCGCCGTGCCCGACGACGCGTCCCAGACCGCCGCCGGACTCGCCGGTGCCGAAGCCGTAGCCGTAGTCAGGGCTGGACAACTCGGGCTTGGGCGTCGTGAGCGTCTCGAGCATCTCGGGCGAGACGAGCGTGCCCGAGCGCAGCGCCTGGGCGAAGCGGATCAGGTCGGGCGATGTGCTGAACCCGCCGCCGGCCGGCGTGCCCTTGATCGAGTGCATGAGGTTGTTGTTCCGCCAACCCCCGTTGGTCTCGAGCCAGCGCATCCCGTCGTCGGGGAACCCGCCCATGGGGCTGCGCGTGTAGCCGATCGCCAGGTTCTTGACCGGGATGTCCATGTCGTAGGAGTCCGAGTCGGTCATCCCCGCGGGTTCATAGATGTGCTCGCGCACGTACTCGTAGTAGTCCTGCCCGCTCGCGGCCTCGACGATCATCCCCAGGATGAAGAACCCCGCGTTCGAGTAGCCCCAGTCGGTGCCGGGCTCGAAGCGGAGGTCGTCGTCGCCGAACAGGCCGATGTAGTCGCCCGTCTCGCGATAGACCGTCTTCGAGCCCTCGACGAACTCGTCGGTGAAGTGGTTGCCGGTGCCCGCCGTGTGGCTCAACAGGTGCTTGATCTGCACGCGCTCGCGGACGTCCGAGCTCGGGTAGTTCGGCAGGTGATCGCCGACGTAGTCGTCGAAGCTTAGCTTCCCGTCTTCGACCAACTGCGCGATGCACACGGCGGTGAACATCTTGTTCATCGAGCCGAGGTTGAACTTGGTGTCGATCGTGTTGGGCACGTCGAAGCGCCGGCTGGCCAGCCCGACGGCCTTCTCCAGCAGCACCTCGTCTCCCCTCGTGATCTTCACGGTGCCGCTGAACATGTCGTGGCTCGCCAGCTTGTCGATCAGCTCGCCCAGGCGGGCGGCCGCGGCCTCGGGAGACAGCGGCTCGCTGGGCTCGAGGTACGAAGGCGGACGCGCCGGGGCGAAGTACATCCCGCCGAAGCGGTCGGGGGTCTCGGGATCGGGCATCAGCACCAGCGCCTGGTAGGTCTCGGGCACGCTGGCGTAAGCGATCACCACCAGATCATCGCGGGGCTCCGTGTACGTGCGCACGGCCTGGTACTCCAGGGGGCCGGTGCCCGAGTAGGAGCGCTGCCAGACGCCGGCGTGCTCCTCGGGCGAGTGGCTCTCGAAGAACGACGCGCTGAACGCCCCGCGCAGGAACGCGAGGATCGTGTCCGGGTCGTTGGAGTTGTACGCGTCGATCGCGGCGCGGGCCCGGTCGACGCCGGCGACGCCCTCGGGGGCCTCCCGATGGTCGGTGTAATCGCCGAACGTGTTCTGGGCCACGCAGGGCGCGGCCATCGCGAGCGAGGCGACCAGGACGAGCGCGAGTCTGGGCAATGGCATAGCGATGATCCTCCTGCCCCCGGAGCGGGGTCTGGGAGTCAGGACGCGCTTGCAGCGCGGTCCTGTCAGGAAAGCGGGATTACTCGGCGCGGGTCGCGGGCTCGCCGAGGCCCTGGAAGTCGTCGCGGTCCCGCGGGCGATCGGTCTTGAGAACCGTGATCCGCTCGCGGTCCGGCGACCAGCCCACGCGGGACATCTGGTAGGCGTACACCCAGCCGGGCTGGAGGGTCGCGCCGGTGTCGCCCTCGATCACGCGGGCGATCGTCGCGCTGCAGGCCTCGCAGGCGCCCGAGCGCTCGCAGCCCGCGCACTCCGGGCCGAGCACGATGGCCACGGCCGTGACGATCCGCGAATCGTCGGTCCTGCGCAGCTGCTCGCGGACCTCGACGAACTCGGGCAGGTTGAGGTGCAGCAGCGTGTGGTCCTTGTTGAGGTCCACGATCGCCAGGCACAGCGTGGCGCTGTCTTCGCACGACTCGCACGAGCTCGAGCACCCGTCGGCGCAGGTTGCCGCGGCGGGGACGAGCTCGACGGGGCGGTTCCGGCTCTTGCGGAACGAGTCGCCTTCCTTGACCCGGACGGGGATCACGGCGCGGACGTAGTAGGACTTGTGGCCCTCGACGAGGTCCTTGTCCCACCCCATGCGCTCGAAGGTGTTGGGGCAGGTGTCGTCCTCGATCCCCCAGGCGCCCAGGCGGGCTTCGGAGGCGCCGCGCCCGTAGAACACCTGGTCCGGCATGAGGGAATAGGTGCTCTTGGTCGAGCCGCACGTGCAGCCGACGAGCGGGCAGGCGATTGCCAACAGGCAGGCGCTGAGCAGGATGGTGGAGAGTGGGGTGTAGCGCAGCATCGTGGTCGGTCCTCCCGGGGTGACTGCGCCCTTACTCGTAAGAGAGTATCAGAAGCGCGAGAACTGCGATCCTGTCGCCTAGTTCGAGGATTGCGCGGGTTTCGCGTCCTCGCTGATGCGCTGGACGGGCTCCCAGCGGGGGCCACGCTTCACCCAGGTGTCGGTGAGGATGTACTCGTCGCCGATGGGGTTGTCGTCGAAGCGGAGGTTGGTGAACGTCATCGGCATGCGGGCCGTGACGACGTTGCGCCCGGCGTAGCGCAGGTTGATGTTGCCGGTCTCCAGCGAGTCGAAGGTCATGCGCTGGGTGTTGGCGATGTACTCCTCGCGGGAGACGGCCGGCGAGCCGGGCTCGACGAACACGAGGCGGAAGTCGCGGGCGAGCATGCGATCCAGGGCCACGGTGTTCTTGTCCTGCAGCGCCTCGGTCCAGCGCTTCTCGTACTGGATGATGTCGGCCGCGGCGTCGACCTTCCAGCGCGCGTTGCACGCGGGGAGGAGGGCGGCGAGGAGGAGCAGGACGAGGGTGGTCGTGAGCGTGCGCATGGCCAGAGGATACCCGGGCGGGCGTGCTACCCCTGCACCTCGATCTGCGCCTCGATGGTGATCGGGAAGTTCACCGAGTTGGCGATGAAGCAGATCTCGTGGGCCTTGTGGTGGAGCTCGCGGGCCTTGTCGGCGTCGGCGCCCGAGGCGAAGACGCAGCGGGGGCGGAGGGTCATCTGGGTGAATCGCCCGCCGGTCATGGCGAGTTCGAGCGTGGCGCTGACGCTGTCGGTGTAGGAGACGATCGGCAGCTTGAACTTCGAGCACATCGCGAGATAGGAGAGCATGTGGCAGGCCGCGGCCGAGGCGCAGAGCAGCTCTTCGGGGTCGTGGAGCGACGGGTCGCCCTTGAAGAGCGGGCTGGCGCTGCCGGTGATGGTGGGCTTGCCTGCCGGCTCGGGGAACTCGACGGTGTAGGTGCGCGAGTAGTCGTTGTAGGGCTCGATGGGTGCGCCGGGGTTGTCGCGGACCCAGGTGAGGGTGGGGGTGTATTCGTGGGTCTGGGCGGGCATTCGTTGGCTCCGGGTGTGTTGGTGGGGGTGAGGTCGTGCGCTGGTTGGTGGGAGGAGGGTTGGGAGGGGGAGTAGGAGGGGAGCCCTCACCTGTCTCGGCTTCGCCTCGACATCCTCTCCCAGGGGGAGAGGAAGGGGGCAGTCACGCGCCGGCGATTACTTGGGCTCGCTGATGCGGTTGATCACCTGCCAGCGTCCGTCGCGCCGGACCCAGACGTCGGTGAGGTCGTAGTCCGGCGGGATGAGGTTGCCGTTGAAGCGCCAGTCTTCGAGGGTCATCTCCAGGCGCACCGTGGCGACGTTGCGCCCGTGGTACCTGATGTTCATGCTGTCGGCGACGACGTTGCCGAAGGTCATCTGGCGGGTGTTGTCGAGCCACTCCTGGCGGGGCAACTCGGGCGGAGCGCCGGGCGGGATGAAGTCGGGGAGCTCCACGAAGGTCAGGCGGAACTCGGCGGCGAGGATCTGGTCGAGCGTCTCCCAGTCGTGGGCGGCCAGGGCCTCGGCCCAGGCGAGCTCGCTCTCGACGAGCTCGCGCCCGGCGTCGAACTTCCACGTCTGGCAGGCGCCGAGGGGGAGGGCGAGGAGGGTGATGACGATCAGTGTGAGTGGCGTTCGCATGCGCCCAAGGTACCGGGGGTCGCGGCGCGACGCGGCTACTGGCCCCGTCCGTGGCGGCGTTGGTTGTCGATGATGATCGCGATGACCAGGCCGAGGCTCGCGCCGATGGCGGGGCCGAGGGCGACGCCGAGGGGGATGTTGCCCGTGACGACGCCGGCGGTGATCCCGATGAAGACGCCGAGGCCGGCGCCGAAGATGAGGCCGAAGGGGATGGCGCTGGTGGGCTTGGTTGGCTTGGGATCGTCGTTGTCTTCGGGCATCTGCCGGTAAAGGTACCTGGGCGCGGGGAGGGGTGGCCGTTGGTGTGAGGAGGCTCGGGAGAGGGGGGAGTGGCCCCGGGTGCGGGCGAAGCGCGCGGGGGACTGGGCGTGGGCGTCGACACGGGCGCTCGCAGGAATGGAGTCCGAGTGGTCCGAGTTTGATTGAGTATTGGTTTGGGCGGTTGCTGAGCCATGCCTCGCCCTTCGGGTCAAGGCATGGCACATGGTTCGCTAGCTCGGTTCGTTCTCAGCTCCCTCGGTGATCCGAGGCGTCCCGTTCCGCCGTCTCGTCGCCCGTTCCCAGAACCGAGTGGGCAACGCTGGCCGCGAGGTGCCCGATCGTCTTGAGTATCCCGATCGCTTCGAGGTGCATCTCGGTCGTCTCGAGCGTCTCCGGCCGGCCCAGATGCAGGCGCTCGTAGTGAGCCTTGCGGAGCGCCAGCTCGGTATCGCGGATCCGTTCTTTCTGAGCCAGGAGCTTGGAAGCGAGCTCCGCATCGTTCTCGACGAACGCCGCTTCGGCCAGCGCGAGCGCTTCCTGCACCTCGTCGAACAGGTCCTTTATCTCGCCCCATCCTTCATCGGAGAAGCGCAGGCCGGTCGCCTGCTTCTTGCGCGCGATCCCGATCAGGTCGCGCTCGATGAGGTCGGCGATCCGCTCCAGGTCGGTGGCGAATCGGAGCTGATCGATGCGCATCTGCGTTTGCCGGTTCGTCAGCTCGCCCGTGAGCTCCTGCGTGAGGAAGAGCTTGACGTCTCGGTCCACGAGATCGACCAGATCGTCCTGCTCGCGGATCCCGCGGATGAGGCTCGCGTCGCCGGACTCCAGCGCATCCCAAGCGTCTCCCAGCATCCCGCGCACCAGCTGGGTCATCATGCCGATCTGCCGGCGCGTCTGCGCGAAGGCAACGGTTGGCTCGTTTGCCCATCGCGGGTCGAGGCGCATCACATCCGACGTCGTTCGCTCGATGGGGCCGGGTGGGATCAGACGCTCGACAAGCCACGCGACGGCGCCCAGCAGCGGGAAGCACGCGACGACGACCAGCAGGTTGAACGCCGTGTGCACGTGGGCGATCTGGCGGGGCAGCTCGCCGGGGAGGTAGGCGATCAGACCGAGGCTCCATGCCCCCAGGGTCAGGACGACGACCGCGACCGCCCCGCGGCACAAGAGCACGCCCAGGGCCAGGCGCCTCGACTCGACGCGGCGCCACCCGGCGATGAGCGCCGTGGCTGCAATGCCGACGTTGGCTCCGGCGACGGCCGGGAGCGCCACCTCCATGCCGATCATCGCGCTCTGGCCGGCGCCGAGGCTGAGCAGCGCGGCGATGGTGGCGGTGCTGGATTGGAGCATCATGGTCAGGAGGAGCCCGAGCAGCGCCAGCAGCCACGGGTAGCGCGAGGCCAGCTCGAGCAGCTCGCCGAGGTCCTCGTGGCCGGCGATCCGCGCGGCATCCTCCTGCATGATCCCGACACCCAGGAAGATGATGCCCAGCGCCAGGAAGACCTGTCCGATGCCGCGTGTCACCCGGCGCGTGGCGCCGAGGAACAGCGCCACCCCGGCCAGCACCAGGATCGGCGCCTCGTCGGAGATGCTCAGCGCGATGATCTGCACCATGATCGTCGCGCCCACGTAGGCCCCGAGCAGGAACGACATCGCGCGCTTCAGCGGCACGTCGCGGTCCTGCACGAGCGAGATGCTCACGAGTGAGAGCGCCGTGCTGCTCGGTCCGACGACGCCGATGAGGATGCCGGTGCCCGTCGCCTGGAACGGGCCGCGCGTCGCCCTGGCGATCACCACCGGCAGGCGGTCGCCCAGCAGGCGGTCGAGCCCCTTCCGCAGGAAGCGGATCCCGAGCACCAGGAGCGCCAGACCACCCAACATGTGCAGCAGCAGATACACGGCGAATGCGTGCGCCCGGTATCGCGAGCGCAACCGAATCCTAGCGGAATGCGCGTGCGAAAGGCCGGATCGCGCCCCAGGGCGATCGCGTGCGGGCCGTTATCGATCGGGGTCGCTCGCCGGCGCATCCTCGCTGATGCGAAGGCATGGCACCGGACTCCCTACCCCATCTTCCCCACAATCGCCTCACCAAACTCCGAGCACTTCAGCAGCTTGGCGCCGTCCATCAGTCGCTCGAAGTCGTAGGTCACCGTCTTAACGCTGATCGCGCCGGAGATGCCCTTGACGATCAGGTCGGCGGCTTCGGTCCAGCCGAGGAAGCGGAGCATCATCTCGCCGGAGAGGATCACGCTGCCGGGGTTGACCTTGTCCTGGCCGGCGTACTTCGGGGCGGTGCCGTGGGTGGCCTCGAAGATAGCGTGGCCGGTGTCGTAGTTGATGTTGGCGCCGGGGGCGATGCCGATGCCGCCGACGCAGGCGGCCAGGGCGTCGGAGATGTAGTCGCCGTTGAGGTTCATGGTGGCGACGACGTCGTACTCGGCGGGGCGGGTGAGGAGCTGCTGGAGGAAGGCGTCGGCGATGACGTCCTTGATGACCAGCTTGGTCGGGTCGACGCGGGCCTTGCCGTCTTTGGTCGGGCGGTGGGTGATGTCGGCCTCGGTGCGACCGGGGACGTCGATGACGTGCCACGGGCCTCCGTCGAGGGGCTTTGCGCCGAAGTGCTCGGCGGCGACCTGGTAGCCCCAGTCGCGGAAGGCGCCCTCGGTGAACTTCATGATGTTGCCCTTGTGGACGAGCGTGACGCTGGTGCGTCCGTTGTCCAGGGCGTACTTGATCGCGGCCTTGACGATGCGCTCGGTGCCCTCGCGGCTGACGGGCTTGACGCCGATGCCGGCGGAATCGGGGAAACGGATCTTCTTGTAGAGGTCGGGGAAGTGGTGCTTGAAGATGTCCTTGAACTGGGCGTTCTCGGGCGAGCCGTCCTCGAACTCGATGCCGGCGTAGATGTCTTCGGAGTTCTCGCGGAAGATGACCATGTCGGTCAGCTCGGGGGCGCGGACGGGGCTGGGGACGCCGTCGAACCAGCGGACGGGGCGCAGGCAGGTGTAGAGGTCGAGGATCTGGCGGAGCGCGACGTTGAGCGAGCGGATGCCTCCTCCGACCGGGGTGGTGAGGGGGCCCTTGATGCCGACGAGGTACTTGCGGAAGTCGTCGAGCGTGGCCTCGGGGAGCCACTCCTTGGTGGCGTTGTAGGACTTCTCGCCCGCGGCGACCTCGTGCCACATCAGCTGGCGCTCGCCCCCGTAGGCCTTCTCGACCGCGGCATCGAAGACGCGGACGGAGGCGGCCCAGATGTCCGGCCCGGTGCCGTCGCCCTCGATGAAGGGGATGATCGGGTGGCTGGGGACGCTGAGGCCGGCGTCGGTCATGGTGATGGGCTGGGCGCCGGCGGCGGTCGCGGTGGACATGGAGGGAGTGGCTCCTGCTGGGGTCGTTGGGGCTGGGTTTTGGTTATCCCGGACGTTGGAGGATAGCAGAGAGGGAGAAGGGGCAGAGGGGCAGAGGGTCGAATTTGAGCGCTCAGGGGCGGTTTCCGGCGTTGGCCTCGAAGAACCGGATCCCGTCGAGGATCTCCTCTGCGTGGTGATTGCAGTGGTGGTTGAACTCGAAATAGAACTGCCAGGCGGCCTGCTCGCGCGAATCGGAGTCTTCGCGATCCCAGAGCGCCAGGCCGATACGGAGTGCTTTCCAGATGTCTGACAGGCCGTCGGCCAGGATGAAGGGATCGGTCGTGGTGCCGTGGGAGTCCTCGGTCGGGAGCCAGGGTTCCATGGTGGGGGTGGAGAGAAGCTCTTGGAGTTGGGGCATGGACTCTTCGCGGAATTCGCAGAGAGACGCCTCAAGACTGACCTTGTCGTATTCGTCTGCCGCCGCGTACGAAGGAAGATCGGGAGCGAGTCGGAGCATTTGCGTTAGGTGCGGTTGAACCTGTCGGAAGAACTCCCGCCGAGAGAGTGTCGAGCAGCGGGCCATCAACTCCACGAACTCACGTGCGAGGTTGGCGAATTCGAACAGCGCACGCGCTTCGTCTCTGGCGTGGATGTTCTCTTGCTCGTTCACGCGAGGAGCCTACCTCGACGCCCGGTGTGGCCTCGATCGCGCCGAAAAAACCCGGTCCCCTTGGGGGAGACCGGGCTTGCCGCGTCCCGGGGCAGCCGGGGACGGAGCTGCTGCGCTGTGGAGGCTGGGGGGTGGTTCAGTCGGGCTCGCCCGGGGCGGGGAAGGAGAAGCCGGCTTCGATGGCCTGCTCGCGGATGGAGCGGATGATGGCGGAGTCGAGGGTCTCGCCGTGATCGTCGGGGCGGTGCTTGCAGATGAAGGCTTCGCGCTCCTTGACGAGGGTGGTGATCTTCTCCTGGATGACGCGGCGCTCTTCGGTCTTGCGCTGGACGTAGACGATGCGCTCGTCCTTGCTCATCGTGCGCATCTCGGCGGGGAGGGACGCGGCGGGCATGTCGGCGGGGCTTGCGGTGCCTTCTTCGACGGCGTCGACCAAGTCCCAGTCGGCGTTGTTGTAGGCCTCGCCGGATTTCGCCGCGGCGCGCTCGGCGAAGGCGCCGGCGCTTGCGCCCATGTTGGCGTCGTCCTGCTCGCGCTGGAGTTCGACGCGCTGGCGTCCGGCGGTGCCGAAGGCGATGTAGGTGTCGTTGAGCTGGCTGTTGAGGCGGGCGATCTCTTCGTCCTGGGGCGCGGGGATGTCGAAGACCTGCTGGTTGTGGTCGAAGGCGTGGTAGGTGCCGCCGGCGAGGTGTGCGGCGTGGAGCCAGCCGGTGGCCTGGCCCTCGGCGTCGCTGCCGCAGTAGATGGTGTTGACGAGGATGCCGTCGTTGACTGCGGCTTCGACGACCGACTGGTAGGCGACGGGTCCCTGGGTGAACTCCTCGTTGCCGGCGATGATGATGGCGCGCAGAACGGGTGCTTCGGAGGACGAGGCGTTGCGCTTGTCCCAGCGGAGCTGGGTGTTTGCGCTGTTCATGACCCAGCCGCAGAACTCTTCGGAGCCTCCGGTGGAGAGCGCGAAGAGCTCGCGGGAGAGGACGTCGAGGTCTGTTGAGAGGGGGGTGAGCTGTCGGAGGTAGCCCTGGGTGGCGGGGAGTTCGGCGCTGCCGTAGCGGTAGAGGCCGATCTCGAGTCGTGCGCGCTGGCCATTTGCGTGGGCCTTGGTGAGTTCGTTGACGATCGCCCAGATGCGCGTGCGGGCCTGGTTGATGAGGCCGGTCATGCTTCCGCTGGTGTCGAGGCAGATGGCGATCTGGATGCGCGGCATCGCTTCCCAGTTGGGGAGTTGGGCCGGTTCGACGCAGCAGCCTCCGGGGGCGATGGGTTCGACCCCGCAGCGGATCGCGCCCGGTTCGGGCGGGCCGGCGAGGAGGGAAGAGGTGAGTGCGAGCGTGGCGGCTGCGGCGGCGGTGATTCGGGTGGTCTGCATGAGCGGTGCCCCTACGAGTGCGCGCGGCGACGACGACCGGCGCAACGAGCGCGGTGGTGTGCCGTGCGTTGTCTTGGATCAGCGGGACCGTGGTGGCGGGTGGTGCATCCGGCGCCGCCCGCTCGGTGCTGCTGTTTTCTAAGTGGTGCAGTGCGCGGGGTTGCGTGGAGGTTCAAACGAGCGCACGGGAAATGCGCGCGGAACGGCGATTCATGCGGCCTGTGGGACCGGTATCGCGGGGCGCCGATAAGAACGCGCCCGCGGCGGTCCCGAAAGTGGTGATCGCCCCTGCCAGGCCCGGGGATCTATTGTTCCGCGGCTACGTACGGAGGTGCGGGCCGAGGAGGGACCGCTTGAGGACGCGTGTGTTGGGTTTGCTCGCCTGGTGGGCGCTTGTAGCGCTGGGGCTGTTGGCTTCGGAGCGGGAGGTTCCGGCCGTTGCGATCGGTGAGCGGTCATCAGCGGTTGAAGAATGCGCGGGTCCCACGCTGGAGCAGGCGATGGCGCTCGCGACGCCTTTGCAGCGCGAGATGCTGGGCATGCTGGCGTCGATGGGGCGTGCGCCCGAGGCGATGGCGGCGGTGTGCTTCGACGATGACGCGGAACCGGAAGTGGTCTGGGCGTTCAACGATCTCCTGGGAGCCGAGCGGTTCCAGGAGGGCGAGCGCTGGGAAGGGACAGCGACCGACGGCTTCGCCGGCTCGCGCGGCGACCCCAAGACGCTGACCTACAGCTTCGTGCCCGACGGAACGACCATCGCGAGCGGCGCGGGCGAGGGTTCGGCGCCGAACGATCTGTTTGCGAGCCTCAACGGGATCTACGGATCGCCGGCGCAGTGGCGGCCGATCTTCGAAGAGGTGTTCCAGCGCTGGGGCGAGCTCAGCGGGCTGACGTTTGTCTACGAACCGAACGACGACGGCGCGCTGGTCGACTCGAATCCGCTCACGGCGCCGGGTGTGCTCGGCGTGCGCGGCGACATCCGCATCACGGGAAAGCCTGTCGACGGGACGGGGGGGATCCTGGCGTACAACTACTTTCCCGACTTCGGCGCCGAGATGGTGATCGACACCACCGACGCGTTCTACGACAACACGGATTCGGAGTCGCTCCGGCTGCGCAACGTGATCGCGCACGAACTGGGGCACGGGCTGGGAGCCCGGCACATCTGCCCGGTGCAGCGATCGGCGCTCATGCAGCCGATCGCGTCGGTCTCGTTCGTCGGGCCGCAGCACGACGATGTCCGGTTCGCCCAGACGCTCTACGGCGATGCGTTCGAGCCGAACGATTCGCGGGGGGCTGCGACCGACCTTGGGCTCATCGAGATCGGCGGGTCGGTGGACGTGGGCGCGGCGCCCGAGGCGATGCTCGCGGGCACGCCCGGGCCGGAGACGCCGTTTCTCTCGCTGCTCTCGCTGGATAACAACGGGGACAACGACTACTTCCGGTTCGAGGTTCCGGCTCGCTGCCGCGTGACCATCGTGGCGACCCCGGTGGGGTTCGAGTACCGCGACAACATCCAGAGCGGCGGCTGCGGCAACACGCTGGGTTCGTGCTGCTCGACGCAGTTCACCGACAGCGAAGCGATCGCCGACCTCTCGTTCCAGGTGCAGCGCAGCAACGGCTCGCTCGTGTACCTGTCGGGGGCTCCCGGCCTCGGCCAGCCGGAGGTCGCCGACGGCGTGCTGCTGACCGGCGCGGGCGAGTACTTCGTGCGCGTGCTGAAGGCTCCGACGATGAACGAGGCGCAGCTCTACACGCTGCGGATCGAGGTCGAAGACGAGGTGCGCGGGCCGCTGCTCGCTGTTGCTGGCACGGCACCGGAGGTGCTCGCGCCCGGGTTGCCCACGCCGGTAACGCTCGCGGTCACACCGCGCGACGACCTGCTGCTGCTGAATTCCGTGACGCTGTGGTGGCGCGTGGGTGGTGGCACGTTCCTGCCGGTGCCCATGCAGCAGAAGGGAGGCGGGCTCTACCACGCCGATATCCCCGCCAGCGAGTGCGCCGGGACCACGGAGTACTTCTTCAGTGCCACGTCGACTCAGGCCGGGGTCACGACGCTGCCGGCTGCTGGAGGTGGGGGGCCGCTGCGGGCGAGGATCGGCGAGACCGTCGTCGTCGCCGCCCACGACTTCGAGACGCAGCCTCCCGGGTGGTCGAGCACGGGCGACGCGAGCGACGGGCTCTGGGATCGTGGCGAACCGGTGTCGTGCACCGTGAACACGCTGCCGTCGCGCTTCCTCTCGTTCCCGGCGACGGATTTCGACGGCTCGGGCAAGTGCTTCCTGACCGACAACTCGGCGTTCAACTTCCAAGGGGTCCGCAACTGCGATTCCGACGTCGACGCCGGCGAGGCGGTGCTGGAAACCGGCGTGTACGACCTCTCTCCGTTCGAGTCGGCTCGGCTTCGCTACGCGCGCCTGTTCGACACGACTTCGAAGAACTCGGGAGCGGCGGAGGACGCGTTCGTCATCGAAGCCGACGACGGCTCGGGGTGGACCACGCTCGAGACCGTCGGGCCGACGGTGCTGGATGACGCGCCGCACATCGCCGGCAGGTGGATGCTGGTCGAGCACGATCTGGGCGCGTCGATCGGATTGACGGATCAGGTGCGCTTCCGGTTCGTCGCACGCGATCTCGGGTTGGAGTCGGTCGTCGAGGCCGGCGTGGATGCGTTCGCGCTCGAGGGTTTCCTGTGCGACTTTATGCCGCCGTGCATCGGCGACGCGAGCGCCGATGGCCAGGTGAGCTTCTCGGATCTCACGAGCGTGCTCCTGCACTGGGGAGCGGAGTACCCGGCCCTCGATCCCGAGACCAGCGGCCCGGGCGACGCCGATTTCAACGGTGTGGTGGACTTCGGCGACGTCACCGCGGTGCTCGAAAACTGGCTCGTGCTCTGTCCCTGAGTCGCGATCGCCCGCGGGTATCCTCGGAGACTGATCACTCAGGAGGATCTCCATGCGAGACAGTGCGAGACGTGCGCGCTCCGGCGCGCTGGCGGGTCTGGTCGGCGTCGTGATCGGCGCGATCGCGATCTCGGGGAGCGGGCACGCGGCGGATCCCGAGGGTGCCGAACGCGAGGCGGTCGTCGCGGCGGTCGACGGGCTCTTCGACGCGATGCGCGCCAAGGACGCTGAGGCGATGCGCGAGCTCTTCGCGCCGGAGATCTCGATGGCGGCCGTCGGGAGCGATGGGCGGTCGCGCGTGAGCGTCGGACCGCCCGACGGCTTCATCGGGTCCATCACGGGGAGCGAGGCGTTCCTGGACGAGGTGATGTGGGACCCGCTGGTGCGCGTCGACGGCGCGCTGGCGATGCTGTGGGCGCCGTACGACTTCCTGCTGGATGGCCAGCCGAGCCACTGCGGGTTCAACGCGTTCCACCTCGTGAAGATGGACGAGAGGTGGCGGATCGTCGCGGTGGCCTTCTCCCGGCGCAGCGAGGGCTGCGACGAGATCGGGGCGTTCCAGCGCGAGCCGGCGGAGCCTGAATAGCACGCACCGAAACTGGCGGGCGATGGCCTGTTTGGCGGATACACTCTGGCCGTGGCGGAGGTTCCTGCACAGGTCGGTCCCTACACCATCGAGCGCGAGATCGGTCGCGGGGGGATGGGCGTCGTGTTCCTGGGGAGGGATACGAAGCTCGATCGTGACGTGGCGGTCAAGGCCCTGCCCGAGCACCTGGCCGAGGACCCCGAGCGTCTGGCGCGTTTCGAGCGCGAGGCCAAGACGCTCGCCCAGCTGAGCCATCCGAACGTGGCGGGCATCTACGGCGTCGAGGAGCAGGAGGGGCGCCGGTTCCTCGTGCTGGAGTACGTCGAGGGCGAGACGCTGGGCGATCGCCTGGACCATGGGGCGATGGCGGTCGACGAGGCGCTGGAAGTGTGCGCGCAGATCGCCGCGGGCGTCGAGGCGGCGCACGAGGCGGGCGTGGTGCACCGGGACCTGAAACCGGCGAACGTGAAGCTGACGTCCGACGGGCGCGTGAAGGTGCTGGACTTCGGCCTGGCCAAGAGCGCCGAGGGTCACAGCTCGTCGTCGAGCGCGAGCCAGATCGCGACGATGACCAACCCGAACTCTCCCACGGTGCCCGGGGTGATCCTGGGGACCGCGCCTTACATGAGCCCGGAGCAGGCGCGCGGGCGGCGCGTGGACAAGCGGACCGACATCTGGTCGTTCGGCGTGATCCTCTATGAGTGCCTGACGGGCGCGGGGCCGTTCATCGGCGAGACGCCGACGGACTCGATCGGGGCGATCCTGCATAAGGAGGTCGACCTGGCGCGCCTTCCCGGCGACACGCCGGCGATCGTCCGCCACCTGTTGACTCGCTGCCTCGAGCGCGATCGCTCGCGCAGGCTTCGCGACATCGGCGATGCGCGCATTGAATTGGAGACGGCCGGTCTGGCGGGCGGTCTCGAGAGCGCAGAGACGCGCACACGAGGCGGGCTCGTAGCGGCGCTGCCGTATGTGGTCATCGTGGCGCTGGCCTTCGCGCTCATGGGCGCGATGTCGGGGCTCCTGCCGTCGCGCGGCGCCGAGCGCATGAACGCACGCACGATCCGGCTGGGCCTGCCGCTGGTGCTCGATCGCCCCGGCGCCGGAGAGCGGGCCGTGGCGCAGGAGATCGCGATCTCGCCGGACGGCTCCAAGGTGGTCGTGAACCCCGTCGGCTTCGGGAAGCTGATCATGCGGGATCTGAACTCGTTCGAGGTGCGCGAGATCCCGGGCACCGACGACGCATGGGCCGGGGTATTCAGCCCCGACGGTCGCTGGATCTGTTACGGGCAGCGCAACACGCTGTACCGCGTGCCGGTCGACGGGGGGCCGCCCCTGCCGATCGGCGATGTGGCGGATCTGTCCGGTGACCCCGTGTGGCCGGACCCCGAGCACCTGTACATGCCGGGCGAGGATTACCAGAGCATTTACCGCATCACGGTCGACGACGGTGAACTGGAGTTGCTTTCTCGTCCGATCGAGACCCCGGGGGTGGTGGGCATCGTCGAGTTGTGCTCCGTGCCGGGCCAGCCATACCTGCTGGTCGACGCCTACTCGAACAACACGATCGATGACTACGAGATCCTCAGGATCTCGACGGTCGATGGCAGTGTGGACCGCGTGCTCGCGAACGCGGCGAGCCCCCGTGTGTGCTCGAGCGGGCACATGGTCTTCCGGCGCGACTCGACGCTGCTGGCTGTGCCGTTCGACTTCGACACGGGGACGGTGACGGGCCCCGAGCGCCGGGTGCTCGACGGTGTCTTGTGCGGCGAGTGGGGCGACAGCCCCCTGGCGGCACTGTCGTGGTCGGGTGACCTGGTGTACGTGCCCGGCCGGCGGCTCAGCGATGGCCGGCGCCTCGCGGTGGTGGACCAGCAGGGCGGCGTGACCCCGATCACCGAGCCGGACTTCCTCGCCGACACGATGGCGGTGAACGCCGACGGCTCGCGGATCGCGATGAGCACGCTGCGCCGGTCGCTGGAGGCGTGGACGTTCGAGCCGGCGAGCGGGCGCATGCAGCGCTTCAACACGGAAGGCGAGGTGTACAACTTCCAGTGGGACTCGACGGGGTCGCGTCTGGCTTTCCTGCGTCACAGCAGTGACGACGAGCAGGACGGAGGCGATCTCATTCTGCGCGACTTCGGCGCTGGAGGGACGGAGCAAGTCGTGCGGAAGCTCAGCGACACCTGGTGCGAGGCCTGGCTCCCGGGCGACACCGGCCTGCTGCTGCAAACCCGCGCGACGGAAGCGGACCCGGACGCGTCATTCAGTCTGCGTCGGATCCTGTTCGAAGCGCCCGAAGAGATCAGCGAGATGTTCGACGCCGGAAGGATCTGGCAGGCGAAGTTCAGTCCGGACGGGCGCTGGCTGGCGTACATCGAGGCCGAGGCGGGCACGGGTGTGCTGTATGTGCGCAACTACCCGGAGCTCGATCGGCGCTGGCAGGTGTCGTTCGGCGAGGGGCTGCTCGGGGGAGTCGACCCGATGTGGTCGGCCGACAGCGGCACGCTGTTCTGGGCGTCGGAAGACTGGATCGTGAAGGCGGACCTGTCGGTGACCGAGGACGGCGCGCTGGAGGTGGGCGCGCAGGAGCGGCTGTTCGAGAACCCGTGGCCCCACGCGCTCAGCCGCTGGAGCAGTTGGGACGCCGGGCCGGACGATCGCTTCTACGTGGTGATGCCCGCCGAGTGGGAGCAGCGTCCGCGCGAGATGCGCGTGATCCTGAACTGGGACGAGGAGCTCCGCGCTGCGACAGCGCCGCGCGCCGAATAGGCGCGCACGAAAAACGCCCGGCCTCCCCTGAAGAGCCGGGCGTTTCTGTCTTGTGGTGGATGTGTCGAGCGGGCGCTCAGGCGGCCTTGCGGAACGAGCCGACCTTGCAGCGGCCGTCGAAGCTGGCGCCTTCGGGGACGAAGAAGCGCTTGGCCTTGACGTTGCCCTTGAAGGACGAGCCGCTGGTCATGCGGCACTCGTTCTGGCAGTTGACGTCGCCCTGGAACTTGCCGTCGATGAAGACCTGCTTGGCGTTGACCTTGGCCTTGCAGTTGCTGTTCTTGTTGATGCGGACGCTGCCCTTGGAGGAGATGTTGCCCTCGAAGCTGCCGGAGATGGTGGCGATGACATTCGAGTTGTTGCTCGAGGCCTTCTTGGCGCTGGTCTTGCGGGCCGAGCTCTTGCGGGCGGCCGGCTTGCGGGTGGTGCGCTTCTTGGCCGAGGCCTTGCGGGCGGAGCTCTTCTTGGCGGAGCTGCGCGTGGCGCTGGACTTGCGGGCGGTGTTCTTCTTGGCGGTCTTGCGGGCCGGGCTGCGGCGCGTGGCCTTCTTGGCAGTGCTCTTGCGGGCCGTCGAGCTGCGCTTGGCCGAGGCCTTGCGGGCGCTGCTCTTGCGGGCCGGGCTCTTGCGAGCGGTCGATTTGCGGGCGGTGGACTTGCGCGAGCCGGTCTTGCGGGCCGAGCTCGAGCGACGGTTCGTGGTGCTGGGCATTTCGCGTGCCTCCGTTGTGTCTGCAAACACTCCGCGGCGTGCGAGGGCCCAATAACTCAACGCGAGTGGCCCGGAGCTAGCCGCACGAAACAATTCGGATGAACTGCAACTGCACGTCGGCACCTTGGGCGCTTGGTTTCAGTGATGCGGGCCGATTGGTCCCTTCGCGACTCGCCTGACCGGCACAGACCGGACTGATTCAAACGAATCGGCGTCAGTCCCCGTGGATCTCACGCAAGCGGGGGCTGAGGCGGAGCAGGAGCGCGATGCGCTCGAACTCGTTGACCCAGTCCTGCAGCGTGCCGGCGAGTTCGTCGTCGGGGACCTGCGCGCCGGGCAGGGGGCAGGCGGCGCCGAGCTGCTTGGAGGCCACGGCGCGGTAGCGGGTGAGCGAGCGGTCGCCGGTGAGGCCGACGAATTCGAAGTCCTCGGCCATGAAGATGACCGTGGGCACGCGCAGTCCCTGGCAGATCACGATGCGATCGCTGAGCTCGCGGTGCTCGTCGCGATCGACGAAGCGGAGGTCGATCCTGGAAGAGTTGGCCTCGGCGATACGGGCGAACATGGGGCACTGGGCGGCGCAGTCGCCGCACCAGGTGCCGCTGGTGACGAGCACCTTCATCTCGCGGGGGAAGCCGGCGATGAGGTCGCGCTGGGCGTCGGTGAGCGTGATGCGCTCGTAGATGTCGGCCCACTTGGTGCGATGGTCGTCCTCGCCGGTGAGGACGTAGTCGCGGTAGGGCATGCCGAGATCGAAGTGGTCGCGGAGGAAGCCGGCGGGGAGGGCGGTGTTCTCGATGAGATCGGTGGCGGGCATGGGGGTGGTCCTCGGGTCCTTGGAGTGGCTGGAAGCCTAGGCGCGGTTCCAGGCGCACTCGGGGCAGCCGGTTTCGAGGTCGCCGGAGAGGTCGTAGGCGCAGGACGGGCAGAGTCCTTTGCGCCGGCGGCGCCGTCGCCTGAGCTTGCCGGGTAGGGGAATGGCGAAGAACCAGAGAGAGGCGTAGAGGGCGGTGTTGATGGCGAAGCCTGGGAGGAGGGGGCGGAGGGGGAGGAAGATCCAGTCCATGGGATACGAGCCGAGGACCACGCCGCCCTCGGCGATCACAGTGTGACTGTCCGACCAGACATGCATCTGGAGCGCTTCAAACGGCAGTCCGATTCGGACTTCGTTCCCCACCCATCGCCAGAATTCGATCTCCGTTCCTTGCACGACCGCGCGCACGGGTTGCGTAGTTTGGAATCTCGCGTGCATGAACGCTTGTGCGCGCTCGGAGAGCGGGGATTCGGTGGCATCGATGCGCTCCACGCGGGGCAGGCTGCTCGAGGCAAGGCGCCGAAACGCGCCTCTTCGATCGAGATACTCGAACGACTCTTCGGGTGTGGCGCCGACAGGTCTGCGCTGAGGATCCGTGATGATGAACCGTTCGCCGAGTGAGCGATGGACCGAGACTCGCCACCAGGTTCCGTCGGCGAAATAGGTGCAATCGTGGAAGTGTGGAGCCGGTCCGGGCAGCCAGCCGAGGACGTGCGGCATAAAGAATGCCGCGGCGTACGTCGAGAGTGTGCCGAGCACCAGCGCCACCACCCCGCGCACCCAGACTCTTCGCCGGCGCTTCGGCATGGAGTGATGGTAGGAGCGGGCGGTGATCTACGGGCGCGACGCGCTTCTTAGCGTCCCCACTGGGCGGAGATGAAGACTCTCCAGGGGCCGTGGGGGAAGCGGCCGTCGGCTCTGAACCAGGGGGTGCGGTGGATCTGGCTGGTGGTGAACACCAGCGCGCCGTCGGCGCCGAGCGCGATCGAGTCCGGCCAGGCGATGAGGTCGGACTCGAGGTACTCGATCAGGTCGCCGCTCGGGCGGCGCACGACGATGGCGTCGCGCTCGAGGGCCGTGAAGTAGAGGTTGCGCCGGCGGTCCATGGCCATGCCGTCGGTCATCACGGTCTCGCCGAGGTTCTCGACGAGCGCGGGGATGTCCTCGATAGGGAACGACCAGTCGCGCAGCGCTTCGGCGGGCACGCGATAGAGCGTGCGCGCGGTGAGCGCCTGGTAGTACACCCAGCGCCGGTCGGGGCTGAGGGCGATGCCGTCGGCGTGGATCGCCGGGACCTCGCCGGTGCCGTCGCGGCGCAGCTCGAGGCCTCCGATCACGGGGACGATCTGCTCGGCCTTGGTGCTCGGGTGGTCTTCGAGGACCCGGCGGGCGGCGCCGGTCTCGAGGCTGACCACGAGAATCGCGCCCAGGCCGCTGTCGGTGATGTAGGCGAAGCCGCGACGCGTGTCGATGCGCACGTCGTTGAGGTAGCTGCCGGTGGGGGCGGCCACGCTGTCGAAGGGGATCGTGCGCACGACGCGCCGGTTCTGGATGTCGATCTCAACGAGCTTGGCGCCGCCGCGCACGGGCGTGACCGGCTCGCTGCCATCGTTCGGTGCCCCGGTGTCGAGGGCCCAGAGGCGGTTCCGATCATCGATGTACACGCTCTGGACGCTGACGAAGTGCGTGTCGGGCGCGGCGAGGCGGGAGCCGACGCGCATGTTCCACTGCTCATCTGGGAACGGGGCGTAGGTCGACTCGCCGTCGGGCGTGGGGGGCAGAATCTCGGCGACGTGCACGCGATGGCGCCCGGCGTGCCAGCGCGGGAAGCAGACGAATGCCCGCCCGTCGTCGGCGACGGCGACGCCGGTCGGCAGGTCCTGGTCGAACTGGGCGATCTCGGTGAGGAACATCTCGCGCCCGCCGCGCCCGGCGCAGCCGATCATGGCGAGTGCGAGCAGCAGCGCGAGCGTCGTGCGCGCGGTCCGGATGCAGTGGGCGTGGTTCACCAGCGCTCCTCGTCGTTCTGCGGCGCCATGGGCCAGGCCTCGCTGGGCTCGCCGTTGATGGTCGTCCCGGCCTGGAAGATGCCGCGTGTGAATGGCAGAAATTTCTGCGGGAAGATGGGCTCGCGCTTCGAGACCTCGTCGAGTCGGGCGAGTTGCTCGGCGCTGAGTTCGACCTGGAGCGCGCCGAGGTTGTCCTTGAGCTGGTGGAGCTTGCTGGCGCCGATGATGGTCGAGGCCACGCCGTCGCGTCCCTGCACCCACGCGAGGGCGACCTTGGCGGGCGTCGAGCCGAGTTCGCCGGCGATCGCGACCAGCTCGTCGATGATCGCGTAGGAGCGCTCGTTGAGGTTGGGGTTGTCTTCCTTGACGCGCGTGCCCTCTTGGGGCCGCGTGTCGCGCGTGAACTTGCCGGTCAGGATGCCGCCCTTGAGGGGCGACCAGGGGGTGACGCCCATGCCCATCTCGCGCGCCATGGGGATGAGTTCGTCCTCGACGGTGCGCTCGATCAGCGAGTACTCGATCTGGAGAGCGCACAGCGGCTCGTAGCCCTTGAACCGGGCGAGCATCTGCGCCTGGGCGCACTTCCAGGCGGGGGTGTCGCTGAAGCCGACGTAGCGGATCTTGCCCACCTGCACGAGCTCGTCGAAGGCGCGCATGGTCTCTTCCATGGGAGTGTGGTGATCCCAGAAGTGCATCCAGTACAGATCGATGTAGTCGGTCTGCAGGCGACGGAGGCTCTCCTCGCACGCGCCGACGATGGCCTTGCGCCCGGCGCCACCGGAGTTGGGGTCGCCCTGGTGCATGCCGCTCATGAACTTGGTCGCGATGACCAGGCGGTCGCGCTTGGCGGGCGCGGCGCAGAGGTGCTCGCCCATGATCACCTCGGAGTGCCCCTTGGTGTACATGTTGGCGGTGTCGATGAAGTTCCCGCCGGCGTCGATGTAGGTGTCCATCACCTTCCTGGACAACTCGACGTCGGAGCCCCAACCCCATTCGGTGCCGAACGTCATGGCGCCGAGGCAGAAGGGGCTGACGCGCAGGCCGGAATTGCCCAGCGTGACGTAGCGGTCCAGGGATGTCGGCGGGCTGGCGTGATCCGTCATGTGCGCTCCGGGTCGGGTGCTGCGGGAAAGGGGCGTTAGGATAGCCCGCCGGGAGTACGCCGAGCCATGCGACGCACGATCAATCTGTTGAGCGCCGCCGCCCTGATCGGGGCGGGCGCGACGCTTGCGGGGTGCGCCGGCGCCGTGATCCCCATCTCCGTGGCGGCAACGGCGGGGATGGCCGCGGCGCAGGAGGGCGTGGCGGTCTACAGCCGGGGCAAGATCAAGGCGGCGCGCTTCCAGTCGATCGAGCGTCTGCACGCGGCGATCCTGCGTGCGTTCGAAGACCTGGACTTCGAGGTGATCGAGAGCAGGCTGAGCCGCACGAGTTCGTTCATCCAGGCCCAGGACCGCAAGGGCACGCGCACGACCGTGAAAGTGGCCGAGCGATCGGAGCGCGTGTGCTCGGTGGGCATCCGAGTGGGTGTGGTCGGCGACCGGTTCATCGCGCTGCTGGTGCTCGAAACAATGGACAAGTGGCTGAGCGAGTTCGACGCGAAGCGTGCGGCGGAAGCCGAGGCCGCAGCCGCAGGCGATCCCTAGTTCGCCGGCGAGTAGGCGACCGTGAAGAAGAAGCTGCCGCTGTCGGCGACGAATTCGGCACGGAGCCCTCCTTGTACGCGCAGTCCCAGGTCGATGCGCTGATTCTGGGCGCTGTCGGCTGTGCCGAATCTCCCGATGAACGGGCCGGAGGCATCGCGCAGGTCGATCGCACCGATGGGGCCGGTGATCCGAACCCAGTGGACGATCGCGGGCCCGGCGAGCAGTTCCGCGTCCAGCATGCCCGCGCCGAAGTTGAACTCGAATGCCCCCGCGGCGAAATCGGCGCCGTTCGTGTTGCCGGGCCCGAACTGTGCAAGCTGGCTCTCGAGATCCGCGAGTGTGGGCCCGGTGCTCTCGATCGGTCCGTCGGGTGGCTGGAGCGGGCCGGCGAGGGCAGAAAAAGCTGTCACAATGCCCGCGAGGACTACGCCCGCGACGAGCAGGGCGAGAAGAGGAGAGCGTGTCGTTGCCATGATGTATCTCCCAAGGTTAATCTATGTATCATGGGTTAATGCACTAGTAATATCAAGTATTGTGACCGGTGCATTCGTGTGCGGGGTTGCGGCGCACGCGCAGCCGACCCGCCAATCGGCCAACGAGCTGTGGCGGACAGAGCGCTGGGAGGAGGCCTCGGTCGAATACCGGCAGCTGGCCGACGCGCATCCCGGCGAGGGGACGTACTGGTACCGCCTCGCCTACTCGCTGCAGGCGTCCGGGCGCCTGGACGAGGCGATCGAGGCGTACGGGCGGGCCGCGGAATTCGAGCTGCTGCGCCCGGGCGTGCTCTACAACGTGGCGTGTGCGCACGCGCAATCGGGGCGGATCGACGAGGCACTGGACGCGCTCGACGAGTCGGCGCGCCTGGGCGGGTTCGCGTCGAACCTGCTGGAGATAGACGCGGATCTCGATCCGCTGCGCGACCACCCTCGCTACCAGCAGATCCGCACGTTCACACGCCGCCCGCCCGAGTTCAACCAGATGCGGCGCCTCGGGTTCTGGTTCGGCGAGTGGGATGTGCTGACCGACGACGGCACGCGGGTCGGCTCGAGCACGATCGAGGCGCGCCAGAACGAGTGGATCGTCCACGAATCCTGGGCGGATACGACCGGCGATACCGGGGAGGCGATCTATTACTTCGACGTGCGCGCCCAGACGTGGCGCGTGGTGTGGATCGATCAGTCCGGCAGTGTCGCACAGCTCGAAGGCGCCATCGATCGCCAGGGTGTAGCGAGATTCGAAGGCATCGAGCAGACCTCCCGGGGCGTGGCCAGGATGGTGCGATTCTCCCTCGAAGCGGCCGAAGAGGGAACCGTCCGGCGCGTGATCGAGGAGTCGTTCGACGCGGGCGAGACGTGGCGCCCGCAGCTGATCGCAACGTACGTGCGCACGCCGGGCGAGTAGGCGTCAGGCTCCGTTGTCCTGACCGGTGACGCTGCCCTTGAGGGCGCGGAGCTGATCGAAGGCTTCGAGCGGGCTCATGCGCTCGATCTCGAGGCTCTTGAGTTCGACGACCGCGGGGTGCTCGGCGTACTCCACGAACAGGCCAAGCTGCTCGCTCGGATCGGGCGCGCGGGCGGGTGCTTCGGGCTCGGCGCCGGCGTGGGCGACGCTGAGTGTCTGGAGCAACTGCTGCGCGCGGGCGACGACGGTCGGGGGCAGGCCGGCCAGCTTTGCGACGTGGATGCCGTAGCTCTGGCTGGCGGCTCCCTCGAGGATGCGGTGCACGAAGACGATCTCGTCGCCCCATTCGCGCACCGCGACCTGGAGGTTGCGCACGCGATCGGGCATGCGCTCGGCGAGCGTGGTGAGTTCGTGGTAGTGGGTCGCGAACAGCGCGCGGGGGGAGGCGCCCGACTCGTCCCAGGGTTCGGCGAGGCGCTCGGCGATGGCCCAGGCGAGGGCGAGGCCGTCGAGGGTGGACGTGCCGCGTCCGATCTCGTCGAGGACGATCAGCGAGCGGGTGGTCGCGTGGTGCAGGATGCTCGAGGTCTCGACCATCTCGACCATGAACGTTGACTGGCCGGCGTGCAGCGCATCGTCGGCGCCGATGCGCGTGCAGATGCGATCGACCAGGCCGATGCGCGCGCGCTCGGCGGGCACGAAGCTCCCGGCGTGGGCCAGCAGCGCGATGAGCGCGACCTGGCGGATGTAGGTCGATTTGCCCGCCATGTTCGGTCCGGTGAGCAGCGCGAGGGGCGCTTCGGGCGGGCCGAGGGCGACGTCGTTGGGGACGAACTGGCGCCCCATGAGGTCTTCGAGGACAGGGTGGCGTCCCTGGGTGATGTGCAGCGCAGGGTCCTCGGTGATTTCCGGGCGGGTCCATCCGGCGTGCGACGCCTGGGCGCTCAGGCACCACAGGGCGTCGAGCGCGGCGCAGGTGCGCCCGAAGACGGAGATGTCGGCGACGCGCTCGCCGACCTGCGCGCACAAGCCAGAGAAGATCGCCAGCTCGCGCTGGATGGCGCGATCGCCGGCGCTGAGCACGCGCTCCTCGTACTCCTTGAGCTCGGGGGAGATGAAGCGCTCGGCGTTCTTGAGCGTCTGCTTTCGGGTGAGCTCGGCCGGGGCGCGCCCGGCCTGGGCGCGGGGCAATTCGATGTAGTAGCCGAAGACCTTGTTGAATCCGACCTTGAGGCTGGGCAGCTCGTAGCGCTCGACCAGCTCTGCCTGGTAGGTGGCGAGCCACTCGCCGCTCTCGCGTTGGAGGGCGCGGGCCTCGTCGAGGTCGGGGTCGATCCCGTCGCGCACGAGGCCGCCGTCGCGCAGGTGGGAGGGGGGCGAGTCGACGCAGGTGCGCTCGATCTCGGAGGCGAGGGTGTCGAGCGCGGGTTTCACGGTCTCGAACGTCGCTCGCAGCGCGTCGAACGCCGGGGCGCCCCGGATCGCCTCGAGGATTGGATCTGTCTGGGCCAGCGAGCGCCCGAGGCCGACGATGTCGCGGGGCGTGGCGCGCCCGAGGCCGATCCGCGCGCTGAGTCGGGCGACGTCCTGCACGCGTCCGAGGGTTTCGGCGAGCGCGTTCGACGAGCGCCGGTCTTCGACGAGCGTCGCGACGCAGGCCTGGCGCGCCTCGATGGCGTCGAGCGTGGCGAGCGGGCGCACCAGCCAGTCGCGCAGCTCGCGCCGGCCCATGGGCGTGCGGCAGCCGCGTCCTTTCTGGTTGAACACGCCCAGCAGCGAGCCGTCTCCCCGCGAGCCCCCGAGGGCGACCGGGCGGATCGTGCGCTCGATCTCGAGTGCGCGGAGGCTTGCGCCGTCGATGACCACCGATTCGCCGGCGACCAGCTTGCGGGGGGGCTCGAGGTGGGCCAGCGAGCGGGCGCGGATCTGCATTGCCGAGGCCGAGCCGGAGGAGTGCCCCTCGCTGGTGGCGACGCCCGAGGCGTCGAGGGCCTGGGTCTCGCGCAGGTAGCGGACGAGTGCGCCGCCCGCGGGGATGACGGGGTCTTCATCGCCGATGCCGAAGCCGGCGAGCGTGTTCACGCCGTACTGCTGGAGGAGCGCCTCCATCGCTTCGCTGAGGCGGAAGTGCCAGCCGGGCCGGGGCGTGCCGGGGATGGCGAGCGATTCGATGACGCGTGCGACGCGCTTGGGCGGGGCGTCGACGGCGCTGTCGCCGGGGCTGGCGTAGAGCAGCTCGCTGGCGCTGAGGCGGGCGAGCTCGTCGGCGACCTCGCCGGCGGTGCAGGCAAAGACGGTGAACGAGCCCGTCGAGAGCTCGACGACTCCCGCGCCGACGGGGGCGTCGAGCGCGTCGCCCTGGGCGAGGAAGCAGACGGCGGCCAGCGCGTTGCGCGCGCCCTCGTCGAGCATCGCCTCGTCGACGAGCGTTCCGGGGGTGTAGACCTGCGTGACGGCGCGCTCGACGATGCCCTTGGCCTCGCGGGCGTCCTGGATCTGGTCGCAGCGGGCGACGCGGAACCCGGCGTCGAGCAGGCGGCGCACGTAGCTCTCGTAGGAGTGGTAGGGGACGCCGGCCATCGGGATGCCGGCGGTGCGCTCGGTGAGCGTGATGCCCAGGGCCTTGGAAGCGGCGACGGCGTCGTCGTCGAACAGCTCGTAGAAGTCGCCCATCCGGAACAGCAGCAGGCAGTCCGGGTGCTGACGCTTGAAGGCGTCGTACTGACGCATCGCCGGGGTGTCACGCCGTCCGGTGGCCATCGCCCGGTGAGTCTACAGGAGCGTGATGCGATCGGGTCCAGGCTCCATGCCGATAGACTGCACCGATGGCCGCCGAGACGACCACGCTCCGTGATCTCCGCATGCAGTTGCGGGCGTGGGCCCGCGCGCGGCTCTGGGCCCAGGTGCTGGTTGGGATGGTGGCCGGGGTGCTCGTGGGTGCGGTGTTCGGGCCGGATCTCGCCATAGTGTCGCGCGACACCGGCGAGATCATCGGGCGATGGCTGGCGATCCCCGGGCAGTTCTTCCTGGGGCTGATCTCGCTGGTGCTCGTGCCGCTCGTCGTCGTCTCGATCGTGCAGGGCATCACCGGGTCGTCGGGAGGCGAGTCCCTCCGGCGTCTGGGCGGGCGCCTGCTGGTGTTCGTTCTTGTGACGACCACGGCCGCGTCGGTTCTTGGCGTGGTCATCGTGTCGGCGATGCGCCCGGGCGACCTCATCCGCGACGCCGTCGCGGAGACGGCTGTTGCACAAGGTTTGGAAGCCGAGCCGGCAGCCGCGGGTGAGGCTCCGGTCGCGCGTCAGTTGGCCGAAGAGCTGCCGGACATCATCGTTGCGCTCTTGCCGACGAGTGTGGAACAGACTCTGCTCGATCGCGACATGCTTGCCGTGGTGATCCTGGCGGTTCTGCTCGGTATCGCGTGCATGTCAATCGGCCGTGAACGGGCACAGCCGCTGCTCGACGTTTTGGGCGCGGTGCTCGAGGTTGCGATGAAGGTGGTGAAGTGGGCGATGTTCCTCGCGCCGCTGGCGGTGTTCGGATTGCTCGCTCAGATGGTGATCCAGGTCGGGCTTGGGACGCTGGGGGGGCTCGCGGCCTACGCGGGCGCGGTGCTGCTCGGCCTGCTCGTGCTGTACATGCTGTTCCTGGCGATCGTCGCGACGCTGACGCCTCGCAAGGTGACCGATTTTGCGCGGATGACCGCGCCGGTCCAGCTCATGGCGTTTTCGACGTCGAGCACCGCGGCCGTTATGCCGCTGTCGATCGAGACGGCGATCACGAAGCTGCGCGTGCGCCCGGACACGGCCAATCTCGTGATCCCGTTAGCGGCGACGATCAACATGGCGGGCACGGCCTTGTACCAGTCGATCGCCGTGCTGTTCCTCGCACAGGCCGCCGGGCTCGAATTGTCGACAGGGACGACGGTCGGCGTTGTGGTTTCCGTCGTCGCGGCGTCGATCGGTGCACCCGGGACGCCGGGCGTCGGCATCGTGATCCTGACCAACATCGCGTCGAGCGCGGGCATACCGGCGACGGGTCTGCCTCTGGTGCTGGGTCTGGACCGCCCCCTGGACATGGCGCGGACTGCGGTCAACGTCACGGGTGATCTGACCGCCTGCGTGGTCGTCGACGGCAAGCCCGAGAGCGACGACGGGGCTTCCTAGCCGCCGACCGGGACCGTCAGGACCGGGGCACGCTGGCCGGGGCCGGTGTCGGCGAGGCGCACGTCGACCAGGAGCCGGAGCAGCTGGAACGCCAGCCTGCTGTCCGTATCTTCGGCGTCGACGTAGAACCAGTGCCCCTGGTACTTGATCGACACGACCGCCGACTTCGGTTTTTTCTCTGACGAGCGGACGTGGAGCTGCCTGGAAGCGCTGGCCACTTCCGGGTACGCGAGAGCGAGGTTCGAAGCGACGTGGTCTTCCGGTGCATCAACGAGCGCGCTCGCGATGCGGATGACGTCGTACACCGAGCGGGTCTTGATCGCGACGGAACCGGGCGCGGACTCTCCGACACCGAGGTAGACGGGGATCGTGATGTTCCTGCCATCCGGCTCGGCATCGATGTTCAAGAGATCCAGCAGCTCACGCACAGAGTCGGTGTGATCCGGGGCGTACCCGAAGAGCACCATCGACTTCCGCGTCGAGTCGGGCTGGATACCCCACTCGATGCATCGTGCCGCGAAGAGCTCCTCCATGAGGGCGAGGAACGTCAGGAACTGTGTGTCGCGCTCGGGCGCCTCGTCGCTGAGGAAGGCGTGGTTGCGGATGCCGTTGACGCTGTCGGTGAGCATGGGGAGGACGAGATCGGCATCACCGGCGCTGACGAGCAGGAGGTAGAGATCCAGCGGGATCGGTGAGAGAACCTGCCTCACGTGCCTCGCGCCGTCGACGGGAAGGTACGAGATCGTCGGGTTCTCCTCGTAGGCCACCCCGCCCGAGAGGGGCACCAGGTTGCCGTCGTAATTGTCGCTCGGTCCGATGCCGACGTTGAATCCCGCGGACGAGGCGAAGCGCATGCTCGCCGTGATGCTCGCGACGGTGAGAGAGGTTGTCGACTCGGCGTAGCGATGGCTGACGATCGTTCTGAGCGCTTGCTGGTCGCTGGTGACCCGAATCGCCTCGCCGTAGGTCTCGCGACCGGAGCGGATAGCGGATGGGCCGATCACGGCGCACGCTCCAAGTGTGGAGCAGGCCAGAGCGAGGATCAGGGCTGTGGCTGGTCGTCTTTGCGGCATCGTGGCGCTCCTGCGCGACGGCGCGGGCGCACCGATCGCTCACGGAGGCATCGCAAACCCGATGCCACGCGGGGCCGGCACGCAGAGACGCAGGGCGGAAAAAGCAACGGGGCCCGCGAGTGCTCGCGGGCCCTGTGTGCGTTGCAGAGAAAAGTGGAGCAGATCGGGCTCGAACCGACAACCTCCTCGATGCGACCGAGGCGCTCTCCCAATTGAGCTACTGCCCCAAACGGGGTGCCGGGGCCGGCGAGGGCTCCGGGGCGGCGAGTATACGTCTGGGCCCGGGTTCGGGGAAGGCCGTCTTCCCACCGAATTGCACCCGGATCGTCCGTTCGTTGACGCTCGGAGCGGCCTCGGGGACAATGCACCGTCCGGCATGGACACACCGGCCATCGAGTTCGACAGCGTGACCTTCCGCTACCCGGGTGCAGGGGCCCCGGCGCTGGAGGGCGTGTCGCTGCGCGTGGATCGCGGCGAGAGCCTGGCGCTGGTGGGGCCCAACGGCGGGGGCAAGTCGACGCTCCTGTGGCTGCTGGCGGGCATGCTCAGGCCCACGCAGGGTCGCGTGCGCGTGTTCGGCGAGGCGCCGGGCGTCGCGCGCCGGCGCGGCTGGATCGCCAGCGTGCCCCAGCAGCTTGAATTCGAGCCGCGATTCCCGGCCAGCGCGCGCGACGTCGTCGCGATGGGCGCCAGCGCGCGGGTGCCGGGCTGGCGCGCGGGCGCGGACATGCGTGGCGTGGATGACGCGATGGAGACGACCGGGTGCGCGGAGTTCGCGGGCGAGGCGGTCGGTGCGCTGAGCCGCGGGCAGCTGCAGCGCGTGCTGATCGCGCGGGCGCTGGCGGCCGGGCCCCGGATCGTGTTGTTCGACGAGCCCCTGGTCGGCATCGACGCACCGGGCCAGGAGCGATTCGGGGAGCTGCTCGCCTCGCTGCACGACCGGTCCGACGTGACGATCCTCCTCGTGAGCCACGATCTGCGCACCGTCGCCTCGGGCGCGAGTACGTACGGACGGATCGCCTGCCTGCGGCGGACGCTGCACTTCCACGACGCGCCGCGCGGCCTGACGCCGGGCGTGCTCGCCGAGGTGTTCGAGCACGATCTGGCCGGCGTGTTCGGGGATGTGCACGTCGATGCGCACAGCGCCGCCGAGTGCGATGACCCGTCGCACGCCGGGCGCCATGCGCACCACCACGGCGATCATGCGGGGGGGGATTCCTGATGGAACTCGGGCCCGCGCTGGCAGGGTTGGCTGTTGCCGTGATGTGCGGCGTGCTGTCGCCGCTGGTCGTTGTGCGCCGCCTGGCGTTCATCGGGCAGGGAGTGAGTCACGCGGCGTTTGGGGGCATCGGGCTGGCGGTGGTGCTGGGCCTGAGCGCGACGGACGATGCGCTGGCGACGTTCCTCGTCGTCGCTGCGTTCTGCGTGGCCAGCGCGCTGCTGATTGGCGTGCTGACGCGGCGCCTGCGGGCGATGCGCCCCAATGCCGCGGCAAGCGAGGACACGGTCATCGGCATCGTGCTGGTGGCGACGATGGCGCTGGGCGCGCTGCTGCTGACGATGGCGCCCGATCAGGTCGACGGCGGCGCCGATTCGCACGCCGGCCACGTGCACGCCGAGGGCGACGACCACTCGGGGCACGACCACAGCGAGCACGCCGACCACGTGCACACGCCGGAGATCGAGGCGATCCTGTTCGGCTCGCTCAGTCGCGTGACGATGGTCGATGCGGGCATCGCCTGGGGTGCGGCGCTGGGGACGCTGGGGATCATGTGGCTGATGCGGCGCCAGCTGGTGTTCTGGTCGTTCGACGAGCTCGGGGCGCTGACGTTCGGCGTGGACGTGTCGCGCGTGCGCCTGGTGATGCTGGCGATCCTGGGCGTGGTCGTGGTGGTGACGATGAAGCTCTCGGGGGTGATCCTGGCGACGGCGCTGCTGGTGCTGCCGGGGGCGGTGGCGATGCGCATCAATCGCGGGTTGGCGGGCGTGCTGGCGATCTCGGTCGCGACAGCGATCGGCGCGACGGCGTTCGGGATCGCGACCTACCCGATGACGGGGACGGCGCCGGGGCCGCTGATCGCGCTGGCGCTCGTGGTGTTCTGGGTGCTGGCGTGCGCCGTGGAGCGTGTGTCGGGTCCCGGCCCGGCGTCCGGCGGCTAGACTCGGCCCCGCGTGCGCGGGTTCTCGGAACACACGCACCCAACGACCACCGGAGCATTCCCCATGAAGGCAGAGACGCTGCTGGCAGAGCTGAACCGCTTGCGCAACGACCTGGACAAGGACCCGTCGGACCTCGAGTGGGTCACGCTGCACCACGTGTTCTGCTTCGTGAGCTACAAGCTGGGGGACTTCCAGGCGTATGTCGACGAGCAGGCCGGGAAGGGCGCGTTCGAGGAGCTGGACTAGCGCCGCGCGGGGGGTGAGTTGAGGTGGGCAAACCGGGTCGCTGCGCGGACAAAAAAGGGGCCGCGCACGGTGTCGTTTTGTGCGCTCGGGTATTGACTCTTGGCGCGGCGCGCCGATACTTCGAGTATCTATCGCGTCGCGGCTCCCACGCACCGGTCTCCTAGCAAGCCGGGCCGGAACCGGGGGCGGGCGCGACGACCGGACGGGCCTGGCCCCGTGAGAATCACGGGGTGCAGATCGCCTTCTCCGGGCGATGAGCCGCGGGCGACGGTCTGCGGGTGAGAAGGCTGGCGTAGCGCTCGTGTCACCGGCGTGCGCCAGAGTGGCTTCTCGGAAGGAGGTGATCCAGTGACATATTGTGACTGTATGAGAGGGCTGCGCGGCGAAGCGTAGTTCGACGGAGCTGCGCTCTCGACGCAGCCCGCGCAAGCCTCAAACGAAGGCAAAATTGCACACCCGGCGGCCTTGGTGGTCGCCGGGTGTTGTTTATGAGATCAATCCCCCGCCTGCGAATCCGCCTCTCCCGCCGGCCACTGGCCGAGCGTGACGTCGGACTCCAGCGCAGCGCCGAGGCCGAGCACCAGGCGATTGACGTAGGCGAAGTAGCCGATGGCCTGGGCGGCATCGAGGATCTCGCGATCGGTGAGGCCGGCTGCGCGCAGCGCGTCGACATCTCCGCGGCTCATCGCGCCGGGGTCGAGGGCGAGCTTGGTGGCGTAGTCGACCATCGCGCGCTCGCGCTCGTTCAGGCCCGAGTGGTTCCCTTCGGCAACCTCGGCGGCGATGTGCCCGCGCTCGGCGGGCAGGCGGCGCTCGAGGCCGGCCGAGTGGTGGCGCCGGCAGTAGTCGCACCCGTTGAGGCGGCTGACGACGGTCCCGAGGATCTCGCGCTCGGCCTTGGTGAGCGGGCCGGGTCGGTGCATCGACTGCACGTAGAGCGCACCATGGGCGCTCATCGACTCGGGGTTGAGCGAGTGCACCTTCATCACGTTGTCGACGGTGCCGTCGGGGTTGCCGAAGCGCTGGTAGAGCTCTGCGAGCTCGCCGGTGGCGTCGGGTTCGTCGATGACTCGGATGTAGGCCATGGCCCAAGTATGGGCACGATCGCCCGGGGCTGCGCTATGCCGAGGCGTGGCCGATGACGTACATCAGCACGTACATCCCGAAGGCCAGCGGCAGGAGCGTGGCGATGCCGACGAGGATCACCAGCGGCCCGGTGATCTTCGCGCCCGGTTTCATGCGCATCGCCTCGAGGCGCCCGGAGTAGACGCGCCACCACCAGGTGATCGCGACGATGATCGGCGTGAACAAGACGATGGGCAGGAACATACCCAGCGCCCGCGGCAGGGCGATGCCGACCCAGGGGAACATCAGCCAGGGCATCGAGGCGCTCCACGCGAGCATCAGGGCGCGCTGCTGGCCCCCGGGGAGCGTGAAGCGGGCGAGTGCCAGGCCAAGGCCGAGGCTCGCGAAGCCGTAGACCAGACCCATGAACACGAGCGTGCTCATGCGGATCGAGCCGATGGTCGCCCACGCCGTGACGCCGGCGAAGATCGCGACGAACGAGATGACGAGGCCGGCGCGCACGATCAGCGGCCTCAGGGGCCAGGAGGCCCGCAGTGCCACGGCGTCATCGTCGCGGGGGAGGAAGCGCCTGCCGCACTCGGGGCACTCGGTCGCGTTGACGGCGAGGACCGACGTGTCGTATTCGCAGCCGGGGCAGCGTGATGGGACGGTCGCGACGGGCATGGGCGCAACGGTAGGGCGTGCGTCTCAGCCGGTCGCTGCCGGCGCCATCACCCGGAGGCGTTTGACGGCTTCGGCCATGGTCTGGTCGGTCTTGCAGAACGCGAAGCGGACGAGGGGGCGGCCTTCGTCCTTGTGCTCGTAAAAGAAGCTGGGGGGGATGGCGGCAACGCCGACCTCTTCGATGAGGTGCTTGCACAGGGCGATGTCGTCGGCGATGCCCAGGCGCCTGGTGACGGCGGAGTGGTCGGCGAGCACGAAGTAGCCGCCCTCGGGGACGCGGAACGTGAAGCCGAGGTCGGCCAGGGCGTCGCAGAGCATGTCGCGCCGGCGCACGAAGTCGGCGCGGAGCTGGTCGTAGTAGCTCCGGTCGGTCTGGAGGGCGACGGCGCCGGCGTGCTGCATGGGCGTGGAGACGACGAAGGTGAGGAACTGGTGGGCGGCGCGCACGCCCCGGGTGAGATCGGGCGGGGCGATGGTCCAGCCGATCTTCCAGCCGGTGAAGCTGAAGGTCTTGCCCAGGCTCGACATGGTGACAGTCCGCTCGGCCATGCCGGGGAACGAGGCGAGGCGGAGGTGGGGGGCGTCGTAAGCGAGTTCCTCGTAGACCTCGTCGGTGAGGACGATGAGGTCGTGCTCGATCGCGACGTCGGCGACGGCCTGGAGTTCCTCCTTGGAGAAGACGCGTCCGGTGGGGTTGTGCGGGGTGTTGACGAGGATCGCGCGGGTCTTGGACGAGACTGCCTTGCGCAGCTCGTCGGGGTCGATGCGGAAGTCCGGGGCGCGGAGGGTGACGAAGCGGGGCGTGGCCCCGGCCATGGCGCACGAAGCGCGGTAGCTGTCGTAGTAGGGCTCGAAGAGGATGACCTCCTCGCCGGGGTTGACCAGGCCCAGCAGGCTGGCGGCGATGGCCTCGGTGCAGCCCGAGGTGACCGTGACCTGGCTCGCAGGATCGGTGGAGAGGCCGGTGGCCTCGTCGAATCGCCGGGCGATCTGCTCGATAAAGGCCGGGACGCCGGGGAGGGGTGCGTACTGGCTGTGGGCCGGGGTGCCGGCCCGGATGGCGTCGATCGCGGCCTGTTTGACGTGTTCGGGGCCCTCGAAATCCGGGAATCCCTGGGAGAGGTTGACGGCCCCGTGCTCGAGGGCCAAGCGGGACATCTCGGCGAAGATGGTGGTTCCGAATTCGCTCAGGCGCTTGGCGACAGCCATCTCTTTGCTCCTCAGGGACTTACAGACCCGGGCCGTTGGGGGCCGGGTGCGTCCAATAATCGCGGGCCGGCGGCGACGCAGAAGCGGGTGAGTGCGAGAAAATCCGCGTTCTGCGCTTGCGGGGGTGGGGAATCGGCTGCACAATACCAGCACGTCAATCTGCGAGAGGTGGGAGTCTCTGGCAGATAGGAGATGGAAGAAACACGCCTCGGGAGCCATCCCGAGTCGGAGAGGAAGAGAAGAGACATGACTCGCAATGTGATTGCGTTTGCTGGCGCTGCTGCTATCGCGTCTTCGGCCTTCGCGGGCGTGGATCCGAACGATCCGTTCGCGCAGGGCTTCGATTTTGCGATCGCGTGGGACGACGTCGTTTGGAAGGCGTCGGAGAACCCCGAGAGCGTCGAGGTGAACCCGGAGTCCAGTTCGCGCTCCGGCGTGATCACGAACGTCGTCGGCTCGTTCGACAACGGCAACGGGCTCGCGTTCGACTTCAACATCAACTTCGATCCCGATCCGTTCGTGAACAGCCTCGTCACGGTCTCGAACAACCTGGGCTTCGCCCAGCAGTTCGATGTGATCGTGACGGTTCCGACGATCGCCCTCGCCGCTCCGACGGACATGACCGGTTCGATCTCCGGCACGGTCGGCGATGCCAACGGCGGTCTCGCGGGCGGCGGCACGATCAACTCCGATGGCTCGGCTCCGTTCTACACGGCCCTCGTCGACGGCGTTGGTGTGCAGGATCTGCTCGCGTCCCCGCAGTCGTTCTCCTCGCCTGAGAACCTGACCAGCGCCTTCGGCCCGGCCAACTTCAGCAACGTGCCCGGCCCCGCGCTCATCAGCTCGATCGGCATCCGCAATCGTTTCGAGCTGCAGAACGGCTCGAGCGGCCAGCTCAACAGCACGTTCGTGATCATCCCGACGCAGGGCTCGGTCGCGCTGCTGGCGATGGCCGGTGTGATGACGATCCGTCGTCGTCGCGACCGCTGATCGCAGCGAATCGATCTCTTCCAGATAGATCTCCCCGCGGGCCGCCCTCACAGGCGGCCCGCGTTGTTTTTCTGGGGTCGCAGGCCACCGCGGTGGGGCGCGAAACGGGGGGTCGGGCTTGCTGTATCATCCTCGCCCTGATTTCCCGCACCACCGAAGCAGCGAGAGACGAGAAAGGGCAACGAACGATGAAACGAGCGAAGATCTCCATCATTGGGGCCGGCAACGTGGGCGCGACGTGTGCGCACTGGGCGGCGGCCAAGGAGCTCGGCGACATCGTCCTGCTCGACATCCCCGACAAGGAAGGCGTCGCCAAGGGCAAGGCCCTGGACCTCGCCTGCTGCGGCCCGATCGAGCGCTTCGACTCTCGCGTGACGGGGACGTCGGACTACGCGGACATCGCGGGTTCGGACATCGTCGTGGTGACCGCCGGCCTGCCCCGCAAGCCGGGCATGAGCCGCGACGACCTGATCCAGACCAACGTCAAGATCGTCAAGAGCGTGAGCGAGCAGATCAAGGTGCACGCGCCCGACTCGATCGTGATCCTCGTGAGCAACCCGCTGGATGCGATGGTCTACACGGCGTGGAAGACCACCGGGTTCCCGACGCACCGGATCGTGGGCCAGGCCGGGGCTCTGGATGTCGCCCGCTTCCGCGCGTTCCTGGCGATGGAGATCGGCTGCTCGATCGAGGACGTGTCGGCGCTGCTGCTCGGTGGCCACGGCGACGACATGGTGCCGCTGCCGCGCCTGACGAGCGTGCACGGCGTGCCGGTCACGGCGCTGCTGAGCGCCGAGAAGATCCAGGCATGCGTCGATCGCGCCAAGGTCGGCGGCGGCGAGATCGTGAAGCTGATGGGCACGAGCGCGTACTACGCGCCGGCGTCGGGCACGATCCAGATGGTCGAGGCGATGGTCTTCGACAAGAAGCGGATCATCCCGAGCGCCGCCTACTGCGAGGACGCGTTCGGCGTCGCCCCGGGCGCCAAGGGCGCGGGCTATTTCGTTGGTGTTCCCGCCCTGCTCGGGGCCGGCGGCGTAGAAAAGATCATCGAATTTGAACTAGAGTCCGATGAGCAGAAGCTGATGGATGAGTCGGTTTCTCATGTGAAGGACCTCGTCGAGGTCGTCCGTTCGCAGTTCCCGGAGCTCGCCTAGCCCGAGACGCGCCGGACGCCCGAGACACAACGGTGGCGGTGTGGTGTCGTGGAACAGGCGCTCGAGTGGATCCAGTGCAAGGGATGCGGCCGCCGGCATCGGTGGTCCGTCGAACTCGCCGGCCGGGTCGTCGAGTGCAGCTGCGGCTACGCGGTCGAGATGCCCGAGGGACCGGACGGGGACGCCGGTTTCGACGCCAGCGACACGATCATCGAGGACGTAGATTCTCCGACCGCTTCGGCGCCCGATCTCTCCGAGATGGGGCTCGACGACCTGACCGCCGACATGCTCTCGGCCTCGTCCCGCAACCTCATCGGCGCATCGGCGCGCCGGGCCGAGGTGCGGATGGTGTGGGCCACGGTGTTCCTGCTCCTCGGGATCGCGGTGCTGATCCACGCGGTGTTCGTGCAGTGGCGCGAGTACATCATCGCCGCGTCGATCCTGATGCCCATCGCGCTGGTGATGTTCTTCAAGTGCAAGAGCACCTGGCAGCGCGGCCGGAGCTTCATGCGCTCCCTGCGTGAGACGCTCGAGCGCTTCGATCCCGAAGACGACTAGCGCGCCGCCGGACCAAAAAGACAGAGAGGCGCCTCCCACCGGGGCGCCTCTCCGTGTTCAGACTCCAGAAGGTGTCCTGTGCTCGCTCCGTTAGCTCGCTTCGGCGCGCGGGTGCGCGTCGTCGTAGCTGCCGTGGAGGCGCTGGCTGGTGAGATGGGTGTAGGCCTGGGTCGTGCTGAGCGACTGGTGCCCGAGCAGTTCCTGCACCGAGCGGAGGTCGGCGCCGTTGTCGAGCAGGTGGGTCGCGAAGGAGTGGCGGAGGGTGTGCGGGCTGATCGAGTCGTCGAGCCCGATCTGGCGGAGGTACTTGTCGAGCTTGCGGCGCACCGAGCGGGAGCTCAGGCGGCTGCCGTGCTTGTTGACGAACAGCGGGCGGTCGGCCTTGCCCTCGGTCCACAGCGACGAGAATCGGTCGTCGTTGAGCAGCACGTTGCAGTAGTGGCGGATCGCGGCCAGGGCGTGGGAGCCCAGGGGCACGAGGCGCTCCTTGCGCCCCTTGCCGCGGATGCGCATGGTCTCGGAGTTGAGATCGAGGTCCTGGTAGTCGAGGTCGACGAGCTCGCTGACGCGGATGCCGGTGGAGTAGAGGGTCTCGAGCATCGCGCGGTCGCGGGCGCCGAGGACCTCGGTGTCGTCCGGGGCAGCCAGGAGCTGCTCGATCTGCTCGACGGTGATGGCCTTGGGGAGTCGCTTGCCCTGGCGGGGCGTGCGGATCATGGTCATCGGGTTCGTCGGGGTGAGGGCGCGCTTGTTGGCCCACTTGTAGAACGAGCGGAGCGTGGCGATCTTCCTCGCCATGGTGGCGGGGGAGTAGTTCTGCTCGGAGAGGAAGTTCAGATAGTTGCGGATGAAGTCGGCGTCGGCCTTGCAGATGGAGCCGGTCAGCGAGTCGGGGCCGATCGAGCCGGCAACGGCTCCGTTGTCGCCCGCGGAGCCCGCGTTCTCGATCGCGTCGAGCGCCGAGGCCTCGCGCTGGTTGTCGAATTCCATCGACAGGGTGTCGCAGAGGAACTCGGTGAACTGGCGCAGGTCGGCGCCGTAGCAGCGCGCGGTGTACGGGCTGAAGTGGCGCTCGTCTGTGAGGTAGCTCAGGAAGGCGCTGACGATCGGGAGGGTGTTCATGGCTCTGCGTCCCTTGGCTGCGGGGTGGTACGACGTGATCAGCAGGCGATGCCGGCACCGGGGCCTGGGCGCAGCGCGGGCCTGCGATCGGGCTTCGGTGTCGGGTTGGAGATGTGCTCGCACATCGCCGGGGTCCTCTCTGTGCCGCCCTTGCGAGCGGCTCAGAGGCCCCTGGCTAATGGACGGCTGCGGTCTGGTTTTGCTGCGGCTGCGAGAAGCCCATCCGCGCTCGTTCTGAATCGAGCAGCATCCGGGTGAACTCGTAGCACGCGAACTTCACGTACAGACCCATGCTCTTGACGTAGCGCTGCCAGCCGAGGGCGCTCTCGGGATCGCTGCGCCCGTTGGCGTAGCTGCGGATGCGTGCCCTGACCGCGCCGTCGGCGCCGTCGAGGAGCGCGGCGACCACGGCCACCGGCTCATCGGTTCCCGGGGACCGGGGCACGACGCCCCGCTCGCTCGCCTGCCCGCGTGTCGCCAGCGGGTCCCATTCGGGCCCGGCGGCGAAGGTGTCGGTTCTCTGGGTTGCGTCGAACAGCGCCAGAGAGAGGCCGAGTATTGGAGGGTCGTAGGGGTCGTAGGCGGTGATGGTGCCCACGATCAGCGCGTCGGCCCCGAGGGCCGCCGCCAGCGCGCGGGCCTGGGCGGGGGAGTCGACCGATCCGAGCCCGAGGGCCCGCATCGCGCCGATGGAGCGGTTGACCGGGAGGGCCAGGATGCCGTCGACCTGCTGGATCTCGTTGACGAGGGCGTCGGAGATCGCCAGTTCGTTGGCGACTGTGGTTCCCGATTCGTTGCGCAGGGGCACGACCGCCCAGACGACCGGTTGATACGCCGAGAAGGGCGAGTCGTGGCCGACGGGCTCGACGTGACGCTCCTTCTGGCAGCCCGCCACGATGGAGAGGGCCAGCACCAGGAGCGACGCCTGTGCGCTTCGCAAAAGCATGAGCTGTGCGGTTGTCATGGCGTCCTGCCTGGTGCGGCGGCTCCGCCCGCCGGGAAACAATCGGTCCGGGACGCCCGAATCCTTTCGGCGTCCGAAGAAATCGCCGTCCGCAGCCTGTCGGCCGCGGACGCGGCGGAATCGTTCAATCCCGATCGGTTATATCGGTCGGAGCGTCCGCGACCTGCGACGAATGTTGGCCCCTAGAACCGGGGGTGTGCTGGGGCAGGTCGAATCCGGCCGCCAGCATGGCCTGCTCGGTGCTCGACGCCCAGATGTTGTCACGGCCCGAGCGGTCGGAGACGAAGAAGATCGAGTTGCCCGGGCCCCAGCAGGGCATGAGGTTGACGTGCTGGCCGCCGGTGATGTTGGCGCGTGCGCCGCCATCGGCGCGCATGATCCAGATGTCCGAGCGGGTGGGGCGCTGGCCGGGGGCGGCTTCGTTGGGTGCGCCGATCGCGGCGATCGCCATGTAGTTGCCGTCGTGCGACCACTTGGGGTTGAGGATCGCGGCCTGGTTGCTGGAGGCGATGATCGTCGGGCTGATGGCCTCGCCGTCGGAGTAGTCGACGGTCCAGACGCTGAAGAAGCGGTCGCCGCGCTCGCGGGAGCGCTGGAAGGCGATCTTGTTCTCGAACGGGTGCCACTCGGGGAACAGGCCGTAGGTGAGGAACCTGCGCATCGCGCCGGACTCGGCGTCGGTGACCCAGATCTCCCAGCGGTCGCTGTTGGGGTTGAGGCGGCAGAAAGCGATGTGACGCCCGTCGGGCGACCACGTCGGGTGCAGTTCCTGGGCGATGTCGCTCGTGATCTGAACGGCCTGGCCGCCGCTGGCGCTCATGACGAACACGTCCCACGAGCCCGAGCGATTGGAGGCGAAGGCGACGCGGGAGCCGTCGGGGCTCACGGCCGGCATCATGTCGTTGGCCGGGTCGGTGGTGAGCTGGGTGAGGGCGGTGCCGTGGACTGCCTTCACGAAGATGTCGCTGCTGGGGCTGTGCGCCGTGGACGCGAAGTAGATGTGTGCGCCGTCGCGCGAGACGACGGGGTCGAAGTCCGAGCCCTCGCGTGAGAACGAGACCTGCGAGAGGTTCTCCGAGGAGCCGGCGAAGGGCTCCCCGAAGTGCATATCGTCCATGTTGAACTCGCCGTAGAGCGAGAGGTCCTGCGAGGCCTGGTTGCCTGCTCGGGGCTCGCGGGCGACCTGGGCGGCGATGGTGCGGATCGCCTCCGGCTCGGCGCTGAGGAGCTGTTCGTGCTCCGGCGTCTGCTCGGTGATGATCGGCTCGTGCGCCGGGGCCTGGGCGAGGGATTCCTGCGCGGTGTCGACGGTCCGGGAGGCGCACCCGATCAGGAGCGCGCCCCAGGCGACGAGAGCAACCGAGCACGACGACGAAGAGCAACGCATGGGCGCCAGGCCTCCTTGTTCGCGGGCACGCGCCCGCTAGCGCCTGTGCTGACCGCTCCGCGGCGACGGCGCCAAACCCCGAAAGCACTCCCCCTCACGCCCGGTCCCTTCCCGGGAACGGCACAGCGCACGGGCGCGGGGGTTCAATCGCGGGACGGGGGCGCACTCGGGGAGCGAGCGCAGGTCCGCACCGCGTTCTGGTTCTTTCGGAGCGGCGCGCGGGAGTCCTCAGCAACGTCCGCCTTTTTGCGCGCGAACCCCCGAGACAGGCGGGGGCGCAGGCGGGCGCGGCGCAAAAAAGAAGCGAGCCGGATCCTGTTGGCGAAGCATCTCCTCCGAACGCTTCGTGCAACGGTCATCCGGCTCGCCGTGGTGGCGATCGGTGTGGTTATTCGGTCGCCCGTTCCCAAACGCCGTCTCGCGACGCTCACCACCGGGCGATCGATACGCGGGGAAATGTACCACGCATCCGAGCGATGTCAGGCTCAATTGGTTTGGGGTGCGCAAAAAAGCGCGCGATGTCGCGGCGTCGCAACACAACGCGTGTTCAAACATGCAAGGCGTGTGAATATGGGCAATTTCAGGCGCTGTGTAACACTCAGGAACCGGCCTGGCCGGTCTGGAGTTCCCACGCGTCGGCCGGCGAGTCGAGGACCGACTGGGCGATCTCGGCCAGACGCATGCGCCGCGTGCGCGCCGTGCGCTGCAGCGCCGAGTGCGCTTCGGGCTCGGTGATGCCCAGTTCGGACACGACGCGCCACTTGGCCTGCTCGACGACGCGCCGGCTCGCGACCGACGCTTCGAGCTGCGCGACGCGACGCTGCCCGCCGAGCAGCGTGTGGGCGCGCTCCCACGCGACCGGGAGCGTTGTCTTGAGCGCCTCGGTGGCGACTGGCTTGAGCAGGTATCCGAAGACGCCCGCTTCCTGGGCGCGCTCGAGGTACTCGTCGCTGCTGTAGGCCGAGAGGATCACGGAAGGGATCGAGAACGCGCTCCAGAGCGATTTGGCCGCTTCGAGGCCGTCTTTCTTGGGCATCCGGATGTCGAGGATGGCGAGCTGCGGCGCTTCGGCTCTGGCCATCGCGACGGCGGCGTCGCCGTCGGTGGCGGGGCCGAGGACCGTGTAGCCGAGCGACTTGAGCGCATCGGCGAGGCCGGCGCCGACGAGGTGCTCGTCGTCGGCGATCATGATCCGTTCGAGCTTCGGCAATTCCGATGTCGGCGCGTTCACGAGTGCACACCCCGTCCCCGAGTTTCCACGGCGTCCCGCGTTTCGGGAGCCCTCCCCGCCGGATGGCGGCCGATCTGCCAATGCCCGGCACGTCGGGGGGCCTGGGCGGAACTGTGACCCGGGAATCTAATCAAGCCAGTCCCCGGCCGCCAGTCGCTCGGGCACGTAGGTCTCGGTGACGTACGAGATGTCCTTGGTGATGAGCGACTCGACCTCCATCTTGAAGCCGTTGGAGAGCATTTTCTTGATCTCGAGCTGCCAGGCGCGGTTCTGGGCAAACCAGGGGTAGTCGGCGATCTGTTTGGCTCGGGACGTGTCGCGGTCGTTGAGGGCGATCTGGACGTCGTCGGACAGCTCGCAGCGCTCGTAGTCGATGGCGCGGATGCCCAGGAACTTGGCGTCGGGCACGGCCATGCGCTGGCTCTCGTAGGCGAGGTTGATCGAGCCCTGCTTGATGACGCTGTAGATGTAGTGCCCCCAGGGGTCGCAATCGAGGAGGCAGTAGACGGGCAGGCCGAGCTCTTCGTTCATGCGCCGCAGCAGGCGGCGCACGCCGCGCGAGGGCTGGCCGCCGCCGTGGAGGAGGATGCAGTTGTGCTTCTTCCAGAATTTGTCTTCGTTGAAGCGCTGCCAGACCGTGTTCTTCTCGACGTGGAGGATGAAGTCGGCCTCGCACTTCTTGAACTGGATGACCGAGGGCTCGACGATCGAGGGGATGCTGTAGCCGCCGGAGCCCATGCGGCGCAGGTCGATCTCGTCTCCGGCGTCGATGATTGTCATGTTGCCGACGAGGTCGCCGCGCTTGTCGGCGTAGACGTGCAGTTCTTCGCGGAGCGAGCCGATCGTGACCTCGAGATCCTCGAGCACGCCGTCCGACTCGCTCTGGTCGTCGAGGGTCTTCTCCTTGGTGCCGGGGATGGTGTGCAGGCACTTGTAGTACATGCCGCGAAGGCTGAGCGTCTTCTCGGCGTCGATCAGGCTCTTGCAGCCGGAGGCCAGCAGCATCGACTGCATGAACTTGCGGGCCATCTTGAGGTCGAAGAGGTTGCGCCGGGCGGTGGCGCTGCCCATCTGGAGCATGCGCCTCGACTTGTTGTAGCTGGTGTTGCTGAGCGTGCGCGTGGGCACATCGAGGAAGGGGTCGCGGTGGGCCATGCTGGTGCGCACGACGTCGCTGGCGAGCTTCTCGAGGCGGGCGCTGGTGGCCTTGTCGGTCTTGCGCGCGGCGGGGCCCTTGGAAGACGGGGCCTTCTTGGTCGCGTGCTTCTTGGCGGGGCGTTTCTTGGTTGTGGTCTTCTTCTTGGCCATGGGTCGTCACCGCGCGCCGGTCAGCGCTTCTTCCTGACCTTCTTCTTGGCTTTCTTCTTCGTCTTGCGCTTGGTCGTCGTCGGCTTGGGTTCGTCGTCGCCGAAGAGCGTTTCGCCGGTGGGGTCGGGGGAGCCCGCGCCGGATCGGGGACGATCCGGCTCGCTCTCGGGCGCCACGACGTCCTTGATGAAAACGCTCTCGTCGCGCTCGAGCTTGTCCTTGCCGTCGACGAGCTTGCCGTCCTGGGTGAGCGTCTTGTCCATCTCGGCGGTCTTGCGCTGGGCGGTCCTGAGCAGGGCGTTGTAGAGCGGCTCCTGGTCGGTGCCGGTGAGCTCGTGGCAGGCCTTGGAGATCTCGCCGATGTAGCGCTGGAAGACGAGGCGACGCTCGCCGGCGCGTTTGATCTGGGCGCGCTTGTTGAGGTAGGTCTTGAGCTTGCGCCCGCAGTCCTTCAGGGCCAGGAGCATCTCGGCGCGGATGTCGTCGTACTCGGCGATCGCTTCCTTGCTCTCGCTGGTGAAGGGCACCCACACGCTGGCCATGTGGACCATGATCACCAGCGGGCCGACGGGCAGCGAGCCCCGGGGCTGCTGCATGCCGTAGTTCTTCCAGTTGGTCTCGAGCGCCGCCTTGAAACTGGCGCACGCGCTCTGCTGGTACTGCAGCGGCACGCGGTTGGCGTAGCGGAATACCTGGGCGGGCTCGTCGGCGGGCATGTTGCCGCCGAAGGCGATGCCGGCCTCGATGATGAAGGGGCGCCCGCGGTAGACCGCCGGCGGGCGAGACGACGCGGTGATGAAGTCCGGGTCGAGGCCGCGCTGGAGGCCCTTGAGGATCGTGCCGACGCCGATCGGCGCCAGGCAGTTGGTCGGCGGCGCCATGAAGCGCGTCTCTTGCAGCGCCTTGTAGATCTTCTCGGCGGCGGCGTGATCGATCGACTTGATCCACGAGTGGGGCGTCAGCCCGGCGCTCGAGGCGATCTGCTTGGCGACCTTGGGGCCGATGCGGCAGAACTCGTTCGAGAAGAATCCGCCGAGCTGGCGCTGGTCGGTGCGCTCGACCATGCCGATGAGCGTGCCCAATTCGATGCCGTGGGGGTGGGGCTTGATCTCTTCGGGGGTCGGGGGCAGCTCGCTCACGCTGCGCTCGTAGACGCGGCGCTCGCCCTTGGGCATGGCGCTGGTGGGGGGGCTGGCGTACTCGAAGCGCGCGTGCGGGTTGGCGATGGCGGTGAGCTCGACGTACTCGTCGACGCTGCGCGAGCCCTTGAAGTACTTGCCCTGCATCTCGATCTCGACGCGCGTGCCCGTGCCGTGGGGGAACAGCTCGTCGTCTTCGGGGTGCTCGGTGTCGCTAACGACGTCGGCCTTGTTCTTGGAGGTGTCCATCTTCAGGACCACCTCGTGCGCCGGCTTCTTCTTGGACGTCTTGGAGATGATCATCACCGGCTTGCCCGTGGTGATCAGCCCGTACATGCCCGCGGCCGAGATGCCGATGCCCTGCTGGCCCCGGCTCATCTTCAGGCGGTGGAACTTGGAGCCGTAGAGCAGACGCCCGAAGATGTTCTCCACCTGGCGGCGCACGATGCCCGGCCCGTTGTCCTGCACGATGACGATGAAGCGGTCTTCGGCGATGTCGGGCAGGTGGCGCAGCTCGACGTAGATGTCGGGGAGGATGCCGGCTTCCTCGCAGGCGTCGAGGGAGTTGTCGACGGCTTCCTTGACGGTCGTCAGCAGGGCCTTGCGGGCGTTGTCGAAGCCCAGCAGGTGGCGGTTCTTGGCGAAGAACTCGCTGACGGAGATGTCGCGCTGCTTGGCGGCGAGGGTCTCGGCGGTGACGGGCGCGCGGCTCTTCGGCTTGCGGGGGGCGGATCCTCCGCCGGCCTGCCTGCCGGGCGCCTTCCCGGAGCCCTTGGAACCTGATTTCGAGCGTTTTGGTGGGGTCAACGTGCCTGACGACGCCATGAGCCGCCCTCCGTGGCGAGCCGAGAATACGCGGGAAATGCCAGGAACAGAGTCTACGCGACCGGATCGAAGGGTGTGTCGTACAGTGGGGGCGGACCGGCGGGAACGTGGAAAGGACGAAGAGCAGATGAGCAAAGGCGCGTGGATCACGCTGGTGGTGCTGGTGGTCGTCGTGCTGGGGGGCATGGGCTTCTACAAGACGAGCCAGGCGCGGGGCTTCAACGCCGAGGCGCGCGAGCTGGCCGAGGCCAGCATCCGCAACGACCGGGGCATGCAGGAGCACGCCGACTACCTCCGCCCGATCGTGGCCGAGTTCCACGACGCGGCGTTCGAGGAAAGCTTCGACTCGGGCGGCCTCCGCTCGCAGGCGTCGTTCGACGAGCAGGTGTACCTCGACGAGCTGTGGCGTCTGGTCGGCGAGCGCGTGCGGGACGAGGGGCGCACCGAGGTGATGCACACGCTGCCGTTCACCGACTTCCACCCCATCTGGGCCACGCCCCTGCCGACCGACCCGGTCACGGGCGAGACGATCCCACCCAGCGCCGACGAGATCGCGGCGGCCCGGGAATCCTGGCGGGCCCAGCGCCAGGCGGGGATCCAGAACCCCTCGCCGGACTGGCAGTCGCCCGACGGCTCGGGCGCCTCGGGCAACGCGGCATCGATCGGCATGCGCGAGGCACGCCGGAACCGCGCACCGCAGGAGTCGCTGCCCTACGAGGGGCTGGTGGGGCGCAAATTCGCGGTGCTCGTGTCGGCGGCGCCAGACGCCGAGCTGTCGCTGCCCGGGCTGGGCGAGCGCATGGCGGGCGTTGCCGAATCGGCGCTGGCGCCAGAGCGCACGGGGGCGTCGGCAATTATCAGCGCCGACGAGGTGCGCGCGTTCCAGGCGGAGCATCCGGACTGGGAGGACATGGGCCTGGAGGAGATCGGCACCACGCTCGGGGCTACTCGCCTTGTCATGATCGGAATCAGCACGTTCCGGGTGTTCCAGATCCCCGGGGCGGGATTCGATGTGCTGGCGACCGCGAATGTTGCGGTCGCCGAACTCGACGTGAGCCCGGTGGACGGCTTCGCGCTGTCGCGACTGGTGCAGGTGGACCTCAGCAACTTCACGCCCTCGGAGACGTCGGAGGAGACGAAGGCGCAGCTCGAGGTGTGCTTGCAGGTGGGGGTGTTCCAGATGTTTGCGACGGACGCCGGGGAGTGAACAAACGCGGTTCTGAGGTTTGCAGCGTGACCTAGATCCGGCAGACCGGATCAGGACCACGGCACACGGCGTAACATCATGTGATGTCTGGTGTCGGGCTCGTCGCCGGTGAGATGCTGTGTCCAAGGTGCGGCTACGACCTGTCTGGCGATCCTGTCGGCCAGTGCAGCGAGTGCGGGCTCCGGCTCTCGACGGACATCCTCGATATCGCGCGACGGCGGTCCGCATATTGGCGTGGGCGCCGAGTCTGGTCGGATGCCCTCTGGGGCGCTGCGGCGGTGCTCTATCAGCCCATGCTTGGGCCGGTCGTCGCGGCGCTGTCTGGGAAGGACTTGCTCTCGGCGATGTTGGCCGCGAGCTTGGCAGTGTGCGTTTTCCAAGGGCCGGGGTTGCTCGGAGTGCTGGCTGTCGTGGCCAGCGCGCCGCGCCGATCACGAGTGCACTGGTTGGGAGCCCTCCTCCGAGTCCAGCCGCTGATGCAGACACCCTTCCTCGCGGTCGCAACTGTCGGGACCATAATCCTCGCGATGCAGGATGATCTGAGTGACCTACACCTCGGGTTCCGGTTCGCGACACTCGGCACATTTGGTCTCGGAGTGGGATTCCTCTGTCTGGGCCTGAAGCGCCGCTGGCACCTGGCTTCTCGGCGCGCCGGCGTCCAGACGGTCGCGGGGCTCGACCCCGCCGTAGTTACGATTGCCTGGATCAGTGTCGTTCCCACGGCGGGCCTGCTTGCCTACGTGCTCCTGGGGCCGCCGCTCTTGGCGTGACCCTCGACACCTCCTCGCCAACGCCGGTATCCTCTCCGCCCCGTTCGACGACCCGTCGCCACCCAGCCACCCACCCACCAAGGAGAGCCCCCGTGGAAACCACGCTCATCATCCTCAAGCCCGATGCCGTCCAGCGCGGCATGATGGGGCGCATCCTCAGCCGCTTCGAGGACAAGGGCCTGCAGGTCGTCGGCGCCAAGCTGATCAAGATCTCGAGCCACCTCGCCGAGCGCCACTACGAGTCGCACAAGGGCAAGCCGTTCTACGACGGGCTCGTCGCGTTCATGACCTCGTCGCCGGTGCTCGTGCTGGCGCTGCGGGGCAACGGGGCGATCGCCATCAGCCGCAAGATGATGGGCGCGACGTTCGGCTCCAACGCCGAGCCGGGCACGATCCGCGGCGACTTCGGCGTGTCGAACTCGTTCAACCTGATCCACGGCTCGGACAGCCCGGAAGCCGCCGAGCGCGAGCTGGGGCTGTTCTTCGAGGAGTCCGAGATCCTCGACTGGGAGCGGGCGCACCAGGGGTGGATCTACGACATGAGCGGCGGGGCGCCGGAGTAGGGACAGGGGCAGAGGGGCAGAGGGGCAGAGGGGCAAAGGGGAGGAGCGGCTGGCGCCGGACTCTCTTTTGCTCGGAGTGCCTCAGGTCGTCCTGAAGCGCCACATCCATGCGCAGAGTGCCGCGGCGCATCCGAGGAGGAGGGCGCCGTTGGCCTGGTGCGCGGTGGCGAAGATGATCGCCTCGGTGGTGTCGTGCTTGCCTTCTTCGTAGGGCAGCACGAGGAACATGGCGATGAAGCCCAGCACCACCTGGAGCATGACCGAGTGCGACACGCCGTGGCCCAGGCGCTTGAGCGTGGGCTCTGACTTGTGGCGCCCCAGGGCGCTGTAGCCGGCAAGCGCGCCGACGATCATCACGATGAACGCGAAGCCCAGGTGCGTGAACAGCACGTGGGTGTGGTTCAGGTGGCGCGTCGCCGAGCCCAGCAGGAGCTGGAGCACCAGCGAGGCGAGGAGGACGGTGGAGAAGGTGCGCAGGCGCTTGTCGTTGCGGCTCTCGCCGGTGTGCTCGCCCCGCTCGACGCGCAGCCACGTGGGCGTGAGCATCGCGGCCAGCGCGCACAGGTAGGCGAAATAGAGCTGGGCCGTGACGCCGTGGAACATGGCCATGCCCAGGCTGGCGGCGTTGTCGATGGTGGTCTGCTCTTCGCCCCCGGGCATGACGATGGGCTGGTCGGCCTCGTCGGCGCTCTCGACGCGGACGCCGCCGAGGATGCCCTGGGCGATGACGAAGACGAGCGCAAGGGCGCCGAGGACCTTCATCTTCGTGCGCGCCTCGGCGGCGAGGATGTAGACGAGCAGCGCGAGGGTGGTGAGCCCGACGAGCGAGCCGAAGAGGCGGTGGGCGTGCTCGTAGTAGATGCCCCCGGTCATCTTGCTCAGGGGGTAAAGGAACATGTTGGAGCCGAAGCTGTTGGGCCAGTCCGGCACGGCGAGGCCCGCCTGATGGCTCGTGACGAGCCCGCCCGAGAGCAGCACGGGGATGGCGCTGGCGACGGTGACCATCGAGAACAGCGCGAGCCACTGCTGACGTGTCGATGGTGCGCGTTGAGAGGTTCGGAGCTTGAGCACCGTCGTCGCGAACAGCGCGCCGACGAGGCATGCGACGGCGCTGGCGATCGGGTAGCCCCCGACGGCGATGATCGCGCCGTCCTGCAGCGCGTTGCGCTGCTCGGGGTCGGCGACGATCGCGCCCACGATGAGCAGGTTGATCAGGCCGGTGGTCAGGCCGGCGATGAGCGCCGTGCGAACCAGCGACTCGCGTGCGACGAGGCGGACGCAGGCGAAGCCGGCGCCCAGGTGGATGAACAGGAGGAAGATGCCCACGACGGCGGGGGCCGCGGTGAGGCCGGGGAGGTGGAGGAAGAAGCCGACCAGCCACATCGCGACGCTCGTGGCCCAGCCGATGGTGACGGCGGGTCCGATCCTGGGCTGGGGGGAGGGGTCGCTGGCGACGTGGCCGTTTTCCATGGGCGTGCCTCGGTGCAAAGAGGGGTCGCGAGTATAGGTGCGCGGGGTCCGGTCTCCCTGTCGATAGGGTGTTGTAGAACGGGAATTCGTCCGGTTTTACAGTAAGGGCGTGCCGGGGATCGCCTCGGGGTTTCTTGAGAACCAGTCTCAATTACTGTCAGGCGAGAAATCGGCTTGACAAGACGGTGCCGGAGCCTGTGTAGTGCTGCCAGACGGAAAAAAATCGTGGCAGAGCAGAATCGATCCGCTCCCTGGTGCACCGGGGGCGGTTCGGGCCTACGGGTCGCTAGGGAATGCGGCTTCTGCGCTGTCCCGGTTGCTTTGGAGATAGCCGTGTCAACCATCTTCCCCCGATGGATGAATGCGATCCCAACGGCCACGGCCGTGCTTGGCTTCGGCGCGTTGGTGACCGTTGCAGCCGGGATCACGTACTACTTCACGCCGGAGTACTGGCGCGTTGGCTACGAGCCGGTGCAGCCGGTCGATTACAGCCACCAACTGCACGCGGGCACGCTCGGCATCGACTGCCGGTACTGCCACACGCATGTCGAAGAGTCGGGGCACTCCAATGTTCCCGACACCGGCACGTGCATGAACTGCCACACCGGCGTCGGGGAGCAGGCGTACCTGGAGCGTTCGCTCTGGCAGGCGCACCTCGAGAACCCGAACCTCGTGAAGGTTCGCGAGGCGCACGCGACCGGCGAACCGATCCGCTGGCGTCGCGTGCACAAGGTTCCGGACTACGCGCACTTCAACCACTCGGTGCACGTCAACGCGGGCGTGAGCTGCTACTCGTGCCACGGGCGCATCGATCAGCAGGCCGTCGTCCGCCAGGTGCACGGGATGGGCATGGCGTGGTGCCTGGAGTGCCATCGCAACCCGGAGGACCACCTCGTCGACACGGATGAGGTGATGGTCACAGATTTGAACACCGTCGAACAGCTGCTCGCCAGCGCCGACCAGCCCGAGCGCGGGCTCGCGCTGGCGGAGGAGCACCAGCTCCAGCCGCCGCAGAACTGCGGAGCGTGCCACTACTAGATCCACACGTCGCGCGGGCGTGGCCCGGGCGGCAGGAGAGACAAGACTCCGATGAAGCACAACGGATCAACAAACGGCGCGTCTCTGGAGCAGTGCCCCTCTTCGAAGAAAGAGGGCAAGCCGGTGAACGTGCCCCGCAGCGCCCGCGAGGTGAGCCGCGCGACGGGCAAGGCCCTGTGGCGCAGCCTCGATGACCTGACCGGGACCCCCGAGTTCCGCGACTTCCTCGAGCGCGAGTTCCCGAAGTACGCCAGCGAGCTGCTCGACGGCTCGCGCCGGCACTTCCTGAAGATCATGGGCGCGTCGCTCGCGCTGGCGGGCGTCGGCTCGCTTGCGGGCTGCCGTCGCCCCGACCATCGCATCCTCGCGTTCAATGAGGCGCCGGAGCACTCTATCCCCGGCAAGCCCCTGTTCTACGCGACCGCCATGCCGCTGCCCGGCGGCGGCAGCGAGGGTCTGCTGGCCGAGACGTACGAGGGTCGCCCGACCAAGCTCGAGGGCAACCCGCTGCACCCGTCGAATCAGGGCAAGAGCGACATCCGCTCGCAGTCGACCGTTCTGGATCTGTACGACCCCGATCGCGACATGGACCTCGACTCGCGCGTCGACGCGTCCGACCTCGAGTCGTTCCTGCGGAGCGAGATGGCCGGGCGCACGAGCGGCGTGGCCTTCCTCGTGGAGAAGTCGACGAGCCCGTCGCGCGATCGCCTGCGTGACGAGATCGTCGCGCGGTTCGGTGAGGGGTCCTGGCTGCCGTACGAGGCGGTCGAGGACGCGAACGCGATCGAGGGATCGCGGGTCGCCTTCGGTTCGGCGTATCGCACGCGATTCGATCTGGCCGAGGCGAGAGTGATCGCCACGTTCGACCACGACTTCCTCAGCGGCGAGGGCTCGTCGCTGTCGAACAACCGCGGGTACGCCGCCGGCCGGTACGTTGAGGGGACACGGCCCGGGCACCGCGCGTCGGATTCGCGCATGAGCCGTCTGTACGCCGTCGAGTCGATGATGACTCCGAGCGGCGGGCAGGCCGATCACCGGTTCGCTGCCAAGCCCTCGCGCATCGGCGCGGTGCTGGTGATGGTTGCCCGCTCGGTGATGCGTCAGCTGGACAACTCGACGATGAGCGGGGTCGCTTCGGCGATCGACTCGGTCTACGCCTCGCTCTCCGGCGACGACATGCCGGATCAGGCCTGGATCGATGCCCTGGCGTCGGACCTCGTGGCCAATCGTGGGACCGGCGTCGTGATGGTCGGGCCCAGCCAGCCCGCCGCGGTGCATGCCCTGGCGCACTCGCTGAACAGCGCGCTGAACAACGTCGGACGCACGGTGATCTACGACCCGATGCAGGGTGATACGGGCGCCAACAGCCTCGCCTCGCTGCGCACGCTGATCGCCGGGCTCGACTCGGGAGCGATCGACACGGTCGTCACGATCGGCGTGAACCCGGTCTACGACGCCCCGGCGGATCTCGAGTTCGCCGCGGCGTACGCCAAGGCGACCAACCGGATCCACCTGGGCGATCCGAACGAGACGGCGGCGGCGGCCACGATGTACGTGCTGCGTTCGCACTACCTCGAGCGCTGGGGCGATGTCGTGGATTGGGACGGCGCTTACAGCGTCGTGCAGCCCCAGATCGAGGCGCTCTACAACGGCCCGGTCGACTCGAAGGGCTCGATGGACGAGTTGACGATGCTCGCCACGCTGCTCGGCGAGCAGGAGACCGACCCCTACGACATCATCAGGGCCACGCTGCAGCGGAGCACCCGGCTCGACGAGATCGCGTTCGAGAAGGTGTGGCGCCGAACGCTGCACGACGGTGTGCAGCAGGGCTCGCAGGCCCGCGCGTCTGCGCCGCGTGTCGATGCGACGGCCGTGGCGAGCGCTCTGTCTTCGAACGCTTCGTCGATGGCGCCGAGCGACGGTGTCGAGGCGGTGTTCCAGGCGTGCCCGAAGGTGTTCGACGGTCGCTTTGCCAACAACGGCTGGCTGCAGGAACTGCCGCACGCGGTGACGAAGGTCGCGTGGGGCAACCCGGTGCTGGTGTCGATGGACACCGCCGAGCGGCTTGGTCTCAAGTCCGGTCGCCACAGTGTGTCGTCCCAGTACAACCACGCGCACATCGCCGTGCTCACGATCGACGGACGCGCGATGAACGTGCCGGTGTGGATTCAGCCCGGTCTCGCCGACGACACGGCGGTCGTGACGCTCGGCTACGGGCGGACGACGTGCGGCCGGGTCGGCGAGGGTGTCGGCTTCAACGCGTACGCGGGACGGACGTCCGGCGCGATGCGGATCGCTTCGGGCGTGACGCTGGAGCGGGCGCGGGGCGAGCGCCCCGAGCTGATGGCCTGCACCCAGGACCACTGGACGATGGAGGGCCGCGACATCTTCCGCGAGGTCGACCTTGTCGCCTGGCAGAAGCACGGCGACGAGGACATCTCCGAAGACACGTCGATCCAGAAGGACCCGTACTACAACAAGCGGGGCATCAACTTCGCCGAGCGCCTCGGCACGCTGGGCCACACGCCCGCCAACAAGGACATCTACCTTCCCGAGCAGAAGCGCGAGCAGTCGCTGCTGTTCGTGAAGCTGGACGAGAACGGCGATCCGGAACTGGACGGCCGGGGTCGCCTGGTCGGCATCGAGAACGAGTACGGCCGGCGCATCCAGCAGTGGGGCATGTCGATCGACCTGACCACGTGCTCGGGGTGCGGCGCGTGCACGATCGCGTGCCAGGCCGAGAACAACATCCCGATCGTCGGCAAGAAGGAAGTGGCCAAGGGCCGCGAGATGCACTGGATCCGCGTCGACCGCTACTACGCGTCTCCGGTCGACGCCGACGGCGAGCGTCCCAAGGACAAGGGAGCGACCGGGCCGACGGCGGGCGACATCGACATGCTCGTGCAGCCGATCACCTGCGTGCAGTGCGAGAACGCCCCGTGCGAGGTGGTGTGCCCCGTCAACGCGACGGTGCACAGCCCCGAGGGCATGAACGACATGGCCTACAACCGCTGCATCGGCACGCGGTACTGCTCGAACAACTGCCCGTACAAGGTCCGCCGGTTCAACTACTTCGACTACGCGACCAAGCAGTTCCAGGGCCAGAACGCCCTGAGCGACACGATCCTCGAGCCGAGCAACGAGAACTGGGTCCCGCCGCGCCTCCGCCAGAAGACGCTGGAGGTGGCGACGATGCAGAACAACCCGCACGTCACGGTCCGCAGCCGCGGCGTGATGGAGAAGTGCACGTACTGCGTGCAGCGGATCAACGCCGCGAGGGTTGAGACCAAGCTCGAGGACCTCGACGTCATCCCCGACGGGTTCGTGCAGACCGCCTGCCAGCAGGCGTGCCCGACGGACTCGATCGTCTTCGGCGACATCTACGACAACGGGGCCAACGACGGCGCCGGCAGCCTGGTGCAGCAGAAGCGGAACGATCCTCGGTCGTTCAGCCTGCTGGGCTACCTGAACACGCGTCCACGGACGACGTTCATGCTGCGTCTGCGGAACCCGAACCCCGCGATCCGCACGCCGAACGACGAGCCGTTCCACCACGGCGGCCACGGCGACGACCACGGCGGGGACCACCACGACGGCGAAAGCCACGGCGAGGAGGCCCACTCGATGGCCCCGGCTGATCCCGATCGCATCATGAGCCTGCCGGTGCTCGCCGGCGGAGGTGAGTTGGCATGACGACCCTTCAGCCGGACCAGGCCAGCGCGCTGGGGCTCACCCGCCCGACGTCCCGCTACGGCGAGGACTCGGAAACCATCGACGGGACGCTCATCGACGACCCGTCGCAGCGCGCGCCGCTGGTCCTGAATCACGACAGCTTCCACGACGTCACGAACACGATCTGCGGCTGGATCGAGAACAAGACGCCGGTGTGGTGGACGCCCGCGTTCCTGCTCTCGGCGAACATCGCCGGCCTCGGCACCGTGATGATCCTCTACCTGATCATCACCGGCGTGGGCGTCTGGGGCCTGATGAACCCGGTCGCGTGGGGCTGGGCCATCGTCAACTTCGTGTGGTGGGTCGGCATCGGCCACGCCGGAACGCTGATCTCGGCGATCCTCTGCCTGCTCAAGCAGAGGTGGCGCACGAGCATCAACCGCTTCGCCGAGGCGATGACGATCTTCGCGGTCATCTGCGCCGGCACGTTCCCCGGCATCCACGTCGGGCGTGTGTGGATGGCGTGGATGCTGTTCCCGATCCCCAACAGCAACGCGATCTGGCCGAACTTCAAGAGCCCGCTGCTGTGGGACGTGTTCGCGGTCGGCACCTACTTCACCGTGTCGCTGCTGTTCTGGTACATGGGCATGATCCCGGACCTCGCGACGCTGCGCGACCGCGCCGTCGCCCGGATGGGCAAGATGACCACGGTCGGCCCGCCCCGCCTGCCGGGCATGCCGTTCCTGGACTTCGCGACGATCAAGCTGCCGATCGCGACGATGGGCGCCTACTTCTACGGGTTCCTCAGCATGGGCTGGCGCTTCAGCCATCGCCACTGGGTGAACTACGAGAAGGCGTACCTGCTGCTCGCGGGCATCTCGACGCCGCTGGTGCTCAGTGTGCACTCGGTGGTGTCGTTCGACTTCGCGGTCTCGATCCTGCCCGGCTGGCACACGACGATCTTCCCGCCGTACTTCGTCGCCGGTGCGATCTTCTCCGGGTTCGCGATGGTGCTGACGCTCTTGATACCCGCGCGTGCCCTCTATCCGGGCATGAAGGACTTCGTCACGGCCCGCACCATCGAGAACATGTGCAAGATCATCACCCTCACGGGTTCGATGGTGGGCTTCGCCTACATCATGGAGTTCTTCATCGCCTGGTACGGCGCCAACGATTTCGAGAGCCAGACTTTCATCCGGCGTGCCTTCGGGCCGTACTGGTGGGCCTACTTCGCGATGTTCTTCTGCAACGTGATCTCGCCCCAGGTCTTCTGGTTCAAGTGGTGCCGCACGAACATCGCGTTCATCTTCTTCATTTCGATCGTCGTGAACATCGGGATGTGGTTCGAGCGCTTCGTGATCGTCTCGACGCTCAGCAGCGACTTCCTGCCGGGCAGCTGGGGCTACTACAGCCCGACGGCCGTCGACATCCTGACCTTCGTCGGCAGCTTGGGCATCTTCATGACGCTGTTCCTCCTGTTCTGCCGCTTCCTGCCGATGCTGGCGATCAGCGAGGTGAAGAACGTGATGCCGATCGCCGACCCGCACGCCTACGACGACCACGGCCACGAGCCGGGTCTGAACGGGCACGGCAGCAACGGCGTCAACGGGACAAACGGAACCAACGGCACCAGCGGGGGAGGGCACTGATATGAGCGATCATTCGACGCCCAAGGCGCCGCGCGAGCCCGAGACGTGGGGCATCATGGCCGAGTTCGCCCATCCCGGGGCGATCTCCAAGGCCGCCGAGGTCATGCGCGACAAGGGCTTCACCAAGTGGGACTGCTACGCCCCGATCCCCGTCCACGGCCTGGACGAGGCGATGGGCCTCAAGCAGAGCAAGATCACCTGGGTCATGGGCGGCATGTGCCTGGCCGGGTTCTCCACCGCCGTGCTCATGCAGTGGTGGATGAGCGCGGTGGACTACCAGATCGTCGCGGGCGGCAAGCCCCTGGCGGCCTGGGAGCAGTTCCTGCCGATTATGTTCGAGCTCAGCGTGCTGTTCAGCGCGTTCGGCGCGGTGTTCGGGATGCTCATCCTGAACCTCCTGCCCCGCTGGCACCACCCGCTGTTCACGAAAGAGCGGTTCCTCCGCGTGAGCGACGACCGGTTCGTGATCGCCGTCGAGGCGATCGACCCGCTGTTCGACGAGGCCGAGACCCGCGAATTGCTCGCGTCCATCGGCGGGACCAACATCGAGCTGGTGGAGGACTGACCCCGTGATGCGCATCAGCACGACACACAGAGCACCCGCGGCCAGGGCCCTCGCCCTCGGCGTGGCCACGCTGGCGATCGGCGTCATCGGCGCCGGCCTGTCCGGCTGCCGCGAGGAGCGGACGGGCAAGCGCCCGCGCCAGTTCTTCCCCGATCTGGACAACCAGCGCAAGTACCAGGCCCAGCAGGAGTCGCACTTCTTCAAGGAGTACGAGCTCGGCGGCGCCCACGGTGGCGGGCACGGGGACGACCACGGCGACGACGGGCACGCGGCCGAGATGTACGGGCGCACGCAGCGCCTGCCGGTCGCCGGAACGGTTCCCTTCGGGCGCAAGTCGTTCGAGGGGTCGTTCGAGGGCGTCGATTTCTCCAAGCGGGGCGAGCTCCTGCAGGACGACCACCGGGTGTACGAGGGCATCGAATACGTGCGCGACGCCAGCGGGCGCGTGCAGCTCGACGAGGCGGGCCTGCCCCGCACCGAGTACCTGGCCACCATCCCGGTGCGCGAGCTGCTCGGCGTCGGCCCGGACGATCCGACGTTCGGCTCGGAGATGAACGAATTCATCGAGCTCGGGCGCGAGAACTTCAACATCTACTGCATCGTGTGCCACGGCGGCACGGGCGACGGTTCGGGCCCGGTGGGCTCGCGCTGGTCCTACCCGCTGCCCAGCTGGCACACCGAGCAGTACCTGCCGGGCGGCGAAAAGGGCGCCGACGGCTACCTGTTCCACACCATCCTGTACGGCGTTCCCAACGTCGCCGAGAACGCGGCCTACCCGTACATGATGCGTGGCTACAAGGGCAAGGTGACCCGGCGCGAGGCGTGGGCCATCGTGTCGTACATCCGGGCGCTGCAGGAGACGCGCAGGGGCACAATCGACCAGGTGCCCTCCACGCAGCGTCAGGAGCTGATGCAGCGCCGCGGCGCGAGCGAGCCGCAGGCAAGCGCGGCGCCGGGTGGCGCTGAGGAGAACCAGTCATGAGTGCTGCGCACGTTGACAGGCAGCAGGTCCTGAGCCAGGACAACGTCTACCTGCCCGAGGGGGCCGGCAAGACGGCGTCGGTGGCGTTGATGGGTCTCGGGCTGCTGGCCATCGCCGGCACGTTCCTCGCCGGTCTGACCGGCGGCAAGGAGCTCGCCGAGACGGCGCTCTTCGCCTACCACACGGGCTTCCTGGTCGTCATGGGCTTCATGCTCGGCGCCCTGGTGTTCGTGATGATCTTCCACCAGACCAACGCGGGGTTCACCGCGACGCTGCGCCGGCAGTTCGAGAACCCGATGAGCCTCATGCCCCTGGGGCTGCTGCTGTTCCTCGTGGGCGTGGCGATGCAGTGGATCTTCAACAGCGCCAACGGCGCGTACCTGTTCCACTGGATGGACCCGGCGTACGTCGCGGGCGACGTGATCTACGAGAAGAAGAAGCTGTTCCTGAACATCCCGCGCTTCTACATCAGCGCGCTGATCTACTTCGGAGTCTGGATCACGCTCTCGTACTTCCTGTTCAGCTTCTCGACGCGTCAGGACACCGACGGCGACAAGTGGCTGACGGCCCACGCCCGCAAGCTCTCGGCGCCCGGGCTGCTGCTGTTCGCCTTCAGCGCATCGTTCGCTGGATTCGACTGGATCATGTCGCTGGACTACCACTGGTTCAGCACGATGCTGGGCGTCTACTTCTTCGCCGGCAGCGCGGTGTCGTGCATGGCGCTCGTCACGCTGGTGCTGATCATCCTGCGGACGTTCGGTCGCCTGCACGTGGCGTTCACCGACGACCACCTGCACGACCTGTCGAAGCTGCTGTTCGCCTTCACCGTGTTCTGGGCCTACATCAGCTTCAGCCAGTACTTCCTGATCTGGTACGCCAACATCCCCGAGGAGACGGCGTTCTTCCTGCTCCGCAAGCAGGGCGTGTGGGAGTACTTCTCCTGGATCATCCCGATCTGCCACTTCATCATCCCCTTCGTGTTCCTGATGGCCCGCACGGTGCGGCGCTCACGCCCGCTGATCGCGCTGGCGTGCGTCTGGCTGCTGGGCATCCACGTCGTGGACTGGTACTGGATGGTCCGCGCCGGCCTGATGCACGACGGTGAGATCGTCGGCCCGCAGTTCATCGACCTGTTCGCGATCGCCGGGCCGGTGCTCGTGTTCGCGGGCCTGCTGGTCCGCAAGATCGCCTCCGGCCCGCTGATGCCCCTGCAGGACCCGCGTCTGGACGAGGGCCTGAACCACAAGAACTACGTGTGATCCGAGAACCGCGCCGGGCCCGATCGCGGCCCCGGACGTCCACGATGGCAGAATCCACATGAGCCACGACCACGAACACCATGACACGCCGCACACGACCGAGGAGCTCGAGGAGTCGCTCCACGCGCACGACGAGTGGTTCCGCCACGACGCCTCCGAGCCCAAGCACCAAGAGGCCCACGGTGAGACGCGGTCCGGCGTGATCCTGGGGTTCCTGTTCGGCACGGTCGCGTTCGTCGCGATCGTCGGGGTGATCGTCTACCAGTTCTACCTCATGCTGGCGCGGGAACAGCAGGTCAAGCTCCAGGAGGGGCGCACCAACACCGCGGAGATCCGCTCGGCGCGGGCCGCGTGGGAAGAGGCGCTCGACAGCTACGGCTGGGCCGACGCCGAGGCCGGCACGGTGCGCATCCCGCTCGAACTGGCCAAGCAGAACGTGATCGAGCGTTACCGCGAGACCGCCAACTGATCGATCCATGCACGCACTCGCTCGTCCATCCCGGCTCCTGGCAGGCGTCACGCTCGCGTGGGCGTCGCTCTCTGCGCCCTCCGCGGCGCAGGTGCTGCACAAGAGCATCGACGAGATCGAGGACGTGGGCATCACCGAGCACCGGGGCGAGCCGATCCCGATGGATCTCGAGTTCACCGACGCCTTCGGGCGCACGGTGAAGAGCGGCGACTGGTTCGACGGCGAGCGCCCGGTGGTGCTCGTGCCGGCCTACTTCGACTGCCCGCTGCTGTGCACGCTCGTGCTCAACCGCGTCCAGGAGGCCCTCAACCGGATGGACTGGACGGCCGGCGAGGACTTCCGCGTCGTGACGTTCAGCTTCGATTTCCGCAACACGACGGAGATGGCCCGCGAGAAGCAGGAGCTCTACCTGCTGGGCTACAACCGCGACGCGGGCGAGGACGGCTGGACGTTCCACACCGGGCCGGTCGAGAGCATCCGGGCGCTGTGCGAGGCGATCGGCTACCGCTACAAGTTCCTGCCCGAGCGGAGCGAGTTCTCGCACCCGGCGGCGCTGATCTTCGTGACGCCGGAGGGCGTCATCAACAACTACATGGAGAAGCTCGAGTACCCCCACCGGGAGGTGAAGCTCGCGCTGACCGAGGCGGCCGACGGGAAGATCGGGACGATCTTCGATCGCGTCGCGCAGTTCTGCTTCTACTGGGACCCCAAGACTGGTCAGTACTCGATGCGGGTGTTCAACATCATGCGCATCGGCGCGATGGGGGGCGCGGTGCTCCTCCTGTCGTTCATCGGTGTCCAGATCGTCCTGCGACGGCGCAAGGACCGGGCGATCGGCGAGGGCAACGGCTCGCTCGGGCCGGACAACGGGATTTCGGTGGCATAGGATTCGCCCCAGGCAGGAATTTGTCCTGTCTGGCAGGAGGTTTGAGGCCCAATGATGCTTCTCGAGCCAATCAGCACGCTGCTCGCGACGACGAGCAACCCGATCAAGCGGGCGTGGGACCACCTGTGGTTCTACGGCAATACCGATGCGTCGAACTTCGCCGCCGGTTCGGACGCGGTGTTCTTCTTCATCTTCTGGGTGTCGGCGTTCTTCTTCGTGCTGCTGATGGTGCTGATGGTGATCTTCGCCATCAAGTACCGCCGGGTGCCGGGCAAGAGCGCGCCGGTGAGCGCCTCGCACAACACGCCGCTGGAGATTTTCTGGAGCGTGGTGCCCACGATCCTGCTGGCGGTGATGTTCTTCTGGGGCCTGATCGAGTACCTGCCCACGCGTGTCGCGCCGGGCGACGCCGAGGAGATCCAGGTGGTGGCCAGCCAGTGGCGCTGGGACTGGGTCTACGACAACGGCGCCAGCCCGCTGAATACCGAAGTGATCGCGAACATGGAGTCGCCGATCTTCGCGCTGCCGGTGAACAAGCCGGTGAAGTTCGTGCTCTCGAGCCTGGACGTGATCCACTCGTTCTACATCCCGGGCTTCCGCATCAAGCGCGACGTGATGCCCAACATGTACACGCAGCTGTGGGCCGAGCCGACGCAGGTGTCGCACAGCTGGAACGAGGACACCGAGGAGTGGCAGGTCGTGCCGGAGATGGCGCGCGGCGACTTTGACGGGTTCTACCTGGCGTGCACCGAGTACTGCGGCGACCAGCACTCGCAGATGTGGGGGCGCGTCATGGTCCTCAGCCAGGGCGACTACGAGCGGTGGAAGACGCAGCAGGCCGACACGAGCGGGATCCCGCTGGTTCAGCTCGGCGGGGATCTCCACAAGGCCAAGGGATGCGTCGCGTGCCACTCTGTTGACGGCTCGCGCGGCACCGGCCCGACGTGGCAGGGCATCTGGGGCAAGACCCACACCTATGTTGGCGGCGGGTCCGGCATCGTCGACGAGAACTACATCCGCGAGTCGATCCTGGAGCCAGCGGCGAACATCGTCGAGGGCTACCCGAACCAGATGGTCTCGTACCAGGGGCAACTCACGGATCGCGAGCTCTACGCGATCGTCAAGTACATCCAGAGCCTGAGCGACAACGCAGAGGATGTGGCAGCGGCGGAAGCCGAGTCCGAGGCTGAGATGGCCGCCAAGCAGGAAGCAGCAGAATCCGAGGGTGGTGCCGACGGAGACGCGGCGGGGGGTGGCGAGTGAGTCACCGGTCTGTACACAGTCGCACCGAGAAAGCGGGGCACGAGCGATGAGCCATCACGACGTCAGCTACCTGGAGCCCAAGGGCTCGTTCTGGCAGACGGTTTGGTCCTGGGTCTACACGATCGACCACAAGAAGATCGGCGTGATGTACCTCACCGCCGTTCTGCTGGCGTTCCTGCTGGGCGGCCTGTTCGCCCTGGCGGTGCGCGCCGAGCTGTTCACGCCGTACCAGACGATCGTCACCGAAACCGGCGAGACCATCACCAAGGGCGAGGCGCTCCGCTTCATCGCCGACCGCTGGGTCGAGAACGGCTCGACGCTGACGGTGAACAACGTCTACAACCGCTTCTTCACCGCGCACGGCGCGATCATGGTGTTCCTGTTCATCATCCCCGCCGTTCCCGCGGCGCTCGGCAACTTCTTCCTGCCGATCATGCTGGGCGCCAAGGACGTGGCGTTCCCCCGGCTGAACCTGATGAGCTGGTACATCTACGTCTTCGGCAGCCTGCTGGCGGTGTATTCGCTGGTGAACGGCGGCGTCGAGACGGGCTGGACGTTCTACACGCCGTACAGCACGACAACGAACTGGGGGTCGACGACGGCGATGCTGCTGTCGGCGTTCATCCTCGGGTTCAGTTCGATCTTCACGGGCATGAACTTCATCGCCACCGTGCACAAGCTGCGCGTGCCGGGGATGGGGTGGTTCGACATGCCGCTGTTCGTCTGGGCGATCTACGCCACGGCGATCATCCAGGTGCTGGCGACGCCGGTGCTGGGCATCACCCTGCTGATGCTGGTGTTCGAGCGGACGTTCCAGATCGGCATCTTCGATCCGGCGCTGGGCGGCGACCCGGTGCTGTACCAGCACTTCTTCTGGTTCTACTCGCACCCGGCGGTGTACATCATGATCCTGCCGGGCTTCGGCATCGCCAGCGAACTGCTGGCCGTGCACTGCCACAAGAAGATCTTCGGCTACCGCGCGATCGCGTTCAGCTCGATCGCCATCGCGGCGATCAGCTTCATCGTGTGGGCCCACCACATGTTCACGGCCCAGTCGGTGGCGCTCAACGCGATCTTCAGCGCCCTGACGTTCCTGGTTGCGATCCCGACGGCCATCAAGGTCTTCAACTGGATCGCGACCATGTACAAGGCGAGCATCTCGATCAACACGCCGATGATGTACGCGATGTACTTCCTGTTCTGCTTCACCATCGGCGGCCTGACCGGCCCGCCGCTGGCGACGCTGGCCAGCGACATCCACCTCCACGACACCTACTTCGTGGTCGCCCACTTCCACTACGTGATGATGGGCGGGACGGTGCTGGCGTTCATCGGCGGGCTCCACCACTGGTGGCCCAAGATGTTCGGCAAGATGTACTGGGAGCCGGGCGCGCAGCTCGCGGGCATCCTGGTGTTCGTCGGATTCAACGTGACCTTCTTCACCCAGTTCTTCCTCGGCACGCGGGGCATGCCGCGTCGCTACGCGACCTACATCGAAGAGCTCACCACCCTGCACCAGATCTCCACCATCGGGTCGTGGATCCTGGCGCTCGGGCTGTTCCTCCACCTGTTCGTGTTCATCCACAGCCTCGCGGCCGGCAAGCCGGCTCCGAAGAACCCGTGGGGCGGGCTGACCTTCGAGTGGGAGACCGAGAGCCCGCCGGTGGAGCACAACTTCCCGCACGAGCCGGTGATCGTGCACGGCCCGTACGACTACGAGAGCGTCGTGCCGCCGCACTGCGACCCGGCGGAGTACCCCGTGGCCAGGCCGCCCGCCGGCGGAGCGAACGGGACCAACGGAACCAACGGGACCAACGGGACCCATCACGCCTAGCTGCTGAGGCTCTGCTGAGATGACCAGTGTCACGACAACCAACGGCGACGCGGGCGCGAACGGGCGTGAGCTCGAGCCCCACGAGGCCTACGTGCCCGGCGCCCACTGGCGGAACGCCCACGACGAGGCCGAGGCCGCCAAGCTCGGCATGTGGCTGTTCCTGGGAACGGAGATCCTGCTGTTCAGCGGGTTCTTCTGCGCCTACGCCGTGTTCCGGATGTGGTACCCCGAGAACTGGCACGACGCCAGCCGCTACTACCTCAGCTGGAAGATCGGGTTCGCGAACACCTGCGTGCTGCTGCTGTCGAGCTACACGGTGGTGCTGGCGATCCGCGCCGCGCAGCAGAACAAGAAGAACTGGATCCTGATCCACCTGCTCATCACGAACCTGTGTGCGCTGTTCTTCCTGGTCGTGAAGATCGGGTGGGAGTACATCCCCAAGATCCAGAAGGGCGAGCTGCCCGGCGGCCTGTTCACCTACTACAACCCCCAGGGCGAGTTCGACCACATCTTCCTGAGCATCTACTGGATCTCGACCGCGACGCACGGCTTCCACGTGCTCGTGGGCATCTTCGTGATCTCGTGGGCGATGTGGCTCGCGGCCAAGGGGCACTACGGGCCCAAGCACTACACCAGCCTGGAGAACGTCGGGCTGTACTGGCACATCGTCGACATCATCTGGATCTTCCTGTTCCCGCTGCTCTACCTCGTCTGATCCGTCCTCTGGAAGCCCGATCGAGCCACGCGCCATGAATCACGAAATCCACCATCCGACGACGATCGATCCGGACGAGACCCTCAGCCTCGACGAGGCCCACGAGGGCGGCCACGAGCACCACACGCCGCTGGGCACCATGACATGGGTGTTCGTCATCCTGCTCTTCCTGACCGCGCTGACGGTCTGGACGAGCAACATCCACGAGATCGTCATCGGCCACTCCGTCATCGAGATCGGCCCGACGCCTCACATCATCATGGCCATGGTGATCGCGGTCATTAAGGCCACGCTCGTCGCGGCCTACTTCATGCACCTCAAGTACGACAAGCCGATGAACACCGTCGTCGTCGGCGCAACGATGTTCGGCGTCCTGCTGTTCATCGGCCTCACGCTCGCCGACCTCGCCGCCCGCGGCTCGATCGATCGCCAGGAGCTGGCGCCGATCGTCGTCGGGGGCAACAAGCACCTCGACGCCGACGGCAATCGCGTCGACGGCGCCGGTGTGACCCAGGCGGCACGCGAGAACTCGCCTGACGCCCACCACGGCGAGGATCACGGCGACGACCACTCGGGCGATGATCACTCCGGCGACGACCACTCCGGAGACGATCACGCGTCCGACGACCACGCGGACGATCACTGACGGGCTCGCCGGCGCGAGGAGCGACCGGCGGGCGCACCTCTCGGGGTGGTGGTGAGGCGGAAGGAGACCTGCGCTCGTGAAGCCTTCTCGGATGAGAACGATCGGGATCGCGCTGCTCGTGCTGTGCACGATCGGTATGGCTGTGAGCATCCCGACGATGGCGATGCGCCTGGACGATCGCGAGTTCCCCGTCGTGTGGTTCTACGAGCAGTTCAGGGCGCCGGAGTTCGAGTACCTGGACGAATCGGTCGAGATCGCCACGCTCGAGGATCCGGAGCGTCTGGAGATCCGCTGGCGTGGCGAGGTGCTGACGCAGAGCCTCGAGGGGGTGAAGGTCGACCCGCGCCTGCCCGATCTCATGCAGCACGAAGACTGGCTTCGGGTCATGCTGATGGCCGAGGGCGCTCAGTCGACCGACGAGCTTGCCGCGGGTTTCGAGTCGGGGGAGATCGAGCCGCGCCTGATCGCGGCGATGCGCCTGCCCGCCGAGGGCTACGAGCCGGAATCGTGGGGCCTGGTGCGCCGGCGGGACTGGCGCTACCGGTTCATCGAGCTGCTCCCTCCCGGTGAGCAGGGCACGACGGGCGGCGCGTTCGAGGAATTCACCGGGAGCTACAGGGAGCTGGACCAGCTGGCCGATCCGGCGCACCGCGCCGAGGTCGGGCGCGAGGGCGACCTGTGGATGTACCACGCGATGCTGCAGGTCACGCCGCCGACGCTCTATCGCGCCAAGAACAAGCCCATCGAGAGCGCCATGCAGGCGATGAGCTGGACGTGGCCGGTCGCGGGAGCGTCTATTCTGGGATTCGTCCTTGGCTGCATGTTCGTCGGCATGTCCCGGGTGTCGGGGCCCGTGCTCGAGGCGGACGCACCGAACGATATTTGATCAACCCCGTGCAAGGAATCGTGTGATCGGCGGCCTATTGTTGCTCCGCTGATGCCCGAACCTCACGAGACACATTCCAACGGCGTGGCCAACCATTCTCAGGCCGCGTCGGATGTGAACGGTGCGCAGCGCCCAGCATCGAAGAACGGCTCGAAGGCGGCGACGAGGCTCGACTACTGGTCGCTGTTCGGATCGCACGCCCTGATCGACGTGTTCCCGATCCTGCTGTCGTCGCTGCTCTGGCCGCTGCGGGAGCGCCTGGACCTGACGCCGTCCCAGGTGACCTTCGTGATCATGGCGACGCCGATCTTCTCAGGAGCCCTGCAGCCGTTCTTCGCGTGGCTGACCGACAAGTACGACACGCGCCTGTGCGGCCCGCTGGGCCTGGCGATCGGGGCGGCGAGCATCGGCTCGATCGGTTTCGCCCAGTCGTTCTGGCAGCTGGCGGTGCTGCAGGTGATCGGCGTGATCGCGGTGGGCTTCTACCACCCGATCTCGACGGCGCTCGCCGGTCAGGCCGGAACCCACCTTTTCCGCAACGGCCGGGCCCAGGCGATCGGCATCTTCATCAGCGCGGGCATGGCGGGCCACGCCGCCGGATCGATGCTGGGTCCCTGGATCAACTCGCTCGACGACGGGCAGGGCATGCCCTACCTGATCTGGCTGGTCCCGCCGTGCCTCGTGGCGGCGATCGTGCTACACCTGCGCCTGCGCCACGTGGGCCATCGCCACGACAACCACTCGGAGATCCACGCCTCGTTCGCCCCCGGTGAGTCCGCGCGGCGCTGGCGGGCGATCGCGGTGCTCACGGTGCAGAACGCCCTGCGCTTCACGTTCAACGTGGGCATCCTCGTGATCATGCTCAACGTGTGGGCCAAGTCCAAGCTCGTGCAGAGCGGCGCGTTCGGCGCCGACAAGTTCGAGTCCGCCGAAGCCGCCGAGCGGGCGCTGGCCAACGCGGCGGCGCTGCAGAACGGCTACCTCGGCGCGGCGCTCACGATCGGCATGGGCATCTCGGTGCTCACGACCGGGCGCGTCATCAAGCGTGGGCGCGAGTGGGGGCCGCTGGTGTACCTGAGCCTCATCGGCGCGGCGTTCGCGATGGTGCTCGGCCCGGTGGGCGACCTGATGTACGACCTCGGCGGGTTCAGCCTCTGGTTGATGGCGCCGGTCTACCTGTGCACGGGGCTGACGGCGATCGGGTTCTTTGCGACCTTCCCGCCGGCCGCGAGCCTGGCCCAGCGCCTGCAGCCGGGTCACACGTCGCTGGTGACCAGCCTGATGATGGGGGCCGGGTGGGCGTTCAGCTCGCTGTGCGCCCCGCTGGCGTACCTGTTCTTCGGGATGACCACCGTCTCGGATGCGCCGAACCTCGAGCCCTGGCGGATCAACGTCGCATTCGCGGGGTTCGGCGGGCTGCTGCTCGTCGCCTCGGCCCTCACACTGCTCATCCCCAGGGATCTGGTCGCCAAGGCGGCCGACCACCACTGAGCGGGCGTCTGGTACCCTCGGTGATCATCTGATCACGGAGGAACGAGGCGCATGACGGAGCAGATCGCCGAGATGAAGCCGGAGACAGCGGGCGTTGCGAGCACCAAACCCGAGGCCCCGCTGATCGACCTGATGGGGGGCGACCTCCGACGCCAGATCGATGTCCATGACCACGGGTTCGTCGCGCTGTGCGATGTCATGCCGCGCCTCGTGCCCGAGGGGCAGACGGCCGACATGGCGATCGTGCAGGCCGCCCGCGTGTCGTACGGGCAGGGCACCAAGAAGATCAGCGAAGACCGCGGCCTGATCCGCTACCTCCTCCGCCACCGGCACACCACGCCGTTCGAGATGGTGGAGTTCAAGTTCCACTGCGCGATGCCCATCTTCGTGGCCCGCCAGTGGATCCGGCACCGCACCGCGAACGTGAACGAGTACTCCGGGCGCTACTCGGTGATGCCCGACCGCTTCTACCGGCCCACGACGGAGAACGTGCACCGCCAGTCGACGAGCAATCGCCAGGGCGGCGAGGAGTCGATCGGCGCCGGCACCGCGGGCGACTTCCTCGAGTACCTCGCCAAGGCCGAGGCGCTCTACGCCGAGTACGAGCGCCTGCACGAAGACGGCGTCTCACGCGAGCAGGCCCGCATCGGCCTGCCCCAGAGCATCTACACCGAGTGGTACTGGAAGTGCGACCTGCACAACATCCTCCGGTTCCTCTCGCTGCGTCTGGACGCCCACGCCCAGGCGGAGATCCGCGACTACGCCCAGGCGATGTGGGACCTGATCGCACCGATCGTCCCTGTGACCGTCGAGGCCTTCCGCGACTACGAGATGGAATCGATGCGTCTGACGCGCCTGGAGATCGAGGCGATCCGCGCCGGGGGCGCGGAGATCGACTCCACGAACAAGCGCGAGCAGGCCGAGTGGCAGGCCAAGCGCGAGCAGCTTGGAATGGACGGCGCGCGGGCGTGAGCCCGCGCCCGCCGCTGACGGGGGAGGAGTACGGAGAGGATCGCCGCCTAGTTGTCGTCGGCTTCGAGGCCGTCGAACGCGTCGGCGATCGATTCGTCTGAGTCGGCCAGGCCAGAGCCTTCGGGGCCGATGATCACGAGCGGAGGGGCCCGCAGGCCGAGTTTCCAGTTGGCGGGGAAGCTGAATCGTGTCGGGTCTGCCTGGGCGCCGGTCCTGACGGCGCCCGTGCCCGCGAGGGCGGCCCATGCGGTCTTGAGGCTGAACGCGGCGGGGTCGATGGGTCGGTCTTCGAGGGTCTCGTCGCGGGCGAGGAACGGTCCTTCCTCGTCCGCCAGCAGGGCGCCAGCGTCGAGCATGAGATCCGAGGTCGGCGGGGACACCGGGGCGGCGTTGATGGTCGAGAACGCCTGGGCGATCTTGTCGTCGCCCTCGAGCGCGTCCATGTAGGCGCGACCGACGCGGGTCTCGGCTGTCTCAACGAACCCGGTGCGCGAGCCGGAGACGAGCGCTTCATCCATGCGCACGAGGCTCGCGGGGTCCGGGGCTTCGGCGCCCGACGCGGCGAGAGCCGGCGAGAGCTCGAACGCCGAGCCGACGACAGCGGGCGCCTGCGCGTTGGGCGCCGGCTGGCTGACGGAGTCGGCGGGGCTCTCTGCGGCGCTCGCCACGGGCTCGCCCGACTCACGCGACTCCCGGGCCTCGTCGAGGATGGCCTCGAGAGAGTCGAGCGATCCGGACTCGGGGCCGGAGTTGATGGCGCGGGCCAGCGCGAGGTCCTCATCAAGCGTGGTCACGCCGGAGTTGCTCCGATAGGCGAACTCCGGATTCTGGTTCCAGAGCCCGTCGATCGTGCGATCGATGAGTGCCGCGATGCGCGGCGCCTGCCAGAAGGCCAGGCCGAGGCCCCCCAGAAGAACCAGGATGTGGATGGACACGGGGTTCTTCATGCCCCAATCGTCCAATCCAGACAGGCCGGTTCCTAGCGCCTGGGCGAACGGGGCGAGGCGACCTTGACGCCTGCGCGGCGCGCCCGCCTCCCCGGTCTGCGGGGCCCCGGGATTCTCGGAACGCCTGTGTTGCCCCGGCGCAACGATCCGCTCAGCGCCCCGCGAACCGGTCCCGCTCGATCACGGCCAGCTCGTCGCAGCGCTCGTTCTCGGGGTGCTCGTTGTGGCCCTTGATCCAGTGATATCGGAGCTCGTGGGTCTTGCGGAGCCCGTCGAGCTGCTCCCAGAGCTCGCGGTTCTTGACCGGTTTCTTGGCGCTGTTCTTCCAGCCCTTGGCGATCCAGCCGTCCATCCACTCGTTGAGGCCCTTGAGGAGGTACTGGCTGTCGGAGTAGACGTCGACGACGCTCGGCTTCTTGATCGCGCCCAGGCCCTCGATGACCGCCGTCAGCTCCATCCGGTTGTTGGTGGTCTCGGACGCTCCGCCGGAGCGCTCGACCTCTTTGCCCGAGGCGGGGTGGCGCAGGATGTAGGCCCAGCCGCCCGGCCCGGGGTTGCCCGAGCAGGCGCCATCGGTGTAGAGCTCGACGTGGGGTTTGTCTGCGCCGTCCGTGGTCATGGGCGGAGTGTACAGGCGCGCTGGGAGGCCCCGGGGCGTCCGCTAGGATGTCGCTGTGAACCAGCCATCTGCCGCGATCGAACCCGCAACGAACGCCCCGCGCACGCTCCGGCGCATCGAGGTCTGGCCCAGCGAGCAGGCGGGCGATCCGCGCGCCGATTCGGTGAAGAAGCAGGCCGGCGACCTGGGCGTGGAGTGCCGGTCGGTGCGCACGGCGCGCGTGTACCTCATCGAGAGTCCCTTGGACGACGCCCAGCTCGAGCGCGTGCGCACCGGGCTGCTCACCGACCCGGTCCTCGAGCGATCGCACTTCGGCAGCGAGGCGCCCGGCGCGGGCGTCGAGATCGTGGAGGTCCACCCGCTGCCCGGCGTCATGGACCCCGCGGCACAGACCGTCCAGGACGCCATCGAAGACCTCACCGGCAGCGCCGACGCCCACGTGATGTCGGGCCTGCGCTACGACTTCAAGGGCATCACCGGCGAGCAGGCGGAGTTCCTCGCAAGGCGCCTGCTGGCCAACGGCGTGATCGAGTCGGTGCACCGCGAGGCGTACACGCCCGGGTCGTTTCCCGAGCTTCCGCCCGCCGACCAGACGCTCCGCCACGCGACCATCACCACGCTCAGCGAAGAAGAGCTGAAGGTGCTCTCGCGCGAGGGGCACCTGTTCCTCTCGCTCGACGAGATGAAGGCGATCCAGGACTACTACAAGGCCCAGGGGCGCGAGCCGACGGATGTCGAGCTCGAAACGCTGGCCCAGACCTGGAGCGAGCACTGCGTCCACAAGACGCTCAAGAGCTCCGTGCGCTACACGCCGCCGGCGGACGACATCATTCAGTGGGCGGGCCGGCCGGGTGTGACGGTTCACGACGATGGCACGGTCGAGATCGACAACCTGCTCAAGAGCACCGTTGCCGCGGCGACGCACGAGCTGATCGAGGAGGGCCTCGACTGGACGCTCAGCGTGTTCGTGGACAACGCTGGCATCATCAAGTTCGACGACGAGAACGCGGTGTGCGTGAAGGTCGAGACGCACAACCACCCCAGCGCCATCGAGCCCTACGGCGGGGCGGCGACGGGGGTGGGGGGGTGCATCCGCGACATTATGGGCACCGGACTGAGCGCCAAGCCCATCGCCAACACAGACGTCTTCTGCGTGGCCATGCCCGACATGCCCATGGACGACGTGCCAGAGGGCTGCCTGCACCCGCGCCGGATCCTCAAGCGCGTCGTCGAGGGCGTGCGCGACTACGGCAACCGGATGGGCATACCAACGCTGAATGGGGCCGTGCACTTCGACAATCGCTACATCGGCAACCCGCTCGTGTTCTGCGGCTGCGTGGGCGTGATGCCCATCGATCTGACCCACGGCGACGCCGAGCCCGGCGACCGGATCATCGCCCTGGGCGGGCGCACGGGTCGCGACGGCATCCACGGGGCGACGTTCAGCAGCGCCGAACTGACCGACGAGCACGCCGACGAGTTCAGTCACGCCGTGCAGATCGGCAACGCGATCGAGGAGAAGCGCACGCTGGACGCGATCCTGCGCGCACGCGACCACGAGTCGGGCTGCCTCTACAGCGCGATCACCGACTGCGGCGCCGGCGGCTTCTCATCCGCCATCGGCGAGATGGGCGAGAAGCTCGGCGCCGAGGTGCACCTCGACAGGGCCCCGCTGAAGTACGACGGCCTGCGCTACGACGAGATCTGGATCTCCGAGAGCCAGGAGCGCATGATCCTGGCGGTGCCGGCGGAGAAGGTCGCGACGCTGCAGTCGATCTGCGACGAGGAGTCGGTGGAGCTGGCCGATCTCGGCGAGTTCGGCACGCCGGACCGCGAGCTGATCCTGCACTACGAAGGCGTTGAGGTCGGGCGCCTCGGGATGGCGTTCTTGCATGACGGGATTCCGATGCCGACGCGGGAGGCGTCGGGGGGAGTAGGGGCAGAGGGGCAGAGGGGCAAAGGGGCAGAGGGGGAAGAGGATGCGCCCGCCGACATCGACGTGAAGTCGACGCTGCTGGACCTGCTGCGCGATCCGAATATTGCCTCGAAGCGCTGGATCATCCGGCAGTACGACCACGAGGTGCAGGGCAACACGGTGATCAAGCCGCTGGTCGGGCCCGGCGGCATCGGCCCGGGCGACGCGGCGGTGATCCAGCCGGTGCCGGGCTCGAAGAAGGGCCTGGCGATCGCCTGCGGCATGGCGACGCCGATCGGCGACCCTGCCAAGGGCGGCGATCCGTACCTCATGGCGCTGGCGGCGGTCGACGAGTGCGTGCGCAACCTCGTGTGCGTGGGAGCGAACCCCGACAAGATCGCGATCCTCGACAACTTCTGCTGGCCCAGCTGCGATCGCCCGGAGAACATGGGCGCGCTCGTCCGCGCCTGCATGGGGTGCTACGACGCCGCCAAGGCGTACAGGGCGCCGTTCATCAGCGGCAAGGACTCGCTGAACAACCAGTTCAGGACCAAGGACGGCTCGCTCATCGAGATCCCCCCGACGCTGCTGATCACGGGCGTGGCGGAGGTGGAGGATGTTTCGAAGTGTGTGACGATGGATCTGAAGGCTGTTACCAGCGATCTCGTCCTGGTTGGCGGCGCATCCGGCGCGTCAAGCAGCATGCTCGAGCACGGCCCCGTGTTGGCCAAGCTGATCTCAGACTGCGTGCAAACAGGTGGGGTGCTCGCCGCTCATGATGTCTCAGACGGTGGCATGGCGGTGGCAGCGGCGGAAATGACGATCGCAGCTCGCGCCGAAGGCGCGTCCGCCGGTTTGGAATGGGAAGTCCCTCCGAGCATTGGCTCTGGAGGGATGTTTGAGTTCCTGCAATCGACCTACCTCGTTCAGGTGCAGACGGATCGACTTGGAGAGTCAGTTCTTGAACGCTTGTCCGGGTACGCCGATTGGCGCATCCAAGTCACCGACCGCGGGAAACTGGATACAGGGGACGCGAACATCCCTGTCTCCGACCTCTCCGCCGCCTTCCACTCCACTCTCGACTGGTGAGATCCACCATGCTCGACGTCTACAAGCAATCGACCATCGGCCAGTACGAAGCCTCGCTGCGCACGCTCGGGCGGTGCATCGACGACTGCCCGGACGGATCGTGGGACGCGCCGGTGTGCAACAACCCGTTCTGCCAGAGCGTGTTCCACACGCTGTTCTTCGCCGACCTCTACCTCGGCGAGAGCCCGGAAGATCAGCGGGCCCAGGCGTTCCACACCGAGCGCCCGGGGTTCTTCCGCGACTACGAGGAACTGGTCGACAAGAAGCCGGGAAATCTCTACGCGAAGGCTGACATCAACGAGTACCTGCAGTTCTGCGTGCAGAAAGCCCGCGACGTCGTGAACGCCTCGACCGAGGAGTGGCTCGCCGGCGAGACCGGTATCCCTTGGCAGACCTTCAGCCGCGCAGAGATGCACGTCTACAACATCCGCCACATCCACCACCACGTGGCGCAGCTGAGCCTGCGACTGCGCATCGATCACGGGATCGACATCAGGTGGGTGAAGAGCGGGTGGTGACCGGGCACGCGGCTGGCGTCCGCAACGGCTCCCTCTCCCTTGGGAGAGGCTAGGCGAGGGCTCCTCCTCCTATGCCTCCTTCAGAGCCTCATTACAGGTATGGCGAACGACCGGCGGAGTCGCACGCTCGTGCGCAGAAGGCACGCCAGCTCCGACGGGATCAGACACCGCCCGAGGGCATCCTGTGGTCGAAGCTGCGCAATCGCCAGCTCGACGGCTTGAAGATTCGTCGTCAGCACCCGGTTGGTCCGTACGTGCTGGACTTCTTCTGCGAGGAGATCCGGCTCGGAGTAGAGGTCGATGGCCAGGTGCACGGCACGCAGCGCGAGCGCGATGCTCGGCGGGACAATTGGCTGGCAAAGCAGGGGATCCGTGTTCTTCGCTTTGGTGCGGGCGAGGTGACGGGAAACGTGGATGGAGTATTGGAGGGGATCCGCCGGGTCGCTCGCGCATTGCGCGAGGAGGCCGGGAAGAAGGAGTAGGAGAGGGAGCCCTCACCCGATCCGCCTGCGGCGGCTCGACCTCTCCCAGGGGAGAGGTAGGGGGAGGAGCTAGAATCCGCTGATGACGTCTTCTACCGACATCCGCGCCGTCGTCCTCCGGACCGCGGGCACCAACTGCGACGGCGAGATGGTCCGCGCGTTCACGCTCGCCGAGGCGCAGACCGACCTCGTGCACCTCGATCGTGTGATCGCCGAGCCGGCGCTGCTCGAGCGGTACGACCTCATCGCCTTCCCCGGCGGGTTCAGCTACGGCGACGACGTCGGAGCGGGTCGCGTGTTCGCGGTGAAGGTGCGCGAGCACCTGTTCCCGGCGCTGCGGGCGGCCCACGAGCGGGGCGTGCCGATGATCGGTGTGTGCAACGGGTTCCAGGTGCTGGTGCAGGCGGGTTTGCTGCCGGGGAACGAGATCCATGCGGAGCCGGACAGGCCGACGGTGGCGCTGGCGATGAACTCTGTCGGTCGCCTGATCGACGACTGGCCGGGCGTGGAATACGACGCGGATTCCGCGTGCATCTGGACGCAGGGGCTGGCGGGGCTCGAGGAGCCCGTGAACCTGCTGCCGCTGGCGAGCGGGGAGGGGCGGTTTGTGCCGGCGAGCGACGACGTGATGCGCACGCTGGAGGCGAACCGCCAGATCGCGGTGCGCTACACGAGCGACATCAACGGCTCGGCGGGCCGGGTCGCGGGGATCTGCGACCCGACGGGGCGGATCTTCGGGCTCATGCCGCACCCGGACCGGTACCTGGAGTGGACGCACCATCCCTACTGGACTCGCCTGGAGCGCGAGCAGATGCGGGGCGACCCGCCCGGGCTGCGCTACTTCATCAACGCGGTGCAGGCGGTGAGCGCCGGGCGCGCCGCCCTCGCATCCTGAGTGGGGCGCGAGCGTAGAGACTCCTGAGCGGCACCGAGCACGGGGACATGGTTCATGGCATCCGGCGAGAGAGGCACCTTCGGCGCACTCATCACCGAGAACCGGTACTGCACGTCGTGTCAGTACAACCTCAAGGGACTGACGGTCGGCGGGGTGTGCCCCGAGTGCGGCACGACCATCGTCGTCTTCGAGCACCGGGGCTCGCGCACGGGTGACCTGCCCCTGCCCGAGGCGCCGCGCCTCTACCTCAACCTGCTGACGCTGGCGTCGGTGGTCGCGGGCGCAACGGCGTGCGTGATTCTCGCCTCGTCGATGCCGTTTTGGAGTGCGCAGTTCGGCGCGGCTGAAATGGAGGCCGTGCGGGTCGGCGCCGCGGCTCTGTGGTTCGGTGCCCTGCTGGTGACGATGCGCCCGCGTCCGACGAGCGCCCCCGAGGGCGAGCGCGAGCCCGACCCGTTGTCGTTGCTGAAGATCGGGGTCATCGCGACGCAGGTGCTGCTGCTGTTGGGCGCCGTTGTCGGCCTGGCGGGCGAACTGGCGGGGATCGATCGGTTGGCGGGGCCGGCATCCGGGCTGTTCTGGCTCGGCATGCTGGGGTGGCCGGCCGTCGCGTGGCACTTCGGGACGATCGCCGACTGGGGCAACGACTTCACGCTGGCGACGCGCCTCAAGGGCGCCTCGTGGACGCTGGCGGCGGGTTTCCTGATCGTCGGCGCGGTGTGGGCGGTGGGGTGGCTGGACTCGGGCGCCGGCACCTTCCTGCGCTGGATCGCTTACGCGATGTTCGGATTCTGGGTGATCGCGCTGCTGGCGATGATCGCGGGGATCTTCCAGACGGGCTCGATGGTGCAATGGGCGATCAAGAACAACAATCGCGCAATCGAGCGCGACCGTGTGTTCGCCGAGCGCGCCCAGGAACGCGAGCGAAAGCGTGCGGAGAAAGACCCAGGGGCACCGATCCCCGGGCCCGATCCGGAACTGCTCCGCTCGATCGAGGAGGCCAACCGGCACCCGCATGCAGAGCCACAGGCTCCCGACGAGGACCGTCCCCAGTCGAGCCCGTCGATGCACCGGATCCGCAAGTCGGGTGACGCGGACCCGTACGCGATCGAGGACGACTAGTCGGCGCTCTGCAGCGCGACGCGGGCGCCCGGGTAGTCGAAGATGATCGTGTAGCCATCGAGCAGGCGCCCGCCGACGTTGCCGGCGATCCACGGGTCGGCCAGCGCGCCGACCATCTCGACGCCGAACTCGGCCTCGATGTTGCGGAACGTGATGCCCGCGAACTCGAACTCGTCCATCTCGCCGGTGCGGATCTGCAGCGAGCCGCCGACGCCCCGGACCGAGGTCAGCGATGTCTCGCGACCTTCGAGCAGGCCGAGGCGTTCGACGATGGGCGTGTGGAAGCTCACGGTCTGACCGGCGGCGCCGGTGTCGATGCGGAAGGTGACGTCTTCGCCCCCGACGCGCCCGTCGACGCTGGCGTGGCGCTGGTAGATGGTCATGTCGCGCCAGTCGATGCCCCGGTCGTCGAACGTGGCCGGGTCGAGGATCTCGAGGCTGGGGCCCTGGGTGTCGAAGCGGACGACGCCCGCAGAGAGGACGTCGTAGCCCACGATGCCGGCGATGGGTACGCCCATCGCGCCGTCGAGAAACGCCAGGTCGATGCCGATGAACCAGGTGTCCTCCAGCGTGACGGGGCCGACTCGGAGGTTGTTGCCCAGGATCATTGTGGCGGGCTGCGTGCCGCCGGCGCCGCCGACCAGCAGGGAGCCCTGGGGTTCGAGACCCAGATCCGCGGCGGCGCGCATGTTCAGGACGTTGACGCCGGCGCCGGTGTCAACGATGAACCAGCCGACGTTCTGGCCGTCGATCGTGCCGGGCGTGAGCAGATGGCCGGACGGCGCGATGCGGAGCTTGAGTTCTGCGGGCGCGTTCGCGTCGAAGACGGCGCGGTGCGCGGACTCGGGCGCGCCGAACCCGTCATTTACGGCGCCGGTCCGGTGATCGGTGATGGTCACGCTCGCGGGGTTGCTCATCGTCTTGGTGATGACGAGCTCGGCGGGCACGCTGAGGCCGTCGATCGCGTGGAACGAGCCGAATTCGATTGACGCCTCGGCGCCGGGTGTCGTGATCTCGATCCGCGCCGGGAGCCCGGTGGCCGGGTCGAACGTCGCGAGGCCCGCGAGCAGGCCGGCGCGCATCTGGAACGAGAGGGCATCGTCGGCGTCGGTCGCTTCGAATTCGAGCGGGCTGCCCGGACCGAGCCAGCGCGAGGTCAGGACGTCGGCGTAGAGGCGCTCGAACTCGGCCTCGCCAAGGTGGAGCTCGCGCACCGAGCCGTTCCAGTCGGCCTCCCAGCTCGTCGTGCCGTCGAACCCGTTGGATTGGGGGCGGAGGCCCCCGATCTCGACGCGATAGCGTCCCGCGTCGTCGATCCTGAGCGAGAACGGGTCCGGCTGGCCGAACGCGTTGCGCTCGCCCTCGAGTGTGAGGGCGCCCGGGGCGCTGCCGACGGCGTCGTGGGCGCGTCGGAGAAGATCGGGCGCGGCGCCGAGAGCGGGGGCTGCGGACAGGATCAGTGCGAGCAGCGGGGTTCGAACGGGCGTCGTGGCGTTCATCGGTTCTCCTGGGGGGCACCGGGGTCCGTGCTCTCAGGATGCGCCTGGCGGTCCGACCGGTCGTGATCCGGCCCGGAATCGCGGGTTTGGGCATTCAGAGAGCGATTCGACCCCAACAAAGACCGCTCTCCTCGCCTTTGGTTGCCGGTCGGGGCATAATACGGGCCACCGAGCGACCCGGAACTCCGGGTCCTGATCGTGGGGGCTTCCCGGGGGCCCTCGCCAAGCGGAGAGATGCACCAGTGACGACCTCTTCAACGCAGACGTCCGCCATCCCTGTGTCGCGCGTCGCGATCGACAAGACCGGCGACATCGCCACTCGGACGCTCCGCTGCGGCGTGATCGGCGTCGGGCGGATGGGGCGCCACCACGCGCGGAAGTACGCCAACCTCGAGGGCACCGAGCTCGTCGTCGTCGCCGACCAGGACGAGGACCGGCGCGAGGCGCTCGTCGAGGACACCGGCTGCAAGGGTGTCCGCGACGTGAGCGAACTGCTCGATCTCGGGCTCGATGCCGTGAGCATCGCAACGCCGACCAAGTACCACCTCGAGTGCGCCAAGCCTCTTCTCGAGGCGGGCGTGGCCTGCCTGATCGAGAAGCCTCTGGCGAACGACGTCGAGGAGGCGCAGCGCCTCGTGGACATCGCCAACTCGACCGGCGCCGTGCTGATGGTGGGGCACATCGAGCGGTTCAACCCCGCGGTGCGTGCGCTGCAACGGGCGGCCCAGCAGATGGACTCCGAGGGTCGCGTGGGCCTGATGCCCCGGTTCATCGAGATCCATCGCGTGAGCCCGATGACGTTCCGCAGCGTGGACGTCAGCGTCGTGCTCGACATGATGATCCACGACCTCGACGTGGTGCTCATGCTCATGAACGGCGCTGAGCCCACCGAGGTGCTGTCGTCGGGCGTTGCGGTGCTGACCGAGCACGAGGACGTGTGCAACGCCCGCCTGACGTTCCAGCAGCCCCAGGGCAAGTGCATCGTGAACATCACGGCGTCCCGCCTGGCGCTGAAGACCGAGCGGAAGATCCGGATCATCGGCGACAACGCCTACGTGAGCATCGACTACGCCAAGAAGTCGGGCGTCATGATCCGCAAGACCGCCAACAGCGTGCAGATGGAGGAGATCCGCGAGGAGCTCCGCAAGGGCACCGACCTGTCGGACCTCAACTACGGCGATCTGCTGGCGATCGAGCCCCTGGAGATCGACGACGCGGACCAGCTGGAGATGGAGATCAGCGAGTTCCTCCAGGCCGTCCGCACCGGCGAGAAGCCGGCGATCGACGCCCAGGCGGGATTCGCGAACGTCCGCACCGCCGAGCGGATCATCACCGAGGCCCGCAAGGACTGGCCCCACTAGGCCGCTCGCCCGAGTCGCTATACTCTTCGCCTCGCTTCCCCGCCCCCGACACCCGGACCCCGGAGACCACGCGTGGCCGACAAGCCCTTCCGCTGCCGCCTCATCACCCCTCAGGAGCGCGTCTTCGACGCCGATGTTTCCTACGCCGCCGTCCCGATGTGGGACGGCAAGCAGGGGTTCATGTCGAACGCCGGCGCCGTTGTCGGGAAGCTCGGTCCGGGCGAACTCCGGGTCGAGTTCGTCGATCGTTACAGCGTGGGCGTGAAGGTCGAGGAGTCGGGCTCCAAGAGCTGGTTCATCGACGGCGGGTTCGTGCAGAACGTCAACAACGAGCTGACGATCCTGGCGACCGGCGCGATCCAGGCCGAGGAGCTCAACGAGCGTGAGGCCCAGGCCGAGCTCGCCGAAGCAGCGGCCCGCAAGCCGGATCAGCCCAGCCAGATGGACCAGATCACCGAGCAGCGCACCCGGGCCCGGGCCAAGCTCGCGATGATCCACGCCCGCTGAGCGGAGCGCTCAGCCCTCTGAATCACATGCAGAACCTGCGATGGGGCATCCTGGGGACGGGACGCATCGCACGCGGTGTCGCGCCCAAGATCCAGGCGGCCAAGGGGTGCGAGGTTGTGGCCTTCGCGTCGCGCGATCCGGCCCGGGCGGCGGAAGCCGCGCGAGAGTCGGGTCTGGTCGAAGACGCGGACGCCTCGGCGCTCGAATACGACGCTCTGCTGGAGCGTGACGACGTTGACGCCGTCTACGTGACGCTGATCAACAGCCTGCACGCCGAGTGGTGCATCCGGGCGCTGGAGGCCGGCAAGCACGTCGTCTGCGAGAAGCCGCTGTGCGCGACCTTGGCGGAGGCCAGGGCGATCTTCGATGCGGCGCGAGAGTCCGGGCGGGTGTGCGTCGAGGGCTTCATGCATCTTCACCACCCGCAGTCGCAGCGCCTGCGCGAGCTCGCGAGCGGCGCCGGCAGCCCGATCGGACGCCTCCGCGCCATCCGGTGCTTCCGCGACGTGATGAACACCGACGAGTACATCCTGTCGACCCGTCTCAGCCACGCGATGGAGGGCGGCGCCGTCATGGACATCGGCTGCTACCCGATCTCGATCGCGCGCTTCGTGACCGGTGAGGAACCCGGCGATGATCTGCGCGCCGAGGCATCCTTTTCCCCTCCCCGGCCCGGGGAGACCGGGCGGGTCGACGAGACCTGCAGGTTCTCCTGGACGTTCCCTTCCGGTGTGACGTTCGAGGGGGGCTGCTCGTTCGCCCGCGAGCATCGGGTGTTGCTCGAACTCGAGGGCGAGCGGGGCACGGTGGTCAGCGCGTTCCCGTTCAGCCCGGATCTGGATGTTGCCGAGCCGCTGCTGGTGAACGGGGCGCCCGAGGTCTGGAACGACAGGGGCGACAAGTTCACGCACCAGTTCGAGCGCGTAGCACTCGCGGTGCGCGGTGAGGCCGAGGTGCTGCTCAGCCCGGAGTGGTCGATCGGCCAGGCGCGCACAATCGAGCGCATCCATTCCCAGATCGGGTTGCGATTCGGCGGGCAGCCCTAGAGGCAGGTCGTGAGCCAGTTGCCCAACGAGGCGGTCACGTCGGCGAAGTCCACGGTGCCGTCGAGGTTCGCGTCGCCGGGGCCGGTGCCGGGCGAGTAGTCGTTCAGCCAGTTGGCGAGCGTCGTGGTGATATCCATGAAATTGACGGTGCCGTCGGCATTGGCGTCGCCCAGGAGACCCGTGAGTATCTCCAGGTCGTCGATGTCAACCGTTGCGCCCGTCGGTCCGGCCAGGTCGTCGATGAGGTCGACACTCAGCAGGAGCGACTGGTCCGGAGCGATCGAGCCGAGGTCGACCTGGACGGACGTCCAGCCGGCGCCGCTGTCCAGCGGGATGGCGCCGGCGTTGAACTGCGTCACCGCGCCGGAGCGATCGGTGACCGACACGAGGAGCCGGTCGTCGGCGCTCGGGGTCGGCACGCGATAGCGCAGCTCGAGCGCCCTGCCGCACTCGGGCAGGTAGAACCAGTTGTGGGTCATCGAGGAGCCCGACGGAGTCAGACGCAGATACTCCCCGCCGGCGTCGTCGCGCACTTCTGCGGTGCCCCCGCCTGTGTGGCCCATCCAGCCGAACAGGCTGCCCTGCTCGAAGTCGCCGTTGATGAGGATGTCCGGGGTCTCGGGGGTCGGTCCGACGGGCTGCACGGGTCGATCGAGCACGCCGCCCCCGATCCGCGAGTAGTGGAACCCGGTGATGCTCTCGTCGAGGTTCCCGGTCCACCAGGTGTCGCGCATCGCCTGGGTGATCGTCTCCTCGCCGTCCGTGATGTTGACCCCGAGATCGACGGTGCCGTGGTACCAAAGGTGGGTGTCGGAGTGGCTGAACCCGTAGCCGCCGTTTTCGAGCACGTTCTCGGGGAGCAGGACGTCCAGCACGCCGAGGGGCATCCCGTCGAGGTCGCAGATGTTGCTGTCGGTGCGGTAGTAGTTGTCGAAGAACGTGACGTTCTCCCACTGTGCTGCCACCAGATCACCCCAGATCTGCGTGCCGAACAGCAGGCACTGATCGAGGGTGTTGTTGACCGGGTGCGGATCCATCGCGGTGAGGTGGTCGACCGTGAGCCCGGCGTGGCCGAGCAGGCGCGCCGTCTTGTCGAGCACCGATGGCCCGCGGCTGTGGCCCATCATGTGCAGGAAGCGCCCGCCCAGCAGGTCGAACCCCTCGAGGTCGCCGCTGGGGTCGCGGAGCGCGGCGTAGAGCGCATCGCCGGCGCCCTCGGTGTAGTTCCAGTTCTCACCGGGGAACGGGAAGGGGCAGAAGATGCCGCCGTCGGACTCGTCGACCCAGTCGAAGACGAGGACGATGTCGTCGCCCGGCTGCGGGCTGGCGGGCCCGAGCCACTCGCCAGTAGGCGGGTGGTAGATGTAGACGAGCCCGCTCGGTGAACGGGCGGCGATGGCGTCGGCGAGGCCGATGGACCACGCGGGCAGGACCGGCGGGTCGCCGTTGGTGAACTGAAGGCCGTGGGTGATGACCGTCGTGGTCGGTTGCGCCGTGGCGCCCGCGCTGAGCGCGAGCACGGCGACGGCGCCGAGCGGTGTCTTCATGGCTCCCGTCTCCTCACACCAAGCCTAGGCAGGGGCGGTGCGCTCGGGTCAGATGATCACCGGCTCCCGGACGCTCACCATCTCGGCGAACTCGTTGTAGCGCTTGGCGACCTCGGCCTTGGTGAGATCCGCGAGTCGATCGAGGCTGAACTTCTCCACGTTGAAGCTGGCGATCACGGTCCCGTGGGCCATCGCCTGCTGTATCGAGCCCATGTGGATGTCGGCGTCCTTGGAGTGCGCCGCCGCGAGGTAGCCCATCATGCCCCCGGCGAACGTATCGCCGGCTCCTGTGGGGTCGACCACCGTTTCGGTTGGGAACGCGGGGAGCACCGCCACGCCCTCCTTGTGCACGAGGATCGCGCCGTGCTCGCCTTTCTTCACGACGACGAACGTCGGGCCGAGACGGAGGATCTCGCGTCCGGCGGTGATCGGGTTGCGCTTGCCCGTGAGCATGTGCGCCTCCTCGTCGTTGAGGACGAGGCCGTCGACCTCCGCCAGGAGGCTCAGCAGCTCTTCGCGCGCGATGTCGATCCAGAGGTTCATCGTGTCGGCCACGCCGATCACGCGATCGGGGAAGCTCTCGAGCAGCTCGCGCTGGATCGCGGGGTGGCTGTTGGCCAGGAACACGTAGCGCGAATCCCCGTAGCTCGCGGGGGGCTTGGGCGGGTGCTCCTCGAGCACACCGAGCTCGGTGAACAGCGTCTCGCGCTGGTTCATGTCCTCGAGGTACTTGCCGCCCCATCGGAAGGTCTTGGAGCCCTGGCGGATCTCCAGCCCGTCGACGTCCACATTGGGAAACTTCTTGAACACGGCGTGGTAGTCATCGTGGAAGTCGTCGCCGACGACCGCGACCACGCGCACGGGCGTGAAGAAGCTCGCGGCAGCCGCGAAGTAGGTGCACGAGCCGCCGAGCACCTCCTCGGCGCTGCCGTGGGGCGAGTGGACGGTGTCGATGCCGACGGTTCCGGTCACGATCAGGGGCATGGGGGACTCCGGTAGGGGAATGTCGAGAGGGCGAATGCTACCCTTGGCGGCCCATGAGCGAGCCGACCGACCAGGTGATCACCAGATTCGCGCCGTCCCCGACGGGCCATCTCCACATCGGCGGGGCCCGGACGGCCCTGTTCTGTTGGGCGTGGGCCCGGCGGAGCGGGGGCACGTTCCTCCTCCGCATGGAGGACACGGACCGCGCGCGCTCCAGCGAGGCGTCGGGCCGGGCGATCCTGGCCGACCTGGCGTGGCTCGGACTCGCCTGGGACGAGGGGCCGACGCTGACCAGGTCGGACGATCCGACTGGCCTCGGCGGGGATCCGAGAGGCGTCGGGCCGTTCTTCCAGTCGCAGCGCCTCGAGACGTACAACCAGCACATCGACCGGCTCATCGAGAAGGGGCTGGCGTACCCGGCGTTCGAGACACCCGAGGAGCTCGACGCCCAACGCAAGGCGGCGCTCGCCGAGAAGCGGACGTATCGCTACGACCGCGCCGCGCTCGAGCTCAGCGCCGAGGAACGCGCCGCGCGGGTCGCGGCCGGCGAGGCGCACGTCGTCCGCTTCAACGCCGCGAACGCCGGCGAGATCATGATCCAGGACGCGGTGCTCGGCGAGGTTCGCATCGCGGACGGCGAGCTCGAGGACTTCGTCATCCGCAAGCAGGACGGCTTCCCGACGTACCACTTCAGCGTGGTTGTCGACGACGAGCTCATGGGCGTGACCCACGTGCTCCGCGGCCAGGAGCACCTCTCGAACACGCCCAAGCACGTTGCGCTGCAGCGGGCGTTGGGTTTCCGCGTGCCGGTGTACGCCCACATGCCCCTGATCTTCAACGAGAAGGGCGCAAAGATGAGCAAGCGCGAGCGCGACCAGAGCGCCCGCGAAGCCGTGCGTTCCGCCGGACTGGCGTCGAGCCCGGTCTCGTCGATCTCCGACGACGAGCTGAAAGGCTGGACCGACGACAAGAAGCGCCAGCTGGATCACGAGCAGCTCGAAGACCTTGCCGGTGCGCTGGATCTCACGCTGCCCGAGGTGTCGGTCGACGACTTCCGGCGCGCGGGGTACCTGCCCGAGGTGATCTGCAACTTCATCGCGCTGCTGGGCTGGACGCCTTCAAAGAACGACGACGGCTCGGACCGCGAGGTGTTCGACCTCGAGTTCCTGGCGAGCGACTTCGACATCGCGCGGATCGGGCGCTCCAACGCCCGCTTCGATCGCAACAAGCTGATGGCGTTCAACGCCGATGTGCTCCAGAACCGGATGAACGACGCCGAATTCGGAGCTCGCTGGCATGCGTGGTGCGAGGAGCACGATCCCGAGCTCGGCGCGGCGCTGGGAGACCGGTTCGATCTGGCGGCCCGAGCGATCCGCCCGCGCGTGCGCACGCTCGCCGAGGGTCGCGCGCCGCTGGCGTTCGCTCTGATCAGCGACGACGCGATCGAGTACGACGAGAAGGCCGTCAAGAAGTTCCTGCTCAAGGGCGAGCCGAACGGCCTGGCGATGCTGGAGCGCCTGCGGGGCGTCATCGAGAGCGCGGACTTCGCCGACGCCGAAGCGCTCGAGGCCTCGCTCAAGGCATGGGCCGAGGAGAACGAGCTGGGCATGGGCAAGGTCGCCCAGCCCCTGCGCGTCGCGCTGACCGGCGCGGGCGTGAGCCCAGGTCTCGGCGACACACTGGCGCTCGTGGGCAAGCAGAGCTCGCTAGCGCGCATCGATCGGTGCCTGAGCGCGCGCAGCGCCGAGGCTTCGGGCTGATCCCCGGAGTGCCGGGTCGCTGACTCGCGATCGCCGCGCTCCTACACTCGCTCCCCCGAATCACGCCCACTGACCGGAAGGAGCCAGTCGATGCCCGAAACCCCCGAAACGAATGATGCACTGCTCACGGAGGTCAGCATCGGAGCCCTCTCGCTGCCGAATCGGGTGGTGATGGCGCCGCTGACGCGCAGCCGGGCGAAGCAGCCGGGCGATGTGCCGACAGCGCTCAACGCGGAGTACTACTCCCAGCGCGCAACCATGGGGCTGATCGTCACCGAGGCGACGTATGTCTCGCCGATGGGCAAGGGCTACGGCATGGTGCCGGGGATCGCGACCGACGAGCAGGTCGAGGGCTGGCGATTGGTCACGGACGCGGTGCACGCAGCGGGAGGGCGCATCTTCCTTCAGCTGTGGCACTCCGGACGCATCAGCCACCCCGATCTGCTTCCCGAGGGAGTCGACACGCCGGTGGCCCCCAGCGCGATCAAGGCCGAGAGCGAAACGTACACCGCCGACGGGCGCGCCCCCGTGGCCGAGCCCCGGGCGCTGGAAGTTAGTGAGATCCCGGGCCTGATCGAGGAGTGGCGAGTGGCCGCGGCCAACGCCAAGCGCGCCGGCTTCGACGGGGCGGAGATCCACGGCGCCAACGGCTACCTGATCGACCAATTCCTTCGCGACGGCTCCAACACGCGCACCGACGAGTGGGGCGGCAGCATCGAGAAGCGCTGCCGCTTTGCGCTGGAGGTCGCCGATGCCGTCGCGGGCGAGTTCGGCGCCGATCGCGTCGGCTTTCGGGTGAGCCCCACGGGCGACTTCAACACGATGCACGACAGCGACCCGGTGGCGACGTTCTCGCACCTGGCGACGGCGTTGGGCGAGCGCGGGCTGGCCTACCTGCACGTCGTCGAGCAGTTCGGTGGCGGGCCGACGCACGAACTGGCGGGCGTCGTGCCGGGCAAGCTCCGCAGCGCCTTCGACGGCGCCTACATCGCCAATGGCGATTACACGCCTGATCGGGCCCGCGACGCCGTGGCCTCGGGCCGGGCCGACCTCGTGGCCTTCGGGCGCCCGGCGATCGCCAACCCTGACCTGGTCGAGCGGATCCGCCTCCGAGCGCCGCTGGCCGAGGCCGACCCGGCGACCTTCTACGGCGGCACCGAGGCCGGCTACACCGACTACCCCACGCTCGAGACGCAGAACGCCTGAACCGGCGGCGGCACGCGGTACCATTGCCCGCCTATGCCAGAGACCGAAGCCGCCAGCCAGCGCCATTTCATCCAGCAGATCATCGACGCCGACAACGCCTCGGGGAAGTGGGGCGGCAGGGTCGTCACGCGCTTCCCGCCGGAGCCCAACGGGTTCCTGCACATCGGCCACGCCAAGAGCATCTGGCTGAACTTCGGGCTCGCGCGCGAGTTCGGCGGCCACTGCAACCTGCGCTTCGACGACACCAACCCGACCAAGGAAGAGCAGCGCTACGTCGATTCGATCATCGACGACATCCGCTGGCTCGGCTTCCGCTGGCCGGACGCGGGCGGTACCGAGCGAGAGTCGGGCGTGCTGTTCGCCTCGGACTACTTCGACCGGATGTACGAGTGGGCGCTCGACCTCGTCGACAAGGGCCTGGCGTATGTCGACGAGCAGTCGCCGGACGAGATCCGGGCAAATCGCGGCAGCCCGAGCACGCCGGGCACACCGAGCCCCTATCGCGATCGCCCCGCGGCTGAGAGCCGCGAGCTGCTCGAGAAGATGAAGCGGGGGGAGGTCGCCGACGGGTCGATGGTGCTGCGGGCCAAGATCGACATGGCCTCGCCGAACTTCAACCTGCGCGACCCGGTGATGTACCGCGTGCTCAAGGCGCACCACCATCGCACGGGGGACGCGTGGTCGATCTACCCGATGTACGACTGGGCGCACGGGCTCGAGGACTCGATCGAGGGCGTGACGCACTCGATCTGCACGCTGGAGTTCGAGGACCACCGCCCGCTGTACGACTGGTTCATCGAGTCGATCAACCAGGGGCGGGCCGAGCCGATCCATCACCCCCAGCAGATCGAGTTCGCGCGCCTGGAGCCGAGCTTCATCATCACCTCGAAGCGCAAGCTGCTAGAGCTCGTCGAGGGCGGTCACGTGTCGGGCTGGGACGACCCGCGCATGCCGACGGTCAGCGGGCTGCGTCGCCGGGGCTACACGCCCGAGGCGATCGAGCGGTTCTGCGCGGGGACCGGGGTCACCAAGTACAAGGCCGTGATCGATCTGGGGCGCCTCGAGAACGCCTGCCGCGAGCACCTCAACGAGGTCGCGCCGCGCCGGATGGCGGTGCTGCGCCCGCTGAAGGTGGTCATCACCAACTGGGGCGAGGGCGGAGTTGAGGATCGCACGGAGATGCTCGACGCCGTGAACAACCCCGAGGACGAGGGCGCCGGCACGAGGCAGGTGCCGTTCTCGCGAGAGTTGTACATCGAGCGCGACGACTTCATGGAGGACGCCCCCCGAAAGTTCTTCCGCCTCAAGCCCGGAGGAGAGGTGCGCCTGCGCTACGCCTACTGGGTGACCTGCAACGAGGTGATCAAGGACGACGCGGGGAATATCACCGAGCTCCGCTGCACCTACGACCCCCAGACCCGCGGCGGCGACTCCCCGCCCCCGGACGCCGAGGGCAAGGTGCGTAAGGTCAAGGGTACCCTCCACTGGGTGAGCGCCGCCCACGCGATCGACGCCGAGGTGCGCCTGTACGAGCGCCTCTTCAGCGCCGAGAGCCCCGACAAGAAGCCCAAGGACGCTCCCGCCGCCTGGGACTTCAAGCAGAACCTGAACCCGGATTCGCTGGACGCCGTCGGCGGCGCCAAGCTCGAGCCGGCGCTCGGCGAGCGCCAGGACTCCGAACCCGAGTGGCCCGACGGGATCCGGCGCTACCAGTTCGAGCGACTGGGGTACTTCTGCGTCGACTCCGGGGAGGGTGAGAGTGTCTTCAACCGGACGGTGACGCTGAAGGACTCGTGGGCGAAGGCGAAGGGGAAGGGTTGAATTTGGCGCTCGACGCCCGACCCGCACCCAACGAATTCGCGGTGAGTCGCGGATTCGGGCTCAACTAGAAGAGATCGTCCCCCGGCAGTTCGGAGGCCTGCCGGATCCAGCTCTCAAGCTGCTCGTCTCCCTTCACCCGGTCATCTTCGTGGATGTGGAAGTAGCGCACTTGCTCGTGCTTCGATTCCACGGGAGGCGGCGGGCTTAGCGAGCTGCCATTGAGAAATGTCACCTTGATGTACCTGTCGAAGCAGTGGTAGCTGAGAAACCAGCCTTGCCCCTCAATGCCGTAGAACGGTGAGTTCCATCGAACGGCCTTGCGCACTCTGGGGACCGTTCGCTCTATCAGGGAATCGAGATCTCGGCCGGCCCCGTGCTTCCAGCCCGGCATGGCATCGATATAGGCTTGCACCGGGGCATCCCCATCGGCCTTCGGGATCTGGGGGTTGCCGCCCGAGAGCAGCTTGGGCTTCGAAGCGGTTCGTTTCTTCGTGGCCATCTGGCACCTCACGACACTTCGGGGTTGCCGATCCATACAGCCGCGCAGCCCGTCGCCTCAGTGACCCGAGTGCGTGCGACGCGCACGCCTGCGGGCAGTCGCTCTGCCATCGTCCTCCCGATGTGCTCGGCCACGCGTTCTGCCGTGGGGTTCACCGAGTCGAAGGGCGCCACCTCGTTGAGGCTCGTGTTCTGGAAGGGCCGGATAACCTCGGCCAGCTGGCGTTCGACCTCGTGGAAGTCACAGAGCAGGCCGTCGGCGTCGAGATCGTTTCCGGCTATCCACAGCGTCACGCGCCAGTTGTGGCCGTGCACCGGTTCACGCTCGCCGTTGATGACGATGGCGTGGGCGGCTGAGAACTCCGTCTGGACCTCGAGCTCGAACATCGGGGCGAGTGTAGCTCCAGCGCGAGGCCGGACTGAACCCGGGCCCCCGCCGGGTCGATAACCGATGGGATGCAGCCCGCGCAAGCCAGCACGACCAGCACGATCGACAGGGGCACGCTGAAGCCCGGCGTGTCGTTCGATCGCAGCGTCTTCACCCGCCAGGGGGTGAAGCTGCTCGGTGCGGGGACGGTGCTGTCCGAGGACATGTGCCGCATGCTGCGGGACAACCCCCGCCTTGAGCTGTTCCTGGCCGACAGCGCCGAGGAGCTCAGCTCGCGGTCGCTGCTGGAGCGGGCCGCCCAGTCGCCCCGGGGATCGCGGGCGCTGGCGGATCTCGTGACCGCTGGCGGCATCCTGGCCGTCGAGGCCGGCGAGACGATCGAGCCCCACCACGCCGACGCCTACGACATGGGGGCCTTCAAGGGCCCGCTCACTCGCGAGGACCAGCGCCAGCGCGCCTATCGCGCGAAAGTCGCCGAGCAGCACGTGGCCGACCTGGCCACGACGTGGGCGAACCTCCCCAAGCAGATCACGCCCTCGCAGGTGCCCCAGGCGCCTCTGGAGCGATTCGGCCCGTGGCCCGAGGCGGACCAGGTGGTGCACCAGCGCGTCGAGCGCTCCGAGCGCTACCGCTACCTCTTTGCGCGCATCCTCGCGGGGTCGCGCATGGATGTCGGTGAACTCCTGGCGCTGATCGACGAGATGATGCGCATGCGGGCCACGCACCCCGAGCGCTTCTGCCAATTGGCGCTGCTGCGTCGCGGGCGCGACGAGATGCTCCACGAGCACTCGTACATCTGCGCAGCGCTGAGTGTGGCCGTCGCCGGGAACCTGGGCTGGGCCCACGACCACGTGCGCATGGCCGGGCTGACAGGCCTGCTCGCGGAGGTCGGCATGGGCCTGATCCCCGAGGAGCTGCGCACGAGCGCGATGCCGCTGTCCGAGCTCGAGCGGAATCGCATCCGCCGGGCCCCGGCGTTCAGCGTGTCGCTGCTGGAGGTCGTCGACGGCCTGCCCGACGAGGTGCTCCAGGCGGTGTATCAGCACCACGAGCGGGAGAACGGTTCGGGCTACCCGGCGGGCATCCGCTCGGGTGAGATCTGCGATCTGGCGCGGGTGGCATCGGTGTGCGAGATGTTCGCTGCCGCGTCTTCGCCCCGTCGCTACCGGAAGACCAAGCGCCCCTACGACGCGGTCGAAGAGTGCGTGATGCTGGGCTCGCGCGGGGTGCTCGACAAGGGCATCGCGCGGGCGCTCGTCGAGTGCGTCGGGCTCTTCCCGATCGGGAGCTACGTCTCGCTCACCAACGATCAGCCGGCTCTGGTGATCGGCGTCCACGCGGACGCGATCGACCGCCCGATCGTGCGCATGCTGAGCGAGCGCTCCGGCGAGGAGGACCGCTCGCTGACGGTCGACCTGCGGACGTTCGATCCCACGGAACTCGGCGTCGCCGGCCCGATCGACCCGCCCCCCGAGGTGTTCGCACACTCGGCCCGGCGCAGCGCCTGAGCGGTATCATCCGCTCGCTCATGAGCGACCCACACAACGCATCGTCTCCGGCTCCCCTGATGCTCTCTGTCAGCGGCTGTCGCGGCATCGTCGGCGACAGCCTGACCGATGACACCATCCGCCGCTACGTGCGCGCGTTCTCCGGTTGGCTGCGCGAGCGATCGCTCGAGGGGCCGGTGGTGCTCGCCTGCGACGGGCGGAGGGGGGGCGATGCCCTGCGGGCCGTCGCCGGCGACGCCCTGCAGGACGAGGGCTGGGACGTGATCGACATCGGCGTGGCGACGACACCTACTGTCGGCGTGCTCGTTCGCTCTCGTGGCGGCGCCGGCGGGCTCACGCTCACGGCGAGCCACAACCCGGCGGAGTGGAACGGCCTCAAGCCGATCGACGCGACGGGAGCGGCTCCGCACCCGGAGGACGTGGGGCGCCTGATCGAGCTGTTCCACGCTGACGACGGTGGCGCTTCTGGCGCACCCCGCGGGTCGATCAAGACCGATCCGGGGGCGGCGTCCGTTCACGTCGGCGTGGTGCTGGAGGCGATCGAGCGCGTCTGCCCTCTTGAGACGATCCGCGAGCGCCGGTTCGGCGTGGTCGTCGATTCGGTGAACGCGTCGGGCGCCGAGGGCGCCCGGGAGCTGCTGGAAGCGCTGGGGTGCGAGCTGACGCACCTGCACGCGACGGGTTCGGGCGTGTTCCCGCACACCCCGGAGCCGACGGCCGACAATCTGCGCGAGCTGACGAGCGAGATCACCAAGGCCGGGGCCGACATCGGATTCGCCCAGGATCCCGACGCCGATCGCCTGGCGATCATCGACGCGGGCGGTCGCTACGTGGGCGAGGAGTACACGCTGGTGCTGGCGTGCCGGGCCATGCTCGAGGCGGGTGCCGCGGGCGACGAACCGGTTCTGGCCGCGAATCTGTCGACGAGCCGGATGATCGACGACGTGGCCGCGTCTCTGGGCGCCCGGGTCGAGCGGTCGGCGGTGGGGGAGGCAAACGTCGTGCGCACCATGCGCGGGCACGCGTGCGTGATCGGGGGCGAGGGCAACGGCGGGGTGATCTGGCGCGACATCGTGGACATCCGCGACTCGCTGGGCTCAATGGCGCTCGTGCTGGCGCTGATGGCGCGCACGGGGAAGGGTGTCGCGGCGCTCGTCGATGAGCAGCCGGCCTACGCGATCGCCAAGCGCAAGGCTCCGCTCCCGGAGGGGATGACGGTCGAGGAACTGGTCGAGGTGTCCACGAAGCCCTTCGCGTCCCGCCCCGACGCGCGCGTGAGCGATATCGACGGCGTGCGCGTCGACTTCGAAGCGGATGGCGGCGAAGCGTGGATCCACGTGCGTCCCAGCAACACCGAACCGATCGTGCGCCTGATCGCGGAGGCTCCGACGAGCGCGGGCGCGGACGCGATCCTCGATGAGGCGGCGGGCGCTGGCGGCTCCTAGAGGCCCTCGCTCCGACGGACCTGGGCGCTGAGCGCTGCGCGATCGTCGTCGTCGACATCGCCGTCGCAGTCGTGGTCGCTGGGGAGGACCTCGTAGTCGTAGAGGTCTTCGGCGTCGATGCGATTGTCGACGTTGCGATCGAAGTGCTCGCCGTCCGAGAGCGTGACGGTCGCCAGCGGATCGCCGAGGGGAACCTGCTGCCAGCTCAGGCAGGGGATGGCCGAGTAGGCGGCCTCTGCGAACGTCAGCCCGCGCACGAACAGGTTGTCGACGATCATCTCGAGGTCGGCGATACCGATCGTGAACGGCTCCATCACCGTCACAACCGTGAACGACCCGCCAAGGTTGACCAGCGGCGCGGCCTGCTGCTGGAATGTGATGCGGAACCCGGTGGGGGTGTAGAGGCTGGTGCCGTTCCACGACTCGATGCCGATGAACACGGCCGCGGGGTGGAACCAGTAGTCATAGAGGTAGACCCCGTCGCCCGGCGGGCTCTCGCCGCGGCTGAAGGCCGAGTGGTTCTCGCCGTAGCTGCCCAGCGCGACGAGCGGCCGGGTCTGGTCGGCCAGTTCGCCGGCGGTGACGAAGTTGGAGGTGCGATCGTTGGTAGCGCTGACGCCGAGCATGCCCAGCACGCCGGTGGTGTTGTTGAAATCGTCGGACCCCTCGATGAGCGGGGGGAAGGCGCCGTTGTCGAGGCCGGCCTCCATCGGATCGAGCTGGAAGGCGTCGAGCAGGCCCTGCACCTGGCTCACGCAGACGTCGAGCGACTGCGAGCGGTCGAGGAGCGCGGCGATCGCGTCGAGGGCGGACGGATCGTTGAAGTCGAACGGCGCCGAATCGAGACGGCAGACGAGGTACATGTCGCCGGGCGTGAAGCCGTCGATCTGCCAGCTTCCCACGAGGTCCTGCCCGCTCATCGTCTGGAACTCGGTGAACGTGCGCGGCGCGGTGATCTGGGCACGCGAGTACGTGTCGATCGCCTGGTCGAACACGCGGTGGTAGGGGTTGTCGATGAAGCCGCTGTAGCGAAACGGGAGGATCCCGGTCTCGGCCATCTCGAGGTCCTGCTGGAGCAGCACCAGTTCGCTTTCAACGCTCGCCCACGCCGACGAGATCTCGAATTCGTCCGCGGTGCCCAGGGGGCTCAGCACGCGCGCGGGCAGCCCACGGGTCGTCACGATCGCGATCACCTGCTGGGAGAGGTCGGGGCCGCCGCCGGTGCCGTTGATGAACGCGCGCACGGGGTCGCGGATGAGCGTGACGAAGTCGGCGCGGGAGATCGACCCCGGGCCGAGCTGCGTGGAGTTGAGGTCCAGTTCCAGAACGCCCGGGCGTGCGCTCACGTAGAGGTCGCGCACCGCCTGGCTGACGGCGTTCTGGGAGTTGTAGACGACGAGCACGTTCGCCGGGGCGAGCCCGGCGGGCGCGGGGAGGGCGGCGCACAGCGACGCCACCAGGGCGAGCATGGGGATCAGGGCGTGTCTCATCGACCGATCTCTCTCATCGAGCCATCGAAGGGTACGCTTGGGCCCGCCGGGGCGTTCCCGGCTGGATTCGCACCGATTCTGGCTCCGATGGCCCCGATCGAGACCCATCCAGACGGCCGGTGCCTGCTCCGGGTGAAAGCGGTGCCGGGGGCGTCGCGAGACGCTCTGGCGGGCGTGCTGGGGGATCGCCTGAAGATCCGCGTGTCGGCGCCCCCCGAGGGCGGCAAAGCGAACCGGGCGATCCTCGCCCTCCTGGCGCGCCAGCTCGGCTTGAAGGCCTCCGATCTCGAGATCATCGGCGGCGCTTCGAATCCCGAGAAATGCATAGCAATCGCGCGCCTCGCGGCGCACGAAATCGGCGAGCGTCTGGGGATCTGAAACGGGGGTCAAGCGGGGCTGGGCATCAGGCCCGGGTCGAGACCTTCGTCGTCGCTGGGCTTGGTGGTCGGGGGCGGAGTCTGCTTGGCGTCGCGCTTGCGGGCCTCGGCGGCCAGCAGGTCGGACACGCTGGGCTTGCCCAGCGGCTCGCCCGCCATGAGCTTGCGGACCTCTTCCGCGGTCAGAGTCTCGTACTTGAGGAGCGCCTCGGCGACGCGCTCGACCTTGTCCCAGTTCTCGTCGAGGATGCGCTCGGCGTCACGATAGGCCATGTCGGCGAAGCTGCGGACCTCCTGGTCGATCAGCGTTGCCGTCTCCTCGGAGTACTCCTTCTCAGGGATGTACGCCTCGCGCGAGTCCTGGCCGCTGTAGCGCACGAATCCGAGCTTGTCGCTCATGCCCCAGTCGAGCACCATCGCGCGGGCCATCTGCGTGAGCTGGCTGATATCACTGGCGGCGCCGGACGAGACGTCGTCGGTCTTGCGCTTTTCGGCGATGCGCCCGCCGCAGACGACGCGCATCATGGCCTCGAGGTACTTGAGGCTGAACCCGTAGCGGTCCTTCTCGGGGAGGCTGAACGTCGCGCCGAGCGCCTGGCCTCGCGGGATGATCGTGACCTTGTGCAGCGGGTCGGCGTCGGGGAGCAGCGCCTGGAGGACGGCGTGCCCGGCCTCGTGGTAGGCGGTCGCGGCGCGTTCCTTCTCTTCGATCACTTGGCTCTTGCGCGACCTGCCGTAGCGGACCTTGTCGCGGGCCTCTTCGAGGTCTTCCTGCTCCACGAAGTCCTTGTCGCCCATCGTGGCGCCGATGGCGGCCTCGTTGATGATCGCCGAGAGTTCGGCGCCGCTGAACATCGGAGTGCCGCGGGCGATGCGCTCCATGTCGACGTCCGGGCTGAGCTTGATCTTCTTGGCGTGCACCTGCAGGATTTCCATACGCCCCTTCACATCAGGGAGCGGCACGACCACCTGCCGGTCGAAGCGTCCGGGCCGGGTGAGCGCAGGGTCGAGCACGTCGGAGCGGTTGGTGGCCGCGATGACGATGATCTGGTCGGAGGTCTCGAACCCGTCCATCTCGACGAGGATGGCGTTGAGCGTCTGCTCGCGCTCGTCGTGGCCCCCGGTGGTAAACCCGCCGCCGCGGCGCCGGCCGACCGCATCGATCTCATCGAGGAAGATGATGCAGGGCGAACTCTCCTTGGCCTGCTTGAAGAGGTCGCGCACGCGGCTGGCGCCGACGCCCACGAACATCTCCACGAAGTCGGAGCCGGAGATCGAGAAGAACGGGACGTCGGCCTCGCCCGCGATGGCCTTGGCCAGCAGCGTCTTGCCGCAGCCCGGCTCGCCGACGAGCAGCACGCCACGCGGGATCCGGCCTCCCAGGCGCATGAACTTCTTGGGGTGCTTGAGGAACTCGACGATCTCGGTGACTTCGTCCTTGGCATCCTCGATGCCCGCGACGTCCTTGAACGTCACGCCGGACTGCTCCTTGGCGAGCACGCGGTGGCGGCTCTTGCCGAAGCTGCCGAGCATGCCCCCGGCGCCGCCTGCGCTGCGAAGGCCGCGGCTGATGATCATCCAGAGGATGACGAACACCACGATCGTCAGGATGAGCGGGCTGAACAGCACCTGGAGCCAGATGCTGGGGCCGCTGGTGGTTTCGTAGTTGCCCGCGGTGAGGTCGTCGAGCTTGGACTGGACGAGTTCTTCGGTGCGGGGGAGGAACGGGTGGGCGATGCGCTGGTCGCTCTGCTCGGCGCCGCCCTCGCGGGCCTTGAGCGTCGCGACGACGGCGCGATCGGTCAGCTTGATTTCCTCGAGGTTGCCTTCCTCGTAGTACGCGACGAACTCGCTCCAGGTGACTTCCTTGCGATTGCCCTCGAGCGTGCCGAAGACGACGAAGAGCATCGCGATGAGCGCGAAGAGGACCAGCCACCCGAACGGGTTGCGGTTCATCTTGGCGGCTCCCGCCTCGCCCTCCTGAGTGGGGGCGCCCCCTTGCTGTCGCTGCTCCGGGGTGGTGCCGTTCTGGCCGTCGCTTGGCATGTGCGGGAGATCCTTCAGTCTGCTCCGGGAGGGCCCGGCACTCGCTCGGGCCCGGGCCTCACCGGTTTATCGGTCGGTTCCTGACCGGGTTTCAGGCGAACCGGGAAGGATACGCGTCCGGGCTCACCACGACGAGCGGAGCTCGGCCACGATGTCCCGCGCCATCCGCTCCACGGCCGACTGCTCGCCCAGCCCCAGACGCTCCTGGGCACCCGGAGAGGGGACGAACGTGTCCGAAGCGCGGAAATTCCGCCTCGCCACCAGCACCTCGCCGGTCGTCACTTCTTTCCACTCGAACGACACGATCAGCTCCACGGCCATCTCCTGGGCCAGTCCGCTGTCGTCCTGGCGGCTGAGGCGTCGGAGCTCGCTGCCCGTGATCGCGCCCCGGAGCTGAGTCTCGGCAGAGTCCGCGGGAGCGACCCGCCAGGGGGTCACGCGATGGATCTCCTGGATCACGGCGTCGGTGAGGGTGATCTCCAGGCCGTGGGAGTATGTCGAATTCTGGAACACGGGGACCGCGACGGTCTTGACGTCGTCGCGGTACGCGCTCGAGAACGAGTAGCCGGACTTGCACCCCGGCGGGAGGACGATGCAGGACACGATGGCGAGCAGCGCGGCGCGCATCACTGGTCGTCGTCCTGTTCCGGTTGATCGGCAGGCGCGGCTTCTTCGGGTGTGTCCTGAAGGGCCGCCTGGTCCGGGAGCGTGTCACCGACCGGCTCCCCCAGGGGCTCCTGGTCTTCTGCAGCGCCGATCTCCCAGCCCTTGGATTCCATCAGTCGTCGCGCCTCGCTCGCGCTGACGCTCTGGGGGTGATCCCGGATCAGGCGCCTGAGCGTGAGGCGCGCGGCCGGCCAATCGCCGGTACGCAGGTACCAGCGTCCGGAATCGAGGAGCTGGGCGGCGAGCGACTCGTCGATGCGCACGAGCAGCGCTTCGTTGACGCCCGATTGATCGGCGAGCACCGGGTAGGCGCGCACGAAGTCGCGGATGCGGACGCGTGCATCGAGCAGCCCCGAGGCGTCGTATCGCGGGCCCTTGAACCCGGCGATGTCGGTCTGGATGAGGCGCTGCTGCGCGTGGGCGCGATTGCCGCCCTGTGGGAAGTTGATGAGGTAGAGGTCGTAGGCCTCTCGGGCCAGCTTCATGTCGCGCTCGCGGTAGTAGTGCTCGGCGAGTTCGATGGACGCCTCTTCGGCGACGTCGCTGCCCGGGAGGCGTTCCTGCACACGGATGAGCAGCTCGACGGCGATCTCCGTCGCCTTGGCGATGCGCAACCCCGCGACGCGGATCCGCTTGCCCCGGACGTATTCCTTGGCGATGTCCAGCTCGCGCCGGGCGGCGAGCGCGAATTCCTGGCTGCCCCAGAAGTCCTGGGCGACCCGCTCGTAGTCGTAGAGCGCGCTGAACTCGCGTCCCATCGCTACCAGGGCGTCACCCCGGAGCAGGTAGGCCTGGGCGAGCCACTCGTTCTGCTGGCGCTCGTTCTTTTCGATCCAGGGCGAGAGCAGCGCCTTTGCTTTCTTCGGTTCGTCCTCGGCGAGCAGGCGGCGCGCCTCGGCCATCGTCCACTCGTCGGTGCCCTCCTCGGGCGGGTCGACCTCCTGCCACTGGCGATCGCCCTCGAGTTCAAACTCGCGGACCTGCGCCACGGCATTGCACGGCACCAGCGCGGGCGTGCATAGGGCACCGATGAACAGAGCCAGAATCCTGCGCAACCTGGGCATGGCCACTAGGATAGCGGCCCTTTACGCGGGACGAGACCACCCGGGGACGCCGTATGAAGCTGGTCGTGCTGCACAATCCGAAGTCGGGCAAGGGACGCGCCTCGCACGTCTCCCGGTTGATCGGAGACGCCTACGAGCGCCTGGGGCACGACGTGCACCACGTTGAGGCATCGGCGCGCACAAACGGTTCGCTCGCACGCACGCTCGATGGTGCGCGGGCGCTCATCGTGGTGGGGGGCGACGGCACGGTGCACAACGCCGCGGAGGCGCTGGTCGAGTCCGGTGCTCCGGTCTACCACGTGCCCCTTGGCACCGAGAACCTGTTCGCCCGTGAGTTCTCGATGAACCGCGACCTCGAACGCCTCCACGGCGCGATCGAGCAGGGCGCGGTGCTCCCAACCGATGCGGCCCGCTGGGAGGGCGACGGAACGGGGCGCATGCTGATCATGTGCAGCGTGGGCGCCGACGCCGGCGTGATCCATCGCGTCTGCGCGGCTCGCCGGGGTGCGATCAGCCACCTGACCTACGCCAAGCCGGTCGTCGCGGAGTTGCTCTCGCCCCGCCAGCGAAGGCTGACAATCGTGGCCGACGGCAAACGGATCGTCGACGCCGAGCCCGGCATAGCGGTGGTCGCCAACATGCGCCAGTACGCCACGCGGATCGATCCGGCGAATCGGGCGGATCCGACCGATGGTCTTCTCGACGTCGTTTTCTTTCGCGCCGAGACGAGCCTGACGCTGGCGAACTGGCTGCTGTCGGCGCGCCTGCGCATGCACCACCAGCGCGACGACCTGGTCTACCTGCGGGCCAAGCACGTGCAGATCGAATCGCCCGACGGCCCCGTCCCGATGCAGGTCGATGGTGAGGCGCCTCCCGTGGATGCGAACGAGAACGGCGCGACGGGATTTGCACGGACCCCGGTCTCGATCAGCGTCGAGCCTCGGGCGATGCGTGTGCTGCTGCCTGTGCACCGGAGCTGGCCGGGCGCTGAATCAGGCGCGCCGGGGGTTGCGCGGGCTGGATGACTTGGGGTTGCGCTCGGGCGTTTTTGGCGCGGGCGCGGGTTCGGCTGTGGCGGCCGGTGCGGGCTCGGGCGTCGGTGCCGGCTCGGACGCCGGCGGTGCGGGCTCCGCTCTTGGCTTGTTCCTGGGCGCCGGGGCCACGCCGTTGGCGGGCTTTCCGAAGATGAGCCTGCCGGCGCTTGTCTGGGTGGTGCTGGTGACGGTGAGGTCGGCGTCGGACCCGATCAGGTGGTCGGCGCTGTCGGCGACGACCATCGTGCCGTCGGGCAGGTAGCCCACGGCCTGCCCGGGCTGCTCGCCCCTGCGCAGCAGGGTCACGCGCAGCGGCTCGCCGGGGATGGCGACGGGCTTGAGCGCGTTGGCCAGGTCGTTGAGGTTGAGCACGCTGGCGCCCTCGATCCCAGCGACCCGCACGAGCCCGAGATCGGTGGTGACGACGGTCGCCGGCATCTGGCGCGAGAGTTCGACGAGCTTCTGGTCGACGCCCGCGCCCGGAGCCTCGCTCTCGTCGATCGAGACCTCGACCTTCGCCGACTGCTGCAGCGCCGACACGGCGTCGAGGCCGCGGCGCCCGCGGGCGCGCTTCATCTTGTCCGCCGAGTCGCTGAGGGCCTGCAGCTCCTCGATCACGAAGCGCGGCACGAGCAGCGGGGCCTGGAACACGCCGACCTCGGCCATGTCGAGCACACGCCCGTCGATGAGGGCCGAGGTGTCGAGCAGGTAGGGGCGCGAGCCACGGATCTTCTTGCTGAACTCGACATAGGGGATCACGAGGCGGAAGTCGTCGCGTGTCTGGAGCACGGTCGTGACGGTGAGGTAGGTGATGCCCAGCCCGAGCATCACCTTGAAGGGCGCAAGGAGCGAGGAGTCGCCGAGCTCGTAGATGTCCTGGAACAGGTCGAGCACCAGCGACAGGATGGCGGTGACGACCACGCCCACGATCAGGCCCACGAAAACCGCCGAGATCGTGCTGAGCTTCCGTTTGGGAGTCAGCACGTCGATCGCGATGAACAGGCCCACGAACAGCAGGGCCCCGATGACGGCGTTGTACCAACCGTTGACCAGGTCGAACCCGGTGCCGCCCTCGGACGTGGAGTCCTCCACGATGATCATGGCCGTGAAGGTGACCATGAGCACGAGGAACACGCCCCGCACGAGCTTGATCAGCGTCTGCTCCTGGGGATTGGGGCCCCGGGTGGTGATCGTGGTGTGCTCGCGGGCGGCCATGGAACGGGAGTCTATTCGCACCGCGCCGGGCCGGGGGCGCAGGGATCCTGAAGGGCCGGGGCCGAGCGGCTAAACTGCCGCTCCCTCGCGTCCGTTGGCGGCCGGGCCCGGTGCACGGGTGGCCCGTGAATCTGGTCAGGGCTTGACCGCAGCAGCCATAAGCGGCCGTCATCCGGTGCCGCCGGTGTCCTGGTCGCCAACCGACTCGAGGGGTTTGCCGAGAGGGCCGAACGGCGTTGAGACGCTGCGCTCCACGGCCCTGGCAGTTTGAGTTCAACGATCCCGGGCTCCGCGCCGAACGCGACGAAGTCTTCGTGGGTGGTGCTGGCGCATCGATCGCGACAAGGCGCGGGCGCTGCACGCCAGAGGGTTCTCCGCGTCTGTTAGACTCGGCCCCGGAAATCCACGGGAAGCCCATGTCCTACACCGTTCTCGCGCGCCGCTACCGCTCCCAGACCTTCGACGATGTCGTCGGCCAGGAGGCCATCGCGCGCACGCTCACCAACGCGATCGAGCAGGACCGCGTGGCCCACGCCTACCTGTTCGTCGGCACGCGGGGCGTCGGCAAGACCTCGATGGCCCGCATCTTCGCCAAGGCGCTGGCCGGGGGCTCGGAAGAGGCCGACGCCGCCATCATGAGCGGGCAGGACACGGATGTCATCGAGATCGATGCCGCGAGCAACAACAGCGTGGAGAACGCCCGCGACCTGATCGCCAACGCCGGCTACCGGCCGATGCGCGGTCGCAGCAAGGTGTACATCATCGACGAGGTCCACATGCTGTCGACCTCGGCGTTCAATGCGCTGCTCAAGACGCTCGAAGAGCCGCCCGGGCACGTGAAGTTCATCCTGTGCACGACGGATGTGCACAAGGTGCCGCCGACGATCCAGTCGCGCTGCCAGCGCTTCGACTTCCAGAACATCGCCTCGGGGCGAATCGCCGACCACCTCGCGGTCGTGGCCGAGTCCGAGGGATCGACCTGCCAGCCCGAACTCATCGCCGAGATCGCCCGCCTGGCCAACGGATCCATGCGCGACGGGCTGTCGATCCTCGATCGCGTGCTGGCCGCGGCAACGCCGGGCGAGACGGTCACGCTCGAACTGCTCGAGACGCTGCTGGGCCTGCCCGACCGGGCGCTGATCGGCGCGCTGCTGGATTCGTTCGCGGATCAGGATCCGAAGGCGGCCCTCGAGGCCGGCGATGCGCTGCTGGCCAAGGGCATCGCGATCGACCAGGTGTTCCTGGCACTCGTCGGACGCCTGCGCGAGTGCCTGCTGCTGCGCACCTGCGGCAGCGACACGGGCCTCGTCGAGACCCAGGGCGACGCGCGCGACGAGCTGATCGAGCAGTCGGGACGCTTCGAGGAGAGCTCGATCGTGCACATGATCGCGATCGTCGAGAACGTGCAGCGCACGGCTCGTCAGAGCCTCTCGCCCCGCGCGTTGTTCGACGCGGTGCTCGTGCGCCTGGCGCTGACGGAGCACGTGGCGGACGTCGCCGGGCTCCTGCGTGGCGGTGGGGGCGTGGGGGCCCCGGGGGGCGCGCCCAAGAGACCAGCAAAAAAAGCCTGAGGGCGCCCGCGGGGTCAGACGCCCCGGCGAGCGCCGCACCGGCACCACGCACGGAAGCGACACCGACCGAGGCACAGGCTCCGGGCGCGCCGAAGCGCTCGCAGGCGATCGAGCCCAAGCCAACGCCCGCAGCGCCGCCGACCGATGGCGCCGGGCTGTGGTCGCAGGTCCGCGAGCGGACGAGCGCCACGCCGGGGATGCACGCGGCGATCGAGGCGCTGGAGGTCGTCGAATTCGACGGCTCGAGCGTGTCGCTGCGGATCATCGACACCAAGCAGGCGGGCTACGCCCGCATGAGCAAGGCGCGCATCGAGTCGGTGATCGAGGAGGTCGCCGGGCGGACGGTGCGCATCTCGTTCGTCGAGGACGCCAAGCCCGAGGCATCGACGCGCCAGACCAACCGACCGGCGTCGGTCGACCCCGTGGCGCAGAGCCAGGCGATGAAGGACCCGGTTGTGCGCCGGGCGATGGAGTTGTTCGACGCGAGAATCGTGGACATCCGGGACGAGCCGGACGCGCCCGACGCGCAGGAGTAGGAACCAGCATGCTCGATCAGTTCAAGGCCATGGGCGCGCTCGCCGGCCTGATGAAGGACAAGGACCGTCTGCGGCAGCTCGCCGAGGAATTCGGCGAGAAGCTGGAGCGCATTGAGGTCGAGGGCGAGGCCGGCGGCGGGGCGGTGCGGGTGCGCGTGAGCGGGAAGCTGCGCGTGACCGACGTGTTCCTGGATCCGGCGCTCATCGCCGGGCTGCAGGTCGAGGGCGGCGGGCGCGAGATGGCCCAGGCGCTCATCCTCGAGGCCACCAACAACGCGCTGCAGCTGGCCCAGGCGATGGTGCAGGAAGAGGCCCGGCGCCAGGCCGAGGAGCTCGGGCTGCCCGACATGCCGGGTATGGACAGGATGTTCGGCTCCTAGGCGCTCCGCCCCTACGATTCACCGAGTGTCGAACCAGACCGATCCATTCAAGGCCGGCCCGAGTGCCGCGTACCCGCCCCCGGTGGACCGCCTGCTCAACGAGCTGGCCAAGCTGCCGGGTATCGGGCGCCGCAGCGCCGAGCGCCTGGCGTTCCACGTGCTCAAGTCGGCGCCGGCGGATGCCGCGGCGCTGGCCGAGTCGATCCGCGATGTGAAAAAGCTGGTCCGGCACTGCGGGATCTGCTTCAACTTCACCGATTCCGAGGTGTGCTCGATCTGCGCCGATCCCCGGCGCGACGCGTCGACGGTGCTCGTGGTCGAGCAGCCGCGCGATCTGATCGCGATCGAGTCGACCGGCATGTACCGGGGCGTGTACCACGTGCTGATGGGCCGGCTGAGCCCGCTCGACGGCGTTGGGCCCGACGACCTGACGATCGGCGACCTGATGGCGCGCATCGGCGACAGTTCGCGGAACGCGCGATCGGTCGAGGTCGCCGAGGTCGTGCTGGGCATGAACCCGACGCTCGAGGGCGACGGGACGGCGCTGCACCTGGCCGAGGCGCTGGCTTCGACCTCCGTGAAGGTCAGCCGCCTGGCGCGGGGGCTGCCCTCGGGGGGGCAACTCGACCTGGCCTCGAAGGCGGTGCTCGCCGACGCCATCGAGGGGCGGAGGTCGGTGGGCTAGGGGGGCGGTCCGTTCTGTTCCGCCCGCATGCCGCCTGATTCCGGGCACTGGCGCTCCCTTTGGATTCCCCCGGAAAGCGGGCCGATATAGTCAGCGGACGTTCGTTTGCAGTTCACCGGAAAGGGATCGATGCGTTTCGACACCAGCCAGCAGATGAAGCTGGGCCAGCACATGAAGCTGGCGCCGAGGATGATCCAGTCGATGGAGATCCTCCAGCTGCCGCTGGCGGCTCTGGAAGAGCGGATCGAGCAGGAGCTGGAGTCGAACGTCACGCTCGAGACGATCGAGCCCGGGGCCGACCGTGAGAGCCTCGAGGAGATGCGCGCCGAGCAGCAGCGCGAGGACACCGAGAACGAACGCGAGCTGAACGTCGAGGAGAACGGCTCGGCAGACGACTTCGAGCGCCTCGAGTCTTACGAGTCGAGCTACACCGAGGCCGCCGAGAACGAGTACTCGGCCGCGGCGACCAACCGGTTCGAGGAGCACACCCCGACCTACTCGGCCTCGCGCATGGCCGGCGAGCGCGACGCCAAGATGGACGCGATGGCCAACACCCAGGCCCGCTCCGAGTCGCTGGAGGAGCAGCTGTTGGAGCAGTGGTCCTTCGCCGATGTCGACGAGGAGCTGCGCGACCCCGGACGCCTGCTGATCAGCAACATCGACGACGACGGGTTCATCCGGACGGACCTCGAGACGATCGCCCAGCAGGCGCCGCCCATGCCCGACGGTTCGGCGCTGACGATGGACCGCCTCGAGCGCTCGCTGCTGGCGGTGCAGCTGTTCCTGGACCCGCCGGGAGTGGGGGCCCGTGACTTGCGCGAGTGCCTGCTGCTGCAGATCGATGCGCTCCTCGATGAGCGCGACGACCCGGCCCTCAAGAGCGCACGCGGCCTGGTGGACGAGCACCTCGACGACCTGATCCACAACCGTTTGCCCAAGATTGCCTCCAAGAGCGGGCTCGACCTCGACGAGATCAAGAGCGCCATCGAGCAGATGAAGCGCCTGACGCTCCACCCCGGGCGCCGCCTGATCAACGAAACCCCCCCGTCGATCGTGCCCGACGCCATCGTCGAGTACGACGACGACGCCGACGTCTACTTCGCCTACCTCGCCGACGACCGCCTGCCCTCGCTGCGCGTCAATCGCGAGTACGCCAAGATGAGCAAGGACCGCGAGCTGCCCGCCAGCGACCGCCAGTTCATCAAGACGAGCCTGTCGAACGCTCAGTGGCTGATCGACGCGGTGCGCCAGCGCCGCCAGACGCTGCTGCGGGTGATCAACGTGGTCGTCGCGGCCCAGCGGGACTTCTTCGACATGGGCCCCCAGTCCCTCAAGCCCCTGCCCATGACGCAGGTGGCCGACCAGCTCGGGGTGCACGTGGCGACCGTGAGCCGCGCCGTGGCGGGCAAGCACCTGCTGACGCCCCGGGGCGTGTTCCCGCTGCGGAAGTTCTTCTCGGGCGGCACGCAGACCGAGAGCGGCGAGGACATGTCGTGGGACGCCGTGAAGGCGGCGCTGCAGGAGGTCGTGGACGCCGAGGACAAGGCCAAGCCCCTGTCCGACGACGCGCTGGCCAAGGCGCTCAAGGAAAAGGGCATCGACATCGCCCGGCGCACGGTCGCGAAGTACCGCGGGCAGCTGAACATCCCGCCGGCGAGGCTGCGCAAGGCGTTCTAAACCCGCGCCGAGGCCGTTCTAGCTCCCCGTACCGGCCAGCTTGCGCACCGCCATGTCGAACGTGCGCACCATGCTCGAGCGGATGCCCAACACGATGAGCCCGTAGACGATCGCCGAGAGCACAGCGCCTGCGCCCAGGGCGACCCGGGCGTCGGAGAACCCCCGGGCGTTGCTGACGGCGCCGCCCCCGAAGGCCTGGTCGGGCGTTACGCCCCCGAGCAGGGCGGTGATGGGCGTCGATGCTGAGAGCACCGGGCCGAGGATCGGCACACTCCTGCCGGCCTGCCAGCCGCACAGGCCGACGATGCCGGCGATCACGCCCACGGCGCCGACGGTCATCACGACCGAGCCGATCGTGCCCTTGCTCTTCATGGACCAGTTCAGCCCGACCATCACGCAGAAGGCCATGAACGACAGGACCACCAGCGGCATCGTCAGCGCAATCTCCGGCAGGATCACCGGCACCGCGGACTGGTTGAAGTTGAATGTCGTCTGCACCTCGACCCCGCCGGTGCGCCCGAAGCCTCCGGCAAGGACATAGAGCGACGCGAACGCCAGGGTGCCAAGGGGCACCGCGATAAGAGGCGAGAGGTAGCTGATCAGGCCCTTGAGCTTGCCCCCGAGGTACTCCTTCGGGGTGATCGGCGTGGTCAGCAGGAGATCGAGCGTGCCGTCCTCGCGTTCGCGGCTGATGGCGGTGGCCGAGAGGTTGATCGCGATCAGCGCGATCACGATGAGTTCGGTCCACACTGTGTAGAGCAGGGCGAGCTGGAACTCCTGGTGGGAGAGCGTGGTCCGGTGGTACATCCACACCAGGCCGAGTCCCCAGGCGAGGCCCGAGCCGATGAACAACCAGCGCAGGGCGGTCTTGGCGAAGGTGGCCTGTCGTGCTGTCGCCTCGCGCCACGCGATCGGGTTGGTGCCAACGGGGCGCGGAGCACGGATGCGCTCGCCGCCAGAGCCGCGCCGGAATACGCGACCGCCCGAGGTCTTCCCGCCGACCGAGCGGACCGTGAAGGTGCTGGCAACGACGAGTAGCAGGCTGGAGAGTGCGCACACGAGCACCCACGCGAGCACCGGGTCGCCCAGCCAGAGGCGCTCGAGCGAGCCCATCTGCGACAGCGCGATCGGGTCGGGCCTGGGGTAGCCAGAGGGGTCGACCAGCGATCGGAGGGCGAGGAACGGGTTGAGCGCCGTCATGTGCGTCACGCCGCCCGTGGTGATCGCGCGATCGACGGCGAAGGTGGCGGCGATGTAGGTGACGACAGCGACGTAGAACGTGAACACGGCGCGCCGGCCCGCGAGGCGGCTGACGGCGAGCGCCACCGCGATCGCGCCGACGAGCAGAGCGGCGCCCCCGGCGACGAGGTAGCTCAGCAGGATCGTCCGGCCCGGCACGCCCCCGAAGTACTGCGTGATCGCGAACATCGGCAGCGAGGCGAGGAGCAGGGCGATCACGAAGAACAGGCGCCCGAAGAGGTGACCCAGCACCATCTGGAGCGAGTTCAGGGGCGTGGTGAGCATCACCTCCCACGTGCGCGGGTTCGACTCCTGGGCGATGGCCCCGGCCATGAACACCGGCGAGAGGATGCAGATGAGTCCGACCTGGAGGTATGCCACGATCTCGAACGCTGAGGCACCGTTCCGCGCCAGCGTCTGGAACGCGACCGCGCCCTGCACCGCCGGCAGCAGCAGGAGCAGCAGCACCACGCCGAGCGTGAAGAGGTAGGCCGAGCGGATGAGGTTGTGTCGGCTGCGACGCGAGCCGCCCTGGACCAGGCGCACAGCGATGGGGTTCAGGGGGACGAGACGCAGAAGCCATCGGAGGGCGGCCGGCATGGGGCGGATCCTACGGTCCCTCAGGCGGGTACGCGGGCCCTCCTCCAAGGTTGCGTGGGGGCAGGGAACGCTTGACGGAACCCGCTCAGATTCCGTACTCTACGACCGCCTCGGCGTGAGCCGGGGTTCATCCCGGCGACGCGCATCGCGCGGAGCCGTTCGCAGCGGTCGGGTGTGCGAACGACGCACCTCGGCGCCCGCCGTAGGGAGGCGGATAGATTGACCATGCTTCGCACCCGAGCGCTCATGCTCATCGTCAGTTCGGACACCCCCACGAGGCGCCGGTCTTCGCACGCGCGTGCGTCGAACCCGGGCGCATCGGCCCGAGGGAGCGATTCGTCGCCCGCGAGTGCCGGTTTGCAGGGGAGCGCATCGCTCTAGGCGCGCGAAGGTCAGTCCATCCGGAAATCCCCGTGCGGCAGCGTGCTGCGTGCGCTTCGATCGAACGCCGAGCCGCGGTGCGTGCCCGGTGCGCGCCGTTTCTGGAAGGATTGATCGATGGCGATTCCGCTGCATCTCGCCGAGATGACGACCCAGGGCTGGGTCGGCGTGGGTATCGCGCTCGTGGTGGGGCTGATCCTGGGCGTCGTGGGCGTCCGGTTGCTGACCGGCAGTTCGCTCTCCTCTGCCCGGTCCGAGGCGGAGCAGATCCTGCGCCGAGCAGAGGAAGACGCCAAGACCGCCGCCGAGCGCGCTGAGCTGGACTCTCAGAAGAAGCTGCTGTCCGAGCGCGAGAAGTTCGAGGGGGAGATCCAGTCCGAGCGCGAGGACCTCCGTGAGTCCGAGCGCCGGCTCTCCAAGCGAGAGGACCAGTACGAGCGCAAGATCGAGGCCCTGACGCTCAAAGAGGAGCAGCTCGCCAAGACCGACGGCGCCCTCAAGCAGCAGAAGGAGCGCCTCGACGAGGAGCAGAAGTCCCTCGAGGAGCTCAAGGAGCAGCGCAAGCAGGAATTGCTTCGCGTCGCCGACCTGAGCCACGAGGAGGCCAAGACGCAGGTGCTCGAGGCCGTCGAGGAGGACTGCCGGCACGACGCAGCGCGTCTGGTGCGCCAGATCACCGAGAAGGCCCAGGAGGAGGCCCGGGAGAAGTCCAACGAGATCGTCGTGATGGCGATCCAGCGATTCGCCGGCGAGCACGTGGCCGAATCGACGGTGCGCAGCGTGCCGATCCCCTCCGACGACATGAAGGGGCGGATCATCGGGCGCGAGGGCCGCAACATCCGCGCAATCGAGAAGGCGACCGGCGCTGACATCATCGTCGACGACACGCCGGGCGTGATCGTGGTGTCGTGCTTCGACAAGGTGCGCCAGGCGATCGCCGCCGAGAGCCTGCAGAAGCTGATCGGCGACGGCCGGATCCACCCGACGAGGATCGAGGAGGTTGTCGAGCAGGTCACCAAGGAGATGGACGAGCGGATCCTCAAGCACGGTCGCGATGCCGTGATGGAGGTGAACCTGCGAGGTCTGCATCCCAAGGTCGTCGAGGCGATGGGGCGCCTGCAGTTCCGCACGAGCTTCGGTCAGAACATCCTGCGACACTCGGTCGAGGTGGCCGCGATCAGCCAGATGATTGCCGACATGCTCGGCCTGAAGGGCACCGTCGCGCGCCGGTGCGGCTTCCTGCACGACATCGGCAAGGCGATGGACCAGCACATGGAGGGCACGCATCCCAAGATCGGGGCCGACTTCGCCCGCCAGTACGGCGAGAAGGAGCCGGTGCTCAACGCGATCGAGGGCCACCACGGGGATATCCCCTCGACGTCGTTCTACACGCCGATCGTGATGGCGGCCGACGCGCTCAGCGGCGCACGCCCCGGCGCCCGGCGCGAGTCTCTGGAGAAGTACATCCAGCGCCTCACGCAGCTCCAGGAGATCGCCACCGACGAGAAGGGCGTGGAGGAGGCGTACGCCATCCAGGCCGGGCGCGAGGTGCGCGTCATGGTCGACGCCAAGCGGATCGACGACGACGAGGCGTTCCTGGTCGCCAAGCGCATCGCCGACAAGGTCTCGGCGGAGATGACCTTCCCGGGTGAGATCAAGGTGACGGTCCTGCGCGAGACCAGGGCTGTTGAGGTCGCCCGCTAGGCCGCCGCGGCGCCGGGCTCGGCCCTCTCGATGAGCATGCGGCAGCGTTCGATGAATTCGCGGGGCTTGAGCGGCTTCGTGAGGTAGTCGTCGCATCCCGCTTCAATGCACTTCTGCCGGTCGCCGGAGAGGCCGTGGGCCGTGAGCGCGATGATCGGCTCGGCGAACGCCTGCGATCGGAGCGTGCGCGCGGCGGTGTAGCCGTCCATGACGGGCATCTGCATGTCCATGAGGACGAGATCGAAGGGCCGGCCTTCCTCGCGTGCCTTGAGGGCGATCTCGACTCCCTCGGCGCCGTTCTCGGCGCTGACGACTTCGGCGCCGGCTCGCTTGAGGTGGAACGTGATCAGACGCCGGTTGTCCGGCCCGTCTTCGACCAGGAGGATCTTCGCGTCGAGCGGCTGCGCGTTGGAGTCTTCGTCTTCCTCGGCGGGCGCGGCGTTGATCGACTCGGCCGGAGCCTCGCACGTCGGCACATCGCGCAGGTCGCCGACGGGAACGGCGAGGGTAAAGGTGGATCCCTCGCCGAGGGTGCTGTCTGCGTTCAGATCGCCGCCCATCTGCCTCGCCAGGCGCCTGGCGATCGCGAGCCCGAGCCCGGTACCCCCGAATCGGCGCGTCATCGACGTGTCGGCCTGCACGAACGGCTGGAAGAGGCGGTCCTTCTGATCCGGCGTCATCCCGATCCCCGTGTCGATGACCCGGATGGTCATCCGGCCGGACTCGGTGCCCGAGCCGTCGAAACGGACGACGAGGCGGACGCCGCCCTCGCTGGTGAACTTCAGCGCGTTGCCCAGCAGGTTGATCAGGATCTGGCGTATGCGGAGGGGATCGACCCGGACCCGCTCGGGGCACGGGCCGTGGTATTCGGCCGCGAGCGCGAGGTCGCGCTCCTTGGCCCGCACGCGCATCATCGACACGACGCCATCGATGAGTTCGAACGGCGAGCAGTCGCTGTATTCCAGCTCGACTCTCTCGCTCTCGATCTTGCTGAGGTCGAGGATGTCGTTCACGAGTTGCATGAGGTGTTCGCCGTTGCTCTGGAGCGCCGAGATGTGCTGCGCCCGCTCCTCGTCGGAGAGATCCTCGCTCCCGATGAGCTCGGCGTAGCCGATGATCGCGGTCATCGGCGTGCGGATCTCGTGGCTCATGTTGGCGAGGAACGAGCTCTTGATGCGGGCGCCGCTCTCGGCGGCGTCACGGGCGTCGATGAGCTCGCGCATCTGACGCTTGAGGATCCTCACCGCCGGCTCGAAGACGAGCGCCATCTCGGCGAGGAGCACAACGAGCACGATAATCGCGAGCATGCGGCTCTTGGCCTGGAGCGATTCATGGCGTGCCTGGGCTTCGTGCTGATACTGCAGCACGATCGCGTCCATGATCGGCAGGAACTCGCGCTCTGCGACGATCATCCGCTCGACGATCCGGATCATCGCGGCTCGGTCCAGCGAGTCCCACGTCACGCCCTGGGTCGACTCGTACGCCTGGATCCCGGATTTGACGATCTCGTTCTGCCACGGCGCGAGTTGCACGAACAGACCGGAAACGGCGGGGCTGTTGCCGCCGGGAAGTCCGAGGTCCTCGCTGCCGTTGATCAGCCCGCGGTGTACCACGACCCACTCGTCGATCGAGAGTATGAGTTCCTCGCGAAGCGCGTTGAGCTTCGTGGCCTCGGTGGGCGCCACGAGTGACACGGCGGCCTTGGTGATCCGTTGGCTCAGCATCCGCTGGCGCCCCGCGAGGTTCACGACGGGAGCGTCGCTCGCCTGACGCTCCGCCTCCACGTGGAGATACACCTGATTCGTGATCGTGAGCGCCGCGATGATCAGCAGCGCGATCGCGCAGCGGGTGCGGAGCGTGCCCGCGATCTGCGCCGGGGCGCGCGGGACATCTCCCGCCTCGGGCGGGTGTCGGTATGTCTCGGCGCCACGATGATCGCTCGACACACGGCTCCCCGGTCGCGGCCTGCCCCCCAGCGGGCAGATCCCCGTGGAGTCATCGACACCGGGCCGGCGGCACCGGATGCCCACCCGCCGATTCGGCTAGGCTCGGGTCCCGGCGGGTCGCCCAGACCCTCCGAGCCGTCGAGCCGGGGCGGCTCGAGCAACCGCAAGCAGGGAGTCCGATATGCGTGTGGCGTTGACAGGCGGGACCGGGTTCATCGGGGGGCACATCTGCCGAAGGCTGACCGAGTCCGGGCACACGATCACGCTGCTGGTGCGCGAGTCGTCGGATCGCGAGCCCGTGAGCGAGTTCGTGGACCGCTTCGTCGTCGGCGAGCAGCACGACGAGATCGCTTGGGACGAGCTGCTGCGCGACGCCGACGCCGTGATCCACAACGCGGTGGAGTGGAAGACCCTCCGGGGGCTCGGCACGATGCCGGACTTCGAGACGTTCCAGCGGCACATCAAGACGAACCTCGTCGGCTCCCTCGAGTTGCTCCGCCGGAGCGCCCCGCTCCCGTTCGTCTTCATGAGCTCGATCGCGGTGCACCACGACATGCGGTCCAGGTGGCAGGGGCGACCCGATGAGGATCACCCGATGCGCCCGTCGAACGCGTACGGCGCGTACAAGGCGGCGGTCGAGAGCCACCTCTGGGCCGAGCACTTTGCCGCCGGACGCCACACCGCGGCGATCCGTCCCTGCGCCGTCTACGGCATCGACAATGACATCACTCGCTCCCACGGCTACCTGACGATCAGCGATATCCTCGACGAGAAGCCCCTCAACCGAGAGGGCGGGGGCAAGTACGTGCACGTCGAGGACGTCGCTTCGGCGACGGTCGCTGCTCTGGAGAGGAGCGATGCCTCCGGCCAGCCGTTCAACCTGACCGATTGCTACATGCGTTACGCGGATTGGGCCAGCCTCGCGTGCGAGGTCATGGGGGTGGAACGCCAGATCGACTTCTCCTCGCCCGAGGCGCCCAAGAACACGTTCAGCAAGGAAAGCACGCGCACGATCCTGGGAGTCGACGCCTCACGAGGCCGCGACGGAATCCGCGAGCATCTTCGCGAACTGCTCCCGCTCGTGAAGGCGGAGCGGGCGGCCCGTTAGGGCGGCCCTACACTGCGACCGATGGCGACGACCGTGCAATCCGTGCGCATCGCCGCTGACGCCGTGAACGCGCGTCATGCGCGCGCGATCGACGCGCTCATCGAGGGCGAGGTCCGGTTCGGCGATCACGACCGGATGCTCTACGCCACGGACGCGTCGATCTACCAGGTCGAGCCGATCGGCGTGATCATCCCGCGGACGATCCAGGACGTGGAAGCGACGGTCCGCTACTGCGCGAAGCACCGCCTCCCGATCCTGCCTCGGGGAGGCGGGACTTCGCTGGCCGGCCAGTGCGTGAACCACGCCGTGGTTCTCGACATGTCGGCGCACCTGAACGCGCTGGGGTGGCTGGACGCCGAGCGCATGCTGTGCCACGTGCAGCCGGGGATCACCATCGGTGATCTGAACGACGAGCTCCGGGCGCACGGGCTGTTCTTTGCGCCCGACCCCTCGACCGCGCGCCAGGCGAACATCGGCGGCTGCATCGGCAACAACGCCGCGGGGACCCGCTCGATCAAGTACGGGCGGACGAGCGAGAGCATCGAGGCGCTGGACGTGCTGCTGGTGAGCGGCGAGCGGGCAACGCTGGCAAGGGGTTCTGCGCTGAGTGCCGGTGAGGGCCTGGACGTTCCTTCGCGCTCCCGCGCGAGACTGGATCAGGAAGCAGCAACCGTCGCGTCGCTTGCCGAGGGGGTGATCGAGATCGTTCGCGCCCACGCCGAGGTGATCCGCGAGCGGTTCCCCAAGACACTGCGGCGCAACGCGGGCTACGGGCTGGACATGATCCTCGCCCAACTCGATGAGGCCGAGAGCACGGGCGCGGATCCGCTCGACGTCATCGATCTGGCGCCGCTTGTCTGTGGCGCCGAGGGGACGCTCGCTGTCGTCACCGGCGCCACGCTCAAGCTCCGACCGATCCCCGTTGCGACGGGCCTGGCGGTGATCGGGTTCGACTCGCTTGACGATGCCGTCGGGCTGGTGCCCACGCTGCTCGGCTTGGAACCGGCGGCGGTGGAACTGCTTGACGATCTGGTCATCGAGATGGCCCGCCGGAATCTCGAGCACGCGCCGAGTGTCGACCTGATGCCCAAGCCCGCGGGCGGTGAGCTCGCCGCGGTGCTGTACGTGGAGTTCTTCGCCGATCAGGACCCCGACGAGATCGACAACAGCTTCCATCAGCTGCGGAACTGCGTGGCGATGAACGTCCCGGGGGCCACGGTGAATACCTACAAGGACGCGGGCGCGATGGCGCGGGCGCTCGAGCTGCGCAAGGCGGGGGAGCCCCTGCTGCACGCGATTCCGGGCGCACGCAAGCCGCTCTCGTTCGTCGAGGATGCCGCCATTCCCGTGGAGAACCTCGGTGAGTTCGTGCGCCGATTCCGGTCGTTCATCGAGTCGAAGGGGACCAAGGCCAGCTTCTGGGCCCACGCGTCGGTCGGCGTGCTGCACGTCCGCCCGTTGCTGTCGCTCCGATCACCCGACGACCTGAAGCTGATGGAAGAGATCTCGCTGGAGAACGCGCGCCTGGCTCGCGAACTCGGCGGCGTGATGTCTGGCGAGCACGGCGACGGGCGAGCCCGTGGCCCGCTGCTCGAGGGGTTCTACGGGCCCGAGATCATGGACGCGTTCCGCGGGGTGAAGGCCCTGTTCGATCCGGAAAACCTCCTGAACCCGGGGAACATCGTCGAGCCCGGCCCCATCGGGTCGATCCACCAGAGGACGCGCGTGCGGCCCGAGGATCGCGACGTGTCGGTCGCCGGTGTCGAGACCTACTTCGACTATTCGGCGGAAGACGGTTTCGGCCACGCCGTGGAGCTGTGCAACGGGGCGGGGGTGTGCAGGAAGAAACACGGCGGCACGATGTGCCCGTCGTACATGGCCACACTCGACGAGCGCCACTCGACCCGCGGTCGCGGCAACGCGCTCCGCCTGGCGATCACGGGCCAGTTCGGGAACGGGGAATCGCGTCCCCGTTGGAACGACCCCGAGACGATGGCGACGCTGGATCTGTGCCTGTCGTGCAAGGCGTGCAAGAGCGAGTGCCCCACAAACGTCGACATCGCGCGCTACAAGGCGGAGTACGCCGCGCAGTCGTTCCGCGAGCGGGGCGGGGTGCCGTTCCAGGCGCGGGCGTTCAGCGCTGTGCGCACGATCAACGCGCTCGGCTCGGCGTTCGCGCCGATGTCCAATCTCGTGGCAACGTTCGGTCCGGTCCGGGCGCTCAACGACGCGATCCTCGGTCTGCATCCCGATCGTTCGCTCCCCGCGTTCCGCGCGAGCCTGGCGCGTCGGCTCCGCGGTGCGACGCGCCTCGACGACGGCACGCGATTCCGGCCGAACGAGGGCATCGGCGCCGAAGCGCCGGTCGTGCTCCTGTTCGGCGATTGCTTCACGATGTACAACGAGCCGGGCATCGGTGTCGCGACGGTGCACGCGCTCAATGCCTTTGGGTATCGCGTCGAGCTGGCAAACGCCGGGTGCTGCGGGCGCCCGCACCTGTCCACGGGCAACCTCGAGGGTGCCCGAGATGTGATCGCGTCGACCAACGCGTCGCTGTCGGATGCCGTCGAGCGCACGGGTGCTGGCGCCGTGCTGGTCGCCGAGCCGTCGTGCCTCAGCGCGATCCGGGACGACTGGCTCCTGCTCAAGCACCGGGACGCGACCGATCGTCGCGCTCTGGCGGATGTGTGCTACCTGCCCGAGCAGTTCCTGGGCGAGCGTTGGGAGGAGCACCCACGCCGACCCCCGTCCGCGGCCCCGGATGGCGAGATCGTGCTGCATGCGCACTGCCACCAGAAGGCGCTGTGGGGTGCCGGTTCCTCGTCTGGTTTGCTGGAGCGACTCGCCGGTGCGGATCGGGTGCGCACGCTCGGTTCGGGCTGCTGCGGCATGGCCGGTTCGTTCGGGTACACCAGGGGCCGGTACGACCTTTCGATGCGCATCGGCGAACTCGGCGTGCTTCCGGCTGCGAGAGGACTCGGCGACGAGGATGTGCTCGCGGCGACCGGGACGTCATGCCGCCACCAGGTGCACGACGGCGCCGGTGTGCGATCGCTGCACCCGATCGAGATCGTGAGCGGGCTGATCAGGCGCGCCGGCGACCCGGAGTCATGACGAACCCGAACGCGCACACCGCCGCGACACCGGGGCCGGGGATCAGGTACGCGGGCACGACATCGACGCGGACGTTGTCGATCGCGAGGCCGATGTCGGCGTTGCGATTGCGCGAGATCCGGCCGCCCTCCCAGCGCAGGTAGAAGTCGGCGCCGTCGTCGACGGAATTCCGGAACTCCAGGATGCCTCCGATGTCGCGCTGGCTGCGGGTGTTGCCGTCGCTCCAGCCGTTGGGGCCGGAGTCGCCGTTTGCGCGCAGCCGGCCCCGGAACGTGCGGTTCGGCGCCGTGCGCCAGCGGGTGCCGTTCGTCGAGTACTGCAAACGGAACCCGCCGCGGCTCGTGGAATCGTGCTCGATCCAGCGCTCGAGATCCCAGAGGACGTTGATGTGGGTCAGCGGTGCGCCCGTGTCGTTGCGGAGGCGCATCGTGATCGATCGGTCGAGGCCCGCGGTATCCGCGATGACGCCCAGTGCGCGATCGCTGGCAGGCTCGGTGAACGCCGAGCCGGCCCACCCGCCGCCGTTGAACGCCGCGGTCGTGGCGCCTCCGGTAGGAACGGTGAGCGAATCAGTGAGGTCGACGCCGCCGACCAGGACCTCCCAGTACTCGCCGGGCGCACTGGTGCCGAATTCGCCCATGGAATCGAAGTCCTCGAACACGCCGCTGTCGTCGAAGGAGTACCACGCGCTGGGAGCGGCGAGCGCGGCGCCGGCCATGACGAGCGCGCTGGTTCCGAAGAGCAGGGTGGTCTTCGCTGAATTTCGGGTCGCCTTGCGCATCGTTTCCTCCAAGAACTGGCTGCCGGGCCCCTCATGGGCTCGGGTGTCCACCGGCGGCCTGAGGCGCGCGGTGGTGGGTCCGCCATCTCTTGGAGAGTCCGGCCAGAGTCAGCCGGTCGAGCGCCTCCGCGAAGGGGGAATGAGCACGGCGATGCCGGCGACGCTCAGCACGACGGGGCCGCCGGCTGGGACGGGCACCGGGGTGTCGGCGTCGGGCGCGAGCCAGACGTTGTCGAGGAACACGCCGACGTTCTTGTTCTGCGAGGCGCCGATCCCGCGTCCGTCCCACTGCAGGAGGAACGTCTCGCCGTCGGCGATCGACTGGGGGGTCGCGAACGTGCCGCCGACGCCGCGGGCGGCGAGTTCGTTGCCGTTCACCCAGTAGTCGGTGACCAGCGCGCCGTCGGTCGAGAGCACGGTGCGGAATTCCGAACCGAGCGAGGTCCACGAGCTGCCGTCTAGCGAGAAGCGGACCTGGAAGCCGCCCGAGCGTCCGGCGACGCGCTGGATCCACTTCTCGACGTCGTAGACGAGATGCAGCTGATCCAGGTCGGCGCCGGTGTCGTTACGCACGCCCATCGTGATGGTGCGCTGATCGCCGGTGGCCCCCGCGTACACGCCGAGGGCGCGGTCCGAAACAGGATCCGTGAATCCCGCGCCGGCCCACGGTCCGCCGTTGAAGCCGGTGTTCGACGGCCACGATGGGCCAACGCCGAGCGTCGCCTGATCGGGGTCGCCTGCAACGAACAGTTCCCAGGCGTTCTCCGGCGCGCTCGTTCCCGACGTGCCCATGCTGTCGAAGGCCTCGAATACGCCATCGCCGGTCAGCGAGTAGAACGCGCTCGGGGCGGCAAGCACTGCCGAGGCGCCCATCGCCAACGCAGCAGTGGTCGCTGCGAGTTGGGTCTTGTTGGAACGGGTTCCGGGCATGAACGTGTGTCCTCGGGCTTCGCCGGGCCACCTCGGCACGGCGTGGTCCGGAGCGATTGGCCCTGGACCACTTTCAGAGTCCAATTCAGCGGGCCCGTTTCAAAGCCTCTCGATCGTGCTGGTCCGCCAAGGCGTTCGGGCTGCGCGGGTCGCACGACCTGGAAGGGCCGCCTGAGCGTCCGGGCGTGTGCTTGCGGCATGGATCCGGCAGACAGTTCGGTATATGATTGGGTATGGGCGCGGGCGCCAAGAACAAGCCGGTGCGGGGGCGGGGTGCCGATTCGGACCCCGCGAATCGATTCGAGAGCGTGCACCTCGACGTCCTGCCCGAGGGCGGCGGCGACGAAGACCTCATCCACGAGTACACGGAGGACGTCGGGGATCGGCGCATCAAGACGACGGTGTTCCGCGATCGCACCAGGACGGTGATCAACCCGGTCGACTCGCCGGACATCCACTTCAACTGGTCGATCAACCCGTACCGAGGCTGCGAGCACGGCTGCATCTACTGCTACGCGCGTCCGACGCACGAGACCCTGGGACTGTCCTGCGGGCTGGACTTCGAGACGAAGATCTTCGCGAAGATCGATGCGCCTGCGATCCTCCGGCGCGAGCTTGCGCGCCCGGCCTGGGAGCCGGCGCAGCTGATGATGTCCGGGGTGACCGATCCGTACCAGCCCGTGGAGCGGAAGCTCGAACTGACGCGCTCGATTCTCGGCGTGCTGCGCGAGTGCAACCACCCGGTGTCGCTCGTGACCAAGAACGCGCTGATCGCTCGGGACATCGATCTGCTGCAGCCGCTGGCGGCGCTCGGCGCCGCGAGCACCGCCGTGAGCATCACGTCGCTGGATCCGACGCTCAGCGCCGCGATGGAGCCGCGGGCGGCGTCGCCGGCGCGGAGGCTCGAGACTGTGCGCGCGCTGTCGGAAGCGGGCATCCCTGTCACGGTGCTCGTCGCCCCGGTCATCCCTGGGCTCAACGACACCGAGATCCCCGGCATCCTCGAAGCCTCCCGCGACCACGGCGCCCGAGGCGCGGGGATGATCATGCTGCGCCTGCCGTGGCAGGTGAAGGAGCTGTTCACCGAGTGGCTCGGGCGCACCCAGCACCCCTCGAAGGCCGCCCGGGTCGAGTCGCTGATCCGCCAGACCCGGGGAGGGGAACTCTACAACGCCGAGTTCAAGACGAGGATGCGGGGCGAAGGCACGATCGCCCGTCACATCCACGACACGTTCGGCGTGTTCTGCCGGCGTCTTGGCTTGCGCACCCGCGAGGGGAGCGAGGGACCCCCGGAGCCGCTGAATACCGGCGCGTTCGTGCGCCCGGAGCTGGACACGAATCAGTTGAAGCTGTTCTAGACGGCGCGCGGTAGTCTCCTGGCGTGCGCACGATCCTCGAGACCGACCGGCTGCTGCTGCGCGAGATGACCCGCGAGGATCTTCCGGCGATCCACCGGATGATGTCGAACCCGAATGTGACGCGCTACTGGCCGGCGCCGTTCGACCTGGAAATGTCCGAGGGCTGGGTGCAGCGCACGCTCGACCGGTACGCCCGCGACGCCTGCGGCTACTGGCTCGCGGTCCATCGGAACACGGGCGAGGCGGTCGGGCAGGCGGGCATCCTGATGATCGAGGTCGACGGCGCGCAAGAGTTCGGGCTCGGCTATGTCATCGATGAGCCGTTCTGGAAGCAGGGCTTCGGGTCCGAAGCCGCGGGCGCGTGCCTCGGGTTGGCGAGAGACTCGCTCGGGGCCCGACGCATCGTCGCGCCGATCGCCGTGGGCAACGCTCCCAGCGTGGCGCTGGCGACGAAGCTGGGGATGCACCACGAGAAGACGACGATGTTCCACGATCGCCTGCATGAGATCTACGCGTTGGAATGCGGCTGAGCGTCAGGCGGCCGCGGAGAGGCGCATCTCCGACGCCTCGCGCGCGTCTCTGATCGACTCGGCGTCTACCGGCTGGCCCGTCAGCTTCTCCCGGAGCGCGAAGTAGCGGTGCAGCATCTGCACGGTCCACATCGGGAGCGTCCGGATGTGCCGAGCGTGCTCACGCATCGCGTCGGCAAGGGCGTCTTCGAACGCCAGGCCCGCCTCGCGGACCGCGAACCCCGCGTCCCGCATGTGCCGATCGGCCTCGAGGTGGCGCTGCCAGAGCGTGCGCAGTTCGGCTTGGTCGAAGGACTGGATGAACGCCATCGGCCGGGGGGGCATGGTGTGGGCGTCCTTGCTGCTGGAGGTGGTCAGCCCGGCGTTCTGCTCGTAGAGCGTCACGACGTCGAAGACGCTCCTGTTCGCCTTCTCGATGTGGTAGACGCATTGGAACGTCGCGTCGTCCGGCGAGGCCCACGCGCCGATGAGGATCGCGGGAGTGGCGTCGCAGGAGTAGACGCCGACCCACTCGAGACCCATCTCGCTGGAGATCGCCTCGTGCAGCGCGCAGAGCTTCTCGACGGTCTCGCGCCTGGGGCCCTCGACGGGCACGACCCGGAGCGAATCCGCGCTCATCCGGATGATCGGGATGGCGGCGGCGAGCAGCAGCGCCGCGGGGACACCGATCAGCAGCAGCGGAACCAGGACGACGAACGGCAGATCGGGCATCGCGCACCTCCGATGCGAGAGATCGGCGGATCCGGCGGCGCGATGCGGAGATCGCTTGTGCAGAGATCAGCATCACTCGGGCGAGCCGCGATCAGCGCCAAGGTCGGCACGCGATGTTCCGAGAACCCCGGCTTCAGTCGGTCGGCATCGTCATGCTCATCGGGTCCAGCAGTTCGGCGAGCTCGCTCTCAGGGAGCAGCTCCTGTTGGAGGGCCAGCTCGCGGACGGTGCGCCCTTCGGCGAACGCCTGCTTGGCCAGCGCGGCGGCCTTGTCGTAGCCGATCACCGGCGCGAGGCTCGTGCACATGGCCAGGGACCCCTCGATGAGCTCGGCGCAGCGCGCCTCGTCCGGCTCGAGATCCGCCAGGAGGTTGTCGGTGAACATGTGGCACGTGCTGGAGAGCAGCTCGATCGACTCGAGCAGGCGTGCGCCCATCACCGGCATCGCGACGTGCAGGTCGAGCAGGCCGCCGATTCCCCCGAGCCCTGCGGTCGCGATGGCCGCGTCGTTGCCGATGACCTGGCAGACGACCATCATCGCCGCCTCGACGATGACCGGGTTGACCTTGCCCGGCATGATCGAGGAGCCTGGCTGCACGGCCGGGAGCTTGAGTTCGCCGATGCCGCAGCGGGGCCCGCATCCCATTAGCCGGATATCGCTGGCGATCTTCGAGAGGCTGATCGCGATCGTACGCATGTGGCCGGAGGCCTCGACGACCCCGTCCTTAGCGTGCTGGGCCTCGAAGTGGTTGGGGGCCTCGCGGAAGTTGACTCCGAGTTCGCGCTGCAGGTGCTCGCAGACCAGAGCGCCGAACCGGGCGTGGGTGTTGATGCCCGTGCCGACGGCGGTGCCGCCGATGGGCAGTTCCTCCAGCGCTTCGAGCGCCTCGAGCGCGCGCTGCTGGCCGGCGCGCATCTGGGCCGCGTAGCCGCTGAATTCCTGGCCGAGACGGATCGGGGTCGCGTCCTGCATGTGCGTGCGTCCGATCTTCACCACCCGGTCCCAGCGCTTGGCCTGTTGCTCCAGGCGCGAGGCGATCTTGTCGAGCGCCGGGATCAGCTGCTTCTTGATCTGGCACGCCGCGGCGACATGGAGCGCGGTCGGGAACGTGTCATTCGACGACTGCCCCATGTTGACGTGGTCGTTGGGGTGGACGCCGGCGCCGTCTGCGGGGTCGCCGATCCACTCGGGGTCCTTCGTGGAGCCGATGGGCCGCCCGCCGGCGACGCAAACGAGGTTGGCGATCACCTCGTTGGCGTTCATGTTCGTACTCGTGCCAGAGCCGGTCTGGAACACGTCGATCGGGAAGTGCGCGTCGTGCTTTCCCTGGGCCACCTCCAGCGCCGCGGCACGGATTGCCTTGCAGCGGGGCTCGTTGAGGTCTCCCAGGTGGTGGTTCACCTCGGCGCACGCGCCCTTGAGGCTGCCGTAGGCGTGGATGATCGGTCCTGGGACCGGGCGCCCGGACACAGGGAAGTTCTGGACCGCCCGCTGCGTCGAAGCGCCCCACAGGGCGTCGGCCGGCACGGTCATCTCGCCCATCGTGTCTTTTTCGATGCGGGTCTCGCTGCTCGTGGTCGTCGTCGTCATCGCGTCCTCTCGGGCAAATCTGGTCGTGATGGGGAGCCAGCCCGCGGGCGTGGCCGCGCGGAGCCGGGCCAACAAGCGTAGCAGGACGCGCCCGGGACGCCCGGGCGTGCAACAATGCCCCGATGGACGCGACCGACGCTCTCAAGCGACGCATGTGGAGGCAGGCGCTGGCGCTCACCGGCGGGCCTGAGCCCGCGGCGCGCGTGGTCGAGAGCGTGTTGCGCGTGCAGCCCCGTCTGCAGCGCCTCGCCGAGCACCAGCGGAACCGGCTGGTCGTGCAGCACTCCCGAGAGGTGACGGCTTCTGACGCGGAGTCTGCCGTCGGGTACCTCGGGCTCGATGGGACCCGCGCCGGCCTGGTGACGGCGCTGCGCACGCTGGCGCCGCAGCAGCGTGAGGCGTGGGTGCTCGCCGAGCTCGAGGGCTACGACACGATCCCGGCGGCGCGGGCGATGGACTGCTCACGGACGGCGATGTCTCGTTTCCTCGAAGAGGCCAACGACTCTCTGACGTCGTTGATGGGCGAGGACTATGCACCTGCGATCGAGGGTGTCCGCGCGGCCATCGACCGCGCCGACGCCGAGCCGTCGATGGCCGAGGTCGATCGGCGTCACGCGCGGACGCGGGCGCGGCAACGCCTCTGGGTCGGCGTGCGATTCGGGGTGGGTTTCGTGCTCATGGCGTGGGTGCTCTGGGCGGCGGTCGATCTGATGAACCGGCCCGAGCCCGAGATGGAGCCGGCGCCCGGCGCGATCGGGCCACGCCCGGAACCGGCTCCGGAAGAGCGCGAGCGCCTCCGCCGGATGCAGGAACAGGCCGAGGGCGAGCCGGCCGGTCGAGAGATCGAGCGCTGATCCGATGGGCCAGAACGCCGAGATCCGATCCGAAATCAAGCCGGTTGCCGCGGAGCGGCGGGCGCTGCCGATTGCGCCCGCGCGGATCCGCAGCAAGCTGATGTTCCTGCACACGATCTTCTCGCTCGCGCTGGCGGCGATCCTGCTGCTGGCGCTGCGCGCGCCTGTGTCGAATCTCGTCTACCAGGCCCAGCTGCGAGAGTGCGAGTGGGCGTTGTCCCTGCTGATTCGGGACGCGGGTCTCGCCGGCGCACTCGAGGAATCGGGCCTGGTGATCGCTCGGGGAGACGCTTCGCAGTTGGGCATCGAGGGATCCGAGGCCGAGCGCATCCGCGCCGCGGGACCGACCGGGCGCATCATCACGCTCCCCGGCGGCGATCCCCAGGCCGTCGCGTGGGATCCGGCTTTGTCTTCCTTTGTTGGCGTTTCGCTCGCCGACTCCGGGAACACCCAGGAGGCGGTGAACCGGTTGTATCTGGCGCTGATCCTCGCGCTGCTGGCGGTGTACGCGTTGATTGCGTTGGCGCTCGAGGTCATCGTGCTGCCCAAGCAGGTGTACCGTCCGATCGAGCGCCTGCGCGACGCCGACCGGGCGGTGCAGGAGGGCAGGCGGGGCTCGGAGATGATCCCCGACGCGAGCATCCCGTCCGACGAGCTGGGCCAGGTGATGCGCTCCCGCAACGATTCGATCCGCAAGCTGCGCGAGAAGGAGACGGAAGTGGGGGACGCGTTGACGCGCGTCGAGTCGATCGCGGCGGAACTGAAGCGGAAGAACCACCTCCTCGAAGCGGCGAAGCGCAACCTCGCCGACCAGGACCGCCTCGCTTCGCTGGGAATGATGTCCGCGGGCATCGCCCACGAACTCAACACGCCGCTGTCGGTGCTGAAGGGGTGCGTCGACGAATTGCGGGAGCGCGGCCCGGAGTCGCTGCCCCCCGAGCGGATCGCGCTGATGCACCGCGTGGTGAGCCGCCTCGAGCGCCTGAGCGAGTCGCTCCTGGACTTTGCTCGCGTCCGTCCGCCCGCGTCGACGGTGGTGCCGATTCGCTCGATCGTCGACGAGGCGTGGTCGCTCGTGAGCCTCGATCGCAACGTGAGCCACGACAACCTGACCGACACCATCCCCGGTGGAGCGGTCGTCGTCGGTGATGCCGACCGGCTGACGCAAGTGTTCGTCAACCTGCTCCGCAACGCCGTGGACGCGATGGACGCGCCCGGCATCGAGGTCCGCTCGATCCTGGCCGCGTGCGAACAGCGCGAGCGTGAGGGGCGGTCGTGGCTCTCGATCACGATCACCGACTCGGGCCCCGGTATCAGCCCGGAGCAGCTGGACCGGCTCTTCGAACCGTTCGCGTCGACCCGGCTCGATGCGCAGGGCACTGGGCTCGGGCTGGCGGTCGCAGAGGGCATCGTCCGCGAGCACGGCGGCGTGCTGATCGGTCGCAACGCGCCCGACGGCGGGGCGCGGTTCGAGGTGATGCTCCCGGGCGCGCTCGACGCCGGGAGTCTCGCCGACGAGGGCGCCCGCGTCGCTGCCGCTACACTCACGCCCGGCGAGCAACCCAGCCCCGGAACCGACGAATGACACCAGCAGATCAGACCGAGCCCTCGGCGACCGGCGCACCACCCGCACTCTCGATCATCGCTCTCGATGACGACGCGGACTTCCGTCAGTACATCGCCGAACTGCTCGAGCGCGAGGGGCACGACGTGCGGGTCGCGTCGACTCCCGACGAGCTCTTCGCGGCGGTCGAGGATCGCATGCCCGACGTCGTCCTGCTCGACATGAAGATGGGAGCGCATTCCGGCGACGACGTGCTCCGCACGATCCGCGAGCGCTGGGAGAAGCTGTGCGTGATCGTCGTGACGGGATATCCGTCTCTCGAGACGATGCGCGAGACCTTCAAGCGCGACGTTTTCGACTACATCGCCAAGCCCTTCTCCATCGACGACCTCCGGGCGTCGCTCGCGCAGGCCGCGGCTGCGTTCGACCTCGGGGCTTCGCCCCAGGACCGGCTGCGCCACGAGCTCGGCCGGCAGATCCGCCTCACCCGAGCCCAGCGCGACTGGACGCTCCGCGACCTCTCGGAAGCGTCGAGCGTGAGCGTCAGCCAGCTCTCGTCGATCGAGCGCGGCGCGCACCTGCCGTCGCTGGAGTCGTTCCTCGCGATCGCGGCGGCGCTGGACGCCCGGCCCAGCGACTGGCTGCGCGAGGCGGGCTTCTAGTCGATCGATCGCACGATCGTCTGCTCGCGATCGGGTCCCACGCTGACGATGCCCACGGGGACACCCAGCCTCTGCTCGATCAGTTCGAGGTAGCGACGCGCACCCTCGGGGAGGTCGTCCCAAGTGCGGACGCCCGTGATCTCTTCCTGGAACCCGGGCACGGTCTCGTAGACCGGCGTCACCGCTTCGAGCGCGCTTGCGTCGGCGGGGAATCGGTCGGTGACCGAACCGTCGGACGTGCGGTAGCCCGTGCACACGCTCAGTTCATCGAAGCCGGCGAGCACGTCCAGGAGCATGACGGCGAGCGAGTCGACGCCGTTGAGCGTTACGGCGTACTTGAGCGCCACGAGGTCGAGCCAGCCGCAGCGGCGCGGGCGACCGGTCGTGGTGCCGAACTCGTTGCCGCGTGTCCGGATCCGGTCGCCGATCTCGTCGTCGCGCTCGGTCGGGAACGGCCCGGCGCCGACGCGGGTCGAGTAGGCCTTGAGAACGCCCTGCACGCGCCCGACGTGGCGCGGGGCGAGACCGGTGCCCGAGGGGATCCCGCAGACAGAGCAGTTGCTGCTCGTGACGTATGGGAATGTGCCGTGGTCGAGGTCGAGGAGCGTCGCGTTGGCGCCCTCGAACAGCAGGCGTCCGCCGGCACTGATCATCTCGTTGAGCAGGGTCCCGGTGTCGCAGATCCGGCTCCGGAGTTTCTTTCCCGCCTCGGTGCACTCCTCGTGCAGCGCCGAAGCGTCGCATACGGCCGGGTCGGCACCCAGCGCGCTGAGCACCGGGCGTTTGGCTTCGCAGATCCGTTCGAGCTTCTCCTTGAGAAGGTCCGGGCGCAGCAGGTCGCCGACGCGCACGGCGGTGGACCTGTGCGCCTTGTCGCTGTACGCGGGGCCGATCCCACGCTTGGTGGTTCCGATCGACCGATCCTTGTCGGTGTGCGCCGAGAGGATCTGCTCGCGCATCTCGTCTTCGGCCTTGTGGTAGGGCATGACGACGTGCGCGCGATCGGAGATCAGCAAGTCGACCTCGCCCCCGAGCGCCTGGCTCGCGCGCTCGATCTCGCTGAGGATCACCGTGGGGTCGACAACGACGCCGTTCGCTATGACCGAGCGCACGCCCTGGTGGAGCACGCCCGACGGCATGAGGTGAAACGCGTGCTTCTTGCCACCGATCACGACGGTGTGCCCGGCGTTGGCTCCGCCGTTGTATCGGACCACGGCGTCGAACCGGGGGGCGAGCAGGTCGATCACCTTGCCCTTGCCCTCGTCGCCCCATTGGAGGCCGACGACGGCCGTGGACGCCGTCTGCGTGGACCCGTGGGGCGTCCCCCCCGATTGGGGTTGCGACTGGGCCGGCGACTGCGTGGTGTCTGTAATCATGTTGACCGGCAGAGTGTAGCGGGCGGGATCGCCGAGGCGACCGCTCCGATCAAGTTGCGCCCTGCTTCGGCCGATCGGATCAGGGAGGCGCGCCGCGCCGCGTCCGAACGGGGAATCCGCGCTATGTCCGACGCCATCGTCCGAATCATGTGCCCGAATCTCCGTTGCCGCGCGGTGCTGGCCGTTCCCAACGAAGCGCGAGGGCGCCTCGTGCGCTGCCGCAACTGCGGGTCGAACATCCGCGTGCCGCAGAAGGTCGTGGCCCCGGCCGTCCCCGATGGCGACGGAGCCGACGGCGACTCGGTGGAGACGTCGCAGAACAAGCCCAACGCTGCGTAAGGTGACCGGCGGTCGCTTCCGACCTAGAGGCTCGGAGCGTCGCTGTCGTCGAGGTCCAGATCCAAGTCCAGGCCGTCGCTGTCGTCCATGCCCATGCCCGAGAGCATGGAGGAGCGAGTGCCGTCGTCGACCATGTCGGACATGTGGTCGGCGCCGTCGTCGTCATCTGAGGCGATGTCCATCATCGAGCTGTCGCTGCCCGAGTCCGCTTCGGCGGCGCCGCCCCGTTCCTTGGCCGCGACCTGCGGCGGCTTGACCTGGGCCGGCTCGCCGTTGACCTGCACGCCCATGACGATCTCACCGACGCCGAGATAGTCGCCGGCGCCGAGTTCGGCCTCGGTCACGCGCTCGTGGTTCTTGAACGTGCCGTTGCTGGAGCCGAGATCACGGACAGTGATCTGCTCGGACGAGACCTTGATCTCGCAGTGCTCCCTGGACACACCCGGGAGCGGGATCTGGATCGTCACGCCTTCCTGGCGGCCGATGGTGTAGGTCCCGCGATGCAGCGAGACCGACTTCTGGCCGCCCTGGGGCTTGAAGATTATGAGATTGACGTCCACTCTAAGATCCTATTCTTCCCCACCTCAGCGGGCACAAAACGCAGTGAAGAAGGGTATCGGCATCACCATCGAGCGCCAAACGGGCCGGCAGTTCCCTGCCGACACCCGGGGTGCGCTCCCGCCCGATCCCGCTCGGGCCCGGTCGCTCTACATCCACGTGCCGTTCTGCTTCCACAAGTGCCACTACTGCGACTTCTACAGCTTCGTGGACTCGCGCGATCAGCAGGACGCCTACGCCGACGCGCTCTGCGATGAGCTGAGGGTTCTGGCGCAACACGCCGAGCGCGAAAGAGCGGGACTGGAAACTGTGTTCGTGGGCGGGGGGACGCCAACACTCCTCCGGGCGGACCTGTGGCGGAAGGTGCTGGAGACGCTCGCGGCCGAATTCGATCTTGGCGACCCTTCGCTCGAATTCACCGTCGAGTGCAATCCCGAGACGGCGTCGGCCGAGTTGTTCGACGTCCTGGTGTCGGGCGGTGTGAACCGCATCAGCATCGGGGCCCAGTCGTTCGACGAGCGGCACCTCAAGACTCTCGAACGCTGGCACGATCCGGCCAGCGTCGAGCAGGCACTGCGACTGGCCGAAGGCGCTGGGATCGCGCGCCGCAGCATCGATCTGATCTTCGCCATCCCGGGCCAGACCCCGGATGACTGGGAGGCGGACCTGCGTCGTGCGATCGCGTTCGGGCAGCTGATCGATCACATCAGTTGCTACGCGCTGACCTATGAGCCCGGCACGGCGATGACGGCGCGGCGCGATCGCGGCGAGTTCGCGCCGGGCGATGAAGACGCCGAGGCGGACATGTACCTGGCGACCGTAGCGGCGCTCAACGCAGCAGGCTTTCAACGATACGAGGTCAGCAACTTTGCGCGTCCCGGGGCCGAGTGCCGTCACAACCTGGCCTATTGGCGCCAGGACCAGTGGCTCGCGGCGGGTCCGTCGGCATCGGCGCACATCGCCGGCGCCCGCTGGAAGAACGTTCCCCGGCTCGGCGACTGGATGGCGGGCGTCCGCAAGTCAGGGGGCTACCCGCCGCTCGTCGACTACGAGGGTCCGGAGCCCGGCAGGGCGCTGGCCGAGCGCATCATGACGGGACTGCGCGTGCGGGAGGGGCTCGAACTCGAGTCGCTCCGCAGGGGCGCAGAGCGGATCGGATCGCTCGGGTCTCTCGATGACGCGATCTGCGCGCAGCGACAGCGGGGAATGATCACCGAGCGCGATGGAAGAATCGCGCTCGAAGACAAGGCCTACTTGTTCGCTGACGGGGTAGCCGGCGAGCTTATGCGTTCGCTGTAGCCTGCTTCTTGCCCTGGTACAGGTAGAAGGGCTTGGCGATGGACCCGTCATCGGGGTCCACGTGCACGCTGCCGTTGGACTTCCAAACGACCGTGCCCTCGCAGAGCGAGAACAGGGTGTCGTCGCTGCCGCGCTTCACCATAAAGCCCGGCTTGAAGCGCGTGCCGCGCTGGCGGACGATGATGGAGCCCGAGTTTGCGCGCTCGCCGTCGTAGAGCTTGATGCCGAGGTACTGCGGGTTCGAGTCGCGACCGTTCTTGGTCGATCCCTGTCCCTTTTTGTGAGCCATCGCGCTGTCCTCGTCTGACGCCGGTGCGTCCGCGGTCGTGGTAGGGGGCCGGGCCCTCGCCCGAAGCCGAGCCGAGCAATATACCCGTGCACCCGAGATTTTTCCAGAACGGAGCCCCGCAGAGGCGTTCGGGCCGGTCTATCGCATGATCCAGCGGGTCGAGATGCGCTCGAGTGTCCGGTCGTCGCGGCAATCGAGGTCGCCCGGGGTGGAGTGGCGGAGCATGATGGTCTTGCGGAGCAGGATCGGCTCGCCATTGTCCGGGCGGTCGATCGTGCGGGTCTCGCCGCTGAATCCCGCGGCGTAGACGCTGATCTCGTCCGCCAGCAGGTCGTCGGCCCGCCAGACCACCAGACCGTCACGCCGGTACTCGTCACCCTGCAGCAGCAGGCCCTGAACGTCGATCTCGCTCTTGAGGAACGGGTTGTCGATCCGCCGGATCAGCTCGTCGGCGACCTCCGGTGGGACGTTTTTGCCCGACCGGACGATCTCACCGTTGTCCGTCGCCAGCTCGAAGCGGGGGGCGAAGAAGCGGTCCTGGCCCGTGGCGTTGGTGACGGTGTAGGTCATGTAGAAATACGCGCGGGGCTCGCCGTTGGGCGTCGAGACGCAGGCGATCCGGAGATCGCCGGGTTCCATGCGGAATTCCCAGCGCCGCGGCACAGCGTCCGGCTCGGGCGCGGCGATCGCCGGGGCGCCGGCGATCAGGAAACCCAGGCCCGCCGCGAGGCAGGCGACGGCGAGATATGCGGCATTCAGACGGCGAATGGCGGTCATCACGGCCAAAACTCCTTCAAATCGGAAGGGGTGAGCATACCCTAGGCCCGGAGGGCGGGTCTATACGCCCCTGACGCCCCGGAGGATCGACTTGTCTGGAGCGCAAATCAGCATGCCCATGGGGCACGCCGAGGGGGCCGGGGCGCCGATCGCCCGCGCCCTGGGGCCGCGCCAGCGACCCGCCATCGAGCGGATGCTCGGGGACCAGGCCAAGACGCCAGGAGCGGTCGACAGGTTCCTGATGGCCGCCGAGGCCCACGGGATCGATCTTCGGAACCTCTGGGCGAGCTTTGATCCGCAGTCCGGGGCCGCCCGCCAGACATGCCTGGCGGTCGTCGGAGCGGGCCGGTCGGCCATGATCTTCGTCTCGACGCCGTCGGACCCGCCGGGCGAGATCGAGTTGGCCCGCGTGGTCAACGCCGCCTGCGAGGCCCTCGACGACGTCGTCATCGCCCAGGCGCTGCTCGAGCCGTCGGAAGCCAGCGCCGCGAGCGGCCTGAAGGCCGCCGGGTGGTCGACGATCGCCGAGCTGGCCTACCTCAGGCGCCCGCGGAGGGGATCGGACGGCAAACTCGGAGGGGGTGAGGGACACGACGCCCCGGTGCCCGTCGACCTGCGCACGGCGGGTGAGGTCGATAAGGCCGACATCGTGCAGGCGCTCGAGGACTCGTACATCGGCACGCTCGATTGCCCCGAATTGTGCGGCCTGCGCCGGACCAGCGACGTGATCGAGAGCCATCGCGCAACGGGGCACTACGACCCCGAGATGTGGACGGTCGTGTATCTGGGCGGAGAACCCTGCGGGGCGGTGCTGCTGAATCCCACCCCGGAGCAGGCTTCCGTCGAACTGGTCTACATCGGCATCGGGCCCCGCCTGCGCGGGCGCGGCATGGGGGCCTGGCTGCTCAGACGCGCGATCGGGCAGATCGCTTCTCGCTCGGAGCGGGAGTTGACGTGCGCCGTCGATCTGCGGAACGAACCGGCGATGGCGATGTACAAGTCGTTTGGCTTCCAGCGCTTTGCGCTCCGCAACGCCATGGTGCTTCCGCTCGCGCCCGAGCGTTCGTGAACATCGTGCGCCGCAGTCTTCCACATCGTGCTCGATGTTGTCCACGTTGTATTGACGCTGTGCGCGACACGTGGCGTGTACACAATCGAAAAATTTTCCCCAGCAATTCCGGGCATATCTGAGCAATTCGTGCGCGACCTGCGTGCGTCAATGATCTGTACGGTTGACCGGCTCGCGGATCGTCGTAGCTTGTGTTGCTCAGGGCCACGACGGCCGAGCCACGGAAGCACATCCGAGACGCGAGTCGCACGACGCGACGAGCGCCTCAGCAGAAACATGACGCACACGAGGCCAGGGCCGCGGTGAACCGCGTTCTACAGGTGTCGTGTGCCCAGTGGGCCTGGAGCGTGCTTCGGTGGAGGGGTGAACGGACTCAAGTCGAGGCGTGTTGGGCGGGCTGCTGCAGCTCGCGGACAAGGACCGTCGCAGTGTCCATCACCGAGGCCGTTTCGGAAGGAACCGAATCGAGGACGTGCAAGAGGATCGCCAGCCTGCTCGCCGAGCGAGTCGGCAGGACGAGATTCGAGCGCTACTTTCGGGACAACGCCCGGCTGGAGCTGGGCCCCGAGGGCGTGACCGTCCGGGTGACCAGCCCGTTCTACGCCAGCTGGCTCTCAAGCCGCTTCGCTCAACCCCTCGCTGAGGTGGCGCGCGCCGAGACCGGGCGGATGGATCTCCCGGTCCGGTGGCGCGTCGATCGGGGTGCTGCGCCTGCAGCGCCCGCACGGGTCACCTCGCCGGCGACGTCCGGGGACCGTGCAGGGCCGGGCGTCGCCCCCGCCCCCAGGCGCAAGCCGTCGAAGCCCGGTCCGGCGCGCCACACGCTCGAGACGTTCATCGTCGGCGAATCGAACCGCCTGGCGCACCGCTCGGCGCTCACGCTGCTGGACACGTCGGAGGAGCGCTCGTTCAGCGCCCTGGTGGTCCATGGCGAGTGCGGCGTCGGCAAGACGCATCTGCTCCAGGGGCTCGCGCATCGTGCCGCGCAGCAGTGGTCGCAGGCCCGGGTGCGGTGCATCACAGCGGATGAGTTCACGAGCGAGTACGTCATCGCTGTCCGCCAGAACACGGTCGAGAAGTTCAAGGCTCGCTGCCGCAAGCTCGACCTGTTGTGCATCGACGATGTGCATCTCCTCGCGGGGAGGACGTCGACCCAATCGGCGTTGCTCCAGACGTTCGACGCGCTGGAGATGGCGGGCGCCCGGATCGCGATCGCGTCCGACGAGCATCCGAGCAACCTCAAGGACATCAGCGAGCGCCTGATCTCGCGCTGCAACGCGGGCATGGTCGTCGAGATCGGCGCCCCCGATGGCGAGACGAGGTGCTCCATCGTGCAGTCGCTGGCGCGCCGCAGAGGGCTCGAGCTGACCTCGTCCGGGGCCGCGGCCATCGCCGAGGGGTGCCCGGGTTCGGTGCGGGAGCTCGCCGGCGCTGTGGTCCGGCTCGATGCCCTCGTCCGTCTTCTCCCCGACCAATCGCCCCGGCCCGGCCCGGTGCCGATGACGGTCGTGCGCAAGGCGCTCGAGCCGACATCGTCGCCCGCGTCACGACGCCCGGTGCGTGTCGAGCAGATCCTCCACGACGTCTGCGCCGAACTGGGGGTCGAACCGTCTGAGATCAGGGGCAAGAGCCGGCACAAGCGGGTGGTGCTGGCACGGTCTCTTGTCGTCAGCATCGCCCGGAGGCTCACGACCCGGAGTTTCCCGGAGATCGCGGCCGACCTGGGGCGCCGCAATCATTCGACTGCCATCACGGCCTGCCGCAGGCTCGAGGGTCGGATCGAGCGCGACGAGCGAGCCGAAGAGCTCGAGGAGCGATCCCACCTCAGGCTGCGCGACCTGCGTGCCCAGATCGAGCGCCAGATCCAGCGATCCTGAGGAAGGGCGCCGCTACACTGGGCGGATGAAGCGGCTGCACATTGTGCTCGTTCTCTTTGCCGCGACAGCGAGCGTTGCGCACGCGCGTCAGGGTTCTTCCGGCAATGACAGCCGCGCCGTCCAGGAGGCCGCTGAAGCGCAGGTCACCGAACTGCTGACGCAAGCGCTCGCGCCCCCGGGCCGGCGGGTCTACCCCGAGCTCGTCCGTTCCCTTCGCATCCTTCGCGACCCCACGCTCCGCCCGGCGTTCGGTCAGCTCGCCCTGAGCGCACGCCCGGCGCTGCGCCGGCAGGGCCTGCTCGGCCTCGCCGAGCTCGAAGAACCCCCGGAGGTGAACCTGCTCTTGCTGTCGGGCCTGGAAGACCCGGCGGAGCAGGCGGCGATCCTCGGCGAGGCGATACGGCTGTCGTTGGTGAGCGACGATCAGCTGAGCGAGTTGCTCGACTGGCCCGAACTAGACGAGTTTCTCGAACTGGTCGTCCATACCCGCCGGCTCGAAGTCGGCCAGCACGTGGATCCGCAGGACGCCGCGAGGCTGGCCGAGTCGGAGAATCTGCCCATCAGCGTGCTCGGGATTCTCATGCAGGGCGAACTCGGGGAGCCCGACGCGTCGGCCCGCGCCGATGCACGCTTCTCCGCGTCCGATCGCGACGCCGAAGAGCGGGCGGCCAGCGCCGCGCTGATCATCGATTCTCTGAATCGGAACCCCTGGCCCTCGGCGGCGGGCTTTGCGCGCTGGCTCGCGACGATGTACGCCTCCGATCCGCGCCTGAGCAGCGAGAGCCTCCTCGTCTGGATGAAACTGGATCCGGAAGCCGGGAAGCAGGAGTGGTCGGCGCGTCTGGGTGCCGCGGATTCACTCAGCGACCGGTTGCGCCTCGCGCTGATCGCGCTTGCCGCGCCGGAACCCGCGGGCGCCGAATCGCTCGTAGAACTGGAGCGCACGGGGGATGACTCGGAGATCCTCGGGATCATCGCGGCGCTCGGCCCGGCGCTCGATGGCTCGGCACCGCTCGGCCCGGCGCTCGAGGCGGCGCTCCGCTCCGGCTACCCGCCGCTGCTGTCGTGGTGCACCGAGACCCTGCCGGAGGAGCGTCCCGATCTCGCCGTCGACTCCTGGTCGGTGATCCTGGCGGCGGCGCAGCGCGAGGATCGCGACGCGGTGTTGCTCGAGCGGGCGGTCCCGCCGGCGGCAGCGGGTCTGGCCGAGGCTGACGCCGAAGCGATGCTCGGGTGGCTTTCGGATGCGGCGGGCGTGGCGAACGACGAAGCCCTCTGCGAGGCGATGCTCGCGGGCCTGCTCCGGGAGACCGCGCCGCGACCCTGGGCCGAGGGCTCGGCGCTGGTGTGGCCCGGGCTCCGCTCCGAAGCGCTGGCGACGATCCTCGACGCCCGAGACGAGCAGGGGTGGACCGGAGAGCGTCTCGACCATCTGCGCTCGATCGCACGGGGCTGGGGGAACCTGCCTCCGGTCTTCCGGGTGCAGGCCGCCTGGCTGGCGGTGCGCCACGCCGGCGATGATCGCGAGACCATCGCGCGCGTCATGGGTGGCACGGGCGGCGAGCCCTGATCAGCAGCTCTCGCGACCCAAGACCCCTCGCGAGCCGATAGTCTCACGGGCACCCGCGAACAAGGAGTCCGCCCGAAGTGCTCGATGAGATCCCCCTGAGCCGGCCCGACATCACTCAGAAAGAGATCAACGCCGTCGAACGCGTGCTGCGTTCGGGGCGCCTCTCGATCGGTCCCGAGGCCGAACTGTTCGAGCAGTCGTGCGCCGAACGCGTGGGCGTGGCGCACGGCGTGGCTTGCTCGTCGGGCACCGCCGGGCTGCACATGGTGCTCTGCGCGATGGGCGTCGGTCCGGGCGACGAGGTGATCACGACTCCGTTCAGCTTCGTCGCTTCGACCAACTGCATCCTGTACGTCGGCGCAACGCCCGTCTTCGTCGACATCGATCGCACCAGCCTGAACATGGATCCCGACGCGGTCGAAGCCGCGATCACCCCGCGGACCAAGGCGATCCTCGCCGTCGAGGTGTTCGGCAACCCGACGCACATGCAGCGCTACCGGGCCATCGCAGACAAGCACGAGATCAAGCTCATCGAAGACTGCTGCGAGGGGCTCGGCGGCCGATCGGGCCGGACACGGATCGGGTCGTTCGGGCACGCGGGGGTTTTCGGGTTCTATCCCAACAAGCAGATCACCACCGGCGAGGGGGGCATGATCGTCACGAACGACGAGCGCCTCGCCGACACCTGCAGGTCGCTGCGCAACCAGGGCCGGGCTTCGCGCTCGGGCGGCTCGAGCGACGTCGGCTCGTGGCTGCAGCACGAGCGGCTCGGGTTCAACTACCGGCTCAGCGAGATCCATGCCGCGATCGGCGTCGCGCAGATTGAGCGGCTCGACGAGTTGATCGAGCGTCGCCAGTCTGTGGCGCAGCTCTACATCGACCGGCTGCTCGACCACGAGGATGTCATCCTGCCGACCATCGAGCCCGACACGTTCATGAGCTGGTTCGTGTTCGTCGTGCGCCTCAGCGAGCGTTTCGGCCCGTCGGACCGCGACCGGATCATCGAGGGCATGCACCGTCACGACGTCGGCGCCGCGGCGTATTTCCCGTGCATTCATCTCCAGCCGCACATCAGGGCGTGCTGCGGGACCGGCGAGGGCGACTTCCCGCGCGCCGAGCGAGCCAGCGGAAGGACGATCGCGCTCCCGTTCCATCCGCGCCTGAGCGATCGCGACGTGGACTTCGTCGCGCAGACGCTCGATCTCATGCTCGCCCGCGAGAACCTGCACCGCGATTAGCGATCACGGCGCCGCATGGTCAAAAAGAAAGACCGGCACGCCTGATGGGGCGTGCCGGCTGCTCGGAAGGCTCGCACTCGGCCTCGTCTACGCCGAGGCGACCGCGGAGCACTCGCTCTCTCTTTCTCCGGTTCCGGGCGGAATCGGACTGCTCTTCCGGCGGGCGGAGACTGGCCCGGCCGGCGTCGCAACGGGTGCTGCGCGGGCGTATGCACTGGACCGAGGAGCGCGCCCAGCGTCGAGCGCTCCTCCGGCCCGGGGTCTCCGAGGTGGTCGTGATCAGCTGGGTTCGGGCGAGTCGTTGTCGCCGGGCTTGGATTGGCCGCCGGCGCCGCTGAGCATGTCGCGGAGGTAGCGGTTCTCGCGCTTGGTCGCCTCGAGGTCGAACACCAGGTACTTGATGCTCAGGCGCAGGTAGTCCATCGAGTCCTGCAGGTCCTTGACGGTCTTGCGCAGCTTCTCGTGGCGGTTCTTGGTCTGGTCGGCCAGTTCGCGGATGGCGTCCTGCTGGTCGGCAGGCAGCTCATCGATCTGGCTGATCAGATCTCCCAGCTTGTCCTGAAATTCCTTCTCGGTCATCGCTCATTTCTCCTCGATGTCGTGCACGCGGCGCGACTGAGCCCCGCGGACACCGAGCACAGTTGCAACCCCCACGCCACGATCGTGTGCCATCACGGGGCGAGCCGGGCGGGAGCGCCTTGAGCCGATAATCCGGTCGCCAGGCAGGCGGAGCGGCTGATCGTCGCGCACGGATACCCGTGCGCGTCGCCGAACGGGGTGCGGCTCTGCGGTCCGTCTGTGGGGTCTGTTGTTCGGGCTCAACGCGGGCGGTAGAGCTTTTTCAGCGCGTCGCGTCCGGCCGGCGGTGCGCTGGAGAGAACCGCCTGCAGATCCGCCGGGGGAGATTTGCGGACCTCCTGGATGATCTGCTTGAGGTGCGCTTCCCGCTCGAACGCGAAGCGCTTGAAGAACTCCTCGAGCTCGTGGCGATTGAATCGCGTCAGCGGGTCGGCCAGGCCGGTCTGCATCGCCGCCCAGTCCAGCAGCGCCGCGCCCTGGGTCGAGAACCGGTACAGGCCGAGCGTGGCCTTCAGGCGTTCCGAGAGCGTGCGGAAGGGATCGCGGGTCGTCTCGGGAAGGCGTGACATGACCTCGTTGAGGTTCCCGGACTCCAGCGCTCCGAGCCACCCGCTGGCGCCGTTGGCGGCGGCAGCGGCGGGGGCGTCCGCGGAGTCGGGCATGTCGGCCGCGCTCTCGACCCGCTTGAGGCGCGCGTGCGCCGTCGAGATCGTCTTGAGCCCCGCGCGGTCGAAGCGGAGCGTCAGGCGCTGGAAGGCCCGGCCGTTCTCCTCGATGGATTGTGCGGCTGTCACGACCCCGGCGCCCCATTCGGGCTTGGACTCGTGGACAAGACGATCACCAAATTTGAACTCGGATGAGCTCATGCAGTGTGCTCCGGGCCCCGGAAGGGCCGCTCGCGGCAGGAAACCAGACTCCGACACGCGCACAGCCCGTCTGAGGTGCCACGCTTGGCGCAGGGCATCCGGGTGCGTACACTTGTGGATTCACTTGTTCGGGCGACGCACCCCGGTTCCGGGCCGCGTCGAGAGCACTATACCAAAACCACCCGACGGGTTCGCGGAGATCCACCCCCAATGATCGAAGCTCTCAAGAGCGAAGAAATCGTCGATCTCATCGGCGGCCGCTTCAAGCTGTGCGCGCTCATCCAGAAGCGCCTGGTCCAGCTCCTCGACGGAGAGCGCCCCCTCGTCGAGCGCGACGGCCGCAGCGATCTCGAGCTCGTCATCGAAGAGATCCGCCTCGGCAAGATCGGGCTGGCCGACGAGTCCGGCGAGCTGCTGGCTCCGAGCCAGGAGCAGCTCGACGCCATCGAGGCCCGCGAGGCCGCGGCGGCGCTCCCCGAAGCCTGATCGCCCGCGCACCCCGCCCGTGTCCAGCGACACACTCGATCCCAAGCGACTCGCGCCGACCTTCCAGGGCAAACGCATACTCGTCGGCGTGACGGGCGGGATCGCCGCGTACAAGACCGCCACCGTTGTCAGCCGCCTCTCGCAGGCCGGCGCCGAGGTCACGGTCCTCATGACCGACTCGGCCACGAAGTTCGTCACGCCGCTGACGTTCCAGGCGCTCTCCGGGCGCCCGGTCTACACCAGCGCGTGGGAGCACGTCGAGTCGTCCGACCCGCAGCACATCGCCACCGCCCGCAGCGCCGATGCCGCGATCGTCGCGCCGTGCACCATGGACTGCGCAGCCAAGCTGGCGTGCGGCATCACCGAGGACATCGTCTGCCTGGTGCTCAGCGCGGTCGACCGGAAGCGCACGCCGGTCCTCCTGGCCCCGGCGATGAACGACGCCATGTGGGCGCAGCCCGCCAACCAGCGGAACATGGAGCAGCTGGTCGCCGACGGCTTCACCCTCGTCGGACCGGGGGAAGGCTGGCAGGCCTGCCGCACCGTCGGTGCCGGGCGGATGAGCGAGCCGGAGGACCTGGTCGGTGCGCTGATCAAAGCCGTCGACCAACCGGCGAAGGCATGAAAGATCGGCGGCCCCGGCGCGTCTGCTAGCATCGGGGCTCCGAGGCCACCGAACCGATGCCCGACGACCACCAACAGCACGGCAGCGAGCACCCCGAGCGTTTCAGGGGCCCGCTTACGTATTCGGAGATGACCTCCGGGCTCATCTGGCCGCTGCTGTTCAAGTCGGTCGTCATGGCGCTGCAGCCACCCCGCCTGGTGCTGGCCTTTGCCCTGATCGTCGCGCTCGGGCTGCTGGCGGTGATCTACGACTCGATGCTGGGAGCGTTCGGGCTCGAAGCCGCCGGCGTGCCGGTGATCGAGCGCATCACCGGCGGCCTCGAGGGCTTCGCGGACGCGCTGCTGGCGCTCGAGCCGGCGCTCGCGCTCGAGCTCCTGTTCGACGGTGTGTTCGCGCAGAACCTGGCGGCGTTGAGCGACCGGCCCCTCGCGACGGGGCTGTTCCTGCTCGTGGTTGCGCCCCTCTGGGCGGTCTTCGGCGGCGCGGTGTCCCGCATGGTCGCGGTGGATATCGCCGGTCACCTGTACATGAGCGCGGGCGACGGGCTCGTCTACGCATCGCGTCGCATGGCCGGGATCACGCTGTCGCTGCTCATCCCTCTCATCGCGATGGGCGTGCTCGCGCTGGTGATCGCCGTCCTGGGCACCCTGCTCCTGGGCATCCCGGTGGTGAACGCCGTCGGGGGCGCGTTGTACGGCGTGGTGCTGGTGCTGGGGACGATGGTGGGGCTGCTGTTCGTCGGTTTCGTGCTCGGTCAGGCGTTGCTCGTTCCGGCGATCAGCGCTGAGAGCACCGACGCGGGCGACGCGATCCAGCGTTCGTATTCGTACGTGTTCAATCGCCCGGCCCGCGCGTGCGCGTACGTCGGGATCTGCCTCGTACAGGGCGTGATCCTGTTCGCGATTGCCCGGTGGTTCGTCGGGATGTTCGCCGAGCTGTCCGCCGACCTGGCGACGAGCTGGATCGGCGACTCGCGCCTCCTGCCCGGCGAGGACGGGGAGGAACCGCTCGTGCGCCGGATGATCCTGGGCTGGGAGCGGATCTTCAGCCTGCTCGTGCCCGCGATCGCCGTGAGCCACTACTTCGCGGCCTCGACGATCACGTACCTGCTCCTCCGCAGGGTGACCGACGGCCAGGACGTCCACGAGTTGTGGATGCCGGGGTTCGTTGGCGGCACGATGGCCCCGCGCGAGCCCTCCGAGCCCGGCGAAGCGACGTCAGACTGAGGCGGCCTCCGGCTCGCGGAGGCGCGACCGGAGAATCGTCAGCAGCGTCATGGGCTCGAGGTAGCCATCGGGCGGGCGCCAGTACACCTGGGCGAGCCCTCCCTCGCCCTTTTCGGAAAGCACGCGCACGGTCCCCCGCGCTTCGGAGAGCGCCGCGTCGATCGGGGCGGGGTCGCGAGCGAGCACGACGACATCGCGGTCCTGCACGGCGAGGGACCGCACGCCGAGTTCGCTCAGTCGCGTGCGCACCTCGGCGACCTCGAGCGCCAGGCGGGCCGGCGCCGGGGGCTCGCCGTAGGCCGCCTCCAGGTCGCGCTCGACCGCCCGCAGTTCGTCGATCGTCGACGCCTGAGCGAGGCGCCGGTACGCCTCGAGTCGGCGGGCGTCGCTGGGGATGTAGGCCTTGGGCAGCGCGCCGCTGACGCCGATCTCCAGCGAGGTCTCGCCCACCTCGCGCGTCTCCTCGTTCTTGAGTTCCCGGGCGGCCTGCTCCAGCAGGCGGCAGTACATGTCGTAGCCGACGGCCGCGATGTGCCCGGACTGCTCGGGGCCAAGGATGTTGCCCGCCCCGCGGATCTCGAGGTCGCGCATCGCGATGCGGAAGCCCGCCCCGAGCATGCTGTACTCCTCGATCGCGCGCAGGCGCTTGACCGCGACTTCCGTGACCGTCCGCGTGGTGGGGAGCAGCATGTAGCAGTACGCGCGGTGCTTGTAGCGCCCGACACGCCCGCGGAGCTGGTGCAGTTCGGCGAGGCCGAACCGGTCGGCGTCGAAGATGATCATCGTGTTGGCCGTCGGGATGTCGATGCCCGACTCGATGATGGTGGTGCTCACGAGGATGTCGACCTCGCGCCGCACGAAGGTGCGCATGACCTCCTCGAGGTCGCGCTCGGGCATCTGCCCGTGCCCGATGACCACCCGGGCATCGGGGGCCATCTTCTGCACCTCATCGGCGACCGTCTTGATGTTGTGCACGCGGTTGTTCACCACGAACACCTGGCCCTCGCGGTTCAACTCGCGGGCGATCGCCCGCTTCACGCGTTCGCGATTGAAGGGGATCACCTCGGTCACGACCGCGCGCCGGTCCAGCGGCGCCGTGCTGAGCGACGAGATGTCGCGCAGGCCGAGCATCGACATGTGCAGCGTGCGCGGGATCGGCGTGGCGCTGAGCGTGAGCACGTCGACCGTCATGCGCAGGCCGAGCAGGGCGTTCTTGTGCTCCACGCCGAAGCGCTGCTCCTCGTCGACGACCACGAGGCCGAGGTCGGCGAAGCGGACGTCCTTGCTGAGCAGCCGGTGGGTGCCGATCAGTACGTCGACCTGCCCCTTCCGTGCCGCGGCGAGCGTGTCGTTCTGCTCCTTGCGGGTCTTGAACCTGCTGATGGACTCGACGCGGAAGGGGTAGGCCGCAAATCGTTGTCGGAAGGTCTGCTCGTGCTGCTCGGCGAGCAGCGTGGTGGGCACGAGCACCGCGACCTGGCGCCCGAACTCGACGGCCTTGAACGCGGCGCGGATCGCGAGCTCTGTCTTGCCGTAGCCGACGTCGCCGCAGAGCAGGCGATCCATCGGTTGCTCGCGGGTCATGTCCTGCTTGATCTCGCCCAGCGCGGTGAGCTGGTCCTCGGTCTCCTCGAACGGGAACTCGTCCTCGAACTCCGATTGCCAGGTCGTGTCGGCCGGGTAGCGGATGCCGGGCATGTGCTCGCGGGCTGCCTGCACGCGGAGCAGTTCGCCTGCCAGGTCGCGGACGCTCTCGCGGACCTGGTCTTTCTGGTTCTGCCAGCGCTTGCCCCCGATCGTCGAGAGCTTGGGCTTGCCCCTGAAGCCCCCGATGTACTTCTGGACCTTCTCGATCTGGCTCGCCGGCACGTGCAGCTTGGCGCCGCCCGCGAACTCGAGCGTGAGGTATTCCTCGACGACGGTCACACCCGCGTCGCCCGCCCCGCGAAGGCGGGCCTCGGCTTCCTTCGTCGCGCTGGCCTTGACGCCCCGGGCCTTCATGGTCTTAAGGCCGACGAACCTCGAGACGCCGTGGTCGGCGTGGACGACATAGTCGCCGACCTCCAGTTCGTAGAACGAGTCGCTGGCGCGCCCCGCCTTCAGGCGACGCACGCGCCGGCGCGTCTGGAACCGGTGGAGCATCTCGTGCATCGGCACGACGGCCAGTGCGTCGCGTCCGTCGCCCCAGATGAATCCGCGGTGCACGTAGGCGATGCCCGTCTGCACCTCGTCGTCCGGGGCGAACTCCGCGAGCAGCTCGTCGATGCGGCGCTTCTCGCCGTCGTTCTGGCCGACGATGAGCACGCCGTGCTCGCGCGACAGCGCGCCGAGTTCGGCGCTCGCCTCGCCGGCGTCGCGGGCGAACTCTGGGAGCGGTGCGACCGGGAGGTCGACGCGCGGAGCGCCGGTGTCGGTCGCCGCGAACTGGTTGACCTCGCAGAACGCGCTCGATCGCTCCTGCAGCAGGCGGAACACGTCGGGCGGGCCGTCGATGCCGCCCCCGTCGGCCGCGCGTTCGAAGTAGCCACGGCCCTGCTCGGTGACCTCCACCGTCTCGGCGACGATCGCGATGGTCTGGGGGTCCAGGAGTTCGATGAGGTTCGACGTCTCTCCTGCGAACAGCGCCTCGGCGTCCTGCCCGACGATCTGCGCCTCGTCGAGACGCCGGTCGGAGCCCATCGTCTCGAGGTCGATCTCCGTCATCGACTCGATCTCGTCGCCGAAGAAGTCCAGGCGGATCGGCGCGCTGCCGGCCTGGCTCTCGGCGCTCCCGGCGGGGCGGACGCTGCCGCCGGCGGGGAAGATGTCGACGATGCCGCCGCGGACCGCGATGTCGCCCGGCTCCTCGACGGACTCGACGCGCCGGTACCCGTGGCCTGTGCACCAGGCCACGAGGTCGCTCACCGGATGTTCCTCGCCGGGTCTGAGGTTCCGCATCCATCCCGAGAGCGCCCCGCGCGAGGGCACGCGCTGCATGAGCGCCTGGATCGGGCAGGCCAGGACCGGGGCGCCCTGGCCGTGCACGAGACGCCACACGAGGCCGAGGCGATCGGCGAGCAGTTCGAGGCTGACACGCGATTCGCCCGGGAGCGTCTCCAGCGCGGGCAGACGCTCGGCGCTGATCGCGCACGAGCGGAGTTCCTCGACGGCCTCATCGGCTTCGTCGAGGTGTGCCACGACGAGCAGCACCGGTCGCGAGGACAGCTCGGCGATCGCGCCGGCCAGGAGCCACGTCGACGAGCCGGCACCGCCGATGCCCTGGGCGCGCCCCGACGACTCGAGCGCGCTCCACAGACGCCGCGTTTGATCTGCTCTGAGGATGTGGTCGAAATGCGGGCGCATGCGCGAACTCCGCGCAGGCCGGCGCGGCCCGCGTGGTTGTGGCGGGATGAACAATTGACAGTCTAGTCACCCCTCGGGCGGGGCTTCCGCCGGAGCCGGTCCCAGCGGCTGGAGCGCCGTGACCCACGGCTCGATCTCGGCGACCGTGCGCGGGCCGATCCCCCGCACGCGCTGCAGATCCGACGCCGATCCGAACGGCCCGGCGCTGGCGCGCTCCTCGACGATCGCCCGCGCGCGGGCCGGCCCGATCGAGGGCAGGGCGCGGAGCTCGGCCTCGCTGGCGCTGTTTATGTCGATGCGCACGGGCGCCATCGCGAGCGGCGCGTCACCGGGCACGTTGGACAGCGAGATTGCCCCTCCGAGTGCGCACAGCACCGTCAGCACGATCGCGCCGGTGCGTCCGCTCTTCACGCGATCGCGCTCGCACCGACGGCCGAGCCTCCCGACGTGCCCTCGGCCGTCGCGTCTTCGACGCTCGATTCGGGCGCGGGCTCGGTGAGCATCGGCAGCCACGACGGCGGCTTCTGTGCGCGCAACGCGCCCGCTACCTCGCCGAGCCGGCGCAGCGAGGACTTGGCGCCGCCCTTTCGGTTGATCAGCCCGCCCGAGCGCATCTCGGGGCCGTCTTCGTTGTCGAAGAGCATCTGCCAGCAGATGGTCTCGATGGTCGGTTTCCCTGCAGCGATCGTGACCACGCGCGTGAGCCAGTCGGCCTGGAGGTCACCCGACCACTCACGCCGCCACTGGCCCGGCCACCCGATGTCGTCGGCCAGCTGCTCTTCGATTGCAGAATCCGGGTCGGGCACGCGCCCTTCGACCGGTCGGCTGGGAACGCCGATCGCGGTGAGGTGGATCGGGCGCTCGAAACGCGCCAGCGTGTCGAGGAACGCCGAGAGCTGCAGCAGGTCGCGGCAGCTCCGCCCGGGCTCCCCGTCGCCCATCTGGACGCGCACCGCGAACCCGTCGATCTGCACGCCGGACTCGAGCAGCAGGCCGGTGTAGAGAAACGGAGGGATGCTGCGCTCGAGGTGGGTCGCATGCTCGCCGAAGGGCTGGTCGATCTCCACGAAGATCTTGGCGCTGGGCTGCAGCTTGCGCGTGGTCAGCACGCACAGCCTGGTCAGATCGATCATCTCTTCGTGACGGAGCTGGAAGACGGCGTTGATGTTGGCGCCGCTGAGGACGTTCCAGCGCTGCACGGCGCGACGGTAGCGCGTCACGACGGCCTTGAGGTGCTCGTAGGCCAGCTCGCGCAGGGTCTTGTAGTCGTTCTCCCAGATGTAGATCCAGTCGGGAAGGGAGCGCCGGCGCAGGTCGATGATCGGACCGCCGATGACGGGGAGCTTGCCCTTGCGCACGGCCCACTCGATCCAGCGATCGCTGGACCCGAACGAGCGCCGGCCTTCCTTGGCTTCCAGTTCGCCCCACGGCATCGGGCACGTCAGGAAGTCGCACGACTTGGACAGGATCCGCTGCAGCGGCTCGGCGAATCGTCCGCTGGGAACAGAGCAGCCAAGCAGCGGCTTCTTGACGACGAAGTGGTGGGGCCTGAACGAGTCCGACCCCGACTCGCCCGACCCTGATTCGTTCTGCTGCTCGATGGCGGCAAACCGGCCGAGCAGCTCGCGCTCGGACTGCACCTTGCACATCTCCTCGCCGGCCTCGACACCGATGGACAGAGCCCGGCGCGCGATCGAGGCCTGTTCGGCCGATGCTGCTTCGGTGGAGTGGGGGGTGGTGAGCGCCTGCGTGAACAGGTCGCGGGCTTCCTCGAGCTTCACCATCACCGGGTGATCCGGCGCGAGCATGGCCAGCGACCAGTCCTCGAGCTTGTTGAGCAGGAGCATGATCCGGTGGCGGGCCAGCTCGAGTTCGAGGCTGTAGGGCTCGTCGCGATCGGGCAGCAGGCAGGTCTGGAGGGTGAGCGTCCCGCTGGCGCCGACGTCGATCTGCAGGCTGAGTGCGGCGGCGTCGGGATTCTGCTTATGGCAGACGATGTGCCCGTCCTCGAAGAGCACCGTGCCGGGGATCGCCAATTCGTCTTTGCCGACGATCGACGTGTGGCGGGGCGTGAACTCCGAGGCCCGGCCTTGCTCGTTGTGGACGACGAATCGGATCATGGACGGCTCGGTGGGCCCGCGCACGAAAGGTCCTGGCCCCCCAACGCCGGGCGGGCCCCGGTTTCTCCCTCAACCCCGCATTGTCGCTTCTGCGGGCCGGAGTTCAAGCGGGCGGCCCCGGGCACCCGCCTCCCATCGTTGGGCGATCGTGGCGTGTCTTTCACGGCGGGCCGCCGGGAACCGGGCGGCGGTGCCGATAGACTGCGCCCGTGAACAGTGCCGCCGCGATCGTCGAGACGCATCTGCCTCTGGCCCAACGACGCCAGGGGAAAGTCCGCGATATCTACCGGCTCGATCCGGATCCCGCCTCCGGAGAGCCCCGCCTGCTGATCGTTGCGTCCGACCGGCTCTCGGCGTTCGACGTCGTGCTCCCGACCCCCATCCCGGGCAAGGGACGCCTGCTCACGCAGGTGTCGCTGGGGTGGTTCGAGCGCATCGCCCAGGCGGGGATCGTTCCGATCCATCTGCTCTCAGATGACCCGGCGGACATCCCGGGGATCGACGATGGAACTCGTGCATCCCTGCGAGGGAGGGTGATGATCTCGCGAGCCTGCCGCGTCGTCCCGGTCGAGTGCGTCGTGCGGGGGTACCTCGACGGCTCGGGGTGGGTGGACTACCAGCAGACGGGGGCGATCTGCGGCATCGATCTCCCGGCCGGCCTCGTGCGCGGGGACCGGCTGCCCGAGCCGATCTTCACGCCGGCGACCAAGGAAGAGGTCGGCACGCACGACCAGAACATCGGGTTCGAGCAGGCCTGCGTCGTCGCGGGGCGCGAGACGATGGAGACGCTTCGGCGCATCAGCTTCGAGATCTACGCGCTGGCCACCGAGTACGCCGAGTCCAGGGGGTTCATCCTCGCGGACACCAAGTTCGAGTTTGGCTTCCCCCTCGATGCCGAGGGCAACGCGACGGGCGACGGGCCGATGCTCGTCGACGAAGCGCTCACCAGCGATTCCTCGCGCTACTGGGAAGCCAGCGCCTGGACGCCCGGGGGCGAGCAACCGAGCTTCGACAAGCAGTTCGTCCGCGACTACCTGAATCGCGTCGTCGCAGATGGGCGCTGGGACAAGACCGCGCCCGGCCCGGAGTTGCCCCAGGACGTTGTCGACGGAACGCTCGAGCGGTACCAGGCGGTGCTCGAGCGTCTGTTCCCGGAGCGGAACGCGGCGCACTGAAAAGGGCGCCCCGCACGAAGCGGAGCGCCCTTGATTCGTCGATCAGACCAGGCTGCCCTTCGGGCTACTTGTCCTGATCCGTGATGCCCATGCCGCTGCGGTCCGGGCTCGCGGGGCGCGCCGGCGGCGAGTACGGGTTGGCCCGCACCTCGCTCATGACCTGCTCGATGGCGGCATCGAGCTGCGGATCAGCAAGGCCCTCGGGGCCGGCGTTGGGGGCCTCGATCATCTTGGCGGGATCGGCGATGACCTCGATGTCGGGATCGACGCCGTGGCCTTCGATACCCCAGGTGCCGTCCTTCTCGTAGTAGCCGAACGTCGGCACGGTGACGGCGGTGCCATCCATCAGCTGCGGGTTGCCGCTGATGCCGACGAGGCCGCCCCAGGTGCGGGTGCCGACGAGCTTGCCGAGGCCCGACTGGCGGAACAGCGCCGGGAACATGTCACCGCCGGAGCCGGCCATGCCGTTGATGAGCATGACCTTGGGGCCCTGGTGGGAATCCGGGGGCCAGGCCCAGTCCTTGCCATCGCGGACGGCCCAGTAGTTGGTGCGCGGGCGGTTCATGAGCTCGATGAAGCGGGTGGGGATCTGGCCGCCGCCGTTCCACCGGTCATCGATGATGAGGCCGTCCTTGCCCTTCTGGCCGTAGAACTGACGCATCAGCTCGTTCTGGCCCTGCACGCCCGTGTTGGGCACGAAGATGTAGCCGATGCGACCGCCGGTGCGGTAGTCGACGTAGGCGCGGTTGCGTTCGACCCACGCGCGGTAGCGGAGGCCGGATTCGCTGGAGATCGGCTTGACGAGCACCTCGCGGGCGTCGTCGTCGATCACCGGCTTGGTGCTGACGGTCAGGCCGACGGTCTTGTTGGCCAGGCCGACGAACGGAGCCCAGGGGCTCTCGCCGGTGTCGACCTCGATGCCGTTCACGGCCAGGATGAAGTCGCCGACGTTGATGTCGACGCCGGGCTGGCTCAGCGGGCCGCGGGCGTCGTCGTCCCATGGGGCGCCCTTGTAGATCTTGCTGATGCGGAACCCGCTGCCCTCATCGGTCGAGGCCAGCTCGAAATCGCATCCGAGCATGCCGACGTTCTCGCTCGGGCCGCGGTCGTCCGGGCGGGCGCGGTAGTAGGCGTGGCCGACGTTCAGCTCGCTGATGAGCTCCTGGATGATGAACGTGACGTCGTCGCGGACGACGCAGTCGTCGACGAGCGGGAGGTAGCGGGCCAGGACCGCGTCCCAGTCCATGCCGTGCAGGCCGGCGTCGTAGAAGTAGTCGCGCTGCAGGCGCCACGCCTCGGTGACAAGCTGACGCCACTCCTGGCGCGGGCTGACCTTGCGCTTCATCGAGTCGGTCGGGACCTTGTCCTTCACCGACTGGCTCGGGGCGGCCTTGATGACGCCCATGCCGGCCGGGGTGCGGACGAGGATGCTCTTGTTGTCGGCGGTCATCGCGCCGGCCATGATGCCGCTGATGATCTTCTTGGTGGCCCGGCCGTCCTCCTCGTCGGCGAGGAAGTTGACCAGGTGGAGTTCGGCGCCCATCGGGCCGCTGCCGCGCTCCATGTTGAGGGTGGCGAAGATCAGCTCGTTCTTGTCGTTGACCATGAGGCCGATGACGCTGCCCGGGTCGATCGAGTCGATGCGGATCGCGCGGGACTCGAAGCCCTCGAGGTCGATGACCAGGGCTTCGTCGTCGCCGTCGTCGCTGTCTTCGTTGCCGTCTTCATCGTCGCGCCCGCCGGCCATGGTGCCGGACATGCCCGCGGCGTTGGTCCACTCACCCTCGAACGAATCGCCGTCGAAGCTGAGCGTCACGTCGTACTCGGCGTCCGAGACGACCTTGAAGGTCATCTCGCCGCTGGAGGCGTCGAACGCGATGTTCTGCATCTCGATCGACTCGCCCTGCATGATGAAGGTGCCGGTGACCGAGCCGTCGTCCTCGTCGACGTAGAACTCGAGGGTGCAGGGCATCGGCGGCATGTCGGGGATGTCCCCGCCCGGGGTGATCGTGACCGATCCCTTCCAGACGCCCGCGACCGAGACTTCCTCGCCGGTGCTCTCGTCGCCCTCGCCGTCCTCGTCGCCCTTCTTGGACTTCTTCTTCTCTTCCTTGATCTCGACCTCGTCGCTGATCGCGAGGGTGTGGTTCTCCACATCCTCACGCAGCGGCACGGCCAGCACGACGGTGCTGTCCTCGTAGATCCAGGTGGAGTCCACGCTGGAGTAGTTGGGGCTGAAGTTGCGGTCGGAGGCGAAGTAGAGCCAGTCGCCCTCGTTGTCGAAGGTGACCGCGGTCGCGTTGAACATCGGGTCGGTCACGCGGTGCGTCGCGCCCTGAGCGATGTCGTAGAGCATCACGACGCCGGCCTGGTTGGCCTCGTCGCTGCCGGTCCACGCCAGCCAGCCCGAGTCGTGCGACCAGCTGACGTCGGGGCTCTGGGCCCAGGCGTCGGAGTAGATCTGCGTGGCGGTGCCGGCCTCGTCGAAGTTCTCTCCGCCGAACGAATAGAGGAAGAGGTTGGCGCCCTTGTCGGTGTAGGTGAAGTGCTTGGAATCCGGCGACCAAGAGCCCATCGACTTGAAGGGCCCGCCCGCGTCGGTGAGCTGGACGGCCTCGCCCTTGCCGTCGGAGGGCTTCATGTAGAACTCGTACTCGCCCGAGGCGTCGCTCAGGTAGACGATCCACTTGCCGTTGGGGCTGAACGAGGGGTCGCGCTCGTGGGCGTCGTCGGTGCGGGTGATGCTGCGAGTGACGCCCTCGGCGGCCGGCAGCGAGAAGATGTCGCCGCGGGCGGAGACGACGACGCGATTGCCGCTGGGGCTGACCGCGATGTCGGTGATGTTCTCGCTGAAGTCTGTCGGCACCTCGCGGAGGGCCGGGCGATCGCCGGGGATGATGATCTCGACCGGGCGGGCGCGCTCGCTGGCGAGGTCGAGCAGGTAGATCTGCGATCCGTTCTGGAACACGATCTCGCCCCGCCCGTTGTTGCCGGGGCCCATCGAGGGCCACTTGACGTCGTAGTCGGTGAAGCTCGTGACCTGCTCGCGCTGGCCGTTGCTCGTGTCGTACGACCAGATGTTCAGTCGGTGCGCCGGGCCGGCGTCAGACAGGTAGTACACGGTCGAGCCCGACCACATCGGCAGCGTGTCGGTGCCTTCCCAATCGGTAATGCGCTGCGACTCGTAGGTGTTCAGGTTGAACAGCCAGACGTCGCTGGCCATGCCGCCGCGGTAGCGCTTCCACGTCCGGGTGTCGCGCGAGAAGGGCGTGTACGCGAGCCACTCGCCGTCATCCGAGACCGCGCCGTTGGTGCCGTAGGGGACGGGCATCTTCTCGGGCAGGCCGCCGGAGGGCGCCACGGAGAAGATGCTCTGCTGGCGTCCGAGCCCGTTGAGGCCGTTCTGCCAGAACAGGATGTCGCCATCGGGCGTCCAGCCGGTGACCACCTCGGTGGCCGGGTGGTGCGTGACGCGCTCGGCCACGCCGCCGTCGGTTGGGACGACGTAGACGTCCATGTCGCCCTCGTAGTTACCCATGAAGGCGATGAGGTCTCCCGAGTCGTTGAACTTCGGGAAGCCCTCCTTGCCGTCCGGACTCACAAGCGGGGTGGCGGTGCCACCGGCTCGCTCGACGAGCCAGAGGTCGTTGCCGTAGACGAAGACGATGTGGGTGCTGCTGACGTCGGGGAACTGCAGCATCGTCGCGTCGGGTTTCACCCCGTCGCGCTTGCCGATCACCGGTGCGTCATCGTCCGCCCAAGCCGCCGCTCCGGCCGACATGGCCAGCGCGGCGCACATCGGGATTCTCCACGCCGATCGCGCTCTCTGCATTCTGATTCTCCTTCTCTCGCGCGGCCCGGGTGTGCTACAGCGCCGGCCGCCGCGAATGTGTAGCGGGAACAGACCATCCTATACGCTCAGGTCGCCCTACCTGCTCCGTGACTCGTCAGGACCGCCCCAACGCCCCCGGTTCATTCGGATGCGCGGCCCGCGGGTTACCTGTCGGAAACACGGGAATCGCGCCCCTTGAGCAGATACCTACCCGAGAGGGGGCCACCAGATGCACTTGGATGCCGGTTCGAGCCCGGCTCTCAGGGGGCGAAGCACTCGACGCAGTCGGGGATCGTGACCCGGGCCTCGCTGGTCTGGCCGGAGCCCTCGACCACGACGCCGACGTCCACCCGGCCGCCGATCGTCGACCCGCTGGTCAGGCTGAATCGCGCGATCCGGAAGTAGTACCCATCCGGATCGCCGGGGAAGAGCTCGGGCGTACGGATCGCGGGGAGCGCCGAATCGGCTCCGAATCCGGGCACGACCCAGAGCCCGTCGAGCTCCTGCTCGTCCCACCGGAGCTGGAACGCCTGGGGAACCACGCTCTCCGGGGTTTGGAGGGTGTCGAGCGTGATGAAGCTGCCGAACTCGAGGCACGGAAACACCGAGATCTGCCCGGAGGAGGGCCGGATGATGATGTCGGTCGGATGGAACACGAACGAGCCGCCCGAGGCGCGGATCCGCTGGGTCGCGCCCTGCCCCGAGCCGTCGGTCGAGAGCACGAACTGCACCGAGTATCCGAACCCCGCGCGGAGATACAGGTCGGCGGTGCGGGCGTCGGTGTAGTCGGCCGTGGTCATCGTGCCGCCCTGGACGTCGTCCCGCTCCTCTGTGCACGCACCGTTGGCGACAGGGAGCCAGACCGCGACGATGCCGTCGGGGAATTCCGAGCCGCCGCCGTCGGGATCTTCACCGCCTCCGCCATCGGGATCCTCGCCGCCTCCGGCGTCAGGGTCTTCACCACCGCCCGCGTCAGGGTCTTCGCCACCACCGGCGTCGGGATCCTCGCCGCCGCCGGCGTCCGGGTCCTCGCCGCCACCGGCATCGGGGTCCTCGCCGCCGCCGGCGTCTGGGTCTTCGCCGCCCGACCCATCGTCCGGATTCCCTGAGCCGTCTCCATCACCGGGCTCGTCCGGGGGCGCCGGGGCGCCGAAGGCGGGGTCGTCGTTCCAGCACGTCTCACAGTTGGGAACGTTCACGACCAGCGTGGTGAACGTCGAGCCGCCGGCGAGCGAGAGCGACACCTCGACCTCGCCGGACACAGAGCCGCCGATCGGTGCCGTGAGTCGCGCGATCTGGATGTAGAACGCGTTGTCTCCGAACCGGGCAGGCTGCTGGATGCCCTGCACACCGGAGAAGTTGAACCACGAGGCCTCGATCGTCTGCTCGAACCCGATCGGCTGGGCCGACGACTCGGGCACGGTGAGCGGCGCCGCGTTGAGCGCGAGATACGAATCGAACTCCACGCAGGGGTCGGCGACGATGTCTTCGGCGCTCGGTCGCGTGACGCTGCCGCTGGGCTGCTGGCGGAACTGGCCCCCGCCGAAAAGCGTGATGCCCGCGTTGGTCGTGCCGGAGTCGACCGCGACCACCGGAGAGTTGTTGGTGATGCGGAGCACCAGGTCGTTGGTGCGGAACCCGGCGAGGTCGTCGCAGACGCGATTGTCGAGCGAGAACCAGCGCGCCTCGACTCCCGGTGTGCCGCCGATGCCGGACGTTTCGACGGGGCCGCCGCCTCCACCTCCGCCTCCGCCACCGCCGCCACCTCCGGATCCGGAGTTCAACCCGGATTGACCCGATGTTCCCGAACCGGAGGATCCCGAGAGGTCGGTGCCCTCGGGCAGCATGTCCAGGATCTCGTCGAGTGTGGGCGGCGCATTGGGGTCGCGTTCAGAGTTCGATGAGTTCGAGCCGCTGGAATCCTCCAGGCCCTCGAGCGCGTCGGAGAGGGACGCGCCCTCGCCGACCGCCGTGGCCAGTGCGCCCAGCGTCTCGCTGGCCACGCTCTGGTTGACCTGGCGCTGAGCCGCGCGCATCCGGGCCTCTTCGAGCTTGTTCAGTCGCTCCTGCTGGAGGCGGAGCCGGCGCTCCTGCATCTCGAGTTCGCGGTTCCTCCGGCTGTCCTCGGCTTCGCGCTCCCGCGCGAGCCGGTTCTGCCTGGCTTGCTCGATCTGGAGCGGGTCCGCCTGAACGCCCTGGTTGCGGCGGTTCTGGAGGTCGCGTCCGGTGGTGGTCGTGACATCCGGGCGCGACCCGCGCTCACGCGGCGCAGACGCGCTGGCGCTGTTCCGGCCGATGCGACGCAGGCGGTCGCGCTGGTCCTGCGTGTATCGCGAGGGCAGGTCGGCGACCTGGGTCTGCATCCGCTCCGGCCGGACGCGGGCGCCGGAGAACGGATCTCTCGCCCCGCGATCCCTGTCGGACGACATGCGATCGGAGCGTTCACGATCGACGATCGAGCGGCTGCGGGATCCGTCGGAATCCGCGTCGCCGACGGAAGGATCCGGCCCGCCCATGAAGACCGACGCCGTCGCCGCGGCGGCCAGTCCGAGTCCGATGAGCACAGTGGCGGGTTTCATTCCGTCGCGCGAGCCTCTCTCTGCAGATGGCGTCTCTCCGCTCCAAGCCTGCGCGAAGGTGGGGGGCTTGACCACCCCGGAACGCTCAGGCGCCGCCTCTCTTCTGTGTTGTACGCTCCCAAACCGGTCAGGACGCAGCGATTGCCTGCCTGAACGTCCGCAGAAACCGTGCCAGAACTCCCAAGAGGCGTTTGCCGCTCGCCAGGGGCGTTTCTAGACTCCCCCTTTGCCTCCCGCCCTCGTGTTCGAGGGCTATCCCCCAAGACCAAGATCCGTCACGGTTCCGCGCTCGCCCGCGGCAGCCAGGCGTGGTCCTCCCCGAATCCGACCCGCACCCCGCCCCGGGAGCCGAAATGTCCTCAACGGAAGTCAAACCGGACGCCCAGCGCCGCGCCAAGCCGTCCGACGAGCTCACGCCAGAGACGCTCAACAAGTGGCTCTACGACATGATGCTCATCCGCGAGTTCGAACTCCGGACGATGGCCGCGTACCAGCAGGCCAAGATCGGTGGGTTCTGCCACATCTACATCGGGCAGGAGGCGACGGTCGTCGGGACGTTCGGCGCCGTGAACCACGACGACCCGATCATCACTGCCTATCGCGACCACGGCCACGCCCTGGCCCGGGGCATGCACCCCAACCACTGCATGGCCGAGATGTTCGGCAAGATCACCGGTTGCGCGAAGGGCAAGGGCGGGTCGATGCACATGTTCGACAAGCCCAACCACCTCTACGGCGGCCACGGCATCGTCGGCGCCCAGACGCCGGTCGGCACCGGCCTGGCCTTCGGGGCCAAGTACGAGCTCGAGGTGCTGGGCGGCGGGACGAAGAAGGTCTGCCTCGCCTATCTCGGCGACGGCGCGCTCAATCAGGGCGCCCTCCACGAGGCGATGAACCTCGCCGGCCTTCTCTCGATCCCCGTGATCTACATCGTCGAGAACAACGGCTACTCGATGGGCACGTCCATCCAGCGCGGCACCACGATGGCCCACGACCTCGGCGCCAAGGCCGCCGCCTACGGCATCGATTTCCTCGAGGTCGACGGGTTCGACGTGATCGATCTTTACGACGGATTCAAGCCCTTCGCCGACGCCTGCCGCGAGAAGCAGCGCCCCGGCTTCGTCGACCTCAAGACCTACCGGTACCAGGGCCACTCGATGAGCGACCCGCAGAAGTACCGCACCAAGGAAGAGGTCTCCCAGTTCCAGGAGAAGGACTCGATCGACCGCCTGGCGCACCTGCTGCTCAACGAGCGCGGCACGCTGGGCGAGGACGAGTACAAGGCGATGCAGAAGGAGATCAAGGAGATCGTGAAGGAGTCGATCAAGTTCTCCGAGAGCTCGCCGGACCCGGACGTCGAGGCCGAGCTCTACTCCGACGTGTACGCGAACATCGAACCGAATCTCAGCCCGACGCGCGACTACAACCACGGCGCCAAGAACGACCTGCTCTAGACCACGCCATGACAACCACCATCGCCGACATCGATATCCCCGCCCCGAACCTCACCGCCGAGCTGCCCCCTTTCGAGGGCGATCGCGTGATCCAGTTCCGTGAGGCGCTCCGCGAAGCCATGAGCGAAGAGATGCGGCGCGACCCGCGGATCTTCCTGATGGGCGAAGAGGTCGCCGAGTACAACGGGGCCTACAAGGTCAGCCAGGGCATGCTCGAGGAGTTCGGCGCCAAGCGAATCATCGACTCGCCGATCAGCGAGAACGGCTTCGCCGGCCTGGGCATCGGCGCCGCGATGTACGGGCTGCGCCCGATCATCGAGTTCATGAGCTGGTCGTTCAGCCTCGTCGCCGCCGACCAGATCCTCAACAACGCACCCAAGATGCTCTACATGTCCGGCGGGCAGTGGGGCTGCCCGATCGTCTTCCGCGGCAACGACGGCGCCGGCGGCCAGCTCGGCTCGACCCACTCCTGGTGCGTCGAGGCGCTCTACGCCAACGTGCCCGGCCTGAAGATGGCGATCCCGTCCTGCCCCTACGACGCCAAGGGTCTGCTCAAGACCGCCCTGCGCGATCCGGACCCGGTGTTCTTCCTCGAGTCCGAGCGCATGCTCGGCGACAAGGCCCACGTGCCCGAGGAGGAGTACTACATCCCCTTCGGCCAGGCCGAGCTGCGCCGCGAGGGCGACTCCTGCACCGTGGTGTCGTTCGGGCGCCCGGTGAACTTCTGCATCGAGGCCGCCGACCAGCTGGCCGCCGAAGGCATCAACGTCGATGTGCTCGACATGCGCACGATCCGCCCGCTCGACGTCGAGGCGATCGAGCGCTCGCTCAGGAAGACCAACCGGATCGTCGTCGTCGACCAGTCGTGGCCGTTCGCGTCGATCGCCAGCGAGGTGATCACGCAGGTCATCGAGCGATTCTTCGACTACCTCGACCACCAGCCGATCCGCGTGAACTCCGACGACGTGCCCGCGCCCTACGCCAAGCCGCTCGAGCAGGCCTTCCTGCCCCACGCAGGGAAGATCGTCGAGGCGGTGAAGCAGACGCTGAGCTAGCCGGTGGCTCGTCCGAGCCCCCGGAGCCCCCGGAACCCCCGGAACCCCCGGAACCCCCGGAACCCCCGGAATCCCCGCACCCCCGACGAGTTCGTCATGAATCTCCCGGCCCCGCTGCGCACCCGCGCCGCCCGGGTCCGCACGCTCGTCTTCGAGCTCGCCCCGAGCGCCGCCGAGCGCATCACCTGGGGCGCGATCAGCTTCTACCACCCTTCGCGCGGCGGTCCGATCAAGGGGTCGATCTGCCAGCTCGTCGCGCGCGACGATGATCTGCGCCTCGACTTTCCGTTGGGCGAGCTCATGGAAGATGTCCACGGCGTGCTCGAAGGCGAGCCGGGCCGGAAGGGCAAGCGATTCGTGGTGCTCCGCCCGCGCGAGCCCCGCATCGGCGTGCTGCGGGACCTGCTCAACGCGTCGCTGGATCGCCCGGACAAGCCCAAACGCCTGTGAGCGAATCCGATCTCGCCCCGGGCGCGAACACACGGGCGTTGCAGTTTCGGCTTCCGGGAATCACGATGGGGGCTCAACGGAGATCCTCCCATGGCACGCACGCTGATCGCTTCGTTCGCTTCACTCGTTGTCGCCCACGGCGCGGCGGGTTCCGACTCCTACACGCAACTCGGTGAAGCGGCGCCGCCCGTCGAGATCGAGCACTGGGTCAAGGCGCCCGGCATGGACGCGCGCGGAGCGTTCGAGGAGATCACGGCGCTCGACGACGGGCGGATCTACGTGTTCGACTTCTGGGCGACGTGGTGCGCGCCGTGCATCGCGTCGTTCCCCAAGATCTCCGGGTACCAGAAGCAATACGAAGACGAAGGCGTGGTCTTCGTGGCGATCTCGCCCGAGCCGCTGCCGCTGGTCACCCAGTTCCTCCAGCGCCGGCTCGGCGAGCAGACGCAGTACGAACGCATGGGATTCCACGTCGCGGTCGACGCCGACGACTCCGTGCGCACAGCGCTGATCGCCCCGGAGATGCGGGGCGAGATCCCGATGGCCGCGATCGTCGATCGCTCCGGCCGCCTGGTCTACACCGGCTTCACCGGCGAGGGCTTCGACCGGGTGCTGGCGGGCATCGTCGACGGCTCGTGGGACACCGAGGCCCACAGCGCGAGCGTCGAGGCCCGCATCGCGCCCAAGCGCGAGAAGCTGCGCATCGAAGCCGAGGAAGACTGGCCTGCGGCGCTGGAGTCGTTCCCCGACGACGCCGACTTCCTCACGCGCATGGCCTTCGCCATCGCCTTCAACTACGGCGGCGCGATCAAGAACCCCGACAACGATGCCGCCACGGCGATGGCCGAGCGAGCCGTCGACCTGACCGAGCGGTCGGACGCCTACTCGCTGCACACGCTGGCCAAGTGCCGGTTCAACGCGGGCGACATCGCCGGCGCCGTGGATCTGCAGGCCGAGGCGGTGCGGGTGCGGGAAGAGGGCAACCAGACGCCTCACTACAAGGACTACTACGAGGGGCAGTTGGCGCAGTACCGGCAGGCGCTCGAAGAAGCGGGGGGCTGAAGGGCACGTTTCAGGGCCTGAAACGCGCGAACTTTTCGGTGAGGGGAGCTACACTATTCCCCTCACTTTTCAGCCCGGATCTCCGGCCCACCCTTGGCCGACCCCGCCTCACGGCCCACGAACGAGCCCGCCCATGCCCATCGAAGTCACCATGCCCCGCCTCTCCGACACCATGGAGCAGGGCACCATCGTCGCCTGGAACGTCAAGGAGGGCGACACCGTGTCCGCCGGGGATGTCCTGGGCGACATCGAGACCGACAAGGCCACGATGGAGCTCCAGTCCTTCGACGACGGCGTCATCGCCTCGCTGGTGCTCTCCGAGGGCGAGACCGTGGACGTCGGGGCCCTCATCTGCGTGATCGCCGAGGACGGCGAAGACGCGGCCCAGATCAAGAGCCAGTACGAGGGTGGTGCCGCGCCAGCGGGTGCTGCAGCCCCAGGCGCCGCGGAGCAGGGCGCTGCCGAGGGGTCGTCCCACGCCACGCCCACCAACGGAGCAGCGACGGCGACCGCGACCGCCGCGCCGGCCCCCGGGTCGGGAGACGGAGGGCGGATCTTCGCCTCGCCCCTGGCCCGCAAGATCGCGCTCGAGAAGGGCGTCGACCTCTCGACCCTCCACGGCTCGGGCCCCTCGGGCCGGATCGTGAAGAAGGACGTCGAGGCCGCCCAGCCCGGCGCTGCGCCGGCAGCCGCACCCATGCCCCAGCCGGCGTCGCGCACGCCGACCGAGCCGAGCCAGGCCGGCGACAAGCTCAGCGCCGCGACCGTCCCCGGGACGCCCGCGCCGGCCGAGCTTCCCAGCTACGGCGGGCTGCAGACCCAGACAATCCAGCTCTCGAACATGCGGCGCACGATCGCCAAGCGCCTGGTCGAGTCCAAGACCACGGTGCCGCACTACCAGGTGACGGTGCAGGTGCGCATGGACGGGCTGATGGAGTTCCGCAAGCAACTCAACGCCCAGCTCGACGCCCAGGGCGTGAAGCTCAGCGTGAACGACTTCCTCGTCCGCGCCTGTGCGCTGGCGATGCACCAGCACCCGTTCGTCAACGCCAGCTGGGGCGCCGACAACGCCTCGATCCAGATCAACGGCAACGTGAACGTCGGCGTCGCGATCGCCCTGCCGGTCAACGCCGATCTCACCGGCGGCGGCCTTGTCGTGGGCGTCCTGCGCGACGCCGATCGCATGGGTCTCCGCGCCATCAGCGACACGACCAAGGCGCTGGCCACCAAGGCCCGCGATCGCGGCCTGACCATCGACGAGATGGACGGCGCGACCTTCACGATCAGCAACCTGGGCATGTTCGGCGTGGAGCACTTCACGGCGATCATCAACCCGCCCAACACCGCGATCCTCGCCGTGGGCGCCGCGGTGAAGAAGCCCGTCGTCGGCGACGACGGCCAGCTGACGGTCGGTCACGAGATGAGCATGACCATGTCCAGTGACCATCGCGTGGTCGACGGCGCCATGGCGGCTCAGTACCTCAACACCGTCAAGGGCATGCTGGAGAGCCCGGCGACGCTGCTGGTGTAGGCGCAACCGGATAACCCCCTCCCCGCCTGGTTGTTCTCCCCCAAATCTCGCCGGCCTTTGGCTGCATCGCTGGCTGGTCCAGCAATCAGATGGCACGCTCTCCCAAAGAAGTGTTAGCGAACGCTAACTCTCACGGGAGACCCCGCCATGCTCGCCAACGAAGTCTTCGGCTGGACCTGGATCGGCCTCGGAATGCTCTCGGGCGCCCTGCTGGGCCTCGGGTTCCACAAGGACCATTTCCTCGGGGGCTACGCCTCGTGGACCCGGCGCCTCCTGCGCCTGGGTCACGTCTCCTTCTTCGCCCTGGGCGCGCTCAACGTGCTCTTCGCATCCGTGGCGATGCGCCTCGATCTGACGGGCAACCTGATGGACGGCGCATCGATCGCGTTCATCGCCGGCGGGGTGCTCATGCCAGCGTGCTGCGCGCTGGCGGCGTTCCTGCCGCGTGCGCGCCACCTGTTCGCGGCGCCGGTGCTGGCGCTCATCGCGGGTGCGGGCGCCACGACGCTGGCGATCGCGCAGCACGGGGGTGTGCTGTGAGGATCCTCTTCATCGCGATGAGCGGCGTGCGCGTGTGCAACCCCGAGCTGCTGGCGGCCGGCCTGACGCTCCCCGGCTTCGTGGAGCGGAGCGAGGTGATCGCTTCGCTTCCCAGCCTGTCGCTGCTCACGCTGGCGGCGCTGACGCCGGACGACATCGAGATCGCCTATCACGAGATCGCCGAGTTCCCCGATCCCGCCGATCTGCCCGGCGGGTTCGACCTCGTCGCGATCTCCACGATGACCGCCCAGGCCAAGGAGGCGTACGCGATCGCGCGCCATTATCGCGACGCCGGCACGCAGGTCGTGCTCGGTGGGCTCCACGCCACGGCCGTGCCCGAAGAAGCGCTGCAGCACTGCACGGCTGTCGTGGCGGGGGAGGGCGAGCCGGTCTGGGCGCAGATCCTCGATGATGCGCGCACCGGGCGCCTGGGCGGCATCTACCGGCCGGGAACCGAGTTCGACCTCGCCGCGACCCCCATCCCGCGCTACGACCTGCTCGACGTGTCGAGGTACAACCGTCTGACTGTGCAGACCACCCGCGGCTGCCCGCACTCGTGCGAGTTCTGCGCCAGCTCGATCACCCTGACGCCCAAGTACAAGGTGAAGCCGGTGGCGCGGGTCATCGAGGAGATCCGCGCCATCAAGCGCATCTGGCCCCACCCGTTCATCGAGTTCGCTGACGACAACAGCTTCGCGCAGCGAGGGCATGCAAAGGAACTGCTCCGTGCGCTCGCGAAAGAGAACATCAGGTGGTTCACCGAGGTCGACCAGTCGATCGCGCGCGACCCGGAGATGCTGGAGCTGATGCGTGGCGCGGGGTGCCGCCAGGTGCTGATCGGCCTGGAGAGCCCCGTTGAGGACGGCCTCGTGGGAATCGAGGGGCGTGCCGACTGGAAGCTGCGCCAGTTTCCGCGCAGCGCCGAGACCGTGCGCACGATCCAGTCGCACGGCATCACGGTGATCGGCTGCTTCATCCTCGGCCTCGACGGGCACACGCCCCGCGTCTTCGACGAGGTGCACGACTTCGCCCAGCGGACCAGCCTCTACGACGTGCAGGTCACGGTGCTGACGCCGTTCCCCGGCACGCCGATGTACGAGCGCTTCGAGCGCGAGGGACGCCTCACGCACCCGGGCGCGTGGGAGCGCTGCACGCTGTTCGATGTGAACTACGAGCCGACGCACATGAGCGCCGCCGAGCTGGAATCGGGATTCCTGGGCCTCGTGAAGCGTCTGTACGCGCCGGACGCGGTGCGCGCGCGGCGCGAGGGCTACTTCAGATCCCTGCGGACCCGGCGCCGTCGCTGCGCCGGATGAGGCTCAGCGGACACGCGTCGGGCTGATGCGCTGCGCACGCGTGCGCGTCGGGCTGTAGCTCGGTGAGCGCAGTCCAACGCGCATATCGCTGGACATCGGGCTCTGGCGCTGCTTCCTGGGTACGTAAGAAGGCTGGGCCATGCTTGCCTTGGCCGGCGCGATCGATCCCGGGCGTGGCGGGCGGCGCGAGACCGGGCGCGTGCCGAACTCGAACGGGTCGCGCTGGCGCGCATAGATGTTGTAGATCGGGTCGTTGAACGCCTTGGCGCGGTCGTAGCGCATCTCGCCGGTGGCATAGTCGACCTTGTAGAGCTGCTTGCCCATTGTGACCGGCTCGCGGGGCTTGTTGATCTTCGACTGGCCGACGCCGAAGTAGGCGTCGAGCGCGTACTGCCCGAGCGCCAGGCCCGCGAAGAGCATGCCGCTTGCCAGCACTGTGCCGCGCAGGAACCGTCCGCTCATCGGACGTCCACCAGCTCGACGTCGATGGTCACGGCCTCGTTCGGCCCCAGGTCGGGCGCCCGCCCGCCGAGCCCGTACGCGAGCTCGGGCGGCAGGGCGATCAGCCAGCGATCGCCGACCTTCATCTGCTGCATCACGGCGCGACCGCCCTCGATGAGGCCGTCGAGCAGCGCCTCGGCGCCCTCGCCCTCGCCGATCTGCACGCCCATCATGGTCTCGATCTCGTAGTTCACGACGATCGTCGACCCGGGCGTCGGCGAGGGGCCGTCGCCCGAGCGGATCACGCGGTAGTGCACGCCGGAACCCCCGAGCGTCTGTGTGCCGCGCCCAGCGGCGAAGCGCTCGAGGTACTCGTTGCTGCGCCGGGTGTTCTCCTGAGCGAGCGCACGGAACACGGGGTCGCTGGCCATGCGCTCGGCGGCGACGGCGGCCGCGACCTCGCGCTCGAGGTTGCGGAGCACGGCCTGCATCTCGAGTTCGCTCAGCTCTGGCTGCTCACCGGCGAGCGCCGCGGCGAACCCTCGGGCGAGCGCGTCGCGATCGACCTCGATGCCGTCGGCCTGGAGGCCGGCCATCGCCTGCGTGGCCATGTCCCACCCCACGGAGTAGCCGATGTCGGCCGGGTCGCGCATGCCTTCAGCGCCGCCCTGGCGGGCCAGCAGCGACGAGGCGCTCAGCGCTCCGGCCGCCAGCGCGATCATGCCGATTCCGATGTTCCTGCGATTCATGCGCTCGTTCCTCCGCTGCGTCGTCGAGTAATCGTCCAGAGCGAAGAGCATAGCCCGGGCCGGGCGAGCGGATCGGCGGCTCGGGATCGCAATCCCGGGTGTAGTGGGAACCCCCCGGTCTGCGAGCCGAACAGTCGCCGGGCGGGCGCCGGCGGCAGCAGGGGAGCGAATTGAACCCTCATCCAAATCGTCTCGCGACAGCGGCGCTCAGTGCTGCGCTGATCGGCTCGATGTGTGCCGCGCAACCCCTGAAGCTCGGGCACGCGCCGCCGTCGGAAGCCGGCGACGAGACCCGGCAGTTCGACTTCTGGATCGGCGAGTGGGACGTCACCCAGAAGCACCGGCTGCCCTCCGGTCAGTGGTTTGCCGATCCACGATCCAGGCTCGAGGTGTACCCCGTGCTCTCGGGCGACGCGATCGTCGAGCACTTCCGGGGCCCGGTCGGCTCGCCGGACGGGCGCGAGCTGTACGGCTACTCCCTCCGCGCGTTCGACCCCGCCAAGGAGAAATGGGTGGCGCTGCTGCTCTGGCCGAGCCCGCAGGCTGGTGGCGGGTTCGGGACGCTCGAGGGCGTCTTCCACCACAACCGGTGCGAGATCTTCACCGAGTGGACCAACCCGGAGGGCGAGACGCGCTTGGTGCGCTACACGTTCAGCGATTCGATCGACGGCTACTACCGCTGGAACGACGACACGAGCACCGACGGCGGCGAGACCTGGGCGTCCCGATTCATCATGGAAGGCGTGCGCAGGGATCCGGAGCGCGACGGGCCGATCGATCGCCGATGGCTGCACGTCCGCGACAAGCCCCGGATGGAGCTGGACCCCCGCCAGCGGGCGCTGGACTTCCTCGAGGGCGCATGGTCGGGCGTCGCGATCGCCGGAGCGTCAGCGGAGCAGACTGCGCTCCGCGTCGAAACCGAGATGCTGATGCAGGGCGCGGCTGTCCAGTTGCGCTACTTCCGGACCCGCGATGACGGCACGGTGCACGAGGTGTACGCCATCCACGCCTGGGACAGCCGGGCGCAGAAGCTCGTGGCGTACACGCTGAACGACTCGCGCCGGCTCCGGCGCTTCGAATCGGACGGGCCCCATGAAAACGGCGCTGTGCTCTTCGTCGAGGTCAGGGACGACGAGGACGGCGATACCCGGGAGATCGAGCGCTACCAGCTTGTTCCTCGCGGAGGCGCCGGGTTCGCGATGAAGATCGAGCACTCGCACGACGCAGGCGCGTCATGGGATCCGGTGCTCGAGGCCGAACTCCAGCCCGAGCCGTAGCTCAGGACCCGGCCTCTGCTTCGGCCCGTTCTTTGCGCCGGCGTTTGAGCTCGGCGTCGATGAACGGGTCGAGTTCGCCCCGGTCGAGCACGCGCTCGGGGTTGGCTTCGTGGTTCGTCCGGTGGTCCTTCACCCGGTTGTCGTAGAGCACGTAGGAGCGGATCTGCGTGCCCCATCCGCGATCGAGTGAGCCGCCGGAGGCCTCGCTGATCTCGGCCTGGCGCTTTTCTTCTTCCATCTGCTCGAGGCGCGCCTGGAGGATGGTCATCGCCTGGCGCCGGTTCTGGGGCTGCTCGCGGTACGTGCTGGCCACGACCATGATGCCGGTCGGCTTGTGCACGAGCCGGATCGCCGACGCCACCTTGTTGACGTTCTGCCCGCCCGGGCCGCTCGAGCGCGCAAAGGCGGTCACCTCGAGATCAGTGTCGGGGATCTCGATCGACGACTCTTCGAACTCGGGCGTGACCTCGACGGTCGCGAAGCTGGTCTGGCGCTTGCCCTGGGCGTTGAACGGGCTGACGCGCGCCAGCCGGTGCGTGCCGCGCTCGCACTTGAGGTAGCCGAAGGCGTAGGGCCCCGTTACGCGCAGCGTCACGCTGTCGATACCGACCTCCGAGCCGTGGTTCTTGGCGATCTCCTCGACCGACCACTCCGGGTGCTTGTCGAAGTAGAAGAGGTACATGCGCAGGAGCATCTCGGCCCAGTCGTTGGCCTCGGTGCCGCCGTCGCCGGCGTCGATGGTCAGGAAGCAGGTCCGGTGATCGTGCTTCCCGCTCAGCAGGCTCAGACGCTCGACCTTTTCCATCCGCCCCGTGAGGTCGAACAGCGACTCGTCGGCCTCGGTGAGGAGGTCGGCGTCGTCGGCTTCGCGGGCCATCTCGTAGGCGACCTTGGCGTTCTCGAAGTCCTCTTCGATCGCGCCGACCGGTCCGACCTGGGCCTTGAGGAGCTTGACCTCGTTGACGACGGCCTGGGCGCTCTCCTGGTTGTCCCAGAAGTCCGTGGCACCCATCTGGGACTCGAGTTCGGTGACCCGCGACTGCTTGGCGTCGTAGTTAAAGAGAGTCGCGGATGGTCAAGATCCGCGCCTCGAGGTCGTCGATGACCGCCTGGTGAGCTTCAAAGTGCATGGACCGAGTGTACCAGTGAGAATCCCCGGGGCAACGGCGCGAAATCTCCCGGTCAGCGGCGTTCAGAGGGAAAGGGCGGACGCCGCCCCCAAGCGACAGCCTCTTCATGGAAACGGAGCCCGCTCATGAGCGCACTGGCAAGACTGATTCTCGCGACACTCATCGTGATGCCGCTGGGAGCCGCCCCGGCGATGGCGCGCCAGGAAGGCGGCCCGCAGCGCGCCGACATCGAATTCGCCGGCGGGCCCGTCAGCCTCTACCTCGGCCTCCTGCGGAGCACCTACGACGAGGCCAACATCGTGGCGACTTCCGACGCCTCCGAGGTGCAGGTGACCCCGATCATCCTGATGGGCACAACGCTGCACGACGCGGTCGGAGCCCTGCAGTGGGCCTCGGGCGAATCCGGCAGGCGCCTGCTCGTCGGGCGCGAGGGCGGGCTGCTCTCGGTGTACCTCCCCGGAGAAGAGTCCCGCAGGGCGCAGGAGCGCACCCATGTCTGGACGGTCGCGTCGATCCTCGAATCCGGGTACGAGGCCGACGACCTGCTTTCCGCCGTCGACACTGCGCTCGGTCTGACGTCTGACCCAGCGACCGTGCGCTTCCACGAAGGCGCGGACTTGCTGATCGTCAACGCCAACGAGGAACAGCTCAGCACGATCGACCAGATCGTCAGCCGGCTGGACGATGCCGCGTCGTTCCGTCTGGAACGCCAGGCCGTCGAAGACCTGATCATCAACTACAACGCCGCCAAGGTGCAGGTCGAGGAGCTCAAGAACGAGCGGTCGCAGCTGATCTCCGAGATCCAGGCGCTGGAATTCACCGTGGCCCGCCTCCGCGACCAGCAGGGCCAGCCCTGACCCCGACGCACGGCTTCCGGTAGGAACACGATGTGGGCCAGAGCCTGGCAGACCAGCTGCAGCGAATCGCCTCGGGAGACCGCGGGGCGTTCGCTGCGTTCTACGAGCAGCGTTTCGATCAGTCGCTGGCGCTGGCCCGGCGAGCGGCCCGGGGAGACGACCAGGAATCCCACGACATCGTGCACGACGTCATGATCAAGCTCATCCACAAGACGCCCCGCATCGAGACCGAGGCGCAGCTGGGCGCGTGGCTCAAGCGTGTGACGCTCACGACCGCGCTCGACCGCGCCCGCGCCGAGCGCCGGCGGGCGGCACGCGAGCGGGCCGCGGAACACCCCGGGCCGTCCGAGCCCGAGGACCGGGCGCGCACCGAGTGGCTCCGGGCGCAGCTGGCCGAGCTCGATCCAGAGGCGCTCGCCATCCTCGAGATGCGCCACCGCTTCGCGTGGACACTGGCGCGCATCGGTGAGGTGCTCGGCATCACCCCCGGTGCCGCTGATCGCAAGCTGCGGACGGCCCACACCCGCCTCGCCGAGCGCGCGATGGAAGGCACACGCGATGACTAGCACCCCCGGCGGACCGCAGCGCAAGGCGCAGATGCTCGAAGATCTGCTGGGCGAGCTCGATCGGACGCGCGAGCGCCGCGCGAACCGGCGACGCGTCGCCGGCTCGGTCGCGGCGATCCTGCTGATCTGCGCGGGTGTGTTCGTTGCCACGACCCTCGGGCCGTCGCCGACACCAGCGCCCACACCCATCGCGACGGCGACAGACCCTCGGATCGACATCGCGATCGTCGGCACTGCGGCGGGTGCACATGCGTCGTGGGTGGTCTCGACGAGCCCCGATGCGCTGGCCCGGGCGACGGTGCCTTCCGGGCGTCTTGACCTGCGGATCGAGCGCCTCGGAGACGCGGAGCTGCTCGACGTTCTCGCGGATGCCGGAAGGCCGACGGGCCTGGTGCGCACCGGCGGGCGCGTGGTGCTGACCGAGGAAGTCGTCGAGCCCTTCGCCCGCTCGGAGCCCTAGGACAACCCCGCAACGAACTCCCCGAGGCGGCGCATGCCCTCGCGGATCTGCTCGTCCGAGCACGCAAACGAGATCCGGCAGCAGCGCTCGCCGCCCGCGCCGAAGTCCTCGCCCGGCACACAGGCGACGTGGTGCTCTTCGAGCAGAGCCGCTGCGAACGAGTCGGCGCTGGACATCTCGGCGCCGCCCTTGGACCGCTTGCCGAAGTGCGCCGAGACATCCGGGAACACGTAGAACGCGCCCGTCGGCTTCGGGCACACGAGCCCGGGAATCTCCGAGACCAGGCCGTAGATCAGCCCCGCGCGGCGCTCGAAGGCGCCGCGCATCTCCTCGACCTGCGCGTCGCACTCGGTCAGCGCCGCACGGATCGATGGCAGGATGAACGTGGGGAGGCACGTCGTCGACTGGCTCTGCAGCTTGCGGCAGGCTCCGATCAGCTTCGCGCCGAACTCGCCGGGACACGCCAGGTAACCGACACGGAACCCGGTCATCGCCCACGCCTTGCTCATGCCCCCGAGCGTGACCACGCGCTCGGCGATCTCCGGGACGGCCCCGATCGAGAAGTGGGGGATGCCGCCGTAGATGATCTTCTCGTAGAGCTCGTCGCTGAGGACCACGAGGTCGGGCGCGCGGGAGTCGGCGGCGTCCGCGATGACCTTCGCGAGGTCGCGGATCTGTGCCTCGGTGTACATCGTGCCGCACGGGTTCGAGGGCGAGTTGAGGAACACGAGCTTGGTGCGCTCGGTGATCGACCGATCGAGCTGCTCCGGGGTGAGCAAGAAATCGTCTTCGGCGCGGGTCTGCACCTCGACGACCTTGCCTCCGGCGAGCTGGCTGACCGGCGCGTAGCTCACCCACGCGGGGGTCGGGATCACGACCTCGTCCGGGGTGCCCCCGTCGGTGGCCGGGTCGAGAAGCGCGTGGGTCACGTGGTGGACGCCGTGCTTGCCCCCGACGGTGAGGATCACCTGGTCGGGTGACAGCCCGCGGATGCCGTTCTCGCGCTCGAGCTTCTCGGCGATCATCGAGCGGGTCTCGGGATCGCCGGGGACGGGCCCGTAGTGGGTGTCGCCGGCCTCCAGGGCCTTGATCGCGGCCTCGATGACGGGCTGGGGGGCTGTGAAGTCCGGCTCCCCGGTGGCGAACGAGAGGACGTCGATCCCCTGGTCCTTCATTGCCCGGGCCTTGGCCGAGATGGCCAGGGTGCTGGAGGGCTTGAGCGCGGAGACTCGCCGGGAGAGCTGGATCTGAGCGGGCTGGGTGCGCATGGTCATTCCGGTTCATCCCTGATTTGATGAGCACGCGGGCAATCGGTAAGATACACGGCCCCCTACGTCAGGGTTCCGTTCGTATCCCAGAGGCACCGAGTCCGCAAGGCTATCAAGCACATGGCGATCACTGCAGCGCGTCGCGCCGAAATCATCAACGAATTCAAAGTCCACGACGGCGACACCGGCTCCCCCGAGGTGCAGGTCGCGATCCTCACCGAGGACATCCGCGAGCTCACGGAGCACATGAAGGTGCACAAGCACGACTTCTCGACCCGTCGCGGCCTGCTCGCGAAGGTGTCGAAGCGTTCGCGCCTCACCAACTACCTCAAGCGCAACGATCGCGATCGGTACCTCACGCTGATCCAACGCCTCGGCCTGCGCAAGTAAGCGGGCGCTGCCGGGTTCGGAAATTCAATCACTGGCGTCCGCACCCATCGCCGGACGGCAGTAGGCAAGACGCATTCGTGGTGCGCTGCGACTCAGCACACGCCGATTGCTCCCTGCCTCCTGCCATTCTGGGTGGATCGCGGATCGCCCAAACGCTGATGGACGCCTTCGCTCGTCGAGCGAGCGCGCAGGCGCCATCACCAGAAAGGCAGAAATTCACATGCAGGAATTCAAAGTCGAGCGAGAGATCGGCGGGCGCACGCTCACCATCGAGACCGGCAAGGTCGGCAAACTCGCCAGCTCGTGCGTGCTCGCGACCTACGGCGGCACCACCATCCTCGCCTCGTGCGTCCGCGCGTCGCCGCGACCGGGCCTCGACTTCTTCCCACTCCAGGTCGACTACCGCGAGAAGACCTCCGCAGCGGGCAAGTTCCCCGGCGGCTTCCGCAAGCGTGAAGGAGCTCCCAACGAGAAGGAGATCCTCACCATGCGCATGATCGATCGCCCGATCCGTCCGCTGTTCCCCGACGGGTTCATCGACGAGGTGCAGATCCAGTGCTGGGTCATGAGCCACGACGGCGAGAACGACTCGGACGTCCTGGCGGGCACCGCCGCGTCCGCGGCGCTTGCGCTCTCCGACGCCCCGTTCGAGGGCCCGATCGCCACCGTCCGTGTCGGGCGCATCCACACCGACGACGGCGCGACCTTCGTCATCAACCCGACGGTGAGCCAGATGGAGTACTCCGATCTGGACCTCGTGCTGTCGGGCCACGCCGACGGCATCAACATGATCGAGGTCGGCGCCGCCGAGCTGCCCGATGAGGACGTGCTGGCCGCGATCGAGTTCGGCTACGAGCACGTCAAGCAGGAGCTCGAGCTCATCGACGAGCTGGTCAAGCAGGCCGGCAAGGAGAAGGTCGCCGGAGAGCTCAGCCTCCCCTCCGAAGACGTCGCCGCCAAGGTCAAGGAAGTCATCTACGACGAGCTGGTCGCGGCCCGCAAGATCAAGAGCAAGGCCGAGCGAGGCGCCAAGGTAGACGAGCTGCGCACCAAGGTGCTCGACGAGCACTTCGCCGAGGTCACCGACGGCACCCACGGCGCGTGGGCCGAGTCCGCCGAGCGCCGCAAGCACGCCCGCGAGGCGTTCCGCACGCTCGAGAAGAAGATCACCCGCAAGCTGATCGTCGACGAGAACACCCGCGCCGACGGACGCGCCTACGAAGAGATCCGCCCGCTCGAGATGCAGGTCGGGATCTTCCAGCGCACGCACGGCTCGGCGTTCTTCCAGCGCGGCGAGACGCAGAGCCTTGTCTCCTGCACGCTCGGCACCGGGCGCGACGAGCAGATCGTCGACGGCCTGATCCCCGAGTACTCCAAGAAGTTCTACCTGCACTACAACTTCCCGCCGTTCTGCACCGGCGAGGCCGGGCGCATCATGGGCCCGGGCCGTCGCGAGATCGGCCACGGAGCGCTCGCCGAGCGCTCGCTGCTCGGCGTGCTCCCCGGCGCTGAGGAGTTCCCCTACACCGTCCGCATCGTCAGCGACATCACCGAGTCGAACGGCTCGAGTTCGATGGCGTCGGTCTGCGGCGGCTGCCTGGCGCTCATGGACGCCGGCGTGCCCATCACCAACACCTGCGCCGGTATCTCGGTCGGTCGCTTCACCGATGAGAACGGCGAGAACGAGGTCTTCGTCACCGACATCCTCGGCGAGGAGGACTTCTTCGGCGACATGGACTTCAAGGTCAGCGGCACCCGCGAGGGCATTACGGGCATCCAGCTCGACCTCAAGGCCCGCGGCCTCGTCCAGGAGCAGATCGTCCGCATCTTCGCCCAGGCGAAGAAGGGGCGTCTCGAGATCATCGAGCAGATGGAGCAGGTCATCCCCGAGCCCCGCGAGAGCGTCTCGAACCTCGCGCCGCGCATGGAGAAGCTCCAGATCAACCCCGAGAAGATCGGCAAGCTCATCGGCCCGGGCGGCAAGACCATCCGGGCTATCCAGGAGAAGTGGGCCGTCAACATCGACGTCGAGGACGACGGAACGGTGTTCGTTTCCGCGACCAACGGCGAGGCGCTCGAGGGCGCTGTCGGCGAGGTCGAGGCCCTGGCGGCTGAGATCAAGCCGGGAACAATCTTCAATGGCAAGGTTGTGTCGGTGAAGGATTTCGGCGCGTTCGTCGAGCTCGCCCCCGGCACCGACGGCATGTGCCACATCTCCGAACTCGCCGACGGCTACGTCAAGAACGTGACCGACGTTGTCAAGGTGGGCGATTCGGTCCGTGTGAAGGTGATTTCCGTCGATGACCAGGGGCGCATCAAGCTCAGCCGCAAGGCCCTGCTCATCGAAGAAGCCCAGTCCGAGGAGGCCGAGGCCCAGGAAGAGCCCGCCGAGGCTTCCGCCTGATTCGTCCGAACCTCCGGCTTCGGCGTTGCCCCGAGCCCAATAACAAGATAGGTTGACTATGCCTCCACGAGGATGCCCATGGCTGGCTTCCGCGAGGCGTGGTTGCCGGCCGTCATGCGCCGGCCATCGGAGCGGGTGCAGGAATGGGACTCGGGAGGCGCCGGCGTGTATGCCGCGAGCCCGGGTCGACGAGGCTCAATGATGGGCGATCAGCCGAGCAACGTGATCACCGGCCAGGAGGGCGTGGTCAAGTGGTTCGATCCGAAGAAGGGCTACGGCTTCATCATCGGACCCGAAGGCCAGGACATCTTCATCCACTACTCCCAGATCGAGGGCGACGGGTTCCGGGTGCTCAAGGACGGATCCCGGGTCAACTACGACGCCGAGCGGGGTGACAAGGGGTGGCACGCCACCCGGGCGTCCCGCATCGAAGATCTGGAAGTGAAGGTCAGACCCCAGGCTGGGTACGCCCGGACGCCTCGGCGCTGAGCGTCGTAGGGGGGAGATCCGATCGAACAACTGTGCTGATCCGGAGGCGGGAGTTACGCCCGCTGCCGCTATCTTGGTGGGCGCATGGACTGGACCGGAGTGCTCATCGGCCTCGCGATCGGCGTGGTCATCGGGATCCCGCTCGTCTACCTGGAGCTGAAGCGACAGATCCGGCGCGCCCGTGCCGCCGAGCGCCGGGCGCGAACTGCTGAACGCCTCGCTGAGATCGGCGCGATGACCGGCGGGCTGGCGCACGAGATCAAGAACCCGCTGTCGACGATCGGCCTCAACGCGCAGCTGCTCTCCGAGGCGATCACCGATCTTCAGGTCGACGAGCAGGACAAGGGCAGGCTCGTGCGCAGGATCGATGCGCTGCGTCGGGAAGCGGACCGCTTGGGCGGGATACTCCACGACTTCCTGCGCTTCGCCGGGGAGATGAAGCTCGATCTGCGCCCGAACGAGCTGAACCAGATCATCGACGAGCTGGCCGACTTCTACCTGCCGCAGGCCGAGCACAACGGCGTGTCGATCCGCGCCGAGCTGGGCGCGGGCCCGATGCCCGCGATGGTCGACGCACCGCAGCTCAAGCAGGCGCTTCTCAACCTGATGATCAACGCCACGCAGGCGATGGCCGGCGATGCGTCCGGGCGATCGAAGGAGCTCATCCTCCGGACAGAGAGCGGCCCGGCGTTCGACGACGGGAACGAGCCCTCGTGGCGGATCCACGTGATCGACACCGGGCCCGGTATCCCCGCTGAGACACGAGACCAGGTCTTTACGCCATACTTCACGACCAAGAGCGGGGGCACGGGCCTCGGCCTCCCTACGACGAGGAGAATCGTCGAGGAGCACGGGGGAGTGATTGCCGTGCACTCGGAACCGGGCACCGGCTCGGACTTCACGATCGACCTGCCGCGTGGATCCCCTTCCCAGGGGACACCGGCCCAGACAGACGGGACGAACGAATCCTCATGATGGACCTGCGACTCGACGGAAAGCGCGCCCTCGTGTGCGGCTCGACTCAGGGCATCGGCCTCGCCTGCGCCCAGACGCTCGCCGAACAAGGCGCCCGCGTGACGCTCATGGCGCGCAACGCCGAAGCCCTGGAGAAGGCACGCACCGGCCTGCCCGGCGTGGACAGCGGCGACCACGACATACTCGTGGCCGACTTCTCCGAGCCGGACATCGTCCGCAGCTCGATCTCGGGCGCGGTCGCGGGCGGCGCCGAATACCACATCCTCGTCAACAACACCGGCGGCCCGCCCAGCGGGCTGGCGATCGACGCCGATACTGAGGCGTTCGAGCGCGGCTTCCGCATGCACATCGTCAACAACCAGATCCTCACCCAGGCGATCGTGCCGGCGATGCGCAAGGCCCAGTACGGGCGCATCGTCAACATCATCTCGACGAGCGTGAAGGCGCCGATCCCCGGGCTCGGCGTGAGCAACACGATCCGAGGGGCCGTCGCGAGCTGGGCCAAGACGCTGGCGCACGAGCTCGGCGCGGACGGCATCACCGTCAACAACGTGCTCCCCGGGTACACCGACACCGCCAGGCTCACCGCGCTGTTCACCAAGTGGGCCGAGGTGCGGGGCACGACGCCTGATTCTGAGCGGGAGACTTCGCTCCAGTCGATCCCCGCGCGTCGCCTGGCGCGTCCGGAGGAGATCGGTTACGCCGTCGCGTTCCTCGCCTCGTCGGCCGCGGCCTACATCAGCGGCATCAACGTCCCCGTCGACGGCGGCAGGACCCCGTCCCTCTAGCGAGCAGCCCGATGATCCTCGGCCTCAAGCACATCCCCAGCGTGATCGACGGTACGGAGACCGACCCGGCGGTCGGCGACTGGATCGACGTCTACGAACCGGCGACCGGCCAGGTCTACGCCAAGGTGGCATCGTCGAACCGGGGTGATGTCGACCGGGCCGTCGAGGCCGCGCAGCGGGCGTTCCCCGATTGGGCGGGCATGAGCGCCGACGATCGCGGGAAGGTGCTCGAACGGGTGGCGGATCGCATCGAGGCGCGCTTCGACGAGTTCGTGAAGGCCGAGTCCAAGGACAGCGGCAAGCCGGTGTCCGTCGCCCGCCAGGTCGACATCCCCCGCGCGATGGCCAATCTGCGCTTTTTCGCCGGCGCCGTCCGGCACTGGCACAGCGACGCGCACGACATGGGCGCCTCGGCGCTGAACTACACGCTCAAGCGCCCGCGCGGAGTGGCCGGCTGCATCTCCCCGTGGAACCTGCCGCTCTATCTGCTGACGTGGAAGATCGCCCCGGCGCTGGCGACGGGGAACACGGTGGTCGCCAAGCCCAGCGAGGTCACGCCGATGACGGCGTCGCTGCTCGCCGAGGCGTGGCGCGAGGCCGATGCGCCCCGTGGTGTCCTGAGCATCGTGCACGGCGAGGGCAAAACGGCGGGAGCCGCGATCGTGCAGCACCCCGGCGTGAGCGCGGTGAGCTTCACCGGGTCGACGGGCGTCGGTGAGTGGATCGGCGCCGAGTGCGGGCGGGCGCTAAAGCCCGTGAGCCTCGAACTCGGGGGCAAGAACCCGTTCATCGTGTTCGCCGACGCCGACATCGACAGCGCGATTGACACCGCCGAGCGTGCTGCGTTCAGCAACCAGGGGCAGATCTGCCTGTGCGGCTCGCGCCTGCTCGTCGAGCGCAGCGCCTTCGAGACCGTCGTCGAGGGTCTGGTCGAGCGTGCGCGCAATCGGGTAATCGGCGATCCCATGGACCCCGACACCCAGCACGGGGCGCAGGTCAGCGCCGACCATCTCGCCAAGATCGCCGGCTACGTCAACATGGCCCGCGACCTCGGCGCGAACATCCGATGCGGCGGGAACTCCCCTGCGATCAGCGGACGCTGCGCGGGCGGCTACTTCTACGAGCCCACGGTGATCACCGGGCTCGAGAACGACTGCGCGGTGATCCAGGAAGAGATCTTCGGCCCCGTCGTCACGGTGCAGCCCTTCGACTCGGAGTCCGAGGCGGTCGAGCTGGCCAACTCCACGCCCTACGGTCTGGCGGCCTCCGTCTTCACAAGCAACCTCGGGCGCGCGCACCGCGTGAGCGCTGCGCTGGAATCGGGCATCGTCTGGGTGAACTGCTGGATGCTCCGCGACCTGCGCACGCCCTTCGGGGGCATGAAGCAGTCGGGCGTCGGGCGCGAGGGCGGCGCCGAGGCGCTGCGCTTCTTCACCGAGACCAAGAACGTGTGTATCGCTACGGAAGGGGCAGAGGGGCAAAGGGGCAAAGGGGCAGAGGGAAAGGCATGAGCATGCAAAGCCAAAGAGCACCGGAACCGCTGGGGGCTTACCCGCACGCCAAGCGGGCGGGGAACCTGCTTTTTCTCTCGGGGATCGGCCCGCGCAAGCGGGGGAGCAAGGAGATCCCCGGCGTAACGCTGAACCCCGACGGGACCGTCGCGTCCTACGACATCAGCGCCCAGTGCGAGAGCTGCTTCGAGAACGTGCGCGCCGTCGTCGAAGACTCGGGCTCCAGCTGGGACCGCGTCGTCGACGTGCTCACCTTCCTGACCGACATGAACGACTTCGCGGCCTACAACGAGGTCTATCGCAGGTGGTTCGCCGGGGAGGGCAACCCGAACCCGTCGCGCACGACCGTGCAGGTGACGGCCCTGCCGGCGCCGATCGCGATCGAGTTGAAGGTGATCGCGACGATCGGCTGATAGAGTCACTTCGGCCCGAACTCCCGGAAGTACGCCTCAAAGATCGTCTCGGCATACAGGCGGGCGTACTCGATCGCGTAGGGTTCGCCGCGGGCGGCGTCGCGCTGGCTCTTGGTCGTCATGCGATCGTGGTGGTGGCCGAGCTCGTGCAGGAGCACCGCGAGGAGCTGGTAGCCCCGCGCCGTCGATTCCGTGAACTGGCATCGATACAGACCGTTGCCGATGGGTTCGCGGGTCACGCCGAGGCGATCGAGCACGGCTCCGTCTTCCTCCACGACGGTGTCGCCGAGGTCTTCGGTGAGCCCGCGGGGCCAGGCGAACAGCGTGATCACGCCGGTGTTGTGGAAGCCGAGCGACTCGGTGCTGCCCGGTCCGAGCACGATGGCCTTGAGGCCCCGCGAGAGCTCGGCCCAGTCCGGGAGGATGTCGATGAAGCGCTCCACGTCCCGCTTCTTGAGCACGTGGCGGTAGCCCTCGCCCGGTCGCTGGCGATCGATTGTCGGGTACACCGGTTCGGTGTTGTGGTAGTTCGGGGTTTCGGCGGAGCGGTTCTTGCGCTGGACTTTGCCGTCCTTGACCCTGGGTGTCGACTTGCGCGATCCACGCTGCACGGCGCTAGCCCTCGATGGTCCTGACGATTGCGCGCACCGGGCTGCCGTCGAAGCCCTGCAGCTTCAGCGGCAGGGCCACGAGTTCGAACACCCCGTCGGGCACGCTCTCGAGCACGATGCCCTCAAGGATCGAGACGTCGTTCTTCAGGAAGGCCGCGTGGGCGGGGAGGTCCTTGGAGTCGATGGTGTCGACGCTGGGCGTGTCGATGCCGATGAGCACGACTCCCCGCGAGGCGAGGGCGTCGACGAGCTCGGGCGTCAGGGCGCAGAAGTCCTTGTTCCAGTCGTTCGGATCGGGCAAAGAGCCCGTGCGGATGAGCACTCGCGGCTCGATGACCAGGCGCGCCAGATCCGAGGGCTTCACCCGCTGGCCTGGCTCGACCTTCGCCGTCACGACCTGGCAGCGCCCGATGAATCGATCGAGCGGGAGTTCGTCCACGCTGGGGGCGCCGGCGCCGTAGTGGTTCGCCCCGTCGACGTGGGCGCCGACGTGCACGGTCGTCCTCAGGGTGCTGAGCGTGATCGGCGCGCCGTCGTCCTTGCTCAGGAGCACCTCGCGCGAGACGGGGGTGTCGCCGGGGAAGACGCCGAGGTCGGGCGAGATGGGGGGCGAGATGTCGTAGATCATCGGTTGAACGCCCAGAAGAACACGCTGGCGACGATCACCAGAACGATCGCGACCACGATCCCGATGCCCAGGCGCTTCAGGAACGCGATCTGGCGCTTCTCGCGCTCGACGGCGTCGGCGTAGGGGATCGTCGAGAAGCTGACCATGTCGTACAGCGGGATGTAGCTCTCGGGGAAGAAGCGCCCCGCGGCCTGATCGATCTTCTTCCAGGTGCGGAAGCTGCGGCGTCCGGCCAGGTCGCGCATCTCGATGAAGTTGCGCAGGGCGAGGTCGGCGATCGCGTCGGCGTGGGGCTTGCGGGCGCTGGCGTAGGAGTCGAAGGCGAGGGCGATGTCGTCCGGGTGCTCCCGGAGCGCCCGGTCGAGCCAGACGACGTCTTCGAAGCTGGCGTTCATCCCCTGGCCGTAGAACGGGACGATCGCATGGGCGGCGTCGCCGATCAGCACCGCCCGGTCGCCGACGTTCCAGGGCGCGCAGCGGACGGTCGCCAACGAGCTGGTCGGGTTGTTCTGGAAGTCGTCGACGAGGTTCGGGATCAGGGGCACGGCGTCGGCGAAATGGGCCTTGAAGAACGAGAGGATGTCGGCCTCGGTGCGCAGCTCGGCGAAGCTGTTGGGGCCCTCGAAGGGCCAGAACAGCGTGCAGGTGAACGATCCGTCGGCGTTTGGCAGCGCGATCATCATGTACGTGCCGCGCGGCCAGATGTGGAGGGCCTGCTTCTCGATGGCGAAGGAGCCGCCCTCGCCGGCAGGGATCGTGAGCTCCTTGTAGCCGTGGGTGAGGTAGTCCTGGCTGTAGCTGAAGCGGTCGCGGCGCTGCATCGAGGAGCGCACGCCGCTGAATGCGCCGTCGGCGCCGATGATGTGGTTGGTGGGGACGCTTCTCGTCTGCCCGCTGGCGCCGTCGAGGACGCTGGCCTCGCCGGAGTCGAAGTCCACTCCGGTGCAGCGTGCATCGAAGTGGATCTCGACGTTCTCCTCGCGATCGGCCGCGGAGATCAGGATCTCGTTGAGGCCGGCGCGGCTGACTGAGTTGATCGCCTGCTTGCCGTCGCGGGCGTACTGCTGGAACGTGAGCTCGCCGGAGGGCGAGTGGATCATGCGCCCAGGCATGGGGATGGCGCTGGCCAGCACCTCCTCGGCGAGGCCGATGCGCTCCAGAGCGTCGATGCCGCGTGTCGAGAGGGCCAGGTTGATCGATCGCCCGCGCTCGGCGCTGGCGGTGCGCGGGTCGGGGCGACGCTCGTAGAGGTGGACGCGGTGCCCGGCGCGGGCCAGGTAGATGGCCATGAGCGAGCCGGCAAGGCCGGCGCCGAAGACGGTGAATGTGCGATCGCTCGTGGCCATGGACGCAGACAGGTTAGCTCAGCGCGTCTCGGAGGATGGCGACGGCCCGGTCGCAGTCCTCGAACGAGTTGTAGAGGGGCGTGGGCGCCAGGCGGATGATGTTGGGCTGGCGGAAGTCGCCGATCAGGCCCCGGGCGCGGACGCCGTCGAAGAACGCCTTGGGCTCGGGCGTGTTCACGGCGACCGAGAGCTGGCAGCCCCGCGATCCGGGGTCGCGCGGGGTGATGATGCTGACGCGCTCGTCGTTCAGTGAGTCGAGCTGCGATTCGAGATGGGCCGTGAGCTTGAGGGAGCGTGCGCGGAGCGCGTCCATCCCGACGGAGTCGAACAGCTTGAGCGACTCGATCACGGGAACCGTCGCGAGCACGGGCGGGTTGGAGAGCTGCCAGGCGTCGGCGCTGGCGACGGGCTCGAAATCCGGCCCCATGAGGAATCGGGACGACGGGTCGTTGCCCCACCAGCCTTCGAAGCGGGGCTGGGTGCGCAAGGTCTCCGGGTTCGCCCGTGCGTGGTGACGCTCGTGCACGAAGCAGCCCGCGAGAGCCCCGGGGCCGCTGTTCATGTACTTGTAGGTGCACCAGACGGCGAAGTCGGGGCCACAGTCATGGAGCTTCATCGGCACGTTGCCCGCGCCGTGGGCGAGCTGCCAGCCGATGGTGATGCCGCGCTCGCGTGCTGCGCTGGTGATCGCCGGCATGTCCATGAACTGCCCGGTGGCGAAGTTGACGCCCGCCAGCACGATGAGCGCCAGCTCGTCCTTGTTCGCCTCGATGGTCTCGATCACGTCTTGCGTGCGCAGCGTGTGCTCGCCCTCGCGGGGGCGCTGGACGAGGAGGTCGGACTCGTCGAGCCCGTGGAATCGCAGGTGGCTCTTGAAGGCGTAGATGTCGCTGGGGAAGATCGGCCAGTCGCACAGGAGCTTGGTTCGCCCCGGCCTGGGCCGGAAGAACGAGACGAGCATCAGGTGGAGGTTCACCGTCAGCGAGTTCATGTAGACGGTCTCGTGCTCGAGCGCCCCGACGATGCGCGATCCGGGCCCGCGGCAGAGCTCGTGGTACTTGTACCAGTCGGCGTCGTCCTTGAAATGGCCGTCGACGCCGAGGGCGGCCCACGCGTCGAGCTCGCGATTGAGCGCGTCGCGGGTGGACTTTGGCATGAGCCCGAGCGAGTTGCCGCAGAGGTAGACGGGTTCGCCTTCGGGGAAGGCGAATCGTGCTCGGAGGTGGGCGAGGGGGTCGGATGTGGGTGTCGCCTGGGTTGGCATGGAGGGGATGGTATTGGGTTTGTGGGGCGGACAGTGGGGTCGGTGATCTTTGGGTCAACCGCGCCGCGCGGCCCCGGTAGGCCGATGGCATGACCACCTCGCCACGCGTCGCCTGGTTCCTCGGCCTGATCACGTTGGGCGCTCTGGTGCTGGCGCCTGTTCCCGCCTCCGCGCAGGAGCACGACCTCTCGGTCGCCACGGATCGGGGCGATCTCCCCGATGAGCGCGCTCCGGAGGGGTTGGCGGATCTCGCGTTCCTGATCGGTGACTGGCGACTCGAGACGAGCTTCGCGCTGAGCGGGGGCGGGGAGTTCAAGGCCGAGGGGCGACTGCTCGGGCGCTACGCCATGGGCGGGTTCGGAGTTCTCGTCGAGGAGGTCCACTCCGCGGCGGCGAACCCCGAGCTCGAGATCTTCGTCGGGTCGCAGCTCTATTCGATCCACCCTGAGAGTGGCGATGTGATCGGGGTGGGTTGCAACACGCTGGGGAATCGCAAGAGCCGGCGCGGCGGGATGGTCGACGGCGATCTGGTCGTCATCGAGAGCGGCGAGCTCTTCGAGGGACGCCCCGGGATCAACCGGATGACGTTCTTCAACATCACCGAGGACCGGTTCGAGCTGCGCCTGGAACGGTCGCTCGACGACGGCGCGACGTGGGAAGACGGGGGGTACGGGTTCGTGGCGATTCGGGAGTGAGCCCGGAGTCTCACCTTGAATTCGGTTGGTTGAGGCGGGAGGCTCGGGAGATGGGGTAGGAGACGAGCCCTCACCTGTCTCGCCTTCGGCTCGACATCCTCTCCCAGAGGGAGAGGAAGGGGAAGAAGCGAGGCGAATCAACAGCGACGCGGCCATGCGGGCGGTCTCGGGGCGGATCCTGGTGGGGGATTCGGGGGGTGTGAACTGGTCGAGGGGTTCGTCCGCGACGTCGGCTTCGAGCTGCGCGTGGAACGAGACGCAGATCTGCGTGAGCGTGGCGATCGCGAGCGCGACGCCGTCGGCCGCGAGGGCGCTTGCGCGGTAGCGGGCGAGTTGGTGGGCGGCGGAGTGGTCTTCGGCGGCCTCGGGATCCTCGATCACGCTGCGCTTGAGCTGGGGCAGCGTGAGGTCGTTGGTACGCGCGAAGCGTCCGGGCGAATGGAGGTAGGCGCTTGCGAGGAACTGGTGGCGAAGGGTGGCGGCGCCGTTGGCGGTGGGCATGTCTTCACCGTACGACGCGGATGGGCTGTGGCAAGGGGAATCGGGGGTAGGTGCGGTAGTGTGCGCATGGATCTGGGGATCGAGCAGTCGCTCGTCGGTCAATCCTTGGCGGTGTTAGTATGCGAAGCATGACAAGGTTATTCTCGGCTTTGGCGTTGATGATCGTCGCAAGTGGGTTCGCGGATTCGCAAGTGCTTGCCAGGCAGTCGGCACGGATTGCAGTCGATGCCCCGTTGGAGATTCTCGATGACGTTGCACGCCGCGCACTGGCCTCGAAGATGGGTCCGGTAGACGGCGGTGTGACCGCTGCCATGGGCGCAGCGTATCTGCGAGACGAGAGCTATCCGGACTTGTTGGCTCGAAGCAACGCGACTGTTCGCGATGATCGAGGTTGGAACATCGGAACTTGGGCTTGTCTGAGCCCGCACGGGGAAGCGATCGAACGCGTCCGGCTGTTCTTCGATGAAGTCGAACGATTGTCGTTTCGAGACCAGAGCCGAGAAGCTGAGTTCGCCGAGTCGATCGTGACCATGCTCGAGGTGGCCGTTCAGCGCGGCTTGTGTGACGTCGTATTGGAGAGCTTCTCGCGTGATCTCGGATACGCTCCGTACGCACCGGGGCCCGTCGTGGGGCCGGTATATGTCCGGGCCGCGACCCTGGTCTCGCTATTGGATCACGGCGAAGAACAGTGCCTTCGGGAGGCGCTGGACGAGTTCGCTCCCACGCTCATCGAGCAGGAAGTCTCGATTCTGCTCAAGGAACTGAGCCGGAAGGCTCTCGAAGGGGACGATGGGGCTCTGTTAATCCTCAAGGAATACTCAGAGTCGATCCGCTGGAGCGAGAGTCACAAGAAACGCCTCATGTATCTCGGGACTCGTCTTGACGACACGGAGTTGATCCGGCGTGTTCTCGAATCGGATCGTCGGCCTCAGTCTGAGATCGAGCAGGCCCGGGTAGCTCGCAACCAGGGATCGCTTCTGGCGGCGCTGCAATCCGGTCGGGTGGGCGTTCTCCAGGCGCTGCTGGACGAGGGAGTTCTGTTCGCCGATCCCGGGGATGAGCGATTCTTGAAACCGTTCGTCGAATCTGCGGCGATCGACGGGGCCGAGGCTTTCCGGATAGCGCTTGACCATGTCCAAAGCGCGGAGAGCGCGTATGAGGCGCCTGTTCGGCAGGCTCTGCTTGATACGTGTCTGGTCGCTGCGATCCGGTCTCCCGATCGCACGTTGTGGACAACCGCGCTGCAGGCTGGAGGGCGCCTCGCGATGACCCATCCCGAGTCCGACGGAGGATTGGGCTGGGTCGCGGAGCACCGCCCAGACGCTCTGCATCTCGCTCTGCTCATGAGCAGGCCCGAGACGGCTGATGATCGCACGGCGATGGATGCTTACATCGGTGCGTGCCGGGCTGGTGGCACCAGCCAACTCAAGACTCTCATGGATCTTGATGTGCCTCTCTCAGGCGTCACTGCGTTCATGGCTTTGTACGAGGCGGCCAGTCGTGACGATCCAGAAGTGGCTCTCTGGTTCTGGGACCAAGGAGGGATCTTTGAACCCAGTGATGAATTGAGCGGAGTGCTCACAGTGGCTGCTGCCCGTGGTCAGGATCGCTTTCTCGAGCGATTGCTGAGAGACGAACCCCGGTTCGTGCCAGTGGAGGGGCGGCAAGCGCTGGAGCTGTGTTTTGTGGTGGATCCGCCGCAATTGCGATCAGCAGGGGTGCTCATGGACGCTGGAGTCAGGCTTCTGCATCTTCGAGATCAGATGGAGCCGGTCCTCGACCAGATTGGAGATGCGGAACTGCGGCAGAGTCTCGAACGCGCGATCACGGAAGAACCGAGTTCGGGATGAGAGCACCACTTTGCCTCTTGACGCGAGGAGGAGGAGCCGAGACCCCTCACCCAGCCCTCTCCCCCAAGGAGAGAGCGGGCTCGAGCTTCGCTAAAGACTGATTCGTGAGAGTGGTGCGTGGGCTGCGCCAAGGCGTGCAAGCGCTGCGAAAGGCGTGCTACCGCGCCCCGCGCGCCTGCGGCTCCTGGCGTTCCTCGTACGGGCTGCGATCGATGTCTTCCATGTCGAAGTCCGCGGGGTTGAGGCCGAGGAACTCGATCGCGGTGCCGGCGAGCAGGCGCTGCTTGGTGCGGTAGGTCAGGTCGTACATCGAATCGATCATCGCGCCGGGGCGTGATTCGCCCAGCGGGAATGGGTAGTCGCTGCCCATGGCGATGCGGCGCTCGTCCATCATCGAGATGAGGTACCTGAGGCTGTTCCTCGAATGAGTGAGCGCATCGACGTAGAAATGCGCGGGCTTGTCGTAGTCGGCGAGGTACCACCAGGGGTTGCGCTCGCAGTCGGTGGCGACGAGGTCTGGGCGGCACTGGTAGCCGTGCTCGATGCGCCCGATGGTGTAGGGGAACGAGCCGCCGCCGTGGGCGAAGCAGACGCGCATCTTCGGGAAGCGGTCGAAGACGCCCCCGAAGATCATGGAGCACACGGCGCGGGCGGTCTCGGCGGGCATGCCCACGAGCCAGGGGAGCCAGTACTTGCCCATCTGCTCCTCGCCCATCATGTCCCAGGGGTGGACGAAGACGGCGGCGCCGAGCCTGGTGCAGGCCTCGAAGACCGGCAGCAGGGCGGGCTCGGAGAGGTTCCAGTCCTTGGAGCGCGGCTGCTCGATGTGCGAGCCGATCTCGATGCCGGCGAGGCCGAGTTCTGTCATGCAGCGCTCGAGCTCGCGCACCGCGAGGTCGGGGTCCTGCATGGGGAGCGTGGCGAGGCCGACGAAGCGCTTGGGGTACTCGCGGCAGACGTCGGCGAGGTGGTCGTTGAGGAAGCGGGCCAGGTCGTAGGTGTGCTCGGGCTTGGCCCAGTAGCTGAACATGACCGGGACGGTGGAGAGTGCCTGGACGTTGACGCCCGTGTCGTCCATGTCCTGGATGCGGACGGCGTGCTCGAAGCAGTTGGGATCGACGGTGCGGAAGTGGCGCCCGTCGATCATCAGCTTGGCGCCGCAGGTGCAGCCCTTGGGGTCGATGACGGGGTCGAAGCTGACGAACTTGCCGTAGCCGTACTTGGACTTCAGGTCGGGCCAGCCGGGTGGGAGGATGTGGGTGTGGATATCGATCTTGTACATCAGCGCTTCTTCAGCCTGAGCATCTTGAGGATGCCCGCCGCGAAAAGGGCGAGCTTGATCTTCCACATCGTCTTCTTCACGGCGTCGGTCTCCCCGGTGGTGTGGTCCGGTTCGTCAGTGGGCCTTTGCCATCGATAGATCGAATTCGCCGGCGCGCTCGATGACGTTCTTGCAGCCGGGGCAGGTGCGTCCCTCGGGTGGGCCGCCCCAGAAGTCGTCCATGACCTTGTGGAGGTCCTGATCGATGTACTTCAGGCGGAAGCTGGCGGAATGGACGAGGGTCTCGCACTCGTCGCAGTACCAGCGGAGGCCGTCTTCGTAGACCTTGCCCTCTTCGTCGCGGCGCGGGAACTCGACGATCAGGCCGATGGTGTCGTCGGGACGCTGGGGGCGGTGGGGAACCCAGCGGGGGCAGAGCCACATCTCGCCCTCGCGGATGACGACGTGGTGGGGCTTGGAGCCGTCGAGCGGCCGGATCTTGACCGCGATGTCGCCCTTGAGCTGGTAGAAGAGCTCTTCGGTGGGGTTGACGTGGTAGTCGTTGCGGTTGTTGGGGCCGACGGAGCAGAACACGATCACGTCCTGCGCTTCAGTGCAGAACTGCTTGTTCATCACCGGGGGCTTGAAGTGCTCCCGGTTGTCCTCGACCCACTGGAGCAGGTTGAAGGGTTTGTGGACGGGCGTCGAAGCCGTGGGCGTCTGGACGGTCGCTGTCGTTGCCATGCATCACCTCCGCACAGTGTCGCCCCCGAAAGCTCGTTGAATGCTACGCGCCGGACCGCGCCGGCGGCTCGACGTCTTCGATCTGCGTTCGGACGTCCCATAGCTCGGGGAAGAGCCGGGTCTCGACGACCTGGCGCAGGAAGGGCACCCCGGACGAGCCCCCGGTCCCGGTTTTGAAGCCGATGATGCGCTCGACGGTCTTCATGTGGCGGAAGCGCCACAGGCTCATGGCCTCGTCGACGTCGACCAGCTTCTCGCACATCTCGTAGGCGTCCCAGTGGGCGCCGGGGTTCTCGTAGATCGCCTTGAAGACGGGGATGAGATCGGCGTTGGGCTCGTAGGGCTGGCTGAAATCGCGGTCGGTGCACGCGCCGGGCACCGGCATGCCCCTACGTCCCAGGTGCATGAGGAACTCGTCGTAGACCGACGGGGACTCGAGCGCGTCCTTGAGCGGAGCGTGGATCGCCGGATCGTGGACGAAGACGCGGATGGCGTCAGGGTCCTTGTTCCCGAAGAGGAACTCGATCATGCGGTACTGATAGCTCTGGAACCCGCTGGCGCGCCCGAGCGAGCTGCGGAACTGGGCGTACTCGGTGGGGGTGAGCGTCTCGAGGACGGACCACTGGTCGAACAGCTGGCGCTGGATCAGCTTGATGCGGCTGAGGATCTTGAAGCAGGGCTCGAGCTCGTCGTGCCTGATGTGGGCGACGGCGGCGGCCAGCTCGTGGATGATCAGCTTCATCCACAGCTCCGACGTCTGGTGCTGGATGATGAACAGCGTCTCGTCGTGGTGGGGGGGCTCGGTGAGCGTCGACTGCGCGCCGAGGATCTTGTCCAGCTGCAGGTAGCGCGAGTAGGTCAGGCCCTTGCCGAAGTCGGTGTGGATCGTGGATTCGAACGTCCGCTTGCCCATGCGTTGCCGGCTCCCTCGCTCCCGGGTGGTCGGGTGTGAGGATACAGCGCGGAGAGGGGCGCGTCGGCGGGTTCAGTTCAGGCGGAAGAACTCGGAGCGGGCGTCGTCGCCGGGCCTGAGCACGACGCTCTTGTGCTCGAGATGCTCGCGATTGGTGCTCGTCTGCATGCAGCCGGCGAGGGGGGCACCGAGCGCCGAGAGCCCGAGCAACGCGGCGAGCGCGAGGCGGGTGCGCCGGGGGTGCTGGGAGTCGCGGGATGCAGGCGTCAGCGTTCGCACGGGCGAGCCTCCGGCCTGGCGGCCCTGCAGGGGCCGGGCATCGGCATCTCCTAGCGTGGCATCTGCAACGCGGGAGGCGACGGGCGATCCGGGATTGGCTGCTCGGGTGTGCATCGCTCTACCCCCTGAAACGGTTGTGCGGGAAATGCGTTCCACGATTCCGTCCGGATAATTCCGGGATTGGGTGAGACGACCCTGCGATTCGGGGTGTGGTCGGGCCCGGGAGCCCGCGGGGCGCCGGCACGCGTAGGCTTTGGGCCTTCGATGAGCACCGCGCGACCGGAATTCGACGTGATCGTGGTGGGCGGCGGGCACGCGGGCGTGGAGAGCGCCTGGGCGTGCTCGAACGCCGGGCTGTCGGTCGCGGTTGTGACCCTGGACGCCTCGAAGATCGGCGTGATGAGCTGCAACCCGGCGATCGGGGGGCTGGCCAAGGGTCAGATCGTGCGCGAGGTTGATGCGCTGGGCGGGCTGATGGGCATCGCCACCGACGCGACCGGGATCATGTTCAAGGAGCTGAACACGTCGAAGGGGCCGGCGGTGCGCGGCCCCCGGGCGCAGTGCGACAAGCACGCCTACGCGCGCACGGTGCGCGAGATGGTCGTGTCCCGCGCGGGCGTGACCGTGTTCGAGGGTAGCGCCGAGCGCCTGATGATCGAAGAAGGTGCCGACGGCGGGCGACGCGTGCGCGGAGCGCTGATCCTCGAGCGCGCGAGCGGTCGGGCGATCGAGCTTTCGGCGCCCTCGCTCATCTTGACGACCGGGACGTTCATGCGCGGCCTCATGCACGAAGGCGAGCGTCGCACCGAGGGCGGGCGCGCGGGTGAGGACGCAGCGACGGGCATCTCGGGGACACTCTCAGAGCTCGGGTTTGAGCTGGGGCGTCTGAAGACGGGCACCCCGCCGCGCCTGGCCCGCTCGAGTCTCGACTGGGACGCACTGGACATCCAGGAGGGCGACGCCGAGCCCCGTGCGTTCAGCGATCTGACAGACTCCAGTGCGTTTCCGGTGTTGCGGCAGGTCGCGTGCCGGGTGACCCGCACGGACAAGCGCATCCACGAGGCGATCTCGGCGAACATCCACCGGGCGCCGATGTTCAGCGGGCAGATCGAATCGGTCGGTCCGCGCTACTGCCCGTCGATCGAGGACAAGGTGGTGCGCTTCCCCGAGCGGACGGAGCACCACGTGTTCCTGGAACCGGAATCCCACGAGAGCGACTGGGTCTACTGCAACGGCATCGCGACCAGCCTGCCCCGCGATGTGCAGGACGTGCTGGTTCGCGGGATGCCGGGCTGCGCCGGAGCCGAGATCCTGCAGTACGGCTACGCGGTGGAGTACGACATGGTGCGCCCGCACCAGATCCGGGCGACGGGCGAGACGAAGCTGATCTCGGGCCTGTTCCTCGCCGGGCAGATCAACGGCACGAGCGGGTACGAGGAAGCCGCGGGGCAGGGCCTGATCGCGGCGATCAATGTCATCCTGCGTGCGCGCGGCGACGAGGACAGGGTGCTGGGGCGCGACGAGGCGTACATCGGCGTGATGATGGACGACCTGGTGACCAAGACGCCCCGCGAGCCCTACCGGATGTTCACCAGCCGGGCTGAGCACCGGCTGATGCTTCGCGCCGACAACTCGGCCGACCGTCTCACAGCACTCGGGCACGATGTCGGGATTGTCTGCGACGAGCGCTGGCGCCGGTTTGAGACTCGACGCGAGGCCCTCGATGCGCTCCGGTGCGTCGTCGGGACGTCGAGGGTGCGAGGCGAACGCCTGGCGCAGATCGTGAAGCGTCCCAAGTATTCGCTTTCGGAATTCCGGGAAGACCTGGGCGCTGCGGCGCCGCGCGACGAGATCGGTCGGGCAGCGATGGCGACGGTGCTGGCCGAGTGTCAGTACGCCGGCTACATCGCGCGCCAGCAGTCCGAGGTGAAGCGTCAGGCCGAGACCGAGCGCCGGCGTGTGCCGGAGTGGTTCGATGCGTCGACGATCGTCGGGCTGCGGGCCGAGGCGAAGGAGGCGCTGGGCCGGTTCAAGCCGTCGACGCTTGGGCAGGCCGGACGCCTCGAGGGCGTGAACCCGGCGGACATGACGCTGATCACGATCTCGATCGAGCGGCAGCGCCGGGAGCGCGCTGGAGCGGTCTAGGCCGCACGCGGCGTCGGGGGGTGGGCCCTCTCGGCCGCTTCCTGCTCGGCGCGCTCGCAGGAGCGGATGAGCTTTGCCAGATCATCCAGCGCGAGGTGCCCGCTCTCTTTCGTCGCCTCGAGCGCCTGGCGGGCGCGCTTGGCGACGACGGCGAACGCGTTGGCGTCGGCGAGTGTCCGGATTTCGTGGACCGTTTCGATGGCGGTGGCCGGGTCGTCGGCGACCATGGCGGCACTGAGGTCCTGGCCGAGGCGCCGGAGGGTGCGCGCGTCGATGACGGCGCGGTCCGGCGTGTTCTCCGACGCGTGGCTCAGCAGGTCGCCCAGCAGCAGGAACTCAGCGGCCGAACGCAGCAGCATGTGCGGGTCGCAGGGGAGCGTCAGCATCTCCCGAGCGCCGGCGGCGAGCGCCTCGCGGCGCAGGCCGACGCTCTCGTCGGCGGCGACGAGCACGATCGGGATCGTGGGGTGCTCTTCGGCGGCGCGCCGGACGAAGTCGGTGCCGCTCATGTCGCCGAGGTTGCACGCGGCGTAGACGAGGCTGGGGGTTTCCGAGAGCAGCGAGAGGGCGCTGGTGCCGTCGGTGGCGTACAGGAATTCGATCTCCGACGAGCGGAAGGGCTGTGTGATCACGCGCTGGTGCGTGCGTTCGGGCATGGCGACCAGGACGGTGCCCTCGAGGTCCTTCGGGTTGACCCGCTCGGCGTTGAACATCGGGCCGGGGCCGGCCTCGATGAGGAAGTCGCCGGGGTTGATCGGCTCGACGAACTTGATCCCGATGTCGTGGAGGTGGCGCTCGATGTGGCGGCACCGGACGACCTCGGCCTCGATGGTGCGTCCATCGCGCCCGCGGGACTGCAGCGTGACGTGGCATGAAGTTCCGGGGTGGAGGAACCCGCCGTGGATGCAGGCGAGGCCCCCCGTCGAGAGGTTGCGCGGCACGCACACGAGGTGCTGGCGCTCGTTGGCCGAGGCGCGGATGGTCAGGATCATGCGCTGAAACGTCGTCGGCCAGCGCTTGCAGGCGCGGTTCGACTCAGCCGGCGCGACCGGCCCGGTCTCGTGATTGAGACGACCGATGAGCAGGACGAGGTCTTCATCACTCATCCGCAGCAGGTTGTTGGTCGTCTCGGGCATGGCGGTGTCTGAGTTGCGAGGATCAGGCGGCCTCGCTCGCGGGGTCGTCTTCAAGCGGCGGCGCGGCGCGCCGGCAGGTCATCGCCAGGCGCTGGAGAAGGGTGCGTGACTCTTCGATGCTCTGGGTCGCATCGATCGATTGCATGGCGTCGCCCGCTGCGTCGGAGATCGGGGCGAACCCGAAACCGACGGCCGAGGCGCGGATCTGCGCCACGGTCTCGCGCAGGTCGGTGAGATTGTCGTCTTCGATGAGCTTGACGATCGTCCGGGCGCGTTCGGCGAGGTCGCCGATGTAGTCGTTGATGAGGTCGCGGCTCATCTCCTCGGGCTTGCACGTGGAGATGATCTGACTCTGGCTGGCGGGATCGACCTTCTTGGCCAGGAGGTACTCGGCGGCGGCCTGGTGGAGCACAGCCGGCGGGCAGGGCTTGTTGAGCATCTCGTTGGCGCCGGCTTCCAGAGCTTCGGCGCGGAGGCCCGGCGCGGTTTCGGCGGTGAGCAGGACGATCGGGCCGGAGTAACCGCTCTCGCGGGCCTGCTTGATGATGTCGAGCCCGGTCGTATCGGGGAGGTTGAAGTCCGTGAAGATCATGTCCGGCATCTGCTGGATCATCTCCAGCGCCGCCTTGCCGTCGTCCGCGAATTCCAATTCGAGCTGCGACCCCTTGAAGTAGGTCGCGATGAGCTTCTGGTACATCCGGTTGTCTTCGACGACCAGGAGGCGCCCGCTGAGCTGAGAGAGATCGACCCGCTCGAGCGTGAATACGTGCTCGTCGCCGAAGTCGACGAATCCGCGCGGATCGACCGCGTGCTCGAATTCGACGCCGATGTCGTGCAGGTGCTTCTGGAGGTGGCGGCAGCGCCGGACCTTGGCCCGGACTGTCTGTGACTGCGATGGATCAGCCGTCGGGACGGTGACCAGGCAACTCGTGCCGGTGTGCAGGAATCCGCCGTGGAGGAACGCGAGCCCTCCGGAGGACAGGTCTCGTGCGGCCGAGACGAAGTGCTGCTGATTGCCGCTCTCGTCGACGATGGTGACGAGGATCTTCTTCCCGGCCAGGCCCCACCGGCGCGAGCGCCGCTGCGAGTCGGCGTCGTTGAAGGCCTTATCGGGCTCGAGCGTGTCGAGGATCTCCTTGAGTTCCCGCTGGCTCAGCCTCAGAGTGTCGTACACCGGTTGATCGCCCATCGTCGTCCCTGCTCTTGGCTCTCGCGCGACAGCGCACACCCCGCGGCGCATCCGTTGCGTTCGGGCGCGGCTTGCCTTGGGGCTATCGACGCACTGGGGGCCGGACTTGGGGGCGCGACCCTGAACAGGGTGGTGCCGGGCGTCCGGTCGGGGGGCCTAGGCGCCGGTGAGCGGGCTGCGGGGGGCCTCGGGCGAGATGAGGCTCAGGGAGCTGGCCACGCCGAGGTTGGCATAAATCTCACGCGTCGCCGTGGACTTGTTGAGCGTGTAGAAGTGGATCCCGCGCACGCCGGCGTCGAGGAGGTCGCTGCACTGCTCCGTGGCCCAGTGGATGCCGACGCGGCGCACCGACTCGGCGGTGCCGTCGCAGCGCGCGATGGCGCGCTGGAGGCGGGCGGGAATGCGCGCGCCCAGCGCGAGCCCACAGATCGTCTGCATGCCCTTGAGCGAGGTGATCGGCATGACACCGGCGATGATGGGCACGTTGATCCCCGCCATCTCGCAGCGGTCGCGGTAGTCGTAGAAATCGTCGTTGGAGAAGAAGAGCTGCGTGATGATGAAGTCGGCGCCCTCGTCGATCTTGGCCTTGAGGTGGTCCATCTCTTCGAGACGGTTGGGGCACCCGTGGTGGCCTTCGGGGAATCCGGCGACGCCGATGCCGAAGCCGCGGGAGTCGGGGTGCTGCTTGCCCCCGTGGCGATCGCGGAACTGGCGGATGTAGCGCACCAGGTGCGAGGCGTAGGGGAAGCTGTCGCGCGAGCGGTCGTAGTCAGGGTCCGAGCGCGGCGGGTCGCCGGCGAGGGCGAGTATGTTGGAGACGCCCGCCTCGGTGTACTGCTCGAGGATGTCGTAGATCTCCGCCTCTGTGTGCCCGATGCAGGTGAGGTGGGGCATCGGGTCGAGGGGCGACTCTCGCTTGATGCGCTTCACCAGCTCGTGCGTGCGTGCGCGTGTGCCGCCGCCGGCGCCGTAGGTGACGCTCACGAACGAGGGCGCCAACGGCTCGAGCTCCTTGACGGCCTCGAACAGCGATTCCGCGGCCTTGTCGGTCTTCGGGGGGAAGAACTCGAAGGAGAACGTACGCGCGTGCTTGTCGAAAATGTCGAGGATGTGCATGCGAGGATCGCCGGCGAGGAAAGAAAGCGCGGGAGATCTCTCTCCCGCGCCTCGGTCTATCGGTTGGACTGATCAGTAGCGGTAGTGCTCGGGCTTGTAGGGGCCGTTGACGGGCACGCCGATGTAGTCGGCCTGGTCCTTGCTCAGCTCGGTGAGGTTGGCGCCGAGCTGGTCGAGGTGCAGGCGGGCGACCTTCTCGTCGAGGTGCTTGGGCAGGGTGTAGACCTTCTTCTCGTAGGCGTCGGTGTTGGTCCACAGCTCGATCTGGGCGATCACCTGGTTGGTGAAGCTGTTGCTCATCACGAAGCTGGGGTGGCCGGTCGCGCAGCCGAGGTTCAGCAGGCGGCCCTCGGCGAGGATGATCACCGAGTGCTCCTTCACGCCCTTGGCGGGGTTGGCCTTGAAGCGGAACTCGTGGACCTGGTCCTTGATCTTGATCTTCTCGACCTCGCCGGCGTCGACGAGCTTCTCGAGACCGGCCATATCGATCTCGTTGTCGAAGTGGCCGATGTTGCCGACGATCGCGTTGTGCTTCATCTTCGACATGTGCTCGGCGGTGATGATGTCCTTGTTGCCGGTGGCGGTGACGAAGATGGCGGTCTTGTCGATCACGTCCTCGATGCGGACCACGGAGTGGCCGTTCATCAGGGCCTGGAGGGCGCAGATCGGGTCGATCTCGGTGACAGAGACGCGGGCCTTCTGGGCGTCGAGCGACTGGGCCGAGCCCTTGCCGACGTCGCCGTAGCCCAGCACGAGCGCGGTCTTGCCCGAGAGCAGGACGTCGGTGGCGCGCATGATGCCGTCGACGAGCGAGTGGCGGCAGCCGTAGAGGTTGTCGAACTTGCTCTTGGTGACCGAATCGTTGACGTTGATCGCCGGGAACAGAAGCGTGCCGGCCTGCTGGGACTGGTAAAGGCGGAGGACGCCGGTGGTGGTCTCCTCGCTGACGCCGCGGATGTGCGGGGCCATGCGACGGAAGAAGCTCGGGTCTTCCTGGACCTTTTGCTTGAGCAGTTCGAGCACGACCTGGAACTCGGCGTTGTCGGTCGACGAGGGATCGGGCAGGGTGCCGTCCTTCTCGAAAGCTTCCTCGGCCTTGACGCCCTCGTGGATCAGGAGCGTGGCGTCGCCGCCGTCGTCGACGATGATTGTCGGGCCGTTCGAGCCGTTCTCGTCGGCCTCGAAGGTGAGGGCCTGGAGCGTGCACCACCAGTACTCCTCGAGTGTCTCGCCCTTCCAGGCGAAGACCGGCGTGCCGGCCTTGCCCTCGCGCCCGGCGACGACCGCCGAGGCGGCCTCGTCCTGCGTCGAGAAGATGTTGCACGAGGCCCAGCGGACGTCGGCGCCGAGGTCCTGGAGCGTCTCGATCAGCACAGCGGTCTGCACGGTCATGTGTAGCGAGCCCATGATGCGCGAGCCCTTGAGGGGTTGCTTGGCGCCGAACTCGTTGCGGCACGCGATCAGGCCGGGCATCTCGTCCTCGGCCAGGCGGATCTGGTGGCGGCCCTCCTCGGCGCGGCTGATGTCCTTGATCTTGTTGGGCAGATCGCTGGTGAGCGGGAGGCCGGTCGAGAGGAAGGGGGCGCTTGTCGTCGCGGTGGTCACTGGTGTCTCCTCGTGGTGAATCGTCGGTGCGAAATCGATCGTGTCTACGGGCGCACGCGCCCGGTGAGTGCAAAAATGCCCGGGCCCTTCGACCCGGAATCCGTTGGAAGGGGAACGAGCCGGACGTCGTCGAATCCGGCGTCCGTCATCTGCTGGGTGATCTCGTCGGTGTCGAAGCCGAGGTGCTTGTGGCCCATGGTGTGGCGGTACTCGGCGCGCCCGTGCTCGAACATGTCGACGACGAGCGCGACGCCTCCCGGCGCGATGATGCGACGCATCTCGCGAAGCGCCTCGCCGGGTTCGGGCACGTGGTGCAGCACCATCAGGCAGACAGTGGCGTTCACGGTCGCGGCATCGAGCGGCAGGGCCTCGATCGGGCCGTCGACGAACCGGATGTTGTCGAAGCGTTCCAGGCGCTTGCGGGCCGCTTCGAGCATGGGCTGCGACTGGTCGAGTGCCACGACCTCGCGGACGCTCGGGGCCAGGAGCTCGGCGGCGTTGCCCGTGCCGCAGCCGAGGTCGGCGACGATCCAGTCGGACGGCAACATCGAGAGCAGGGCCCGGGCGGAGAACGCGCTGCCGAAGAGCTCGTTGCGGACCTGGTCCCACTCGCCGGCGACGCGCCCGAAAAAGGCGAGCGAATCCGTGCGACGCTCGGCGAGAACCGACTCGAGCCGGCGCGCGTCGTCGGAGACGTCGGCATCCGAGTCGAGCTCCTCGCGGATGGTGGTCCAGAGCTGGCGGGCGCCGGGGTCCAGGTCGTCGGCGACGAGGCGGTAGAGCGTCGCCGTGCCTTCGGAGCGTCGCTCGAGCCAGGAGGCTTCGCTGAGGAGCTTCAGATGGCGGCTGACGGTGGACTGGGGAAGCTGGACGATCTTGGCGATCTCGCCCACGGTGAGCTCCTGGCGCTCCACGAGGCGGCACACGCGCAGCCTGAGCGGGTCGCTGAGGGCGACAAGGCGGTCGGTGAGCGGGGTGGAGGCGGCGCTTCGTTTCATCCGTTTATCCGGATGAATGGTAGAAGCGACACGGAGGGGCGTCAAGCGCCTCAGTTGCTGTCAGGGTCCGCCGAGGTGGTTCTGGGGGAGTTGTCGTACTCAGTCGGTGCTGCGTACTGCTCGGTGGGACGCTGGGCGAAGGTGGGGCCGGGGATCTCGCCGAATTCGCGGACCATGCGGACGGCCTCGGAGTTGTCCGGGTCGAGGTAGATGACCATGGCGAGGCGCTCGAGGGCGAGGCGCTCGTTTCCGGCTTCCTTGTAGAGCTTGGCCAGGGCCATCTGGGGCTCGACGGACTCGCCGAGGTCACCGCGGGCGGCGGCGAGATACGCCGTCTCGGCGCCATCGAAGTCGGTGATGAACTTGAGCGCGTCGCCCAGGCGCATCCAGTCGCCGGGGGTGCCGCGATCGAGCGCGAGGTCGCGGAGCATGCGGATCGCCGAATCGGCGTCGCCCGATTCGAGCATGGCCTGAGCGAGGAGCTCGACGGCCTCCATGTCGCCCGGCTCGAGTGTGTAGGCCTTTTCGAGCTGTTCGCGGGCCCGGCGCGGCTCGTTGATCTCGAGCAGGGCACGCCCGTACTTCTTGAGACCCTCGAAGTAATCGGGGCGCCGCTCGACGAGTTCTGCGTAGTCGGTGGCGGCGGTCTGGTAGTCGCCGCGGAACACGGCGCGGTCGCCGGACTTCTCGACCATCGTGATGTTCCGTGGCCCCTGGCAGGCGCTGAGGCCGGCGAGGGAGGCGGAAACGAGTGCGAGGGAGAGTGCGCGCCGAGTGTTCATGGTTCAGGCTCCGTCCTGAGGTAGCTCATCCTTGTGATCGGCAATTTCTGCCGCGGGCCCAGTGTAACTGTTTGCGATTCGGCGTGGCGTGTTGTGGAAACTAGCATCGGGCATGGTCGAGAAGCCGCCCTGCGTCGTGCTGGAGCACACCCCGGAGGGGGACCGAGCTCACTTTGATTGGCTGATCGCGCCCGATCCCCGCGATCGCGATCCCGATGAGCGGGTCCTGGGCCATCTGCGCTGCCCCGAGCGACCGGATCTGATGGCGCCCGGCGACGAAATGGACGTCGAGATCGGCGAGCCTCATCGGTGGAGGTATCTGACCTACGAGGGCCCGGTCTCGGGCGATCGCGGGGTCGTGCGCCGGGTCGCCGAGGGGACGTGCGCGGTGGGCGACGCGATGGGGCGGATGATCCTGAGCGTGTCGTGGCCGGATGGCGGCGCCGTTTACGAAGCCGAGGGGCGTGACGGCCCGCGCCGCCGGCTGCGCCGCGTGCGCTAGACCGGGACGGGGAATCGCCGGATCCGCCGGGCCGGGCCGATACATCTGGCATGTGCGGCATCCTGGGAATCGCGACCACCGCGGGCCGGCGCCTCGAATTGAGCACCGCCCGCATCGAGCAGATGCGCGACGAGATGTCTCATCGCGGCCCCGACGGCGCGGGTCTGTGGCGGAACGAGCACGTCGCGCTGGCGCACCGGCGCCTCGCGGTCATCGACCCGTCGGAGGCCGGCGCGCAACCGATGGTGGACGACGAAGCGTCGCCCCGATTCGTGCTGACGTACAACGGCGAGTTGTACAACGAGCGTGAACTGCGGGCGGATCTCGAGCGCCGCGGTGAGCGGTTCGCTTCGACGTGCGACACCGAGACCGTGCTCCGCGCGTGGGCGTGCTGGGGGACGTCGGCGCTCGAGCGGATGCGCGGGATGTTCGCGTTCGGTGTGTACGACGCGCGCCTAAAGACTCTCACTCTGGTTCGCGACCCGCTGGGGGTGAAGCCGCTGCTGTGGTGGTGCGATGGGTCGTCGGTGGTTTTCGCGAGCGAGGTCCGCCCTATCCTCGCGCACCCGGAGGTCATGGCGGCGCCCAACCCGCGCATGGTCAGCGCGTACCTCACGACCATCCGGACAGTGCTGGGAAGCGAGACGCTGTTCCAGGGGGTTCGGTCCGTGCGTCCGGGCGAGATGGTACAGATCGATCTGGGAGCGCCCGGGGAGCGCGGGATCGTGGCGAGCGAGACCCGCTGGTGGCGAGGCGCGCGTCCTTCGGCCTGCGGCGACGACGCGGAGGCGCGTGCGCGCGTTCGCGACTCGGTGCGCGGTTCCGTGCTCGGACAGCTCCGGAGCGATGTCCCGCTCTGCACGCTGCTGTCGGGCGGGATCGACAGCACGATCATCGCCGGCGTTGCGGCAGGAGAAGTGGGGGAGCTGCGCTCGTTCTGCTCGGGTGCGCCGGGCGAGGGGGATTCGGATCTGACGGCGGCGCGGGCTGTGGCGGGGGAAATCGGCACGATTCACGACGAGGCACCGATCGATCAAGGCCTGTTCGAGCAGCGCTGGCCCGAGATGGTTGACGCGCTCGGCGTCCCGCTGAGCACGCCCAACGAGGTGGCGATCAACGAGGTGGCCCGGCGCCTGCGCTCGACGGGCTGCGTGGTGACTCTCAGCGGCGAGGGCGCTGACGAGCTCTTCGCGGGGTACGAGGCGCCGATGGATTCAGCCGCGGCGTTCATCCACGAGGGGGGCGGGCCGGACCGTGCCGGCGCGTTCGAACTCGACGCCAACGCGTGGGCGCCGGTCGACTTCAAACCGGGCATCCTGCGCGAGCGCGCGTGGGAAGCCGCCGAGGAGGATTCGTGGCTCACCGGGTTCTACACGCGCGAGTTCGGGAGGGCGTGCGAAGAGACCGGCGAGCGCGGCCTGGGTGCGCACCTCCGGTTCCATCGGATGATCAACCTGACCGGTCTGCTGGCGCGTCTGGACACCGCGACGATGCTGGCGGGCGTTGAAGGGCGCACGCCGTTCGCCGATGGCGAGGTCGCGCATCTGGCCGAGTCGATCCCGCTCTCGTTCAAATTCAGGGAGATGGGCGCGGATGCTGACACCGGATCGGGCTCGGCGGCGACTCGGACGGCGACGGCGGTGCGGACGAAACTGGTTCTGCGTGAGGCGTTTGCGGGCGACGTTCCTTCGTTCGTTCTGCAGCGCCCTAAGGCGAGCTTCCCGCTGCCGTTCCAGGACTGGATGGGGCCGCACGCCGAGGCGCTCCGTCGTTCATCGCTGGCCAGGGAGATCTTCCGGGACGAGGCGGTCAACGCCGTCAGCAGCGAGCCGGGCAAGCTCTGGCGCCTGGCGTGGCCCATGATCAACATCGCGATGTGGGGCGAGCGCTGGGGCTGGTGACACGCTTCGGGCGGCTCTCCCGATGCGGGAGCAGGGGATCCGGCGGACCGTCCGGCTCGAACCTCGTGGCGGGGGGCGCGAGGTAGAATCGCCGCCCCGCTCTGGTATCGTCCGGGCCCCGAATCCCGCTTCGAAAGGCTGTTTCATGCTCGATCGCTCGCGATCATTCCGTGTCCTGGTTGGTTCCGCCGCACTCGCGCTCGGTGGCGGGGCGTCGGCCCAGGACGCCGACCTCTCGTCGTACATCCAGGACGCGAACAGGTCGGTCGCCGCGGCCGGTCAGTTGACCGACGCCGCCGACATCCTGTTCCCGGTCGCGGCGAGTATGTCGCCTCCGCCGCAGCGTTTCGGCCTCGTCCGCCAGGCTTCGCTTCTGTCCCCCGCTTCGGGCGAGTGGTCACAGTTCGATTCATGGGCCGCGGCCAGCGAGCAGCAGGCGGTGATCGACGCGCTGATCGAGGCGACGGATCCCGAAGAGCGCCGCGTGCTCGGCTTCCCCTACGGGCGCGGGGTCGACGAGGCGTGGATCGAGGCCGGGCTGTTCGTCGATCTGGGCGCGCCGGCGTTCCTCGCCCGGGGCGCCACCGATCAGGCCTACCTGCGGGTGCTGACGGATGTCGTGGTGCTCGCGACGATCGAGGCCGCTCGCCTGGCAGAGGCGGGAGACGGCACGCGCTGCAAGGACGTCCTGGTCGCATGGGCGCTGCTCGGTCGCCAGGTCTCTGACCGGGTGTTCTTCCACGAGAAGCTGTGGGGGATGACGCAGATGGCGTCGGCCGCCGAGCGCCTGCGTGACATCGGCCACGAGTATCCCGAGCTGTTCACCCCCGACGACATCGCCTCGGCGACCAATGAGTTCGACCTGCGGAACCTGCGCCTGGACCGGATCGAGTTCCCCAAGGGCGAGCGCCTTGCCCTGGAAGAGCTCATAGTTAACGTCATCGAAGAGCGGGGCGGCCCGACCGACCGCTTTGCGCCGGTCATGGGTGTGGCGACGGCCGGGGAGCACGCGTTCAGCGCGTTCGGGCGTGCCGCGGAATGGGAGGATTTCGCCGAGGGCCACGCCGGCTGGTTCGACACCAAGGACGAGCTCGAGAAGGTCTTCGGTGACTGGGGGCAGCGCTGGAAGCTCAATGACCCGTTCGACGCCCTCATGAGCGAGGCGACCGATTTCTCGCGGATGGACCGGTCGCGGTTCGCGGTGATCGAGCGGTTCGGTTCTCGGATGGAGGGGCTGTTCGATCTGCGGATGCGCGTACTGGTGGAGATCACCGGGACCCGCTCGGCGCTGGGGGTGCTGGGGTACAAGCGGGCGCAGGGTGTGTGGCCCCCGTCGTTGACGGCGGTGCAGCCGCGCTTCGTGAGGCGTCTGGACAACGACCCGTGGAACTTCGACAGGACGCGCAATGCCCGCGACGTGTTCCAGTTCTTCGTCCCGATGCGCGACAGGCCGCGCGGGCCGCGCGAACTGCCCAAGCCCCACGTGATCCGTGTCGCGCTCGGCCTCGGGGAATCGGCGCTGGAGGGCGAGCGGGTCGACGTGATCGGCCCGACGGTGTTCGGGTCAAACGCACAGACGTTTGCAGACGCCATCCGCGCGGGTGTTCCCTCGAGCGTGTTCGATCCGGCCACGAAGCAGCTGGACGTCGACGGGATGAAGGAGTTCGTCAAGTCGCAGGTGCGCCTCATGGACTTCGAGGCCGCGAGCATGGAGCGGATCGTCGGGACGGTCGACGGATTCGGCGAGTTCGAGTTCCGGGCGATGATCGACATGGTCGATGGAGCCGGGACGGCCCTGTCGGCCGAGCAGCTGACCGGGATCGTCGGCGGATCCAGCGACGGCGATTCGGGCTCGCGTTCGCTGAGCGTGACGATCACCGACGAGGACTTCGTGCTCTACTCCGTGGGGCCCGACGGTCGCCGGCAGACGGCCGAAGAGGTGGGCGTGCTGGGCTCGGATATCCTCATGTGGCCCCCTCTGCTGAGTCTGCAGCGGGAGAACTGAGCCCCGAGCACCCTGGGGCGGAAACGGAATAGTCTGGCGACGCGGCTCGTTTTCGTGAGCCGGGACAGGCGGCGGCGCGACGCACGCCGGCTGTAGGCAACGAAAGGAACCGACGAGATGGCAGGCGACAACGGATCGGTGCACAAGGTGGTGATCATTGGGTCGGGCCCGGCGGGCTGGACCGCGGCGGTCTACGCGGCTCGCGCGGATCTCGATCCGGTCGTGTACGTCGGCGTGCCGAAGCAGAACCCCTCGATCATCCTCCCGGGTGGCCAGCTGATGCTGACGACCGACGTGGAGAACTACCCGGGATTCCCCGATGGGGTCACCGGTCCCGAGATGATGGAGAAGTTCCAGAAACAGGCCGAGCGATTCGGGACGAAGGTCGTGGGCGAGGACATCGTCGAGATCGACACGTCCTCCCGGCCGTTCCGCCTCAAGACCCGCGACGGATCCGGGAACGAGAGCGAGACGCTGGCCCACGCCGTCATCGTCGCGACCGGCGCCACGGCGAACTGGCTCGGGCTGGAGAACGAGCAGCGCCTGGCGATGTCCGGCGGGGGCGTCTCGGCGTGCGCGGTGTGCGACGGCGCGCTTCCGATGTTCCGCGAGAAGCCGCTGGGCGTCATCGGGGGCGGCGACACGGCGATGGAAGAGGCGACCTATCTCACGAAGTTCGCCAGCACGGTGTACGTGATCCATCGCCGGGACGAGCTGCGCGCCAGCAAGATCATGCAGGAGCGCTTCATGAAGCAGCCCAACGCCAAAGTGCTGTGGAACAAGGTCGTGGTCGACGTGCTCGGAGACGAGAAGATCGAGGGTGTCATGCTGGAAGACACCAAGACCGGCGAGCGGGAGAAGCTGGAACTCGGCGGGCTGTTCGTCGCGATCGGCCACACACCCGCGACGCAGTTCCTCGAGGGCAGCGGCCTGACTTTCGACGACAAGGGCTACATCACGCTCGGCTCACGCTCCAGCCACACGAACATCGACGGCATTTTCGCAGCAGGAGATGTGGCCGACGCCGAGTACCGCCAGGCGGTGACGGCGGCGGGAATGGGCTGCCAGGCGGCGCTCGACGCCGAGCGCTGGTTGGGCGCTCAGGGCGTGGAGTGAGGCGCGGCCGGTGTGTCAAACCGGTCCCCGGCCCGCGTCAGAGCCTTGTCCAAGACCGAGTCTGAGAGGGCGCGCGCTTTGGGCTCGGGGAGCTGCGCGGCCCGCGAGTATTCATCAACGAGGCGCCGGGCGTCTTCGGGCGAATAGCGCAGCAGGCGGTAGGCCAGTTGCGCGAGATTGCGCTTGCGCAGCACCCAGGGAAGGGGCATGTGCCAGTGGCGCGTGCGATCGTTGTCGATGAAGCAGATGTGGCGGTCGTCTCCTTCGAGCACGATATTGCGCAGGTGGAGATCGCCGTGCATGAACCCGGCGCGGTGGAGGTGTTCGACGGCCCGGGCCGTCCGGTCGAGCAGGTCGTGGCGTTCGGCGTCCTCGGGGTTTGCATCGAGCGCGTCGCGGAGCTTGGGCCCGGTGACCTCGAGCATGAACATCACGTCGAGGATGCTGCGCAGGGTGCGCCGGCGTGCGGCGAAGACGATCGGCGCGGCCCGCACTCCGGCGTTGTTCATCCAGGAGCTCGTGCGCATGGCGATGACGGCGCGGGACCACCGTGTGAACCACTTCACCCTCGATTCGAGCGTGGGGTTCTCGACGGCTTCGTCGCTGACGGCGCGGATCTGCTTGGCGTAGACGATGCCGAGCGGGGAGTCGCAGCGGTCGACGGTCGTCGACGGGCGATCGGCGGTGCGCTCGATGCGATGGGACTCGATCCACTCCAGCGGGTCGGTGGCGCGCAGGTCGTCGGCCCAATCGGCTCGCACGAGCCCGCGGAACCCGGCACATCTCCATCGCAGATTGCGCTCGGCGCTCTCAGGCACCGTCGCCCTTCCGCGAGTCGGCTTCTTTCTTGAGGATCCCCCCGAGGCGCTCGGCGACCTCGCGCTCCATCGCCTGGGCGGTGGCGAGTTCCTCGACGACTACGGCGTTGGCGCCGAGGCCCGAGGCCTCCATGCCCTTCCCGACGAATCCGGTGCGCGCGATGATGAAGATGTCGGGATTCTCGCTGCGCGCCACGTGGCAGGCCTGAAGGACGCGCTGCTCGTCGGGGATCGTGAGGATGAGTGCGTCGGCCTCGTGGGCGTGGGCGGATTCGAGGACATCGGCGTTGGCTATGTCGCCGTAGATGATGCGCCGCCCGAGTTTGCGCTGGCGGTGCACGGTTTCGGGATTGAGCTCGACGATCGTGACCTCTGCGCCGTCGTTCATGAGTGAGTCGGCGACGACGCGCCCGACGAGCCCGTACCCCGCCACGATGACCCGGGTCGGGGCCACGCCGTCGACGGGCACGCTGGCGGGGAGGTCGTCGATGGTCTCCATCCGCTTGCCCGAGAGGCTGCGCTGGAGCTGAGGGATCTGGGGAAGCCTGCAGGCGATCGCGTTGGACCAGGTGATCAGCGAGGGGGTGACCATCAGGGTCAAGATGATCGTCGCGATGAGGATGGTGTTGACATCATCGGGGACGAGCATGATCTGGTCGGCGCGGGCTGCGCTGAGGATGATCAGTCCGAATTCTCCGGACTGCGAGAGCACCAGCCCCACGCCGACACCCGTGTTGCCGGTCGTGCCCGAGAGCCACAGCGCCAGCGCGATCGCGAGCGTCTTGATCACGAGGAGGATGCCCGCGCCCAGCAGGATCACCGGGAGCGACTGGAAAGCCTCCGTGAGCACGATCGCCATTCCGATGGCCGTGAAGAACACCGCGCTGAACAGGTCGCGGAGCGTGCCGATCTGGCCCGAGAGGTGGTGGCGGAACGGGGTGTTGGAGAGCAGGAAGCCGACGAGGAACGCGCCCAGCGCCGGGCTGATGCCCACGAAGCTCGTCGCGGCCGCGGCGCCGAGGGCGGCGGCTGTCGCGACGACGATCATCGCCTCGCCCCCGCGCTGCCGCGCTGCTTCGAGCAGGAGGCGGGGCATGACGAAGCGCCCGATGAGCACCAGCAGCGCGATCACGGCGGCGGCGAGCGCGCCGCTCCGCGCCAGGTCGAGCAGCGGCGGCAGACTCGACGGCTCGACGAGCGCGGCCTCCGGCGAGAACGTCCCCTGCCAACGCGCCAGCGGCGGGAGGAGCATCAGCGCCGCGATCGCCGCGAGGTCCTGCACGATGAGCGTGGCGAACGCCAGGCGCCCGGCGGTGTCCTGCAGCTCGCGGCGCTGCTGGAGGATCCGCAGGACGACGGCTGTCGACGACATAGTCATCGCCATGGCGACGGCGATCGCGGTGGGGGTGTCGTCGGCGAGCACGTGCGAGAACGGGAGCAGCGCGACGAACGTGAACAGCACTGCGGCGCAGCCCGCGGTGACGAGGCGGCGCAGGTCGTGGCGGAGGACCGAGAGGTCCATGTGGAGGCCGATGCCGAAGAGCAGGAGCGTCAGCGCGAGGTCGGAGATCGCTCGGACGTTCTCCGGGCTCTCGATCCACTGCAGGCCCCCTGGGCCGATGAGCGCGCCGGTGACGAGGTACGCCGGGATGATCGCCAGACGCAGGCGGCTGAGGATGAGCGCCACGACCCCCGCTGCCGCGAGGATGATGAGCAGGTCGCGGATCTCGAGCGCGGGCTCTCCGCCGATAGCGAGCAGTGATGGGGGGAACACCGGGTGCACGTGAAGCTTGATCGTAGCGATCCCGGCGCGGCCTCCAACTCCCGGGCGTCCCTGCAGTGCTGGCGGGGCGGGCGTACACTGGGCCCCGTGGTCGCAGATTCGAAAGGATCGGGAGTTGTCTGAGCAAGCGCGGGTCGTCGCCGTCACCGGAGCTACTGGGTTCGTCGGTCGCCATGTGGTCCGGGCGCTGCTCGGGCGCGGGCTGGAGGTTCGCTGCCTGGTGCGCGATCGCGAGAAGGCGGCCGGCCTCGTGCCGGCGCCGGGCAGCGAGGCCGAGGGCGAGGGGACGGTCCGCTGGGTGCTCGGCAGCGTGAGCGATCGCGAGGCGATGGCCGACCTCGCCGGCGGCGCGGACGCGTTCGTCCACTCGATCGGCATCCGGCGGGAATTCCGGCCCGAGGTGACGTTCGCCAAGGCGCACCCGGGGGCGACCAGGGCGGCGCTCGAAGCGGCGGGCAATGCCGGGGCCCGCCGGTTCGTGCACGTGTCCGCCTTGGGCACGCGTCCCGATGCCAACACCGGCTACCACCGCTCAAAATACGAGGCCGAGACTCTCGTGCGGGGCAGCGGGTTGGACTGGACGATTCTGCGTCCGTCGATCATCCACGGCCCCGACGGCGAGTTCATGCAGATGGTCAAGGGCTGGGTGCTGGGTCGCTCGGCGCCGTGGTTCTTCATCCCGTACTTCGCGCGGGTCGACGTTGAGCCGGGGTTCCCGCCTCAGCCGCCACGGCTGGAAAGCGCGGAGGTGCAGCCGGTGAGTGTGGGCGACGTCGCCGAGTGCGTGGCCCGGTGCCTCGAGCGGCGCGAGTCGGTCGGCGAGGTCTACGCGCTGACGGGGCCGGAGCGCTACGACTGGCCCACGATGCTGCGCACGGTCCGCGACGCGATGCCCATGACCGATCGCTCCAAGCGGGTGCTGCCGATCCCCGGGCGCCTGGGCGAGATGAAGGCCAAGGCGGCCGAGGCGATCGGGATGGGCGCTGCATTGCCGTTCGGGCCTTCGGAGCCGGTGATGGCGATCGAGGACTCGGTTGCCGCGACGACCAAGGCCGAGGCGCACCTCGGGATGGAGTTCGAGGACTTCGCCGAGTCGCTGGAGCGCTACGCCTCGGAGATCTGAGCATCTGAGCCTGTCGCCGCAGGCGATCGGGCCCACGGGAGAGCCTCTCGACCATGAAGAAAGAGACTGTGCTCACGGTCGCGATCCTCGCCGGGCTGGTGCTGGGTTGCCTGGTCGGCCAGTTCCTGGTGTTCGACAAACAGCTCAACCAGCAGCTGGCGTCGATGGTGACCGATCGCGCCGGCCTCGAGGCCGAGCTGGCGCTTGTCGAGTCGGCGCTCGCCGAGCCCTCGGGTCCTGTGATCATGGACGACGGGGTGCGCGAGCAGCTCGCGCTGGCCGGGCGCTCGAACGATTGGTACCAGGACCTCGTCGCGCGGGCCCGCGTGCTCGAGGGGCAACTGGGTGACGGCGAGGCGCTCGAGGCGCTGCAGGCCGAGCGCCGCGATGCGCGGTCGGCCGAGGCCGGCGAGCTGCGTGCACAGATCAAGGAACGCACCGGCTGGATGCACACCGCAGGGCAGCTGCTGTTCATCCGCCCGCTCATGCTGATGATCATCCCGCTGGTGTTCATCAGCGTGGTGGTCGGGGTGTGCGCGATCGGCGACCCGCAGAAGCTCGGGCTCGTGGGCGGCGCGACGGTGGTCTATTACCTGGCGACGATGGTGCTGGCGATCACAGTCGGCCTGCTGCTGGTGAACATCGTGCGCCCGGGCGCCGGGGGCGACGAGTCGATGCGCACGGAGCTGCGATCCGCCGGCGAGGCGGTGTTCGAAGCCGGTGACATCGCGACATCCACCGTGGGCCCCGCCGAGGCGCTCACGCAGGCGCTCGTCGGCCTGGTCGAGCAGATGGTTCCCCGCAACATCATCGGGGCGGCTGCCGCGGGCAACACGCTGGCGATCGTGATGGCGGGCATCCTCATCGGCATGGCGCTGGTCATGAGCGGGGAGGTGGCCAAACCGGCGATCGAGCTGTTCAACGCGCTGTTCCAGGCGCTGATGAAGGTCGTGATCTGGATCATCTGGCTCGCGCCGCTGGGAGTCTTCTTCCTCGTCGCGGCGAGAGTCGGGGAGGTGGGGCTCAGCGACCTCGTCGAGAAGACGGGCAAGTACGCGCTCACCGTTGTGCTCGGGCTGCTCGTGCACGGGCTGGTGACGCTGCCCCTGCTGTTGTGGCTCATCGGGCGGGTGCACCCCTACAAGTACCTCGCGGCGGTGCGCAAGGTCATCCTCGTGGCGTTCAGCACGGCCTCCAGCAGCGCGACGCTCCCGATCACGATCGAGGAGACCCAGCGCCAGGGCGGGGCCTCGAAGCGGGCGGCCAACTTCGTGCTGCCCCTGGGCGCGACGGTCAACATGGACGGCACGGCTCTCTACCAGGGCGTCGCCGTGGTGTTTCTGTTCCAGCTCTACGACATACCGATGTCGATCGGCGACCAGCTGATCATCGTGGTGACGGCCACGCTCGCGGCTGTCGGCGCCGCGGCGATCCCCAGCGCCGGGCTGGTGACGATGGCGATCGTGATCGCGGCGGTGAACTCGAGCCTGGTGGCCCGTGGCGGCGAGAACGCCCTGCAGCTGCCGGCGAGCGCCATCGGCGTGATCCTCGGTGTGGACCGCATCCTCGACATGTGCCGCACGTGCGTGAACGTGTGGGGCGACTGCGTCGGCGCGAGGCTGATCACCAGATTGGCGCCCGACGAGGAAGAAGAACGCGAGAAGGCGCTGGCTTAGCGCCTCTCGAGCGAGTCGGCCCAGATCGCGAGAGATGTCAGTGCGAAGAGCCTCTGGCCGTGGTCGCGCGGCCTGGCGATCGAGTGGCGCGGCGACAGGCCCCCGGCGGCGTCGTGTTCGTCGATCATCTGCTGGACGAAGTCGAGGTTGAAGTCGAGCACGTCGTGGGCGGCGCCGAAGGGGCGCGGGCGATTGAGCTTCTCCATCATGAGCGAGCGGAGGTTGCCGAAGTCGGTGCGCAGCCATTCGCTGATGGGGATGGCGAAGCCCTGCTTGGGGCGATCGATGATCTCGTGGGGGAGGTGCTTGCGGGCAAGGTCCTTGAGGAGATGCTTGCCCTCGCCGTTTGCCATGTGGACGCGGGCGGGGATCGCGAGCGCGAGATCGGTGACTTCTCTGGCCAGGAACGGCGCTCGGACCTCGAGGGCGACGGACATTGAAGCGGTGTCGGTCTTGCGCAGGATGTCGCCGGGGAGGTAGTTCCCCAGATCATGCTCTCGCGCGGCTGATGCGCCGCCGACGAGGCCGAGCCCGGATAGGTTGCCGGCCTTGCGCCCGAGGAGCTCGCGCCGGTCGGGTGTAGGGAAGATGGCCAGCAGGTCGGTGTAGGCGTTGTGACGGGCGGCGGTGACCAGGCGCGCGATGCGGTCGGATCGGCTCTTGGGATCGGAGCGGTCGAGATGTCCGGTGGGGACGAGCCACGCGAGGTGCCTGATGAGAGGCGGCAGGTAGCGCATCGCGCGGTAGCGGTCGTAGCCATAGAACAATTCGTCGGCGCCGTCGCCTGACAGCGCGACCTTGACGTACTCTCGCGCCTCGCGACAGAGCCAGTACGTGGGCAGGATCGACGAGTCGCCGAAGGGCAGGCCGAGCTGGGTGATGAGGTGGACGAGGTCGTCCGCGGCGGTGCGCCCGTCGCAATCGAGGGTGATGTGGTTGGTTCCGAGGTGCTTTGCGACGAGTTCGGCGTACTGGGATTCGTCAAAGCGGTCATCGGGCATGCGCACGGTGAGCGTGGTGAGGTCGGAAACATGCTGCGAGGCGTAGTAGGCGACGAGCGAGGAGTCGATGCCCCCGGAGAGGAAGCAGCCGAGGGGGACGTCGGATTCGAGACGGGAAGCGACGGCGGAGGAGAGCAGGGAATCAAGTTGCTTGTGATCGGGTCGACGGGCGAATCGGCGTCTCACCGCTCCTGCGAGTGGAGATGCCGCGAAAGCGATGACGAGCAGTAGAATGGCCCAGAGCCCGAACGCCGCTCTGGCGCTTACTACGCTAGCGAGCAAGAGCGCGAGAGCGATGGTCACGAGTGTGACGATTGCGCAGACGAGGAACCAACCGAGGCGATCTTCTGCAACCACCACCTGCTCTTCGGATCGCACGGAAGCCGTCAAGATGTGGCGAGGCCAGTCGGGCGCGGTCGTCCAGCCAAAGCAGAGCCCGTCGGCAACATCCTCCCAATCGAACTCCGGTAGACGTGGGCTAGGGCTGACGGGTATCTCTGTCAGAGTTTGAAACCCGTTCTCGGCTATCCACCGGCTGGAGAATCGAGCGATCTGCCGATCATGGGAGGTGATGCTGTACAGCGGCTTCTCGCCCGCAGCATCTCGGCCGAGATGGAGCGACGCCGCAACGCGGTTCCACATCCCGAACGCGTACATTCCGTCCAGGCGCGACACCAGAGGATCGTTCCAGTGTGGATCGTGCGTCTCGTACTCCTCGATGTCGACTTCGTCACCCCACTCCGCGTACGCGTGTGCGACCACTTCCGTATCCGAGTGGTCGGTCTTGAAGGTGTGCCCCTTCGCTTCCAGCTCGGCGCGCAGCTCGCGATGGTTGTAGATGCAACCGTTGAACACGACCGCCAGCAGCGGATCGACACCTTTCGGAGCGTCGTCGCCCGCACGCTCGCGCAGCTTCGCGGCGCACGCCGGGCAGTCGTGCTTGGTGATGATCAGCGGCTGGTGGCCGGTCTCGATGTCGATGATCGCCAGGCGCCGGTGGACGAGGGCGACCTCGACCGTCGAGCCGTCGGGACGCACGACCTTGTCTCGAAACCTCCCCGCGCCGTCCGGGCCTCGATGCGCGATCGCCCGGTCGATGTCGTCGAGCCACTCCTCGGGGATCGGCGTGTGGGCCTCGCCGGGTGGGGTGATCTTCAGGACGCCGCCGATGCCGCACATGGGGATGAAGATAGGGGCAGAGGGGCAGAGGGGCAGAGGGGCAAAGGGAACAGAGGATCAGACCGTGAGGGTTCCCTTGGCGTAGGTGAAAGCCTGGCCGGTGAGGCGGACCTTGTTGTCTTCGAGGGCGTCGCAGACGAACTCGCCGCCTCGGGGCGAGAGCTGGGCGGCTCGGAGGCCCTCGGTGATGCCCAGACGCTTGGACCAATAGGGGGTCATCATCGCGTGGGCGGAGCCGGTGGCGGCGTCCTCGTAGCCCTCGGGGAGTGTGCCAAGGAAGCGGCTGACGAAGTCCAGGTGCTCGTTGTCGGCGGGGGCGGTCACGACCACGCCCCGGGCCTCGATCGAGCGGAGCACCTTCGTGTTGGCGTGGATGGTCGCGACGTCGTGGGCGGTCTCCAGCACCGCGAGCAGGTCGTGCTCGCTGCGATAGACCTCGAGCGGCTCGCGCCCGAGCGCGCCGACCAGGCGGGGCTCGGTGTGGGGCTCGAGGGGCAGGGCGGGCACCGTCAGCGAAAGCAGGCCCTCGCCGGCTCGCTCGACGCGCAGGCGCCCGGCGATCGTGTCGAACTCCACGGCGTCGCCGGCGCCGTCGAGCACGTTGAGGAGCACATGGCCGGAGGCGAAGGTCGCGTGGCCGCAGAACGCGCTCTCGCCTCCCTCGTGGAACCAGCGGAGGCGGCGGGAGCCGTCGCCATTGGGGGCCGAGACGAAGGCGGTCATGGGCTGGTTGAGCTCGCGGGCGATCGCGAGCATGGCGCTGTCGTCGAGGGTGCTGTCGGGGAGGGCGACGCAGGCGGGGTTGCCCCCGAGGGGGTCGGGCGCGAAGGCGTCGACCTGGTAGAGCTCGATGCGCATGGCGAGCGTTTTACCGCGCCGCGGGGGCGGGCGCGTCCGGGAGCAGCGAGCCGAGGTCCATGGAGCCCTCGAAGGTGCTCACGCAGTAGCCGCTGATGCGGACGCGATCGCCGGCGAGCTCGCACCACAGGTCGCCCGTGCGCTCGGAGATCTGGCGGGCCCGGAGCGAGGTCTTGCCCAGGCGATCGGCCCAGTAGGGGGCCAGGGCGCAGTGGGTGGAGCCGGTGACCGGGTCCTCGTCGATGCCGGCGCCGGGCGCAAAGAATCGCGAGACGAAGTCGATGTCCGGATCGTCGCTGGGTGCGGTGGCGATCACGACGCCGTGGCCGATGGTGGCCAGTGCCCCGAAGTTCGGGCGCAGGGCGCGGACGTCGGCCTCGGAGTCGAACACGCAGATCGGCGTGTGCTCACGGGCGACATCGGAGAACGCGATGGGCTCCGTGGGCAGATCGCCCAGCGATGCGCACAGGGCGGCGGGATCGACATGGTCTTCGGCGTCCTGGCCTTCGGCGCGGGGCGGCGTGCTCGGGAAGTCGAGCGTCAGCCGACCCTCTTCGCCCTGCTCCACGCTGACGATGCCGGAGCGCGTGTCGAAGGCGATGCGCTCTTTCGTGACGCCGAGGTGCGTGCGCAGGGTGTGGCCGGAGGCGAGGGTGGCGTGGCCGCAGAGGTTGACCTCGATCGCGGGGGTGAACCAACGGAGGAGGTAGTCGGCGGCGGAGTCCGCGGGCGCGGTGCGCAGGTAGGCGGTCTCGGAGAGGTTGTTCTCCTGGGCGATCGCCTGGAGGAGGTCATCCGCGGGCCAGGCGTCGAGATCGAGCAGGGGCACGACGGCTGCGGGGTTGCCGGCGAAGGGCTTCTGGGTGAAGGCGTCGATGCGATAGAGCGGTGTTCCCATGGTGGGATGGTATGCCGGGGAGGGTTCTCCACGGAGGGCACCAGAGAGTTGGAGACTAGATCTCGAAGTACACCAGCGAAATGGCGACCGGATCGCCCGAATCCTCATCGATCACGATGCGAAGACAGCTTCCCGCTGACGGGCCGCGGAATTCCGCAGCTCTGTAACGCTGAATGCTGGTGAGATCCTGCGACACGCCCCAGGATTGCAAGGAGTGACGGCCGGGCACTCGCCACTCGACTTCTGTGTGTTCGGTGAACCAATCCACTTCCGGCGATGCGAGTTGGCTGAGGAGTTCATCGATCTCATCTCGACGGACGGTGATTCTCAGTTCGAGCGCAAAGTCTAAGCCGTGATAGGCCCTCCAATACTCGAACGTAGTCGACGATGGAAACGTGAGTCCGGTTGACTCCTCGGCTGTGGCGATCTGGGTTTGACCGATCCGTGAGCCCGGTCGTTCATTCGCCGCGCTGAGGAGCCAGATCAGTGCCGAGAGGGCAACGACGAACAGGGCAGCGGCGATGCTCGCGCCGATCAGGAGTCTCCTTAGCAACCTCGGCATGTTGGTGTGTACCGAGGCTGGAAAGAGAGGGTTCAGTCTTGAGTATCGCGATCGTGTCCGAGCAGCTTCCCAATCTGGATTACACCGAGAATCAGTTGGAGCCCAACGAAGACCGTCACTCCGGCCACGATTGCGGTTCCTCGGTCGATCTCCGAGCGCATTGCCAGGATGTAGACACCCACACCGGCCAGCGCGCCAATCGTGCGCCGATACATGCGCAGATAGAGCGCATCAACCGACCAGATCCAGCTCAGTCTCTTCTGCCCGTCTTTGGACATTCCGTGAGTGTCTCACGCTTCGTGGTCTGTCCTGGAAACGCAATCAGAGTTGGCTGCTACCAGAATCCCGGCGGCAATTCTCGGATTCTGGCGCACCTGCCCCGAGCCTACTCGTCGCCTTCCCACGTCGAAGCCACCCACAGCTCCTTGAGCTGCTCGTTGTCCACCGGGCTGGGCGCATCGCACATGACATCGCCGCCCGTCTGGGTCTTGGGGAAGGCGATGACGTCGCGGATGTTGTCGGTGCCGGCGAGGTGCATGACCAGGCGGTCGAGGCCGAAGGCGATGCCGCCGTGGGGCGGGGCGCCGAACTTCAGGGCGTCGAGGAGGAAGCTGAACTTGGCCTTGGCTTCCTCGTCGGACATGCCCAGGAGCTGGAAGACCTTCTGCTGGACGTCCTGGCTGTGGATACGGATGCTGCCGCCGGCGATCTCCGAGCCGTTGACGACCATGTCGTAGCCGGCGCTGACGATGTGCTCGATGGCGTGCTTGTCGCCGGGGTCGGCTGCGAGGAACGCCTCGATCTGATCCGAGCGCGGCGCGGTGAACGGGTGGTGCATCGCGTAGAAGCGCCGGGTTTCGGCGTCGTACTCGAACATGGGGAAGTCGGTCACCCAGACGAACTTCCAGCTGGCGGGGTCCGAGGGGTTCGCGCCGGTCTCGGGGACGAGGTCCATGTCGCGGGCGATCTTCTGGCGCAGCTCGCCGATGGCCTTGGTGGCCACGGCGTAGGAGTCGGCGGTGAAGAAGACCGAGTCGCCGGGCTCGAGGCCGAGGGCCTCGGTGAGCTCTTCGCGCACGGGCTCGATGAACTTGGCGATGCCGGTCTCGAACGAGCCGTCGTCCTTGACCTTGGTGGTGGGCACGCCGCCGGCGCCGAAGAGCTTGACGAACTCGGTGTAGCCGTCGGTGATCTTGCGCGTGAGCTTGGCGGCACCGCCGGGGACGCGGATGGCCTTGACGACGCCCTTGCCGGCGCTGAACGCGGGCGCCTCGGCATCCTTGGCGAGCGCGCCGCTGAAGACCTTGAAGTCGGTCTTGGCCATGACGGCGCTGACGTCGGTGATCTCCAGGCCGTAGCGGAGGTCGGGGCGGTCGATGCCGTAGCGCTCCATGGCATCGCGGTAGGTGATGCGCGGGAACTCGCCGGGGTCGAAGCCCAGGACCTTCTCCCAGAGGCGGCGCGCGAAGCCCTCCATCATGTCCATGACCTGGGGCCGGTCGACGAAGCTCATCTCGCAGTCGATCTGGCTGAACTCGGGCTGGCGGTCGGCGCGCAGGTCTTCGTCGCGGAAGCAGCGGCAGATCTGCATGTAGCGATCGCAGCCCGAGACCATGAGGATCTGCTTGAAGAGCTGGGGCGACTGCGGCAGGGCGTACCACTCGCCGGGATTCAGGCGCGAGGGAACGAGGAAGTCGCGGGCTCCCTCGGGGGTCGACTTGCAGAGGATCGGCGTCTCGACGTCGAGGAAGCCGTGCTCGTCGAAGTAGTCGCGGGCGATCTTGGTGACGCGATGGCGCGTCTCGAGGATCTTCTGCATCGAGGGGCGCCGGAGATCGATGTAGCGGTGGCGCAGGCGGAGCTCCTCGTTGGGGAGGTCCAGCATGTCGTCGGGGAGGAAGGGGGGGTTGGCGGTCTCGTTGAGGACCACGAGCTCCTGAACGACGACCTCGACCTCGCCGGTGGGCAGCTTGGGGTTGGGCCCGCCGTCGCGGACGCGGACGGGGCCGCGGGCGGCGATGACGTCCTCGTTGCGGAGCTTGTCGGCGGCCTCGAGGATCTCCTGGGTGGTGTCCTCGCGATCGAAGACCAATTGTGTGATGCCGAAGCGGTCGCGCAGGTCGATGAAGACCAGGCCGGTGCCGTGGTCTCGGTAGGAGTTGACCCATCCGGTGAGCGTGACGGTCTGGCCGACGTGGTCGGTGCGGAGGTCCGCGCAGGAGTGGGTTCGGACCGGGACGCCGGCCGCCGGGGTGGTGCTGGTGGGGGACATGAAGGGCTTTCTTCAGCAGGATTTTCGGTGAGATTCCGGGGGAATCGCGGGGCGGAGTATAGCTGGGGGAGATTCGGCGTTGACAAGCGCCATCGAAGGGTATTGAGTAGCGACTGATGGACGGCCAAGGCTCCAACAAGACCCTGCTTTTCACGGCCTTCGAGCCGAGCGGCGACGACCACTCGGCAGCCGTGATCCGCGAGCTGAAGCGCCGGCGCCCGGATCTGCGGATCTTCGCCTGGGGCGGGCCCAAGATGGCCCGGGCCGGGGCCGAGATCATCGCCACGACCGGGGCCGACGCCGTGGTCGGCGTGCCCGGCTGGAGCACGATCAAGCGCTACCTGCGCATCAAGGCCGAGATCCGGGACTGGATGAAGGCCAACCGCCCGGACGTCCTTGTGCCGGTGGACTCGCCCGGGGCGAACTTCACGGTCGCCAAGATGGGGAAAAAGCTGGGCATCAAGGTCGTGCACCTGGTGGCGCCGCAGCTGTGGGCCTGGGGCCCGTGGCGGATCGGCAAGCTCCGCCGGCGGACGGACCTGGTGCTCTGCCTGCTGCCGTTCGAGGCCGAGTTCTTCGCGGCCAGGAACGTGCCCTCGCGATTCATCGGGCACCCGCTGTTCGACGAGCCGCTCGATTTGGAGGCGCTGGACCAGAAGGCCCAGGCGCTCCCCGAGGGCTCGCCCAAGCTGGCGATCCTGCCCGGCTCGCGCGAAGCGGAGCTCCGCCGGAACTTCCCGGTGCTGCTCGAGGCGTTCCGCGAGCTCAAGACGCGTCACCCGGATCTCGTGGGTGTGGTGGGAGCGACGACCGACGAGGTGCGCGCCCAGCTCCAGAGCCGCGCGACGGTGCTCGGTGGCTGGCCCGACGGGCTGGACATCGTGGTCGGCGAGACCGACCTCGTCACGCGCTGGAGCGACGCGGCGATGGTCGTGTCGGGCACCGTGACGCTGCAGCTCTCCAAGCAGGCCCGCCCGATGGTGATCCTCTACAAGACCAACGAGCTGACCTGGAAGGTGCTCGGCAGCTGGCTGATCACGACGCCGTTCATCGGCCTGCCCAACCTCATCGCCGGCCGGGCGGTGGTGACCGAGTTGTTCCCGTACTTCAAGGGCCACATGCGCCTGACCGAGGCGGTCGACGCGCTGCTCACCGACCCCGAGGCGCTGGCTTCTCAGAAGCGCGAGCTCGGGCGGGTGTCGGCGAAGTTCAGCGGCAAGATCGCTGCCTCCGAAGCCGCGAGCGCTCTGGAAGAGATGCTGGGCTTCGAGGCGTCGCCGTCGGGCGCCGCCAGCACGCGCGACGCCGAGGCGACGCGGGCCTGATTCCGCTGACATCATGCGACCGGGTCAGAGGTGGTGCACCTGCGCGAGCGCGACGGCGCACCACGCGTTGCCGATGCGCTCGGTGATCTCGAACCCGCTCACGAGCGGCACGGAGACCGGCAGGCCTTTCTCGAGCGACCGCTCGCGCCAGACCCCGAGATCATGCTCGGCGATGGAGCGGTCCTGCACGAACGCGACGAGCAGGGCCGCGGCGTGCACGATGCCGGGCTCGCGGGCGAGCTTGCGGATATCGGTGAACACCGCGGTTGTCAGGTCGCTGGTGTACGCGGGATTGGGGCGGGGCGCATCGTCGGTGACGTGGAACTGGCCGACGGTCTTGACCTCGATCCACAGCGCCGAGTCCGGGGCGACGCCGGCCTTGGCGAAGAGCGTTCCGGCGAGCAGGGGATCGGCGAGCGGCCTGGAATCGTCGGGAGTGAGCACGATGTCGCAGCGCTCCCCCTCGGATTGTTTCGGGGCGGTCGCGCCCGACGGGTAGCGCTGCTCGGGGTGCACCCCGAATCCGGCGCCGCGGAAGCCGCCCTGGAGGATCGGGTGGATCGCCAGCTCTTCGAGCCAGTCGATGCCGCGCGTCGACTGCTCGGCGTCGAGAGCGTCGGCGCGGGCGCGCAGCGCATCGGTCGCGGATTCCAGCACACGTTCGAGATCCCACACGGCCCGGAAGATAGCGGCGCTACGAAAAAAGCGGGGGACCCGGAGGTCCCCCGCTTGGGGAATCAAGTGGATTCGGACGCGATCAGGACTGGGGCTTATCGTCGCCGTTGAAGTCGGGAGCGTCCTTTTCGACGTCGTGTCCTTCGACCACATCCGTGATGGGTGGCGCCTTGTGCGGGCCTTCCATTTCGCCGGACTTCATGCGGGCGAAGTAGCCGTGGTATGCCTTCATCGCGATCCCGCCGAACAGGAGCATGATCGGGATGTTGGCCCAGAGCATGACTCCGGTGCCGAGCGAAGTGAGCGCGTCGAGTTCGGCGTCTGTCTCGATGAAGCCGGCGGAGGCCACAACGATCGCGAGGCAGTAGACGATCTTGTAGGGGAATACGGACTTGTCACCGAACAGGAACACCATGCCCTGCTCGCCGTAGTACGACCAGCTGATCGCGGTCGAGAGTGCGAAGAGCCATGCCGCGAGCGTAACGAGCCACATGCCCAGGCCGGGTATCGCCCGGTCGAAGGCGTGGCCGGTGAGCGACGGGCCGGGATAGTCGACGTAGATGCCGCCGGTGCCGTCGCGCTCGTCGGTATGGAGGGTTGGTTCGACCGTTGAGGCGAGCGTGCCCCACTCGACGCGTGGTCCATCGTCGCCGATGGACACGGAGCCCGGGATGCGCCTGAGGTCGCGCCCGGTGTTGTCGTCGCGGTCGCCGGCGACGACGACGAAGACGTTCTCGCCGCCGCTCCATGGGCCGGACGTTTCGCGGGCCTCTTCGTTGCGGTTGGGGAAGTCGGCATCGATCACGGCGCCCGCGTTGTTGGTCAGGCGTGCCATGAGCGTCCACAGCGGGCTGCCGCTGGAGTCGGTGTCCTGCTCGCCGTTGTTGTCGGCGTCGTGCGGGACGACCGAGAGGATGACGCCCTCGGGGTAGACCGCTTCGGGGCTGCGGTTGAACGCTCCGGTCGAGAGGATGACCAGCGCGGTGAGCGTGCAGACGACGATGGTATCGATGAACGGCTCGAGTCCGGCGACAACGCCCTCGCGGACGGGTTCGTCGGTCTTGGCCGCCGAGTGCGCGATCGGGGAGGAGCCCTGGCCGGCCTCGGAGGAGAACAGAGCGCGCTTCATGCCCCACAGCAGGGCGTATCCCATCGTGCCCCCGAGGAACGCGCCCTCGGCCTCGGCGGTGCTGAAGGCGCTCTTGACGATCAGCACCAGCATGGACGGGATCTCGCCGATGTTCAGCGCGAGCACGGCGAACGCGGCGAGGAGGTAGACGGCGCACATGAACGGCACGATGCGACCGGCGACCGAGCCGATGCGCTTGATGCCGCCGAGGATGACGAGGCCCACGAGGGCCGCGAGCACGATGCCGGTGGCGATCGAGGGGATCGGGAAGTAGTTGTTGGTGATCTCGCCGACGCTCCACGCCTGGAACATGTTGCCGCCGGTGATGGTGGAGATCAGCAGCGTGACGACAAAGATGCTGCCGACGGCCTTGCCGACGCCGCCGAGGCCCCGCTCCTTGAACGCCTTGGCGGCAACGAACATCGGGCCGCCGTGGGGGTTCTCGGGGTCGTCGGTGTTGCGGTAGAGCATCGAGAGCGTGACTTCGGTGGTCTTGATGGCCATTCCGAAGATGCCCACCATCCACATCCAGAACACGGCTCCGGGCCCGCCGAGCGCGACGGCGACGCCGACGCCGGCGATGTTGCCCAGCCCGACCGTCGCCGAGAGGGCGGCCGAGAGCGCCTGGAAGTGGTTGATCGCGCCGGGATCGTCCTTGTCGTCGTACTCACCCCGGACGACCTTCACGCCGTGGGTGAGCGCGCGGTACTGGCTGAATCCGGACCAGAACGTGAACAGCACGCCGACGCCGAGCACGATGTACAGCACGTAGTTGTGCCAGATCACGCCGTTGACGTCATTCAGCACGTTCATCAATTGTTCCAAGGGAGCCTCCGATCGGAGCGGGCAGGAGAGGATTCCGGTATGGATCGGTTTATCATGCCCCAACGGCCCACCGATCGCAACGTTCGGGTGCGGTTGGGTCCGCTTTTGGGCGGAAGGGGGCCGGATCCGGGTGGTATGGTCGTCGCGCGGGCATCGGACTGCCGATGTATGGAGCCAGTATGAGGCGGGCCCAGATCAACGAGCAGATCGAGCGGAAGGAACTCGAGGGATTCCAGTTCCCGCTCGGTGTGGCACCGGTGGCGGAGATGTCTCCGCTGGCCGGCTACACCGAGGAGTTCGAGGCCGCAGACGGGGCCGACGCCCCTGGGTTCGACGGGTACAGCTCCGACGACTGGGAGGAGTGGCCCGACCGCTTCGTGTACGACGTCGTGGTGTCGGCCAAGCGCGTCCGGGCGTTGTGCCGCGGGTTGTTTGCGCTGCTCCCGTCGCGGGTCTACCCGATCCTGGACATCCTGGGCACCGACGCGTATCGCGAGGTGGACCCGTATCTCGCCTACGACCTGGTGGGGATCGAGAAGTTCCTCGATGGGATGGGCGCCTACGACGACTGGCTGTTCGAGGACGGCCTGGTCGGCTTCGGCGCGATGAGCCTCGATCCGTTCGTGTACATCTTCGTCGACGAGCACAAGGTCGTGACGGTCAGGGTGGGCCTTGAGTTCAAGGAACGCGTCGAGAAGCTGCTGGCGGCTTTCGATCTGCGTGCCCACGGCGAGGTGCGGGGGGCCGATGCTGTCGAGCACGAGCACCGGACGGTGCTGCTGGCCGGCAGTGAGGAAGTGGAGCTGCTGGTGGCCGACGAGATCGTCGAGCGCCTTCGAGACCATTGGAACCTGCAGCTGAACGTTGACGTGACCAAGAACGTCGATGCCGAGGGCAACGAGCTCGGAGTGACGGGCTGGCAGTGCGTGGTCCGGTGCGCCATGGCCGACGACCGGGGCGACTCCTACGCCGAGGTGCTCGTCTCGGCGGACTCCCTGGACAGCGCCGAGCGCCTGAGCGCCGAGTCCGTGAGCGGGCAGGCGCCCGACGGGGACGGCTGGACGGAGATGGACGTGATCCGCGCCGATCGCGTGACGCCGGAGCAGTTCGGTGAGTGGGTCGGTGCGCCGACTTCCGAAGCGCTGGGTTCGGCCCGCGTGCACGATGTGCGATGGCTGAGCGGGGGGCCGGGGTCGGCGCGCGACGAGCGTCCGTCCGGCGAGACGCCCGGCCCGGAGCAGGAGCGGCCCGAGTAGGGCGACGGTTGTTACGGCGTCTGCGTGGCCTTGTCGAACACCATCTCGACGCGGTTGCCCTTGTCGTTGTATTCGATGCTCGTCATGTAGGCACGCATGAGCATGAGCCCGCGCCCGTGGGGGAGTTCGAGGCGCTCTTCCGAGGTCGGGTCGGGCACCGCTTCGGGCTCGAACCCGGGGCCCTTGTCCTCGATGGCAAGATCGATGCGCTGATCGGTGATGCGCCACGCGACGCGCACCGGCTCGTGGGGGAGTTCCTTGTGGCCATGGCGGAACGCGTTGTAGATCGCTTCTTCGAGCGCCAGACGGATCGCGAAGCACGCGGCCTCGGCGTAGCCGGCGTCTGCGGCTGCCTTGAGGATCTCGTCCTGCGTGGTGCGGATCGCCTCGGGCTCGTTGTCGAGCGCGATATCAGCGTCCGTTCGAGGTTGGCTCGAGGGTGCGGTCATGCGGCTTCGCCCCGCGGAGGGTCGTGGTCGCTACTTCAGGCTGGCGATTGCGTTCTCGGAGGTGTCGTGGATCTCGAAGAGCTTGTTGAGCTTCGTGATGACGAACACCTCGTAGATCTGCGGATCGATATTCGCGAGGCGCAGCGAGCCGCTCTTTGCCTTCATCTTGTTGTGGATCGTGATCAACGTTCCAAGCGCCGCGGATGAGAGGTGATCAACGTTCGAGAAACTGATCACGAGCCGGGGCTCGCTCTCGGTCTCGATCAGGGCGAGGATCTCCTCGCCGATCCTCTGGATGTTCGCCTCGTCGAGGATGTTGCGGTCCACGAACTCCACGTGGACGACGTCGTCCTCTTTTCGTACCCGAAGGCGTGTATCGGCCTGTGCCATCTTGGGGCTACCTCCATTCGCGAGAGGGGAGAGTATAGCTGCCGGGCGGTCCTGCGCCGCGATGGCGGCGAGTGTGGAACGAAAAGGGCTCACCCCTGCGGGTGAGCCCTTGGTGTGCTCGCTTCGCATATCGCCCTAGGGGCGATCGGATCAACGGAAGGGGTTCTTCAACTGATCCATCAGGCCGGGGAATTCGGCTTCTTCTCGCTCGTTCTGGATGATGATCGTGGGCTTCATCAGGATCATGAGCGTGCGGTCTTCCCGGATCTCCGACCGGTTGGTGAAGAAGCGGTTGATGATCGGCAGCTTGCTCAGAACCGGCACGCCGGTCTCGATCTCGATCTCATTGGTGAGGCGCTGACCACCGAGGAGGATGGTGCCCTTGTCGGGAACGGTGACGCCGGTGTTGACCTGCGTCACGTCGATCGTCGGGATCTGGATGGTGCCCTCGGCCGGGGGGATGATGAACACGTTGTCGTCGCCGCCGCCCGCGCCGGCGCCGCCGGCCTGGGCCTGGACGGTCTGGTTCGTGAACGTCGGGGTGCCGGAGACGGCGGCCTGGACGGTCATCGTGACGTAGCGACGGTCGGCCGATGCCACGCCGCGGACGGCGAGCGTGAAACCGGAGTTGATGCGGCCGATGGTGGGGTCGAACGCAACGGAGGACGTGCCGACGACCGGGGTGAGGTCGGAGACGAAGCCGACCTGGTTCACGACCGAGATGTTGGCGCTGCGACCGTTGGAGAACGTGAGGCGCGGCGCCGAGAGCTGGACGCTCCTCTGGTCGGCCTGCGTGGCCTCGACCAGGAAGTCGACCTGGATGTCGTCGAGGAACGTACCGGCCACGGCGAGGGCGGGGTTGAGGGCTGAGCCGACCGGGCCGAGCACGGACTGGGCGAAGTCGGTGCCGGCGGCGCGGGTGAGGGCATCGGTGATGCCGATCGAGTCCTGCTGGACGGGGATCGGCGACCAGCCATCGGGAGCCGGGATCGAGAACGGACGGTTGACGAAGTCGTAGGTCGGGTTGCCGTTGGCGTCGACGCCGACGACGGTCCAGCCGGCGTTGGTGCCGTTGCGACCGGTGACGATGTCAGAGGGGTAGATCGAGAGGCCTTCATCGGCCAGCGAGCCCTGCCCGAATGCCTCGAGCTGGCGCTGCACGGCGGGGAACTGCCCGTTGCCGTTGGGGTTGAAGACGATGTCGAGGTCGAACCCGATCTGCTCGAAGAAGTCCTGCGCGACCGTGAGGAAGCGGGACTCGACGTTGATCTGGACCGAGCGGATCTCTCGGAGCTGGTTGAGCAGGCCCTGGATCTCGCGGTGGTTCTTGGCGGTGTTGGTGATGATGAGGTTGCCGTTGAGCTCCTGGACGACGCCGGTGGAGCCCCCGTTGTCCCGCCAGCCCTCGAAGTCGACGTTGGTCTGGATGATGTCCAGGATGCGGTCCATCATCTCTTCTTCGGTGAGGCCGTCGCCGCGGTAGTCCGAGCCCTCGCCGTTGGACGAGTCCTCGAAGATCGAGCCGCTGCCGCCTCCGCCACGGGCGCCCTGGTTGAGCACCTGATCGAGGTCCAGACGCGGGGCGTCGTCGAAGTCGGGGATCTGGAAGAGCAGATCGCGGATGTCGTAGATCACGATGAACGTGTTGCGACGCAGGGCCTCGTCGGCGGCGATCACGAGGACGCCGTCGTTGACGGCCCATCCGGCCTTGCTGAACGGGTCGGCTTGGGCCTTCTCGAGCACACGGTCGAGCACGACGCGGGCGGGGACCTCGCGGAGTTCGAGCGAGATGTCCTGATCGGGATCGATACCGATCTGGTCGAGCGAGTCCCAGTCGACATCGACGTTCAGGTTCGTGACCTGCGCGATGAAGGTGATGACGTCCTGGAGACGGTTGTCATCGAACGTCGCGGGGATCTTGCGCTGATCGAGCGTCGCCAGGACGCGCCGGTCTGCGCCGGACTCAACGAAGGACTGGATCTCGCCTCGACGGAACGAGAGTTCAGGCCAGTCCGACGGGTAGGCCATGATGTCCTCGGGGACGATCAGCGACCGCTCCATCTCGACTGTTTCGGTGGCGTAGGAGACGCCGCGTTCGCGCTTGGCCTCGGCGAACTCCTGGTAGAGGATCAGGTCCTTGAGGACGTCCTTGAGGAGCTTGGCGGCGGCGTTCTCGGGATCGAGGAACAGCACCTGGTCGGCGAGCTGCAGCGCCTCTTCGTACTTGTGCTCGGCCTGCAGGGAGCGGAGGCGGGTGAGGCTGTCGCGGATGCGGGCCTGGCGCTCGGACTCCTGCTGGCGGCGGGCTTCGGCTTCCTCGCGGGCGAGGCGGGCCTCGCGCTCGCGGATCTCCGTGGCGGTCTGCTGCTCGTCGGCGACGTCGATGCGCGACACGAGGGTGTCGATGTCGGCGGCGCCGGCGCGGTACGCGTCCTCGGTGAACAGGCCCTGGTTGTAGGCTTCGTTCCAGCGGAGGCGAGCCTGCGCCGCGAGGTTGCGGGCGTCGACGATGTCGCCGCGGGTGAGGGCGTCGGACGCCTGGTCCAGGGCGTTGTTGAACTCGGCGTTGGCCTGCTCGCGGAGGCGCTGGCGGCTCTCGACGGTCTGGTTGATCAGGCCGGTGTCCTGGCCGCCGATGCGGGTCTGGGCCTCGAGCTGGCGGTCGCGGGCCTGGGCTGCGTCGTCGTCGGAGAGGTACTGGGCGTAGCGGGTGAGGACGATCTCGAACTGCTCGGCGGCCTCGTTGTAGCGCCCGGCCTCGAAGGCGGCGTTGGCCTGGGAGAGCAGTCGCTGGGCGTCCATCTGCGCGGCCTGCTCGAAGGGGTCGCCTTCGCCGCCCTGCTGGGCGAGGGCCAGAGCGGTCGTCGCCTCGGCGGCGCCGGCGGGCGCCTCGGCGCGGAGCAGGCTCAGCGGAACGATCTCGACCTCGAACACCTCGCCGGACGAGCGCTCGAGCTCGTAGATGCGATCGCGGTAGCGGTTCAGCAGGGCTGTCTGCTCCTGCGTGAGCTCGGCGTTGATGCGGGTGACGCTGGCGAGGCCGGCCTTGGCCTCGGCGTAGCGCTCGGCCTCGAAATCGCTGATCGCCTGGGCGAGCGCCGGGGCGACGAGCGGCTGGAGGTCGTTGCGGAGAGACGCGGCTTCGGCCGTGATGCTCTCGGCGCGGGCCCGGTCTTCGGGGGTCGCCTTGTAGTGGCGATTGGCGGAAGCGGCCTGGGCTTCGGCGAGCCGAAGGTCGCCCTGCTTGAGGGCGAGCTCCGCCTTTTGCAGGGTGATCTCGACGTCGCTCAGGAAGCGCATCTGTCGCTCCGCGGCGGCCAGCAGATCGACGAGTCGGTCGTGGCTCTCTCCCGTGACTCCGGCCTTGCGGAGCGCGAGCAGCTCGGCGCGGGCTTCGACGACGAGGCCCTCATCGAGAGTCTGCTCGGCACGCGACAGTCTGTCGGTATCGGCGTGAGCTGCGGGGGTGAATGCCGCTGCCGTGCAAGCAGAGGCGAGAGCGATCAAAAGCGTCCGGGCGCGAGCGCGACGGGGAATACGCATCTTCTCAGAACTCCAGGATTGAACCGCCCATGGGGACTTCAAGGCCATCAGCCGCCCCGGGGACAAGCCGGGGACCCGATACGACAAACCCGCCACGAACGGTTGCAGCAACCGAACAAACGCTCCAACATAGCCAAGACGCGGGGGATCCGTCCCACTGCTGCGGCAAGCCGGCGGAACATACCCACGGGGCATATGCGACGCAAGGCGAGTCGGGGTTCCGGCATCCCGCGGGCGGGGCCCGTTTTGGAGACCATGGAGGTTGCTCCCCCGGTCCGATGCGCATGGAACCCGACTTGTTCCCCCAATCCGTCGACAGGAGCGGTCTCGTGGCCTGGGTCGCGCCCGAGCGGGGTGTCGATGCGCCGGGAGGGCTGACGTACGTCGTGCCCGAGTCGATGCGCGGCGCGAGGGTGGGCGATCGCGTTCGGGTTCCGCTCGGGAAGAGCGCCCGGGCCTCGGGCTGGATCGTCCGGATCGCGACGGAAGAGGACGCGAGCGACGAGTTGCGCGATCGGGGGCTCGAGATCGGAGCGCTCCGGGCGATCGACGGGATCGATCCCGAGGGCGGCGCGCGGTTCAGCGAGCCGATGGTCGAACTCGCCCAGTGGATGGCGAGCTATTACTGCTGCCCGCTGGGGATGGTGCTGTCGACGATGGCGCCGGCGTCGGTCAAGCGGGGCGTGGGCGCGCGCACCGTGACCAAGCTGCGCCGGGTGTCGATCGATGCGACGCGCATCGATGAGGTGAACGCAGCATTGACACCCACTGCGCGCCGGGCGTTCGACGCGCTCCGCGGTGTTGCTGATGCAGAGTTCCCCGTCGAGCGCAAGAAGCTCGCGCACATGCTGGGGGCACGGAACGCCGGGCCGGTGAACCGGCTCGTCGAGGCGGGCGTGCTCGAAGAGGTGCAGACCACCAGCGTTCGCGAATTCGGCGAGCGCGCCGGGGGGATGCTGGACGAGCGCCCGGCGCCGGAGCTGACCCCGGCGCAGGCGTCGGCGGTGGGCGCCATCGAGCGCGGACTCGGTCGCTTCGGCGGGTTCCTCCTTCACGGCGTGACCGGATCGGGCAAGACCGAGGTGTACCTGCGTGCGCTCGAACGAGTCATCGAGTGCGGGATGGGCGGCATCGTGCTCGTGCCCGAGATCAGCCTCACTCCCCAGACGGCCGGGCGCTTCCTGGGCCGGTTCGCCGGGAAGGGTGTGGAGGTGGCCGTTCTTCACTCGGGGCTGACCCAGAGCCAGCGTCACGCGGCCTGGGCGCTCGCGTCCTCGGGCAAGGCGCGGATCGTGGTCGGGGCCCGCTCGGCGGTGTTCGCGCCCGTGTCTTCGGCGCCGTCCGGCGCTGGAGGCGGCGGGCTGGGCATCATCATCGTCGACGAGGAGCACGACGGGTCGTACAAGCAGGACCAGTTGCCGCGCTACCACGCGCGGGACGTGGCGCTGAAGCGCGGGCAGATCCAGGGGTGCCCGGTCGTCCTCGGCTCGGCGACGCCCTCGCTCGAGACCTGGCGCAACGCGCTCGGGCCGGAGCGGGGCGGGTCGGGTCGGTTCGAGCTTCTGTCGATGCCCGAGCGGGTGGGGGGTGGGCGCCTGCCGCGGGTCGAGGTCGTCGATCTCGCAGAGGAGCGCCGGCGGGAGCCGGAGCGCACGCGCGAGCTGCGGGCGATCGGGCCGACGCTTCGCGCGGCGCTTGAACAGACGCTCGCTCGAGACGGTGCTCAGGCGATCCTGTTCCTCAACCGGCGGGGGTACGCGAGCTACGTCTGCTGCGCTGATCAGAAGTGCGGCTGGTTCATGACCTGCGAGCACTGCGACGTCACGGTGGTGCACCATCGCAGGAGCGGGAGCGTCCGCGGCCTGGTGCGCTGCCACCATTGCCAGGCAGAGCAGCGGCTCCCCCAAGCGTGCCCGCGCTGCGGGGGCGGCGTGAGCACGCTGGGGTTCGGCACCCAGCGCGTCGAGGAAGAGCTCGAGCGAACGATCGAAGGGCTGCGGGCCTCCGACACGGTGCTCAGACTCGACGCCGACACGATGAAGCGCGCAAGCGACTTTGTGAACGCGCTCGAGCGGTTCGGCCGGGGCGAGGCTCGGGTGCTCCTGGGGACGCAGATGGTGGCCAAGGGTCTCGACTTCCCCAGCGTAGAGCTGATCGGTGTGATCAACGCCGACACGGCGATCAGCCTGCCGGACTTCCGGGCGGCCGAGCGCACCTTCCAGTTGGTTGCGCAGGTGGCTGGGAGGGCCGGGCGGAGCGCGGCGTCGGGAGCGCGCTCGCGGGTGGTCGTGCAGAGCATGAACCCGGAGGAGCCGGCGATCGCGCTGGCGGCGACGCACGACTACGAGTCCTTCGCGAGCGAGGAGCTGAGCGTGCGCACGGACGCGGGGCTGCCGCCGGCGTGGCGCATGGCGCGGGTGGTCTGTCGCGACGAGGACCACGCCAAGGCGGAGCGCCGGGCGGGCGAAGTTGCCCGGGCTGCTCGTGCGGTCGGCGAGGCCGACCTTCGAGTGAAGGGCCCGATGCCGTGCGCGATCTCGCGGATCGCGGGGCAGCACCGGTGGGGCGTCGAGATGCTCGCTCCGGGCGCGGCGGGCATCCAGAGGGCGCTCGCGGCGCTGCGGACTGAAGGGCTCGTGCGCAGCGACGCGAAGACGGCGGTGGATGTGGATCCCGTCGCGCTGCTGTAGCCCGCCTACCCGTGGTACCACCAGGCGCCGAGGCGCCCGACGATGAACACCAGCAGGCCCCCGATGAACGCGCCGGCGCCGAGGTAGGCCAGCAGCGGGGGGCTCGTGAGGGCGCGCGGGTCGCTGAGCAGCGCGTACGAGCCCGCGCCGAGTCCGAGGATCATCAGGGCCGCTCCCAGAAGAAGGATGGCCTTCCAGGGCTTGCCGGTGAGCTCGATCGTCTGGACGGATCCGGGAGCGGGGGCGGTGAGGATGACCTTGGGCTCGCTGCCCGGGTGTTCGTCTCCGGGAGCATCGGCGTCGCTCTCGGGACGTACCGAGGACACGTCGATCCCGCGCGAGCGGGCGACTCGCTCGGCGGCCGCGTCGCTGGGCGCATCGACGATGAGCGCCAGCTCGTGCCTGGTGTCGGGATCGATTCCTACAATGCGGTATCTCATGGGGCTCGTCCGCGCCGGCTCAGAAGAAGTATCGGCGCACCGGAGGCTTGATGACGGGGAAATCGCCAGATCCTGACGGGCCGGTGGTGCTGGGCACCTACGCGAACGAGATCAAGGCGGGCCTGATCCGCGCGATTCTGGGCGAGGCGGGAATTGAAACCCGCGTTCGCACCGACGACGCGATGCTTGGGATCTGGGGCGCCTCGCTCGGCAATACCAAGACAGTGATGGTGAATCCACAGGATCTCGCGATGGCTCGCGAGGTGCTCGAGCGCGTCCGGGAAGAGTCGATCGATATCGACTGGAGCGAGGTCGACGTAGGAGATCCGGAAGATTCGATCGCGCTCCGCGTTGCGGCGGGTGAAGCCGCGAGTGGCATCGATCGGTGGAACCACTGGTTCTTCCGGACAGTGCTGCCCGCCATCGCGATCGGACTCGTTCTTCTCGTCGGCGCGCTGTTGATTCTCGCGCTGATTGGGCTGCTCGTGTCGTCGCCCTGAGTGGGGCTCACAGCTGCAGCTGCCACCACTTCACGTCGTGGTACTCGTCGAACTTGCGCCCGACCTCGCGGAACACGCCGACTGTCTCGAAGCCCAGCGATTCGTGGAGCCGTTCGGAGCCTGCGTTGGGCATCGTCGCGCCGGCGACGGCGGTGTGGAAGCCGCGCTGGCGGAGGAGCTCAAGGAGCTCGGTCATGAGGGCGCGCCCGACGCCCCGGCCCTGGAATTCCTGCTCGATGTAGACCGTGGTCTCGACGGTGCACGCGTAGGCGTCGCGGGGGCGCCAGACGCCGGCCTTGGCGTAGCCGGCGAAGGCGCCGTCGACCTCGGCGACGAGCCACGGGAATCGGTCACCGGCCTCGGCGCGCATCTGCCGGTAGTCCTCGGGCTTGGTCTCGGTGATCCCGAAGTGGATCGCGGTCTCGCGGATGTAGTGGTTGACGAGGCGGGCGATGGCCTCGTCGTCGGCGTCGGTGGCGGGGCGGATCGTTGGGGCGCTCACGCCGCCAATGTATCGGGGTTGATCACCCGGGCGCCGTTGGACTGGCCGATGAGGTCGCGGACGGTCTCGCGGGCCTCGGTGAGCGAGCAGCCGGTGCGGGCCCGGAGGATCGAGGTGGCGCTGAGGAGCTGGCCGCTCTCGGCCAGGGAGAGGACCGCTTCGTTGAACTCCTCGAACGGGATCTCGTTGGGCTCGGAGAAGTCGATCTCGATCGGGTCGCCGACCTGAGTGTGGTCGGCGAGCGCGGCGAGGGCCTGGTCGACGCCGGGGTTGATCGCGTCCTGGCGCCCGGCGAACTTCAGGCGGAGACGCGTCGCGTTGGGCATGCGCACGGGGTAGTGCTGCACGACGGACTTTCTGCGCGAGCCATCTTCGGCGAACGCGTTGTCGCTGCGGTCCTCGTGGATCGCCAGGAAGAGGTCGTCGCCCGCTCCGGGGAGGAGCGTGAACTGCAGGGAAGTCTCCGTCCAGCGCTCGCGACTCGTGCCGCGATCGCGCACGAACGTCTCGGTGACCGAGGCCACGCTCTCGATCGCGTTCCAGGGAACGATGCAGATGGTCGTTGCGCCGGGTCCGGCGTCGCGCTGGAACGAGCGGAACTTGACCATCGCGGCGGTGGGGTCGACGCGCAGCAGCCAGTTGGCGCGCGACATCGACCGAACGAACGAGAACCCGATCAGCGGCGAAATAAGGAGCGCGATTCCTACGGCGAGCCAGGCAAACGACGGGAGGACGCCAAGGAGGATCGCGGCGGTCAGGCCGACAGCGAGCGAGTCGACCGCCAGCAGCGCGACCAGCAGTCGTGCGCGTGAGGCGCGGAAGATCGGCGCACCCTCGGGGTGGGGGAACGCCTTTGCCTCGGGGGCGAGCACCACGTGGGGGAGGCGGTCCGTATAAGCGGCGATCGGGCTGTGCAGGGCGCGCATCGTGCTGCAAAGATCGGGCTTTGCGCGGCGCGGATCGAGGCCGGCGGGTATCGCGCCGATTCCTTCGGGCGCGGCGCGTTGGGTAAGCTAATATGTTCCTTCTGGAGGGTCCGGGAAACCCTCGCGGAGATCCGCACGTGGGACCAGATCGCGGCACAGACAGACGGCTCGTGGTGCTGCTTGCGCTGCTGCTCTTGGGCGCTGCGCTCGGGGGCTGCAATCGCGCCAAGGCTGTCCGCACTGATTTCCTGAGCGACTACTCGCAGCTCGAGAAGGTCCGGGGCGGGAACGAGCGGTTCGTGTCCGATCGCATCGCCGAGTACCACTCGTATCTCATCGAGCCCATCCAGGTGCTGCGCGACGAGAAGAAGGCGGTGCTCACTCGCAAGCAGCGCATGGAGCTGGCGACGTTCTTCGACGTGCGCCTGGCCAACATGCTCCGGGAGCGGGGATTCCGGCTCGTGGGCGACCCGGGCGACGGTGTCGCACGCGTGCGCATCGCGGTGACGGACGTGCGCAAGGCCACGTGGTTCCTGAACATCCATCCGGGGTCGAAGCTGACCGGGGCGGGCGCGGGCAGCGCGGCGCTGGAGGCGGAGGTCGTGGATTCGCTCTCGGGCGAGCAGCTGGCGGCGTTTATCGACGCGCGCACGGGCAATCAGTTCGAGATCGACATGTTCAACACGCTCGACGATGTGCGCGACGTGATCGACGCGTGGATCGCCGAGGCCGCCCGGCGTCTGGACGAGTTCATCGACCAGCGTGAAACTGCCCGGGGAATGTAGCCCGGGCCGGGGGCGTCACATCGACATGCCTTCGTAGACGATGCGGGTGCGCTCGCGCCGCGGGTCCGGCTCGGGCACGGCGCTGAGCAGGGCCTTGGTGTAGGGGTGCTTGGCGTGCTCCATGACGTCGTCGCGGGTCCCTGCCTCGACGATCTTGCCCTGGTACATGACGGCGATGCGATCGCAGATGTGCTGGATGACGGCCATGTCGTGGCTGATGAACAGGTAGGACAGGCCGAGTTCGTCGCGGAGGTCGGCGAGCAGGTTGAGGATCTGCGACTGGATGGACACATCGAGCGCGCTGGTCGGCTCGTCGCAGACGATGAATCTGGGGTTGAGCGCCAGGGCGCGTGCGATGCCGATGCGCTGGCGCTGGCCCCCGGAGAACTCGTGGGGGTAGCGGTCGGCGCTGGCCCGGGGCATGCCGCATTTTTCGAGGAGCTCCTCGACGCGCGAGCGGTACTCGTCGCGCGAGGAGACGAGATTGTGCACCTTCAGAGGCTCGCCGACGATCGCGCTGATGCGCATGCGGGGGTTCAGCGATCCCGCGGGGTCCTGAAAGATGATCTGCATCTGGCGCCGGAGGCGCTTGAGCGTGGAGCCGCCGGCGTCGAACACGTCGGTGCCGTCGAACGTGACGCTGCCGCTGGTTGCGGGGATGAGCCGGAGGAGCGTGCGTCCGACGGTGGTCTTGCCGCAGCCCGATTCGCCGACGAGCCCGAGTGTCTCGCCCTTGTTGAGGTGGAACGAGACGCCGTCGACGGCCTTCACGACGCCGGTCGTGAGCTGGAGCACGCCCGACTTCACGGGGAAGTGCGTGTGGAGGTCCTTGACCTCGAGGAGCGGTGATTCTGGTTTCCCGGTGCGCTTGGCGCGGTGGCTTGGCCCTGTCATCGTGGGGCATCATACGGCATGGCTCCGGGTCTCCCCCCGGCGCCGGGAGGTGGATCGATGAACGAGCGGGCGGTTCGGATAGCGGCGCTGGCTGTGCTGGGCGCGATGGTCGCCGGAGCGGGTGGGTGCAAGGGATCCAGAACGAGCAGCAGGGATGCGTGGCGTCTGGAACGGGACGGCTACGCGCTCGAGGTGCTCGGGTCCGTCGACCGGGTGACCTACTTCGGGCCCAGGAAGGGTCCGAACGTCCTGCTCTCGAAGCGCCTGAACGAAGAGCCCGAGATCGAGGGCGACTACGTGTTCCGGGGAGGCGTCTACTCGTGGGTGTCGCCGCAGGATGCGCCGATGGGCTGGGTTGATCCGCTGGGCGATCTGCGCGTGTGGCCGCCCGATCCGGCGATGGACGTCGGTCCGGTCCGGCGCACCGCGAGCGCGTCGCACGAGCTCGAGATGACCGGGCCCGTGCAGCTGCGGGGGGTCCGCGAGATCAAGCGGGTACGCCTGCTACCCGGCGGGGAGGCCGAGCACGAGTTCCGGATCGAGAACGAGCGGGACTTCGAGGTCGTGGCGGGGCCGTGGCTGCTCTCGGCTGCGGAGCGGCGCGACGTGATTGCGGTGCGCATGCCCGAGGGGAGCGAGGTCTGGGCGCGGGAGGCCGAGTGGGTGGACCGACTGATGGAGATCGCCACCGAGCCGGACGAGCGCGGCTGGGTGCTCGTGAACCTGTCGCGAGCGCGATGGGAGGGGGCGATCAAGGTGTTCGTGAATCCCCCCGAGGGGGTGCCGGTCGAGCTCGCGGTGCGCCGAGAGGGCTTCTGGCACTTCCGCAGCCTCGGGGTGATGGACGCCGGTGATGTGACGCGCCTGAAGGAAGTCGGGGAGGGCCCGCTGGCGCTGCACATCCAGCCCGGCAGGGAGCGCGGGGTCGAGACGATCATCGAGGCCGAGCTGTACGGGCCGATCTCGACCATCGCCCCCGGCGCGCGTTCCGAGCCGAGCGTCGAGCGCTGGAGGCTGATCAAGGCGCGCGGTCGCAAGCTCGACGTGCTGCCGGACTGATCGCGCCCGTTAGCGGGTCCAGAACGCCAGCGAGGGCTGGACTTCCGCATCGATGCGAGCGTCGTCGGCCTCGATCTGCAGGCTCTCGCCTGCCTTGGCATGATCCCACTTGACCTGGGCGAAGCACACGCAGGCGTCCGACAGCATCGGGGAGCGGGTCGCGCTCGTGACGGCGCCGACGGGTTTGTCCGAGCCGGTCGTGAACACGGGCGAGCCGGTCGAGGGGTGGGCGTCGCCGGGGTCCGACGTTGCACGCAGGGCCACAAGGGTCTGCTTGGGGTGTCCGAGGCTCTTCATCCGCGCGACGACCTCCTGCCCGAGGTAGCAGCCCTTCGTGAAGCTCACGCGATCGTCGATGACGCCCGATTCGGCGGGGAGGTTGCTCGTGCCGAAGTCGAGGTTGAACAGCGGGGTGCCCGCTTCGATGCGCGCGATGTTGAAGGCGTGCCAGCCGGTGGGGCGCATGCGGAACTCGCCCCTGGGCGCCTCGCCATCGGGAGTGGGAGCGATGCCCGTTTCGAGGAGTCGTTCGAAGACGGCTCGGGCTGACTCGGTGGGCACAAGCAGGTTTGCCCCGCGATCTCCGGCGTCGTCCTGCCGATCGGCGAGGACGCGTGCGCCCGCGACCATGAGAGTGGTCGAGTGTCCGGGCTTGAGTTCGCTGGGCGCGGGGCCTTCGGTCCTGTCGGCGATGCGCTCCAGCAGCGCGAGCGAGGTCAGCCCGTGCAGCGCCAGGCGGTGGTGCTGCTCGGTGGCGTCTTCGAACGCGACGTCTTCGCTGAAGACGAATTCCGTGAGCGTCTCGACGGTGTGGGCGGCGGAGAGGATGTCGAGGTCGATGAGCGTGGCGTCGTCGGTCTGGAGCAGGCGGAGGTCGGCGTCGATGCGTCCCTTGCGATTCAGCCAGAAAGAACGCCTGACATCGCCGGGTGCCAGGCCTTTGAGCTCCTGGGTGAGCATCCGGTTGAGGAACTCCGCGCGGTCGTCGCCGGTCACGCGGATCGTCGAACGGTGGGGGAGATCGAGCAGGGCACAGCCCCGCCGGACGGCGGCGTACTCGAGTTCGAGTTCACCGAAGGTCTCGACGATACGGGCCGGCGCGACGATGGTCTGGCTGGCGTCTTCGGCGCGATGGGCGCCGTAGGCAAGGAATGTGGCGCCGCTCTCTTCGAGCAGCGGGAGGATGGGGCTTTCGATGCTCATGTGTGCGCGGGTCCCGTGATCGGTGGCGGGATCGTATGCTCTCGGCCAGGCCGGGCCGAGAGAGCCCGAGACGAGGAGCTGCGAGCGTGAACATCGATCTTCTGAAGCGTCTGTGCGAGACCCCCGGCATCCCCGGTCGCGAGGAGCGGGTCCGGGACCTGATCCTGGCCGAAGCCGAGGGCCTCTTCGACGACATCGAGTCCGACGCGATGGGCAACCTGATCTGCCGTCGCTCGCCGCGCGGCGCCGGGGGCGGCCGGTCCAAGAAGAAGACGACCAAGCGCACGCCGGCGCGACGCGGTGCCGAACCGACGAAGGTGATGCTCGCGTGTCACATGGACGAGATCGGGTTCTACGTGAAGCACGTCGACGAACGCGGCTTCATCAGGCTCGACCCCGCCGGCGGGTTCGACACCCGGAACCTGTTCTCCAGGCGCGTGCTGGTGTGCACGAAGAAGGCCGGCGACATCGTCGGCGTGATGAACCCCGGCGGCCGTCCGGTGCACATCGCCAGCCCGGAGGACCGCAAGAAGGTGCCGGAGATCAAGGAGTTCATGGTCGACATCGGGCTGCCGGGCGCGAAGGTCAAACGGAGCGTGCAGATCGGCGACTACGTGGTGATGCACGAGCCGTTCGAGGAGATCGGTGACAAGGTCGTGAGCAAGGCGCTGGACAATCGTGTCGCGTGCTGGCTCGGCCTCGAGAGCGTCCGCAAGCTCGAGTCGTCGGGGACGGGGCACCGGTGCGAGGTGATCTGCGTGTTCACGGTGCAGGAGGAGGTCGGTCTCAGAGGCGCGTTCACGGCGTCGCGGCGCGTGCGCCCTGATATCGGGATCGGCCTCGACGTGACGCTCGCGTGCGATACGCCCGGCGTGCCGACCGAAGAGAGCGTCACGACCCAGGGCGACGGAGCCGTGCTGCACATCAAGGACTCATCGTTCATCGCCGACCACACGCTGATCGACGAGCTAGAGGCGGTGGCGAAGAAGAACCGCGTGAAGGTGCAGCGCTCGATCCTCGCGGCCGGCGGCCAGGACGGGGCGGCGATGCAGCTGGCCAACGACGGCGCCTGCCGCGCCGTGGGCGTGACGGTCGGCACGCGCTACATCCACACGGTGACCGAGATGATCGAGAAGAAGGACCTGGCGGCGGCCCGCGATCTGCTCGCGGCGTACCTGGGTCAGGTCCGCTAGGTCAGCGGCGCTGCTCGAGCTCGATTTCGAGGCGGGGCTCGGCTTCGACCTCGATGGTGATGTCGAAGTCGAACGTCTCGTCGCCGACCGCGGTCGGGCGGGTGACGCGGAAGGGCAGGTCGAGCCGGCGCTCGAGGCGCACGAGCTGCTCGTTGCGTACGTCGTAGAGGAGCTGGCCGTTCCCGGCGCTGCCTTTCTTGAGCATGACGCTGATGCCCTGGGGCTGGCCGCCCGGGTTATCGATTTCCACCTCGGGATCCAGCAGGATGACGGCGACCTGATCGTCGATGGACTCGAGCGTGCATGTCCAGTTGATCGTCGCCGGGTTCGTGAACGGGATGAGGAGGGTCCGCGAGCGCGTCCACGAGTCGCCGACCTGCACGTCCTCGCCGGCGATGAAGGAGATGCCCATGTCGAGCGAGTCGATGATCGACTGCTGGAGGATCTCGTCGCGGATCGTGTCGAGCTGATCCCGCGGGACGTTGGGGTTGATCATCATCCTGCCGATGGAGGTGTTGAGCGTGTTGTAGCCGGCCCCCGGCTCGCGAACGACGCCCGACGCCGCGTTGAAGGACATGAACAGCTGCGGCTTGTTGAAGATGTGGCCATCGAGCCGGCGCATCGCGGCGCTGGGGTTGCGCTTGGGGAGCCACGAGTAGTAGTCGTCGCGGTCCCAGCCGGGCCGGACCAACTCGATCGCGAGCCGGTGAACCACGAGGCTGTAGACGACCTCGGCGCCCGGCTTGGCGGAGACGACGTCCGGCGCGACCCAGAGCAGACGCCGCTCGAATTGCGAACTCGCCGCGGGCGCGCCCGGGAGGTTGCTGACGGTCGAGGTGACCTGCACGCTGGTCTCGATGACCTCCGGGGTCGCCTTGGCGTCGCCGTCGCTCTCGACGGGCCCGTAGCGGAGGTCGACCGTGTCCTGCGCGAGGGCGCACGCCTGCGATGCGAGCGTGGTGAGGGCGATGGCCAGCGTGCGTCGGATGGGCATTTCGGGGCTCCGTCTTGCGTTGAGGCGGTGTTGCGCCCCGGAGCATACCCCCGAGATCGCTGGGGGTTGTGCGCTCACCGAACCCGGACCGGAATCGGTTCTCGGAACTCTGGCGCCGCTGCGCGGGCATGGCTTGGGCGACGGTGATCGCGAGTTCGGGAGTCAATCTTTGCGCGCTGGGTTTCGCGTGCCCGGGTCAGTGGACCAGAGCGGTGGCCTTCTCGATCGCGTCGATGACCTGGCGAACCTGGAAGGGCTTCTTCAGGAACGACTCGAAGCCGGCCTGGCGGAGCCCGGCGGCCTGGCCGTCGGTCAGCTTGCCGCTCATGGCGATGATGCGGGTCATGGCCAGATCGTCGCTGTCGCGGACGAGGTTCGCGACGCTGGTGGCGTCGCTGTCTCCGAGGTGGATATCCAGGAGCATGACGTGCGGCTTGAAACGCTCGCACTCGAGCCCGGCTTCGAAGCCGTTGGAAGCGATGTGCACGTCGTATCCGGCCTGCTCGGGGAGGAGCTTGCGGAGCGCGTCGGTGATGTCGCGCTCGTCGTCGACGACGAGAACGCGGGTCGACCCGCTCATCACGCCGTCGAGGGGGATGCCGTGCGCCTTCATGAACTTCACGAGGTTGTTCAGCGGGATGCGCCGGTCCTTGGAGCCCGGGATCCTGTAGCCCTGGAGCTGACCGGAGTCGAACCACTTGGAGACGGTCCGGGGGGCAACGTTGCAGAGCTTGGCAACCTCGCCGGTCGTCAGGACGTCCTTTTCCTGGGCCATCATCTCACCGCCTCGCTTGAACTCACCGAGCTGGAGTCTGCGACCTCGCAGGCCCTCCGCGGCTGAATCGCCGCCCACGGAGCATCGGGTCATCCGGGGGGCGTCTTGACGCCAAGGGCCTGACGACGGGGAATCCGGGGCCGCTCCTGTCTTGGCGGGTCAGGCCTGGGCCCGGGTGCGTCCGGTAAGCCCGGGCGGCGATGAGCGGGGTCTGATAGGGGATTGACGGGCCGGGGGATCGGCCGGAGCCGGACTGGATTGACACTTTTTGCCACGGCCCGCTAGATTGCGGAACTCGCGGGTGTGGGGATACGGAAAGTGTTCGGCGAAGAGTCCACCTTCGAAGGTGCCGGAGCTCCATCTATGGGCATGAATTTGAAGCGGGCCGCGACAGCGGCGTTGTTGTCTCTGGCTGTCAGCGGCGCGGCGATCGCGCAGCAGGACGCGCCCGCAAAGAGCGACCAGGAGTTGCTCGAAGACTTCATCCACTTTGTTCAGATCGCGCGTCTCGACGCCGCGGAGGCGTACGCCCGCGAGCTGATCGATCGCCAGGTCGATCCGCGCCAGTTCATCGGCATGGTCGAGGACTCGGCGACGATGAGCGAGCGCTTCCAGACAGCCGTCGGGAGGGCGATGCGGTTCGCCGAACTCGAGGGTGTCGCGGCCGAGCTCGAGAAGCTCTACGAAGCCGGGCGCCTCGCCCGGGCCCGCGACCCGAACGAGATCGCCCGCAACATCGCGCTGCTCACCGGCGCGCCGCGGGGCCAGCTCGACGGGCGACGGTTCCTGGCCGCGGCCGGTGAATACTCGGTGCCGCAGCTGCTGCAGGTGCTGCTGGATCGCCAGGACCAGGCGCTCGAGACCGAGGTCGAGGTCGTGCTGACGCAGATGGGCTCGCAGGCCGTCGGGCCGCTGACCGCGGCTCTGGGCGAGGTGGGCCCGACGACGCAGGAGCGGATCGCCCGCGTGCTCGGCCGGCTCGGGTACGACGCCGCGATCCCGTACCTCAGCGAAACCCACAGGACCACGAGCGACGGCGCGGTTCGCGCCGCGTGCGAGATCGCGATCCGCTCGCTGGGCGGGAGCCCGGAGCTGGAGCTCCCGCTGTCGGGTCTGTACCGCGAACTCGGCGAGCGCTACTACAGCGAGTCGCGCAGCCTGACGAGCTTCCCGGGTGAGGATCACCAGCTGCTGTGGAGCTTCGAGCCCCAGCTCGGCCTGGTGGCGACCGCGATCCGTACCGAGGTGTACCACGAGGCCCGCGCGATGGGGCTCGCCGAGAAGGCGCTGACGTTCGATCCGACCGACGAGCCCGCGATGGCGCTGTGGACCGCTTCGAACTTCTCCCGGGAGCTCGATTCGCCCGAGGGGTACGACAACCCCGCGTACGGATCGGACCGGCGCGAAGCAATGTACTACGCCGTTGCGGCGGGCCCGTCGGTGACTCAGCGGGTGCTCGAGCGTGCGCTGCGGACGCAGGACACGCGTCTTGCGCGGCTCGCGATCGAGGCGCTGGCAAACTCGGCCGGCAGCAACGCGCTGGTGGGTGGTGGCGGCACGGCGCTGATCGACGCGCTGAGCTACCCGAACCGGCGCGTCCGGTACGAGGCGGCTCTTGCCATCGGGCATTCGCACCCGCGGTCGCTGTTCGCCGGTGCCGAGCAGGTGATCCCGATCCTCGCGAGCATGATCGGCGAGGCGTCGGCGCAGTACGCGATCATCGTGGCGGCCGACCTCGACAGGCAGCAGGAGCTGCGGACGATCGTCGAGGGGATGGGCTACACGGTGCTGCCGCCGGTGTCCGAGCTCCGCTCTGCGCGGCGCTCGATCGCCGAGGCCCCCGGCATCGAGCTGATCGTGACAGACCTCACGGCTGATTCTTCGATCGGGACGATCGAGGAGATCCGTTCGACGGCCCGCCTTCGTGCGACGCCGGTTCTGGCGCTGATGGGCGGCGCGGGCTACGCGCAGCACTCGTCGTCCTTCGACGGCGATCCGCTCACCGAGATCGGACGCACCGGTGTCAGCAGCGCCCAGATGGAAGCTGCCATCGATTCGCTGGTCCGTCAGGCGACCGGGGCCCCGGTCACCGGCAACGAGGCCGAGATCTACGCTCTTCAGGCGCTCGCGCTGCTGCGTGATCTGGCCATCAGCTCGGGCGGCGCCGCGACCGCGGCGTTCGATATCGCCGACGCTTCGGTGCCTCTCGTAGACGCTCTGAACGTCAGCGACGGCGACATCCGGCTGCACATCGCTGATGTGCTGAGCCACATCGGCAACCAGCAGGTCCAGGTGGCGCTCATGGACGCCGCGATGGATGCGTTCGATGACGACCGGATCGAGTTGCTCGATCGCGTGACGGCCTCGGCCAAGCGATTCGGGAACATGCTCGAGCGGCGCCAGGTCAGCTGGCTGGTCGAGACCGCGGGTATCGGAGCAGACGGCGAGGCTGTCGCGGCGGCTTCGCTGATGGGCGCCCTCGACCTGCCCAAGGACGAGGTTGTGCCGCTGATCCTCGGCGGCGAGGGCTAGTTCCCGGACCCGACTCGGCTCAATTGGACTCTATAGAAGGCCCGGCGCCGGTCGCCGGGCCTTTTCGTGCGCACTGCTGCTGATCCGGCAGTTGGGGGGAACGGGAGCGGATGGACCTGATGCGCGGGCTCTGCGGAGGCCCGAATCGGGGAACTTCTTCAGCGGGTGAAGTGAGGGCTGGGGAGGGCCGAAGTTTCGACATCGTCGCATCCGTTTGCGGCGGTGTCGCGGCTGGCTGGCGCTCTGCCGCGGCTCGGTCCTTGGTGGGACCGGCGGATCGCACCGGAGGGGAGCGATCCGTCGGCCCCGCGTGAGGCGCTCGGCTCAGCGCGGGTCGTCGCCGACGGAGGATTGATGAGCAGGGGCACAGGCGCCAACGTCCCTGCTCGGAGTGAACGAGGTCGTACCTCAAGGAGACGTTCTGATGCGCACTCGTCGTCGCATGACTGGCTTCACGCTGGTCGAGATTCTGATCGTTGTCGTGATTCTCGGCATTCTTGCCGCGATCGTCATCCCGCAGTTCACCAGTGCCAGCCAGGAAGCCGTCAAGGGCGCCCTGCAGAGCCAGATGCAGACCATCGAGAGCCAGTTCGAGCTCTTCCGCGTCCGCAACCAGGGTGCGATCCCCGCGGCCGCTGACGGCTGGCTGCAGGCCGGCAGCAACGATGGTTGGGGCATCCTCGTCAGCGAGGATTACCTCAAGGAGCAGCCGTTCAACGGCTTCACCAACGCGACCGACATCGTCGCCGCTGCTGGTGTGACTCCGAACATCGCCGCCGGTGACCCCGCTGCGGGCACCTCGGGTTGGGGCTTCCGCGCCGCCGCTGCCGGCCCGCCCGCCCTTCCCAACCAGATCTTCGCTCAGGGCTACGACCCGATCAACAACCTGCTGTCGAACGAGACTGGCTACGCCCAGTACATCCTGACCAGCGAGGTTCCCTGAACCGTTTGATCACCTGATCCACATCCCGGCTTGATCGCCGGGTTGAACGACTACACGAGCCGGGGCCCTTCGCGGGGCTCCGGCTGTTTGGATACGCGGCGGGGTGCTCCGGGCACCGCGCCGACGGGAGCGGAGCGATATGCGGACGAGCGACCGGACAGCATTCTCACTCGTCGAGATCCTGATCGTTGTCGTGATCCTCGGGATCCTGGCGGCGATCGTCGTTCCGCAGCTCTCCAGCGCCGCGACCGAGAGCGGCAAGGTGACGCTCCGCAAGCAGGTCCAGGAGATCCAGAATCAGATCGAGCTCTATCGCACGCGTCACGGCGGGTTGCTCCCGACGACCAACGCGACGTCTCCCCTGGCCGATGGCGATTGGGGCATCCTGGTCTCGACCAACTACCTCAAGGAAGAGCCGTTCAACACCTACATGGGCGCTTCGGACGTCAGCGCAGCGACCGAGGCGGTCGCGGTCGCGGCGGTCCCCGGTGCCGGGGCGGGGTGGTACTTCGAGGTGATCAACGCGAACCGGATCGGGTTCTACCCGGGCGGGTTCGATATGGACACCGACCTCTACAGCAACGAGTAGGTCCGGATTCGGTTCTCACGGATCCGGATGGCGGCGAGCCTCGCGCGGTCTCTGCGTCGCCGGGCGATCGGAAAAGCGTCCGGAATTGCGAGAGGCCTCAGGTCGGGCTCGGGAAAGTCCGATCCGATCGAGAGCGAGACGCGCCACGCGAGGATCGTGGCGCCCAGAAGACCAACGAAAGTCTGGAGCAGCGTGATGAACGCACTGAAGAGCCGGGGGGAAGCCAAGCAGGGCAGCTACGCCAACGCGATGCTCACAATCGTCGCGGTGTTGCTCGGCGTGATGATCCTGCAGCAGGGCGGGGCGCCGCTGACCAGCGAGGCCAACGCGCAGCGTTCGAACCGGCGCACGGACAACCCGATCGCGCCCCCGAACGCTGCGAGCCAGCGTCAGCAGATGATCGCGCAGCTCGAATCCCTGAACAGCCGCATGGAAAGCCTCGAGGGCCGGCTCGCCGGTCCGTTCGAGGTCAAGGTCCTGGAGATGCCGGAGATGCCGCAGATGTCGCGCTTCCCGGTCCCGGGTGACGAATAAGCGCAGCAGCGCCGGGAGAGCGACCCGTGATGTGTTTCGCACGACAGCGTCGGTCTTTGGTTTGTTCTCGTGGTGGCGCCCTCGCCCGGGCGTTCACGCTGATCGAGGTGCTCGTGGTCGTCGTGATCCTTGGGATCGCCGGCGCACTGGTGATCCCCTCGATGTCGCAGACCGGGGTGCTGCGCGTGCAGGCGGCGGTCCGCGCGATCGTCGCGGACATCACCTACTTGCAGGGCGAGGCGGTGGCGTATCAGGGCCGGCGCGTGATCTGGTTCGGCAAGGTCGCCGAGCGTCAGGGAGGCGCGTGGACTTTCGTCGACGGGAACGGGTACACGCTGGCCGAGGTCAACGGCCCGACGCTCAACCTCGAGCTCGACTTCCTGCCCGATCCGGACAACCCCTCAGCGCCCTACTCGCGCAACTTCGACGAAGACCGCTACGGCGGGGCGACGATCGGCCTGGTCGACTTCAACGGCGGCGCGCTGCTCATCTTCGATGAGCTCGGCGGACCGGTCGAGCAGCTCGACGGCCCGGATCCCGGTGACGGCGGGACGGTGACGATCGACGGCCAGGGCTCGCAGTGGCTCGTGGCCGTGCAGGCGTACACGGGCCGTGTGACGGTGACAAAGACGGCGGACCTCGGCGGAGGCTGAAGCCCGCACGGTGATTGAACGGATGCGTCGGGTGTGGTGATCCGGCGCGCGAGGAACTCGAGCAGGGAGCGCGTCCGGTGTCCACGGGTGGCGGCAGATTGAGCGGGTTGATGCCCATCGGCATCGATCTGTGCGCGAGCGGCGTGAAGATGGTCCAGCTGCGGCGCAAGCGCGGCGAGAAGCTGGCGCTCGTTGCCTCGGCGCGCATCGAGCTGCCCTCCGGGGCGGGCGCTGATCCGCTGAGCGAGACCCGCGTCGCGACGCTCATCAAGAGCATCACAGAGCGGATGGAGACCGGCGGTTTCAAGGGGCGCAAGTGTGTGCTGGCGATCGACGACCGGGCCATGAGGGTCCGCTCGGTGCGCCAGCCCTCGATGCCCGACGACGAGATCCAGCGGGCGATGGAGCTCGATGCACGCGGACGGCTTGGGTTCAGCTCCGGCGAGAACGCGGAGTTCGGCTGGATGCGCGCGGGAGAGGTGACCCAGGGCGACGCCAGGGGTGACGAGATCATCCTCGTCGGCTCACGCACCGAGCCGCTCGTCGCGCTCGTCAATGGTCTGGCGAAGCAGGGCGTTCGGGTGATGGCGATCGAGCCAGGATTCGTTTCGAGCGCACGCTCGTTCACCCGGTTCATCCGTCGGGCGTCGGAGCAGAACGATGTGCGGGCGCTCGTGGACGTCGGCCTCCGTTCGACGGGCGTCATGCTGCTCCGCGGACGCAAGGTCGCGTTCTTCAAGCCGCTCGAGCTGGGCGGCGAGATGATGATCCAGGCGGCATCGGAGCGTCTCGGTCTGGACGTCGAGGCCGTCTCGGAGCTGCGGAAGCAGCGGATGCGCCAGTCGGTCGCGAGCGCCGATGGTGTCGATCCCAAGGTCGACCGCGCCATCTTCGAGTCCATCCGGCCGATCATGAGTGAGCTGGCGCGAGAGGTCGCGCTGTGCATGCGGTACTACAGCGTCACGTTCCGCGGCTCGCGTCCGCGGGAGTGCCTGGTCATCGGCGGCGAGGCGGCGACTCCCCATTTCGTGGATGTGCTCCACGAGGAGCTCCGTCTGCCGACATCGCTCGGCGAACCACTCAAGCACGTCGAGGCGACGGACGGTTCGGGTCAGTGGGAGCCCCCGTACAGCAAGGGCGGGGAGTTCTCCGTGGCAGCCGGCTGCGGCATGCGCCTCTGGGAGCAGTCTTCGCTCCGGCGTTCGAGCAAGGGCAAGGGCAAGGCCCCGACAACCCGCAAATCTGACGGTGTCATCCCGCGCCTCGAGGAAGAAATGGGGCAGGCGGCATGAAGCACGCGATCGACCTGATGCCGCGTTCATGTCGCGAGGCGATCGGGCGCCGCGCCCGTATCCGCCGGTGGACCAGCGCGTACATCGTCGCGGCCGGCGTTCTCGTCGGCGGCTGGGTCTGGGGCAGCGCCGGGCAGCAGGGCATGTCGTCGCGCCGCGACCGCCTGGCGGAAGAGGTCAAGCTCCAGTGGGAGCGCAACGACGAGGTGCAGCGCCTGCTCGATGAGATCGCCACGAGCGAGAAAGCGATCACGCGCTACTACAGCCTGGCGTGGCCCATCCGGGTGACCGAGGTGATCGACGCGCTCGGCGCTGCGATCCCTTCGTCGGTGACCCTGGGGCAGCTGACCGCGACCCCGCGGACCAAGTCACGACACGACTCGGCGACGGGGATGGAGAAGACCCACGAGGCGTACCTGGTGATCGAGCTTGAAGGGATCACGCGCGATCGCAAGGCCGTCGCCGATCTCGTCAGCGGGCTGGAATCGAACCCGCTGTTCGAGACTGTCACGCTCGATTACACGCGCACGATACAGATCGACCACATCTCGGCCCGGACGTTCCGCTTGAACTGCGAGGTCAACCTGCTCTCGAAGTACGCGTTCGCCGGGCTCGATGAATTCGGGGAGGACGAGTGATGGGGGTGTCCAAGGCCGACATCGTCCTCGGAGCGGGCTGGCTGGCGATCGTGGCGGCGACGGTTGGCGTGTTCGTCATGCCCTCGATGCACCGCGAGCGCGAGCTGAAATCCGAGGTGTCCGCTCTCGAGTCCGAGCTGGCTCAGCCGTCGTCCGGGCCCGAGCTGATCGCGCAGCTCCAGGCGAACCTGGACACGCTGCAATCGTTCGGGGACGGCCGGATGACGGACATCCCCGAAGAGAGCGACATCGCGGGGCTGATGCGCAGCCTCACGGACATCCTCTCGCAGTTCCAGCTGCCGCAGCACGACCTGACAACGCGTCCGGAAAAGGCGTTGCAGTACGCGTCTGCCAAGCCGGTGTCGATTTCGCTCACGGGTCCGTTCACGAGCATCTACCAGGCGGTGAACCAGATCGAGTCGCTGCCGCGTCTCGTGCGTGTTGAGCGATTCCGGCTGACCCGTCCGCCGTTCACGCGGGGGACGCTCGATCGAAGCGGTGTCGTTGACGCGGAGATCTGGATCGACGCGTTCTATGCGCCGGTCGATCTGGCCGAGGTGACGCCGGGTGGCGAGGGGGAGGCGCGGTGAACTCGAAGCTGCGAGACGTGTGGCTGATCGTCACGGCGGACAAGAAGAAGGCGGGCGTCCTGGGCGCCTCGCTGGTTGTCCTGGCGGCGATCGGTGTGAAGTCCGTCTTCCCGGTGCGCCCAGCGTCGAGCGAGGCGTCTGTCGGGGGAGACGATCTGTTCGACTCCCCTGTTTCGATGGGGCAGCACGCGCTGGAGCGCACGGTGGCTTCGCTGGATCGCGCGCGGAGCGGCGGGTACCAGCGGATCCCGGTTTCGCCCCGCCTGAGCCGCGATCTGTTCGCGGTAGACCCGCGCGAGTTTCCCCCACCGGTACAGGCGGCCGTCGTGACGCGCGAACCCCCGAAAACTACGCAGCGCGAGATTGAAGAGCCGGAACAGAACGCCGATGAGGAGTGGGCGCTTCTGGAAAAGCGTGTTGCCAAGGAGTCTGAAGTGTTGCGCCTTGGCAGCGTGATGGTGGGGCGGAGCCCGTTGGCGGTTATCGAGACGACTCGTGGCCGCCGCAGTGTTCTGAGGATCGGAGGCGTGATCGAGGGCTTCACCCTGCTCGAGGTCACGACGGACTCAGTGTTGCTCGAGAAGGATGGCGTCAAGGTGAGGCTCTCACTGGCCGTCCAAGAGTTTTAAGTCGCGTCAGAGCATCGAGGCAATTCCGCCCCGAGCAGAGATGAACGCACGCCGAGGAGGAGTCGAGATGACGGTTTCACGAGGCACACTTGGGGCGCGCCGTATCAGCGCGGGGCTCGCGCTGTTGCTGGTCGCCGGTTCGACGGCGTCGGTCGCGCTCGGTCAGAGCGGCGTGCCGACGGAGTTCCCTGACACGCAGGACGCGCCGGCCGGCTCGAACGAGCAGGCGTCGCCCTTCCAGACCCTGGAAGGCGAGGACGTCCAGATCTTCAACCCGGACAACGCTCCGGCCGGCGACAGCCAGGCCATGAGCGATGGCGAGGGAGTCAGCGTCAGCGAGTACATGACGGTCGATCTGTTCGTCCAGGACGAGGATCTGGCCAACGTGCTCCAGATGCTGAGCCTCCAGAGCCAGCGGAACATCGTCGCCAGCCGCGACGTGAGCGCCCGCGTGACCGCCAACCTCTACGGCGTCACGTTCTTCGAGGCGCTCGACGCGATCCTGCACGTCAACGGCTACGGCTACGTTGAGCGCGGGAACTTCATCTACGTGTACACCCTCGAGGAGCTCGAGCAGATCCAGGCCGAGGCACGCCAGATCGTGTCCAAGGTCCTGCACCTCGACTACCTCAACGCCAACGACGCCGCCGAGTTCGTCGTGCCGCTCCTCTCGGATGTTGGCACGATCAAGACCAACGGCGACGTGAGCGAGTTCCAGATCCCCGAGGACAGCCCGACGGGCAGCGAAGAGTTCGGTCTCTCGGCCACGCTCGTGATCTTCGACTACGAAGAGCACGTCGAGGAGATCGAGGCCCTTCTGGCCCAGCTGGACACGCGTCCGGCCCAGGTGCTCGTCGAGGCCACCATCCTCCAGACGCAGCTCAACGAGCAGAACGCCTGGGGTATCGACTTTGCGTACATCAACGACGTCGACATCGCGGACTTCTTCACCATGGGCGGCGCCCTGAACGCGGTGAACGACTTCATCGCCGGTGACTTCGATGACGAGTTCGTCGACGACAACCTCTCGGATCGCGAGGGCACCGCGGTCAACGTGACTCCCGGCAACACGGCCGGCCCGGGTACGCTGAAGGTCGGCGTGATCCACGACGACATCGCGCTGTTCGTCCGCATGCTGGACGAGGTGTCGGACGTGAGCATCCTCTCGAACCCGAAGGTGCTCGCCCTGAACCGGCAGCCGGCCCGCGTGCTCGTCGGCCGCAAGCTCGGCTTCCTCAACACCACGGCGACCGAGACCTCGACGACCCAGACGGTCGAGTTCCTCGACACGGGTACGCAGCTCGCGTTCCGCCCCTTCGTGGCGACGGATGGCAACATCCGCATGGAGCTCAAGCCCCGCGTCTCCGAGGGCATCATCCGTGAGGCCTCGGACGCCACCGGCGCCGCGGTTACGATCCCCGACGAGATCACGCAGGAGATCACGACCAACGTGATCGTCCCCGATGGCTCGACGATCGTGCTCGGCGGTCTGTTCCGCGAGTCGACCGGCCTCACCAGGCGTCAGGTGCCGTTCTTCGGCGACATCCCGATCATCGGGACGGCGTTCCGCGGCCACGAGGACGAGACCGATCGCAACGAGATCGTCTTCATGATCAAGCCCACGATCATGAGCGACGAGGTCATGCTCGAGCAGGGCGACCGCGCCCTGGCCGAGACCGAGCGCGTCCGCTCCGGCACGCGTCAGGGCCTGCTGCCCTGGAGCCGCGAGCGCCAGACGGCCAAGCTCAACATGAAGGCGCACAAGGCCGCCCGCGACGGCAACCTGGACCGCGCCCGCTACGCGCTGCGTCGCTCGCTGGGTCTGAACCCGAACCAGCCCGACGCGCTGCGTCTGCGTGAGTTGCTCACCGGTGAGTTCAAGGAGTGGCCGAGCCGCTCGATCATCGAGGACATCATCTCGGGCGAGGCCGCCCGCTGGGCCGAGGACGTGCTCCGCAACCGGGGCGAGGAGTCCGAGGGCGAGGAGGCCGCCGAGGACCTGAGCATGATCGACCTCGACAGCTGGTTCGAGGACGACGGGTCGTTCGAGACCTTCGTCAACGACCGCGACGAGACCGAGGCTTCGGAGTTTGACCCGATGGCCGATGGTTTCGAGGACGACGGCATCTCCCGTATCGACAACGCCGATCAGTCGGACCCGAACGCCTGGCCGGGCGGTTCCGATCTGGACGCCGGCGACTGGAGCGACTCCGACATCGACATGTCGGCGGAGATCCTCGCCCAGGCGCAGAAGTTCGGCGTCGCGCCCTACATCGTGCCCTTCATCGAAGAGGGCTTCCAGAGCACCGATTGGAACGACGTCATGGACCAGCCCTGGACCTTCGCCCAGGCCGTCCCGGCGCTCCCCTTCGGCATGTTCTGGACCGTGTCGTCGGCCGTTGAGTTCGACGCCGACGGGTTCGAGGCCTCGCCGGCCGAGATCATGACCGACGCGCTGACCAACGTCGAGGCACCCGTCGAAGACGGGCGCTAAGCGTCAACAGATACCAACGGCCCGGGGGATCGGAAGGTCGCCCGGGTTCTTGTCTCGACAACTGCAAACTCGGAGCACAACCATGCTGACACGGAATCGTCTTCTGGCGACCGCCTCCCTCGTTCTTGGCGCCGGCGCGCTGCTCACCGGCTGCCAGGGCCACGGCAAGTTCACGTCTGAGGCCATCGAGCAGGCCGAGCTGCGCCAGGCGCAGATGAAGGCCGCAACCGAATGGGACATGGCGCGTCAGCAGTTCCTGGCCGGCGACCTCAAGAAGGCCCGGCGGAGCATCGACAACTCCATCGCGTACAACGCCGAGGTCGTCAAGAGCCACGTGCTCCGGGCCCGGATCCTGATCGAGACGGGCGACCTCGAGATGGCGCTCGGGTCGATCCAGGCCGCCAAGGACGTCCACGCCGAGCTCACCGCTGGTCCCGAGGAGGAGGAGAACCCCAAGCGCAAGAAGGGGCTCTCCAAGCGCGAGCAGCAGGAAGAAACGCCGGACGAGCAGCTGACCGAGGCGTTCTACTACGAGGGCATCATCTACGAGCGCCTCAGCGAGTTCGAGGAGGCCCTCGAGTCGTTCGAGCTGGCGATGGCGGCCGATGAGACCGACGCGCAGTTCCCGATGGCTGCCGCCGAGATGATGATCGAGCTCGATCGCCTCGATGACGCCAAGAACCTGCTCCAGGCCAAGCTGCAGCGGTTCGAGCACAACGCCGGCATCCGGCAGACGCTCGGGCACATCGCGATGATCCAGGAGAACTACCCGCGGGCAGTGACCCTCTTCGAGGAGGCCTGCCTGCTTGGCCCGGGCGACCCGATCCTGCGCGAGGACCTCGTGCGGGCGCAGCTCGCCAGCGGAGCGTTCACGGAGGCGGAATCCTCGCTCGCATGGCTGCTCAGCGAGCCGGGCTACGACTCCCGCGACGACCTCCAGCGCCTCCACGCCAAGCTGCTGATCAAGATCGATCGGCCCGTCGAGGCCCGCGAACTGATCATGCAGCTCACCGCCGACAAGCGGTACGCGAGCGACCTGGAGCTCTGGATCGACCTCGGAAACGTTGCGGCGATCCTGAAGGACCAGCACCGTCTCCGCAGCGCGGGGCAGCGCGTCGTGGGCCTGGCGCCCGGGCGCGCCGAGGGCTACATCTTCACGGCCATGTTCCTCCGCGCTCGGGGCGACCTCGATCGGGCGACCCGCGTGCTGGGCGACGCCATCGAGCGTGACCCCACCGACACCCGGGCGCCGATCCTGCAGGGGCTGATCTTCGCCGAGCTCAACCGGAGCGACGATGCCCGCGAGGCGTTCGCGCTGGCGGCACGCCGCGACCCGCAGAACGCCCAGGCCCGCGAGCTGCTCGCGGCTGTGTCTGCCCGCTCGGGCAACGCGCTGGCCGAGGTCGACGGAGACGAGTAAGCGGATCTCTTCCGGGCGAGGAGCGGATCGGTGCGGAGCGCGGGATTGAACATCATGGGTGCATGCGTCGCGTGCGCCGTCGGTGCCGCGGGCGCCGGCATCAGCGTGGCGGTGAACGAACTGCTGCCCGCGTGGAGCGCCGGCATGCGTGCCGCCGCGATCGGTGGGGGCGTGGCGATCGCCGCGGGGCTGATCCTCATCCCCGTCGCGATGCTGAGTTCGGCCCGGATGCGCCGGCTCGGCTCGGCGCTCGTGTCGGCTGCCGAGACCGGTGATGAATCAACGGTGCGCGTCCCGGGGTGGCTCGGCGCGATCGCCGACCCGTTCGATGCCGCCGTGCGCGCATGGCGCGAGCGGTGCGATTCGCTCAGCGGCAGGCTCCGCGGTCTCGAGATCCGTCTGAACGTGTGCGAAGCCGAGCGCCGCCACGCCGAGGCGATCCTGCACAGCCTGCAGGACGCGGTCGTGGTGACCGACTCGTTCAACGAACTGTCGCTCGCGAATGACTCGGCGGCCCGACTGCTCGGATTCGACGTGGAGCACGCCGTCCACCATTCGATCGACGAGGTCATCTCGGATGAGCGCCTGCGCCGCATGATCAAGGAAGTGGGGCGTTCGGGCGTGCTCTCCAAGCAGAAGCACGTCGAGCACACCGTCCACGGCGCCAAGCTCAGCGGGCGTGGGGCCCCGACGTCTTTCGACGTGACGATCGCCTGCCTGCCGGATCAGAAGACCGACGGCGTTGGCGGGGTGGTGACGATCCTCCGCGATATCACACGCGAGAAGGAGATCAGCGAGATGAAGTCCGACTTCGTTTCGCAGGCATCCCACGAGCTCCGCACGCCGCTGAGCTCGATCAACGCGTATATCGAGATGCTCCTGGACTCGGAGGCCGAGGACGAGGCCAGCCGGCAGGAGTTCTATCAGATCATCAAGTCCGAGGCGGACCGCGTCGCGCGGATGATCGACAACATGCTCAACATCAGCCGCATCGAGGCGGGTATCGTGCAGGTCGAGAAGGCGGAGGTCGACTTCGCCAAGCTCACGCGCGAGGTGCTCGACGCGATGCAGCCTCAGGCCAAGTCCAAGCAAATCAAGCTGATCGAGAAGTCCGGGCCGCTGCTCTACTCGGCGCAGGCGGACCGCGACATGATGCACCAGGTGGTGATGAACCTGGTGAGCAACGCGATCAAGTACACCCCCGACGGCGGGCGCGTGACGGTGAGCGTCGAGAACGACGACGAGCTCCGATCCGTGCTCGTGAGTGTCTCGGACACCGGCCTCGGCGTGCCGCCGGATGCGCTCGAGAAGCTGTTCGACAAGTTCTACCGGGTCGAGAACTACAAGCGGATCGCCAAGGGCACGGGCCTCGGTCTGAACCTGGTCAAGCACATCGTCGAGACGGTGCACAAGGGCACCGTCGGGGTTTCGAGCGAGGTGGGCATGGGAAGCCGGTTCTGGTTCACCGTGCCGTACGAGTTCCAGGGCGGTTGAGGGAGGCGCGAACATGAGCCAGGCCAGGATCCTTGTTGTGGACGACGAGGCGCACATCACGCACGTGGTGTCGCTCAAGCTGCGCAACGCGGGCTACGACGTGCAGACCGCCGCGGACGGCGAGGAGGCGCTCGAAGCGGCGCTCAACGACCCGCCGGACCTGATCATCACGGACCTCCAGATGCCGTACATGAGCGGGCTGGACCTGTGCATCCGTCTCAAGGACGCCCCGGCGACCAAGGACGTGCCCGCGATCATGCTGACGGCGCGCGGGCACGCGCTCGATACCGCCGAACTCGAGCGGACCAACATCATGGACGTTTTGAGCAAGCCGTTCAGCCCGCGCCAGATCCTCGAGCGGGTTCATGACGCGCTCGAAGAGCGGCGTCGCGCGGAGGAAGCCGAGGCGGCATGAACCCGGCGGTGGAGTCCATCCCGGCCAGCGAGCCTGTGCGCGTGCTCAGGGAGCGCTGCGCGCAGGTCGGCATGGCGCTGTGGCGCGTCGACGCCACGGGTGTGGCCATCGAGCGTCCGCGGGGCGCGGAGGTTCTTTCCCGTTGGGGAGCGTCTCCCTTCATAGAAGCAGCGATCCGGCGCGCCGCGCGCCGGTGGGCCGACAACCCCGCGCCGGCTCCCGAGCTCCTGTTCGAGGGCTGCTGGGTGGTGCCCATCCCCGAGATCAACCGGCGCAGGCTCGCCGGCTACATCGTGTGCATCGCCCTGGGCGAGGACGCCCTCAAGACGGACCAGTTCCGGGCCGCCTGCGGCGCGTCGCACCTCGACGTCGAGGCGGCGCAGGCCGCGCTCGAGCCCTTCGCTGTCTGGAACGCGCGGTCCATCGCGGCCTCCGACCGCCTGCTGGGCTGGTGCCTGGAGGATCAGCGGTCGATCGCTTCGTTCGAGACCACGCTCGAGGGGTTTAGCTCGCAGCTGACCGATTCCTTCGAGGAGATTAGCCTCCTCTACACGCTCGGCCGGTCCATGAACCAGCTCGTGCACCCGCAGAAGTTCGTCAAGCAGGTGTGCGAGGAGCTGCACGCGACACTGGCTTTCCAGTGGATCGGCGTGCGCTTCGTTTCGGGCGATCGCCTCGCCCGCGGCATGGCGGACCGGCTCTTCGTGAGCGGGAAAATGCCCTGTGACGCGACCAGCTTCGGCGCCGAGACAACGCGGATCCTCGCCACGCTCGACGATGGGGCGAGCGTGATCATCCCCGGCGAGCACCTCGGCGAGCTCTGCTCGTCGCCCGACCAGAGCGACCAGGTGCTGGTGCACCCGGTGGTCCGGGACGGGCACGTGGTGGGTGCGCTGATGGCCGGCGGGAAGCAGGGCGCCGATGCGCAGGTGTCCAGCGTGGACCGCAAGCTCCTGGACGCGGCGAGCGGCTACCTGTCGATCCTGCTGGACAACGCGTTCCTCTACGACGACCAGCAACTGATGTTCGTCGGCACGCTCGAAGCGCTCACGGCCTCGATCGACGCCAAGGACCCGTACACGCACGGACACTCCGAGCGAGTGGCACACCTTGCGGCCGAGCTCGGCCGGGCCTACGGCCTGGACGAGGAGCAGGTGGAGCGCGTCCGGATTGCCGGGCTCGTGCACGACATCGGCAAGATCGGGATCCCCGAGGCGGTGCTGTGCAAGTCGGGGAACCTGACGAGCGAGGAGTACGCCAAGATCCGGGAGCACCCGGAGATCGGGTACCGGATCCTCAAGGACATCCCGATGATGGACGACCTGCTGCCGGCCGTGCTCTACCACCACGAGCGCCTGGACGGCACCGGGTACCCGCACAGGCTGCAGGGAGACGAGATCCCGCTGTTTGCGCGGATCGTGTGCGTTGTCGACTCGTTCGACGCGATGAGCTCGACCCGGACCTATCGCGAGGCGCTCACCCGAGCCGACGTTCTCGGCGAGATCCGCGACAACGCCGGCACTCAGTTCGACGCGGAGATGGTCGATCTGCTCATGGGCCTGGATCTGAGCCGGTACGACGAGCTCGTCGCGAAGAGGCCGGCCGTCGTCGAGGCCCGCCTGAAGCTGCCACCGAGGGGGAGCGCGGCATGAAGCTCAGCCACCAGGACTACGACACTGTCACCGTGCTGACGATCTCCGGTGACTACACGAACGACGACGTCGAGACCTTTCGGCGCAATGTCGGCGAGCGCACACGGAACGGCGCCAAGCACGTGCTGCTGGACTGCGAGAGCCTGGAGTTCATCGACTCGGCCGGTCTCGAGAGCTGGCTGCGCCTCCAGGAGAAGCTCGGCGAAGAAGGCGGCCAGTTCCGGCTGGTGCATCCCGACGAGACGATCCGGACGATCCTCGAGCTCACGCGGCTCGACCTCGCGTTCGAATCGCACGAGTCGGTCGAGGCCGCGGTGAGGAGCCTGCGATGACCCCGGAGCAGCCCAACACCCCGTCGGGGCCGATCGGGCCTCCGAGCGCCGCCGGGTCGCACGGCCCGCTGAATTCCGGTGGGCTCCCCGGCATGGTGAGCACGACGAAGCACGCCGTGCGCATGCAGCTCGGGGACATGCTCGTCGAGGACGACCATCTCACGCGCGAGCAGCTGACCCAGGCGCTCGAGGAGCAGGCGGCCGGCGGTCACTCGAAGCTGCTGGGAGAGGTTCTCGTCGAGCTCGGCTTCGTGAGCGAGCACGTGGTGATGGCGTGCCTGGCCAAGAGCTACGGCGTGCCGTTTGCGCGTGTCACCCCCAAGCTCGCCGACCCGCGTGTGATCGATCTTCTCCCGCGTGACTTCGTTGACGGTCAGGGCGTCCTCCCGCTGTTCTGCGTGGATGAGGTGCTGACTGTCGCGGTGAGCGAGCCGGCCAACCTGTTCCTGGTGGAAGAGACCGAGCGCCTGTGCCAGAAGAAGGTGCAGATCGTCGCCAGCACGAGCCAGGACATCCGCGCGACGCTGCAGGCGTACCTCCCGTCGGCGAACGTGTTCGTCATCGACGAGATCTACGACGACCTGGACGTCCGCCAGTTCAGCGTGGTGGAGACCGAGGCGCTGGACCTCGGCGCGCTGGAGGAGATGTCGGGGCAGTCGCCGGTGGTCAAGCTGGTGAACTACATCCTGTACCAGGCGATCCACGAGCGGGCCAGCGATATCCACATCGAGCCCGACGATCACCGCTGCCGAGTGCGCTATCGCGTCGACGGTCGCCTGATCATGAAGCTGTGCCCGCCGTACCAGATGCAGCCGGCTGTCGTGTCGCGCGTGAAGATCATGGCGAAGATGGACATCTCCGAGCGGCGCGTGCCGCAGGACGGCGATATCCATGTCGTGATCGACGGGCGGCCGGTGGACCTGCGTGTCTCGACGATGCCGGGCAAGTTCGGCGAGAAGGTTGTGGTGCGCATCATCGACACGCGCAACTCGATCATCTCGGTCGACAAGATGGGCATGGGTCAGGAGGTCGTCCAGCAGTGGCGCTCGGTGATCCAGGCGTCGAACGGGATGGTGCTCGTGACCGGCCCCACCGGGTCCGGCAAGAGCACGACGCTGTACAGCGCTCTGGCCGAGATCAGCACCGACGAGATGAACCTTTCGACGGTCGAGAACCCGGTCGAGGCCCAGCTCCCGGGGATCAACCAGTTCCAGATCAACGAGAAGGCGGGGTTCAGCTTCGCCCACGCGCTGCGCTCGCTGCTGCGTCAGGACCCCGACGTGCTGATGGTCGGCGAGATCCGTGATCTCGAGACCGCCACGGTCGCGACGCAGGCGGCGCTCACGGGGCACCTGATCCTCTCGACGCTGCACACCAACGACTCGGTGAGCGCGGTGACCCGATTGGTGAACATGGGGATCGAGCCCTACCTGGTTGCCGCGATGATGCGCGGTGTGCTCGCCCAGCGGCTCGTCCGCAAGATCTGCCCGCACTGCCGCGAGCCCTACGACGCCGACGAGGCCACGCGCCAGACTGTCGCCGCCGTCGTCGGCGGGGACGTCGAGCTCCAGCACGGTCAGGGGTGCGCCCGCTGCCGCGGCACGGGGTACGCCGGTCGGCTCGGCATCTTCGAGCTGTTCGTCCCGCGTGACCAGATGCTCCAGCGCATCTCGGCGGGGGCGAGCCTTCAGGAACTCAAGGAGCTTGCGCAGGAGATGGGGCTCCGGACACTCCGCGACGACGGCATGCACAAGGTCGCGGCGGGGCTCACGACGGTCGAAGAGGTCCTGAGGGCATCAGCGGTGTAGCGGAAGGCTGAGGCGACGTGTTCACCTACTCCTACAAGGCTCGCGACGGCTCCGGACGCATCACTGCGGGCACTGTCGAAGCGCCCACGCAGGACGAGGCCCTTCGCCTGCTGCAGCAGGAGGGCAAGACGATCACGGAGATCCGCGTCGGGACGCGGGATCCGGCCGAGAGCACCGCCCAGCTCCGGTACTCGGCGAGCCAGGTGAAGCGCGAGGAGGTCATTGTCTTCGCGTCGCAGCTGGCCGTCATGCTCGAGACCGGTGTCCCGCTCGGCGAGGCGCTCGAAGCGTTCCAGGAGCAGACCAAGTCGGTCCACATGAAGCGTGTGATCGACGTCGTGGCCGACCGCGTGATCAGCGGCGTCGCGTTCAGCAGCGCGATGGCGGAGTTCCCGAAGGTGTTCCCGCCGCTGATGATCAGCCTCATGCAGGCGTCGGAGGCGTCGGGCACGATGGGCATGATGCTCGCCCGGATCAGCGAGTACCTGGGCAACGAGCGCAGGACCATCAGGCAAATCCGAGGCGCCCTCACCTACCCGTTCATCATGGCGACCTTCGCCACCGGTGTCACGATCATGCTGGTGACGTGGGTGCTGCCGCGATTCGCACGCCTGTACGAATCCAGGGAGGCGGCGCTGCCCGTCGCGACCAGGGTCGTGATGCGCATCAGCGAGTTCATGGGGATGTACTGGATGTACATGCTCGGCGGGTTCGCGGCGGTCGTGCTGGTCGGCTATCTCACCCGCCGGTCGGGCAAGGGCGCTCGCGTGACAGACTGGCTGAAGCTGCACGTCCTGGTGATCGGACCGATCTTCCGGAACTTCTACCTCACACGGGCGACCCGCACGCTCGGCACGCTCCTGAATTCGGGGGTCGGGCTGCTCGACGCGGTGCGCATCGTGCGTGGCGTGACGCGCAACGGCTACTGGGACGAGCTGTGGGAGAAGATGGAGCACTCGATCACGACAGGCCAGACGGTGACCGACGTCGTGATGGACTCGACTCTCTTCCCCGCTTCCGTGTCGCAGATGGTGTCGGCCGGGGAGCGGACGGGGCGCCTGCCGGCGGTGCTCGAGAAGATCGCCGACGCGACCGAGCAGGATCTGGACGACGCGATCAAGCAGGGCACGCAGCTGATCGAGCCCGCGATGATCATCTTCATGGGCGCGACGATCGGCGGCATCGCGATCGCGCTGCTGCTCCCGATCTTCAACGTCTCAAGCATCATGGGGCACTAGCCCCGCAGCGCGGCGGTCTCTCCCACCCGGAGGTCGACCAGCACCGGCTCGACGCTCACCCTCCCGTTCCACGAGTTGATCTTGGGTTCGACGACGGCCTCCAGAGGGGCGCCCGTGGGGATCGAGGCGCCCGAATCTCCCCAGCGCCAGCCCACCAGACGGATCTCGCGCGTCGAGTCTCCGACGTACACGCCCAGGTGCGCTCCGCGCGCACCGAACGGCGCGGGCGCTCGCGTCACCCTGGCGCCGACGATGCGGACCAGGGGCTTGGGGTTCGCCCGGCCGAACGGGCCGAGCTCATCCAGCCGGCGCACGGATTCGGGCTGGAGTTCCTGCACCGAGGCGTCGCAGTCGACGCGCACGCTCGGGACGAGGTCGTCGGCGCCGAGTCTCTCGTTGGCCTGGCCGGTGAACTCCTCGACGAATCGGTCGAGGTTGTTCGCGTGCAGCGCGAGTCCGGCCGCCATGTCGTGGCCGCCGAAGGTCTCCAGGAGGTGGCTCGTCGAGTTCAGGGCCGCGTGGAGATTGAATCCGTCGATGCTCCGGCCCGACCCGTGGCATCGGTCGCCGGTCCGAGCGAGCAGGATCGTCGGCCGGTGGAAGCGTCCGATCAGGCGAGAGCAGCAGATGCCGACGACCCCGGCGTGCCAGTCTTCCGACGCGAGCACGATCGCGCGACGGTCGTCGCCGGTCATGCCCCGCTCGACGGCCATCGCTTCGGCGGCTTCGATGATCCGTCGCTCGGTCTGCTTCCGCTCGTCGTTCACCTTCGACAGGCCTTCCGCGATCGACCGGGCGTGGTCGCCCGTCGCGCTGGTGAGGAGATCGACCGCGTCCTTGGCGTGGCCGAGGCGCCCGATGGCGTTGAGGCGCGGGCCGAGCATGAACCCCACGTGGTCGCTCTCGATGCGCTCGCCTGACAACCCCGAGGCCTCGATGAGGCGGTTCAGCCCCTCGATCCGCGTGAAGGGCAGGCGCTTGAGGCCGAAGCGCGTCAGCACGCGGTTCTCGCCTTCCAGCGGGACGATGTCGGCGATCGTCCCGAGGGCGGCCAGCGCGAGCAGGTCGAGGAGCACCTCCCGCATCTCGCCCCCGACGCGCTCGGAGCCGCAGGAGCGCGTGGCCAGGCGCCAGGCCAGCTTGAAGGCGACGCCCGCGCCGCAGAGCTCGCCGAAGGGATACTCCGAGTCCGGGAGACGCGGATGGACAAGGGCCAGCGCGTCAGGGAGTTCGTCCTCGCGAGCGGGGAGGTTGTGGTGGTCGGTGATGATCAGGTCGACGCCGGCTGCCCGCGCACGGGCGGCGGGTTCGCGGGCTGTGATGCCGCAATCCACGCTGACGATGACCCCGGCTCCCAGCTGCGCGAGCGACTGGATGGCTTCGGCGTTGAGGCCGTAGCCCTCGTCGAGGCGGTGGGGCACGTAGGTGATGACGCCGGCGTCGGGATCGATGGCGCGGAGCACGTGGAACAGGATGGCGCTGGCGCTGATGCCGTCGACGTCGTAGTCGCCGTAGATGGCGATGGTCTCGCGACGCTCCAGCGCCGTGAGAAGGCGGTCCGCGGCGGTCTCGAGCCCCGGGAGGAGGGTGGGGTCGTGGAGCTCGGTGAGCTTCGGCGCGCACCATGCGCCGGCCTCTTCAGGGCAGCTGTGGCCCCTGGCAGCGAGGACCCGGGCGACGAGCGGATCGAATGCCCCGGCCAACGGAGCGGCGTCGGGGGAGCCCGAGAGGATCCATCGGTGGGTCATCCCTCGCATGGTTTGGTACGGTACCCATTCGGCTGAATCGAGGTCGCCGGCGGGCCGATATGAGGGCCGCCAGGCGCTTGCGCACGGTTTTGGAGGCTAGTTTCGATGTCCAATGAGCGGCACCGCTCGGTGCTCCTTTTCGGCGCTCCGGGCGTTGGGAAGGGCACGCAGGGGAAGATCCTGGGGACCATCCCCGGGTTCTGCCACATGTCCACGGGCGACGCGTTCCGGGCCCTGGATCCTGAGAGCGAATTGGGCAAGACGTTCAAGGAGTACTCCACGCGCGGTGAGCTCGTTCCCGACGATTTCACGATCCGCCTGTGGCGCCAGTACATGGCCGACCAGGAGCGCGCAGGCCGGTACACGCGAGGCAGCGACCTGCTCGTGCTCGACGGGATCCCGCGGAGCATCGCCCAGGCCGAGCTGATGGCGGACGACCTCGACGTGCTCAAGATCATGCACCTCACCGCCGCCGACGAGGAAGCGATGATCGCGCGATTGCGCAAACGCGCCCTCGAGCAGGGCCGACCGGACGACGGCGACGAGGATGTCATCCGGAACCGTTGGCGCGTGTATCGCGCCGAGACGGAGCCGGTGCTGGGGCACTACTCCAAGGACTTGATCGCCGAGGTGGACGCCGTCGGGACCCCCGCACAGGTGCTGCAGCGGATCCTCGCGGTGATCGCACCGATCGCGTGAGCGGGACCGGTCAGGGCATGCCCGGGAACACACCGGAGCCCGAGCCGCTCGAGTGCAGCGACGGGTCGCGCATCATGTCGCCCGATGCCGCGAGTGTGGCGTTTTCCATCATGTAGAGCCCGAGGAGCCAGTTGCCCTTCAGGTAGGGATCGACCAGGAACTTGCCCTCCACCGTGCCATAGGCGGCGAAGCGGTCGTCTCCTGTCGCGGGCTCTGTGAGCCGGACCTCGATGGCGTCGTAGGCGGTGGGGGGGAGACCGATGCAGCAGCCGTCCCACATGTTCCGCATCGACAGCATCTCGTCCTGGCTGGCGGCCACGATCGGGAACGCGACGTACCCGGTGATGCGTACGTGCTTCTCATGGAGCATCGTGATCCGCTCGGGGAGCCGGTTCTTGCCCCTTCGTGGCTGGTAGGTCTCCGAGGCCGAGAGGAGCAGTTCCCATGGCACCACGTAGGGGTCGGACTCGATGCCGCTGCCGCGGATGGTGAACCGTCCGTCGAGGAGGGTTGTGCCATCGCTCTGCGATTCGGACTTCGCGGGCACGACGTTCTCGAAGACAGCGGTGGGATCCGACGCGGGCGCCGCGGCGGAGGCCGACGCGGGGCTGGCGGGTTGGTTGTTCGTCGGAGCGGGCCCCCCGGTCGTGGGAGCCGGGACCGGGTCCTTTTCGGCGTCGGGGATCGGGGCTGGCGTTTCTGCTCTTTCCGCAGCGCCCGTAACGGGGCCGGGGAGTTGGCCGGGCGTGAGGGAGTCGGGAAGCGGCGCCGGGGCGGCGAGGCTGGTTTCGAGCGCAGCCATATCCGGGGTGGCCTGGCCGGCGGGAACGAGCACGACGATCGCCGTCAGTCCGATGAGCAGTGTGATGGCGAGCCAGAACAGCTTCATGCAGGGACTCCTGGTGGATCGCGGGCACACCAGCCCGCGTCTGATCCTAGCCGAGCGGGCGCAGGCTTCTCGCGACCGACGTTCGATACGCGGCCATAGCCGGCACGATCCCGGCGAGGGACGCCAGAGCGATCGTCACGACCACGATGACGAGCGATTCCCGTGGAGGGAGCGTCGCGCCGATCACCAGCCCGAACTGGGCTTTGAGAACCGCGCCCACGATCTGCAGGCCCACGAGCGACAGGATCGCGCCCGAGATGCCGCCGAGGATCCCGAGCATCGCAGACTCGGTCACGACGAGACCGAAGATGCGTCCCCGCGAACAGCCGAGCACACGGAGGACGGCAATCTGCCGGCGACGCTGCTCCATGGAGTTGTACAGGGCCAGCATGATCGCGATCCCGCTGGACACCATCACCACAGCGGCCATGCCGACGAAGAGATTCTGGAGGCTGCCGACGATCGTGAACAGCTTGCCGATCTCGCGGCTCGGCGCGGCGACAGTCAATGAAGGATCGGAGCGCAGGCGCGACGCGACGACCTGGATCGCGCTCGAGACGTCGCGCCCAGGCCGGGTCGCGACCCGCAGGAGCGCACCGGTGATGAGGCGGTCGGCGTCGGTGATGTCTTCGAGCGTCGTGACGGGGGCGTTCGGGTTGCCGAGCAGGGCCCGGTCGAAGGCGTGCATGATCCACGAGGACTCGAGGTTCATGAAGAGCGCACGATCGTGCGCTGTACCGGTGGGGTCCAGCACGCCGACTACGCGGAAGGTGAATTCGGTGTGGATGTGCGACTCCCCGCCGGCCGGGCCGCCTCCGCGGAGCGCGGCGGGAGCGGCTATGCCGTGTGAGACGAAGAGCTCGGACCCGACGTCGAGCCCCGTTGCGCCGGCGACCGTTGCGCCGACGACGATCTCGAATTCGTCATCAAACAGTTCGCCGGCGGCGAGCGACCAGCCGGCGTCCTCGTCGAGCCGGAAAACGTCGAAGAACTCCCGCGAGGTGGCGAGCACCGGGAACCCGCGGTAGCTGTCTCCCAGTTGGACGGGGATGGCCCACTCGAGCGGGTAGTCGATCGAGAGCTGCTGGAACTCCTGCCATTGGATCGGGTTCGACGGGGCCCCGGCGTAGAACACCCCGTTGAGGATCGAGACCAGCGGGCTCGAATCGCGGCTGACGAGCAGGTGCATGTTGCCGCTGCCCCGCTCGAACGCGCGCCGGCCCGAGTCTTTCATCGCGAACAGCACGAGCATCAGAGCGACCGCGATGGCCACGGTGGCGATGGTCGTGACGGTGGAGAACAGGCGGGCCGTCATGCTGCGACGGATGATGTCGAAGTCGGTCAGAGCCATGGCTACGCGCTGGCCTCCTGCTGCGCCGCGCGCAGTTCGTGGAGCGATCGCACATCGTCGAACCGCGATTCGACGGAAGGGTCGTGGCTGACGCAGACCAAGGCGGCCTCCCGGTCGCGGCAGGCGCTCTGGATTACGTCGAGGGCCTGGGCGGCGTTATCCGGATCGAGGCTCGCGGTCGGCTCGTCGGCCAGGACGAGAGCGGGCTCGACGACCACGGCGCGGGCGACCGCCACACGCTGCTGCTGCCCGATGCTGAGGGTCTCGGCCGGCGCATCGATGCGTTCGACGCCGAGGTCGTCGAGCAGCGAGCGGGAACGGTCGCGGTGCTCGCTGCGAGGGACATCGGAGAACATCAACGCGGCCATGACGTTCTCGATCGCGCTGAAGCCGTGGAGGAGATTGAACGTCTGGAAGATCATCCCGATGTGGCGTCCGCGGAACGCGTCGCGCCGTGCGCCGGACAGCCCGTGGATGTTCGTGCCCCCGACCCACACCTCGCCCGATGACGGGTCGAGCAGCCCGGAGACGAGCTGGAGCACCGTCGACTTCCCTGATCCCGAGCCCCCGGTCAGGAGCATCTGGCGACCCGGTGCGAGTTCGAGTTCGGGGATGTCCACCACCGGCGGGGCGCCGGGTGTGTAGGCGAATCGCAGGCTCCGGATGCGGAGCGCGGGGGATTGGGCGTCGGGGTCGGGCATGGGTGGGATACTACAACCCGGCGCGCCCGAGGATGCTTCAGTTGCCGGCACTCGCGAGGGCGTCTTCCAGCTCCGACTTGCTCGGGGCGAGGCGGTCGGGGAGGGCACCGCGGAGATCCAGCCGGTTGAGTCTGGCGATCAGGTCTCCGAGTTCGAGAGCCGTCGCTTCGTCGAGCCCGATCGCCACCAATGCGCGTCCGAGACCGACGATGAGGTCGGGGTTGGAAGGCGTCAGCTCCAGCCCTTCGCGGAAGCTGGCCGCTGCGTCGGCCGGAGCACCGATCGCCAGCTGCGCCGAGCCCAGCGTGTCGAGCATGTTCGCGACGATCGGGTCACCGAGGCCGGAGTCGCGGGCGTTCGCCACGGCGCGCCGGGCGAATTCGACCGCTTCGGTGCTCCCGCCCTGGGTCTGCGTCAGCATGAACGAGAGGTTGTTCAGCATCTCGGGGTCATCGGGCGATCGTTCGAGGATCGCGCGATAGGTGCGCTCCGCCGCGGCGTGGTCGCCGAGCTGGTCGGAGCTGGTCGCGTAGATCCGCGACGCATCCAGGCCGACGCCGGGGTCGTCCATCGCGGGCTCTGCGAGTCGGCGCGCACGCTCGAAGTACTCTGCTGCCCCCTGGGTGGCGGCCAGATCGAACCACCGCTTGGCGAGCAGCAGGCGCTGCATCGGGTCTTCCAGATCGAGCACCTCCGGCGCGTGCTCGAGCCACGCGCTTCCCGCGTCTTGATCGAGGAGGAGCGGTTCGGCGGCACCGAGGTACGCGGCGCCCCACACCATGCCGGGCTCGGCGTGCTCATCGACGATCGCCCGGACCTGAGCGCTCTGGCCCTCGCCGACCATGAGCGTCAGCAGGAGGAGCAGCTCGGATGCGCCCGCGCCGTCCGGGCGCGAGGCGCCGGCGATGATGCGGTCCGTGTGGGGGCTGAGCCTTTCGAACGCCGCCGAAGGGTCCGCGGTAGCCGAGTAGAGGCGTGCGAGGAACAGGTCGGCCTTGTACGGCTCTGTGAGCGTGAGGTCTCGCCACTCCTCGGCGAAGGCGATCGCTTCTGTGAAAAGGCCCGCCTGAGCGGTGACCTCAGCAGCGAGGCGGGCGGCTTCGGGTTCTGCGGGAAGCACCCGAGCAGCAACGCGCGCCGCGTCGAGAGCCTCGGCGGCGCGCCCGAGGCGCAGAGACTCGATCGCGAGTGCCTGGTATCCCGCGAGGAACGTCGGGTGGTCTTCGGTGACCTGCTTGAGCGCCTGGAGGTACGCGGTCGCGCTGGCTCCCTGGGCAGGCTGAAGGCGCCGGGCGTTGATAAGTGCCTGCTGCGCGGGGGTGGCCCCTCCGGTGCCGCCCGCGGCAGGGTCCGTCGCGCTCACGATCGCGAGCAGTTCCTCGTTGCGCGGATGGCGAGCGAGGCCAGTCTGGATTGCTCGATCGGCTTCTGCGCGCTGATTGCGCCGGAGGTGGAACGCTGCCAGATCGGCCCACGCGTCACCGGACTCATCGGACTCCGCCGCTTGTGCAAACAATCGCTCGGCCTCGGCGGGGTCGCCGTACTGCTCGTGGAACGAGGCGAGGATCTGGGTGTAGCGCACCGGCTCGAGCGAGGGCTCCAGACGCGCCAGGAACGGGATGCCCGCTTCTGCTCCGCCGGTGGTCGCGGCGGCAGCGGCGGCAGTTGTCAGCACGCCGATCGACGGCTCCGGTTCGCTCAGGTAGGGCTCGAGCTCGGTCGCGGCTTCGCCTGCGCGCCCGCGCCGGATGAGGAGCCTGGCCAGGGCGATCGCGTCCTGCTCGGTGTCGAGGCTGCGCAGGTCCGCTTCGGCACGCTGCCAGTCACCCTGGGCGATCAGCAGCTCGGCACGCTCGCGCCGGAGCGACGGCCTGACATCTCCGAGATCCACGAACTGGTCCATGCGCCGATCCGCGGCGTCCGATCGCGCGGTCTGGCGCAGCAGACGGATGAGAGCGGGGTAGAGCTCGATCCGGCTCGGCGCTGAATCGAGCGCGCGGTCCAGGTACTCGGCGGCAGCGGGGAGGTCTCCAAGCCGGACCATCGCGTCGGCGAGGTACACGAGCGCGGTGCTGTTTTCCGGTTCGCGCCGGACGACCTCGTCGAGCAGCGTGACGATCCGGGCCGCCTCTCTCTCGGAGGGCTCGAAGGTGAGCACGCGCCGCGCCTCGTAGGTCCGCCAGATCGTTGATTCCTGGCCGACGATGTCAGCGAGGCGCGACAGCGGGCCTTCGACGGACTCGGGGCTCGACCAGGCGAGATCGCGGCTGAGCACGCCGAGCTGCGCCTGGGCGCTGTCAGGATTCGCTTCGCTGATTTCGAGCAGGATCTGCATACCCTCGGCGTCGTTCTGGGCGGCGAGGTACACCGCGAGCGCCTCGCGGAATCCCGCGTTGGACTCGGAGTCCGCGCTCGCGAGGCTCTCGCGCAGCAGCGCTTCGCCTTCGTCGGCGCGTCCGGCGTCGGCCAGGGCGCGGGCCCTGGCGAGAACGAGTTCGGGCGAAGGCGTCTGCGAGTCGGCGAGGGCGAGCAGACGGTCTCTGAGCGCCGGGGCGTCCAGCTCGGACGTGACGCGCAGGAGCTGAGTGATCTCAGCGGTGTCGGGCTGCTCGGCCTTGTCGAGGTAGGCGCGCAAGGCTCCTGCGGCGCCCTCGGTGTCGCCGGTCGCGGCGAGGATGCGGATCTTGAGCGTGGTCGATTCGCCGATCGCGACGTTCTGCTCGGTGAGAAACTCGAGCAGGGCGAGCGCTGATTCGATCTGGTCCGGTGTGGCGTCTCCGGATTCCACGACGCCGGTGGCGGCGCGGGCGGTCCACAGCAGCAGGGGCGTCGAGCGCGGGAACTGCTGGCGCCCGAGTTCGGCGATCCGCAACGCCCCGATCGGGTCGTTCTGACGCATCGACGCGTCGATGAGATTCAGGTACGCCGCGAGCCAGCGGGGCGATTCACGGAGCGCGGTCCTGAAACTCTCGGACGCGAGGCTGAATTCGCGAAGGCCCATCTCGGACAGCCCGAGGAGGTATGAGGCGTACGCGCTGCTGTCGAGGTGCACGCTCCGGCCGAGCAGCGTGTCCTTGGCGGCGCGATGGTCGCTGTTGCGGATGCTGGTGAGCGCCGCGATGACCGACTGCCACGCCTCGGCGTCTGCGCCCGTTCTCGCCGACAGCTCGGCCAGCAGGGGGGCCCCGGTGGCCTCGTCGGCGAGCGAGAATTGGAAGATCATGACGCCGACGGCCAGCGAGTGGGTATCGGCTTCCGAGACCGGGTCGAGCAGCGGCGCGATCGATTCGCCCGCTTCGGCGGACTCACCGGCCTTCCAGCGGCGCTCGGCCAGCTGGAGATTCGCCTGCTCGGCGAGTGCTTCGTCGAAGCTCGCGATCTCGAGGATCTCGTCAGCCGTTTCGGGCATGTTGAAGAGGTCGAGAAACGCCACCAATTCTCTCAGGGTGCCCGCGTTCTGGACCTGCAGTTCCGGCAGTCGGGCGGCGATCGCGAGCATCTCTTGCTGCATGCGCGACCGCGCGAGCACGCGCATGTGCAGCAGGGCGAAGTCCGCGCTGCTCGAGTTCCGGTCGAAGAGCTCCTGGGTGTAGGCCAGGAGATCGACGTCGCTCGTTCCCGAATCACTCATGATCTGTACGATCACCGACTGGACAGACATGTCGGCTGGGAACACGTCGCCCATCGCGCGAGCCGCCTGCAGCGCCTCGGTATCCTGCCCGGAGAGCCGGAGGCCGGTGATCCTGGCGCGGTGCGCGTCTCGATTGTCCGGTTCCTGCGCGAGGAGGTCGTCGGCGACATCGGCGAGCTCGCGGTAGCGGCTCAGGCGCTCGTACAGATCCATGATGAGGCGCAGCGTGTCGGCGTCGTTCGGGTCGAGGTCGCGCGCTGCGCGGGCCATGCGCAGCCCGCTGAGCAGGTGGCGTCGGTTCTCGGCCGGTACGCGGGTGCGAGAGTACGCGAGCTTGTACATCACCTCCGGATCTGTCTGATCGCGGCTGGCGAACGTGTTGAGTTCTTGGAGGGCGGTCTCGTAGTCCGCCGCTTCGAAGGCCTCGAGACCCGCGAGACGCGCCGCTTCGCGCTCGGCGCGGTTCTTGTTCTTGAGGAACACCCACGCGCCGCCGGCCCCGGCTCCGAGGAACAGGACGACGACGAGCAGGGTGACGAGGCGCTTGGCCCGGAGGGACATGTGGGAGTCTCCGAAGGTCTCTCGGCGAAATGGCGCCGCGGGGCTATCGCCCGAGGACGGTCTTGATGGTTCGAGCGATGATCCAGAAGTCCATGCGCCAGCTCTCGTGCTGGACGTATTCGAGGTCGTACCGGATCCACTCCTGGAAGTCTGTCTCCGGTGCGCGTGTCCGCTTGATCTGCCAGAGACCGGTCACACCGGGCCGGACGCTGAGGCGCGCCTCGCGCCACGCCGGGCAGAACTGGTTCTCCTTGTCGGGACTCGGCCGAGGTCCGACGACCGACATGTGCCCCAGGAGAACGTTGATGAACTGCGGCATCTCGTCGATCTGCGTCTTCCTGAGGAATGCGCCGCATCGGAGAAGACGCGGGTCGTTCTCGATGAAGAACTGCGGCCCGTCGGCCTGATTCTGCTTCTGCAGTTCGGCCTTGATCGCCTCGGCGTCCTTGCGCATCGTTCGGAATTTGAGGCAGGGGAACTCGCGTCCGCCGATGGTCTGGCGTCGGTGGGCGAAGAACACCGGCCACCCGTCCTCGATCATGATGACCGCCATGACGATCGGGTAGATCGGGAGTGTGCACAGCAGCACAGCGAGGCTGAACGCGATGTCGAACGCCCGCTTGGTCACGCGCCGCAGGCGACGCGCCGCCACCTTGGGGAGCACAAACGGCCAGTTCGGGAGCGCCAGGTCGGCCCAGGGTACGGGTTCGATCACGCACGCGGCACCCTCGGCATCCGGGATCGCCGTCGGGCCGACGATCACCTGCCCCGGCCGGAGTTCGTGGCCGGCGCCGATCCACACGGGCCCCACGAGACGCACGCTCGGGTCCGGGCGCACGCTCTGGTGCAGCCACACCCCCGGGGCATACTCGTAGAGGTCCGGGAAGATCGCGCCCATCCTCCGCACCGAGCCCATCAGTTCCGTGAAGAGCAGCGCGTCGGCGTGTTCGTCCTCTTCGGGTCGAGGCAGGATCCGGCCCTCAATCTTCGCGGACACGATCGAGGAGTCTCCGACCGACTCGAAGAGCTTCTGTTTGCCCTCGGCGCCGTTCCGGGATCCCGCCCAGAGCTTGGCGATCGCCGGCTCCGAGGTCACATACGCCCGGAGCGTCGATCTGCCCCGCGTCGAGTAGTCCCGGTGCAGGCCCTGGAACACGCCATCCGCGTCCGTGTCGACATGCTCCCGGTAGCCGGCCTGATCCGCATCGACGACCCGCAGGCGGACCACTCGGGGGTGGAGCCATGCCGTCGCTGAGCGGAGCTGAGCGGGATCGAAGAGCACGCGTGCGCCGGGTTCGATGAGGAGGTAATGCGATGGGCCCTTGGGCTCCACGCGACCGCCGCCGCACCTGACGACGGCGATGCCGTGGTCGTTCCAGGCGCGGTCGTGGAGTTCGTCGGCGCTGAAGCCCCACCACGTGGGCTCCTGCGACCGCGCCGGCGGCGTCCGCGATTGAACTCTCTCCGGATGAGGCTTGATCGCTACCACCGTTCGGCGCTGGGATGGGCATCTTCGGCCGGCTGATCACGCTGCTTGTCTCCGACAGCGAGCGCGAGTGGGGTGGTGGGTGTCCGGCTGCGGGCCTCCTTGCCGGACGGAAGGGCACGGATCGACTCGGAGTGGATCGAGACGTGGCTGATGCTCTTGGTGATGTCGGTCGTGGTGGCGCGGTTGAACACGATGCCGATCGACCGGGCGCCGAGGTGCTTGAGGCGTGCGAGCGACGACTGGACCAGCTTGGGCGACTTGCCGCGCGACACGGTCAGCACGGACCGGTCCGCCAAGGCGCACACGATGTCGGCCTCGAGCGAACCGAGGATCGGCCCGGTGTCTATGAGGATGGTGTCGTAGTCGTCGCGGAGGGCGCCGATCAGGCGACGCATGGCCTGTTCGCTGAGGCGCTCGGGATCGAAGCTGAACGAGGATCCGGCGGGCATGATCTTGAGACCCTTGCCCTGGCACTCGTGGATGCAGTCCTCGAGCGAGCCGGCCTCGATGCAGTCGCTGAGCCCGCGCTCGCCGTCGTGGCCGAGCTGGCTCGAGAGGCCCCGGCCGATCAGGTCGGCATCGAGCATGAGCGTGCGCTGGCCGGCGAGCGAGAACGACATGCCCAGCGCGAGCGAGAGGCTGGTCTTGCCCTCGCCGGAGCTGGCGCTCGTGACGGCGAAGACGCGGCCTTGACCATCGATCGACGGCGTGAGCACGTGGAGCATGTTCCGGATGTGGTGCACCGCGAGCGCCGCGATCTGGTTCTGCTCGTCGTCGGGCGCGGCGAGATCCGGCAGCGTGCCCAGAAGGGTGGCGGTCTGGTTCAAATCCTCGAGCTCGTCGAGGTACCGGTAGCCGCGCCGGGTGAAGCCGTAGAGCCCGACGATGCAGATGCCCATGCCCGTGCCGGCGACACCGGCGAACCCGGCGAGTGCGACGCGTCGGTCGGTCGAGGGCCGGAACGGGTGCTCGCCGCGCTGGACGACCTGGACGCGGCCGCGCTCGAGGTTCGGGCGTTCGGTGCGGACGGCGTCGAGTGCGCGGGCGGTTTCTGCGATCCGCTCGTCGACGACGCTGGCCTGACGCTTGAGATCGTTGATCTCGAGACGCTTGTTGCCGATATCGCGGGCGTTCTGCGCGACGCGGTCCTGGCGCTGGATCGTCTGAGCGAGCTGGTCGCGCACGTTCTGGATCTGGGCCTGCACAGCGGCGACGCCGGCGCCGGAATCCACCCCGGTGACCTGCCCGCGCAGGACCTCGAGGCGCTCGTCGACGCGTCGCTGCGCCAGATCGCGCTGCTCGGCGAGGCGGCGCATGGTGCGGTGGCCGGGCCCGAAACGGGTGCTGTTCAGCTGGATCGACTGCTCGATCGAGTCGAGCGACTCGAGCCGGTCATCGAGCTGCGGGTCGAGCATGCGGAGCTGATCGAGCTCGGACTGGGTGACGCCGAGACTGGTGGTCGGTTCGCCGCTCTGGGTGGCTTCGGCACGGGCCTCGAGGGCGTCGATCTGGAGACGGAGGTTGGTGAGGGCGTCGTCGATGAGCGAGAGCTCGCGGATCTCCGCATCATGCAGCGGCGCAAGATCGTCGGTGCCGTACTCGCTGGCGATCCGGCGGATCGACTGGTCGATGGCGCTGCGTTCGCGACGCAGCCCGTCGACGCGCTCCTGGAGTTCGGTTTCTCGGACCTTGGAGACGAGCACCTCGCGGTCGCCCTCGAGTTCCATGAACGCGTCAAGGACCGCGTTGGTCGCGACCTTGGCGAGCGTCGCGTCGGGGTGGGTCACGCTCACCTCGATCAGCTGGGCCCGCCGGGGACGGCTGACGCCCAGCGTGCGCTCCAGGAGGTTGCGTCCCGCGTACCCGCGTGGCCACCCGACCTGGCGCATCTGCTCGTGATCGAGCGCCCTGTCGAGCACGCGCGACGTGCGGATCTTGCTGGCCTGCGTCTGGACGAACTGGTCGTACATCGGCGGGACGTTGCTCATCGCGTTGTCGTAGAGCGTGACAGGCAGGGTCGGGGAGACCTCGATGATGCCGGTGCTGGTGAAGGTCGGGGGCAGCGCGAGGTAGCCGCCAACGGCCATCGGGAGGCCGAGGGTTGCCCCGAGCAGGATCGCCCACTTGTAGCGCCCCCGGAACGCGCGCTGGACCCACTTCAGCGGGTTGTGGTTCCCGCCCTGGCCCTGCGTTTCCGAGAGGAAATCATCGTGGAACATCGTGTCGCTATGCATCCGGCGCTCCCTCCGCGATCACCCGGAGCGCGCGCTCCAGGTGAGAAACAAATTCGCCGACGACGCCGTCAGTCGACAGGTCGACCCTTGGATCCGTTGTGATGATCTGCACCTGCGCGGCGCCGAGGCCAGCGGCGCGGATGTCGCGCGAGGCGCGATCGACGGCGCTGATTTCGGGGAAGAACTGCGCGCCGCTGCTCGGCAGCACGAAGAAGTTCACGACCCGCATCTGCGTGGTCGAGCCGCCGCGCACCCGTTCGAAGGTGTACTGACGCGCGGGCAGGGATTGGCCCGCTACGGCGATCGACCATTCCTCGAATCCGGTGTTCGTCCAGCCGTGGGCCGGGTAGCAGATCGGCGGGTAGTGGCCCTGCATGTCCCGGGTGTCTGCGCAGTGGACGACGAGCAGCGAGACCGACTGGCCGGTCGAGCGGTGCTTGTAGGTCCGCTGGAGGATCACGGTGGGGCGGAGCAGGCGCACGGCGGCGGGGGCGACCTCCTGGTCGCGCCCGATCCAGTCACCGATCTTGTACGGGGTGTCGCTGACGACGTCGCGGACGCCGTCGAAGTACCGGTCGGCGCCCTCGACGGCCTTCACTGAGAACGGAGAGAGCACCAGCATCACCGCGAGCATGAGCGCCGCGAGGAGCGGTGCCGGCTTGTTCAGGATGGAGACGCGTTGGGACACAGCGAGGTAGACCTTCAGTTTGGCGACAGGGCGTACTTGGGCGCGAGCGGCACCTGCAGCCATCGCAGCAGGTTGAGGAGCGAGAACAGGATCCCGAGGCCGATGAACAGCATGATCCAGCCGCTGATGTCGTGGAACAGCTCGGCGGCGCTGTGCTCGGCGTACCCGTACATCAGCACGGTGGGGATCAGGCGGATGATGTTGACGAGCAGGGCGATCAACGGAGCGAGCGCCAGGATCGCGATGCGGATGCTGTTTCGCATCGGGAACGAGAAGACGAAGGCGAACGTCACGAGGCCCAGGGCTGCGACCATACGCATGCCGTTGCACGCTTCTGCGACCGCGACCTCAACGCCGTTGACCGTGAGCGCGTTGCCGCTCCGAACGATCGGCACGCTGAACAGATCGAGGATGTACTCCGTGACGATCGCCGAGCGCTCCTGCAACTCCAGCGCGATCGGGCGCCGGACCCTCCCCGGCACGGGCAGCAGGAACACGAGCGCGATGGCCGCGGGGAAGAACCGCTGAACGAACCGCGGGCCGACGACGCTGAGCAGCGCTCCGAACACGATGAGCACGGCCCCGAAGTGGCGGGCCACCTCGACCTGCGAGGAGAACCCCCACCAAGCGAGCACCCACCCGAGCCCGATGGTCAGGACTCCCAGGAGCGACGGCGCCGGGCGGCACTGACGCAGGCGGGACCTGCGGACCCACACGAGCCAGCAGACGATCGCGGGAGTGAGCAGGATGTGCGACTGCTCCTCGTTTCGGATCGCGATGGAGTAGATCTCGTTCCAGATCGGCCACGAGGCAGCGACAGCGGTCGCCGAGAGACCGGCGAGCCACATACCGTCCGAGAAACGCCATGTTCTCCTGGCGTTCATCTCTGTGAACTGCTCCGTGTGCCCTATGACCGCTTGACCGATAATTGTACCGCGCTCCTGCCGACAACCGAGTCGAGAACCGTCATTTCTGCACCAACAACCGCCTTGGGGCAGACGATCGACCTGGCGACGATGGCCCCCGCGGCGACGGTGGCGTGCTCCATGACCACCGAGCCGGTGACGACTGCGCCCTGCGCGACCGTCGCGCTGGAAGCGATCACCGATGTTTCATCATGCCCCACGGTGGTGGTGTCGGGCGCGGTCAGCACCACGGACTGGCGAGGGTCCGGGAGGTTATTGAGGGTTCGGGCAGCCTGGAGAAACTGCTCGCGCGTCCGAACAAGCATTACACCCGGGGCATCGAATCGGTGCGTGTGGATCCGCATGCCCGCCTCGCGGGCCTTAGGGAGCCACTGCTCCTTCAGGTCCATGAATCCGACCTTCGGGACCAGATCCAGCGTGGCCCGGCGCAGGACGTACACGCCCGCTGGTGAGTCGTCAGGGTTGATCCCGACGGTGATATCGGAGTCTGTGCGCTGGTGCGTGGCCGCGAGGGGCAGGAGGTCGCTCCCAGGCAGGCGGGCGCCCTCGATGATCATGACCAGGTCATCGCCCCTGAGGGCCTGGGCTTCGTCTCTGGCCACGCCGACGGGGCCCCGGTACCGACGCTTCTCGGGAGCGATCGAGAGTTCCAGCGGGCCGGGATCGCACTCCAGGACCGGCTCCGGTGAGCCTTGGCCGGTGACGACCCGAAGGCTCATCGTGTGGTCGAGCGACGCGAGCGGGGCGATGCGCTCGATCCACAGGCCGAGCAGCGTCCGGTCGGGTGTCGGGGACAGATCGAGGACCGAATAACCACTCTCAACGGTCAGGGGCGAAGGACGCGGCCCTCCAGCCAGGAGGATGCACGAGGTGATCCGGGGGCGCGGGTTCGGCGTGTCTGGCTGGCTCATGCGGCGTGGCCCTCGCTCGCGGGCACGCTCGCGCCGGCGCGTGAGGACTCGTCGCGCTCCCAGCGAGAATTCCCGAGTTCGAGGCGTGCCCGCGCCTTTCTCTGGGCGAGCCACATCGTGAACAGGTACACGGCGCCCGTCGGCCACAGGGCGGGCCTGCGCGCGATCATCGCGACGGAGCGGGAGCGCGATGAGGTCTCGTTGTCGAAGAGCTCCGGGAATCGCGCCGCCAATTCCATCATGCCGGCGCGGGCGCGGGTCTTGATGTTGACCAGGTCCCGCCAGCGCCTTGGCGGGAAGATCGTGAACGACGCGTCGTCGACCGTCAGGCGTTCCTCGGGGGCGAACTGCAGCCGGAAGAACCCGTCGTCGGAGATGATGTCGGGGAACTCGGTGAACCGGCTCCGCCCCGCCTCGCTGACTCCGTAGAGCCCGCTCCCGATGCTGCCCTCCTGGTGGTAGGGGAGACGGGTCCACACGTGGTAGAACGCGCGAACGAGGAGCCCGCACGACGATGTGTCGGCGTGGAACCGGGGCGAGGCCGCCAGTGCGCCGGAGGTGCGCATCGAGTTGGCTGTCTCCAGGAGATCCGCGCCGGTAACGACGATGTCGGCATCAAGAAAGAAGCGAGGAAAGGCTGTGGCGTGTGCGTCGCCCTGATTCAGCGCGGCGATCTTCGAGGGGATCTCGCTCTCGAGAACGGTGGCATCCGGCGCCGCTTTGCGGGCGGCGTCGGCGGTGGCGTCGGTGCACGCATTGCAGACGACCACGATCTCGAGTGATCCCGGTTCGGCTCCCTCCTGGAGCGCCCGCAGGCACCGCCCGATCACCTGCGCCTCGTTGTGCGCGGGGATCACGACGGAGATCATGCGTCGGCTCCGGGGGGCTTGCGGCAGAAGTACACGGGCTGGCTGTCGAACCCGAACCTCTCGCAGGTCGCCGCGTCGAACACTTCCTGGGCACGGACGGCCCGGACGTCGAATCCCGCGGCGCGCCACCGCTCGGCGATGTCCTGCCCGTAGCGACGCACGTGGCCGACCTCGCGGGGGTCGGGCTTGTCGTACTCGTAGGTCTTCTCGACGGACCAGTCGACCGGCACCTGGGCGACGAGCGAGCCCCCGGGCTTGAGCACGCGCCTGATCTCGCTGAGGGCCTGGTCCTCCTCGACGATGTGCTCGAGCACGTGGAAGGCGATGAACACGTCGAACGACTCATCGTCGTACTTCATGTCGCGGATGTCGCCCTGCTCCATCGCGAAGCGGGTGATATCGAAGCTGCGGTAGTTGAGCGTCGGGCTCGTCAGGTAGAAGCGCTGCAGGCCGCGCGAGGGCGCGACCTCCATCGCGTCGAGGTCCTTGGTCATGAACCCGAGTTCGGCCTCGAGCATCGCTGCCAGACCGCGGTGGCGGTTCAGGATGCCGCAGCCCGGGCAGATCGTCTTGCGCTCGTCGTAACCCGGCCCGGTGTTGGGATAGAAGCTCCGGCCCTGCCACCCGCAGACGTTGCAGGCGTGGGCCTTGGATGAACTGAACACCTCGGCGATGATCAGGCGGACGAGCGCGAGCTGGGAGCGGACGGCGTTGAAGAAGAAATCGAAGTCGCCCGAGAGCAACGACCGCACGCCGAAGCGCGACCAGCGGACGAAGAGGCGGGCGCGCACCTCGAAGCCCTTCTGGAGCGAGGTCTTGGGCAGCTCGACCGTCGGCTTCCCGGCCGCCGAGCGCGTCGACAGGGGCTCGGCCTGCGTGGGCATAGCGCTCATCGCGTCGCTCCTTCCGGATCAGGCCCGGACGATTCGGTCTCCGAGTTCGGCGTCGAACGCCCGGAGCGCATCGCGGGTATCGATGACCAGGCGTGCGTGCTTGGCGATCAGGGCGTAGTCGAAGTCGGCGTGGTTCGTCGAGACGACGATCGCGTCGAACGACTCGAGCGATTCCGGCGTCAGCTCGACGGACGTCATTTTCAGATCATGCTTGCGCACGGGGACCGTCTGGGGCACCAGCGGGTCGGAGTAGGACACGTCGGCGCCGCGCTCGCGCAGCAGATCGATGATCTCGAACGAGGGGGATTCGCGTGTGTCGTCGACGTCGGGCTTGTAGGCGAGCCCCAGCACACAGATCTTGGAGCCCTTGACCGCCTTGCCGTGCTCGTTGAGCGCCCAGGCGGTGCGATCGACGACGTAGCTGGGCATGCGGGTGTTGACCTGACCGGCGAGTTCGATGAAGCGCGTGGGGCGTCCGACCTCCTTGGCTTTCCAGGTCAGGTAGAACGGATCGATGGGGATGCAGTGGCCGCCGAGGCCGGGGCCGGGGAAGAAGGGCATGTAGCCGAACGGTTTCGTGGCCGCGGCCCGCACAACCTCCCAGACGTCGACGCCCATCTCGGTGAGGACGACCTTCATCTCGTTGACGAGCGCGATGTTGACGGCGCGGAAGATGTTCTCGAGCAGCTTGGCGGCCTCGGCCACCTCGGCGCTGGAGACCTCGACGACTTGCTCGACGCCCTTTCGATAGACCATCGCCGACAGGCGGGTCGAGTCGTCGTCGATGCCGCCGACCAGCTTCGGGATGGTGCTGGTGGAGTGGCTCTTGCGCCCGGGGTCCTCGCGCTCGGGGCTGAACGCCACGAAGAAGTCGCGTCCCGGAACGAGGTCGGGCGCGTGGCCCTTGGCGGCCTCGAGCATGGCGGGCAGGAACTCGTCCCGCGTGGTGCCGGGGTAGGTGGTCGATTCGAGCACGACCAGTTGCCCCGCGCGCAGCGTCTTGCCGATGGCGGTCGCGGTGTTGATGACGTAGCTGAGGTCGGGCTCCTGGTGGCGACCGAGCGGTGTCGGCACGGCGACGAGGATCACGTCGGCTTCACCGAGACGACCGAAATCAACGGTGGCCTCGAACCGGTCGCTCGCGGCCAGGGGCTTGGTCATCTCGTCGCCGAGGTGCTTGAGGTAGTTCGTCCCCTCGGCGAGGGCGTCGATCTTCGAGGGGTCTACGTCGAACCCGATGACCGGGAGTCCCCCTTCGTGGAGAGCGCTGGCGAGCGGGAGCCCGACGTAGCCCATGCCGACGACGCCGACGACGGCCTCGTTGGCCACGATCTTCTGCTCGAGCGAAGCGCTGACGCTCATCTTCTCTCCAGTGGCGGTGGCGGGTGTCATTCCCCTGAATCCTTCCCTTCAATGAACTCTCTGATAGTCCCGATCAGCTGTTCCGACGCGTCCGGGCCCACGCGGTCGGCCGCGCGGAGATCCCCGATTACGTCGAGCTTGGCTTCGAGTTCGCTTTCGTCGAATGCCACGGCAACGCGCCCCAATTCCGCGAAACGCCTGGCCGTGGCGATCTGGTGGTCGTTGCGCGTCTCCCGCAGGTCCCCGCGCCGGGGCATCACGAGGATCGGCTTGCCGGTGGTCAGAGCCGTGATGATCGATCCCATGCCGGCGTGGGCCACGATCGCGTCGGCCTCTTCGACCTTGGACGCGAACTCGGGCGGCTGGAGGAACTTCGTCCACTCGATGGCGGAGGGGTGCCATTCGGTCGGGCCGATCTGCGCGAACACGTCGTCGCGCGAGCGGTCGGCAGCCCACCGGTCGATCGCCTGGACCATCCGGTCGAAGGGCATCTGGGCTCCCACGGTCACGAAGATCACAGGACGGCTCCGGCATATCGCGGCCCGCCCTCGCGCGCGAGGTGGGGCCACTGGGTGAGCCAGAGGTCGGCTCGGGATTGCACGAGCTGCCCGGTCATCGAGATTTCTTCGACGTTGGCGATCGAGTCGACCCACACCGCCTTGGCGCCGATCAGCTTGCCGAGGCGGATGGCGAAGTAGCCGGGTGCCGCACCGGTCGAGACGACCACGTGCGGGCGCGATCGGAGCACGATCCACGCCAGACGCAGGGCCATCTTGACCAGGCCGATCTTGTCCCAGCGGGTCGCGTCGTTCACGACGCGGAACCGGGCGTTGCCCACATCGGCGCGGTATCCGGGCTGCACGGTCACGAACGTCACGTCGTGGCCCTCGAACGCCGGGCGGAGGCGCAGCAACTGCACCCAGTGCCCGCCGCCTGATGCGACAGCGAGGACGCGCCGCGGCCTGCCTTGTGAATCGTTCTGGCTCAAAGCCCGTGCTCCGATAACGCCTGCCCAACAGTAACCAGATCGAGGCCGGTTTGGACGGCACCCTCGCAGAGCAATTCGGTGATCCGCGGGACCGACTCGCGGAGGCCCTCGGCCCCCCCTGAGGGCGAAGCACCGGGAAGCTGCACGATCGCTCCACCTTGCGCCAGCGCTGCCTCGGCGACGTTCTCGGCTGTCGCCCCCTTCCTGGCGAGGAGGGCGCGGGCGTCCGTGGTCCACCAGTCGACCGGCGAGGCCTCCAGGCGAGCCGCGAGCGCCGCGGGGAGCGAGACCGTGCCGGTGGGGGGGCGGTACCGGGGCGCGCTGCCACTCGTCACGAGCGATCCGATCATCTCGGCCCCCTGCCTGACGTCCCGGAACGCCGCGATCGGCCCGGCCCGGAACGGGCGCGTCCCGCGCCGGCCGCACGACCCGGCCTCGTGGCCGGCGCTGACCAGCTCGCGAACGAGATCGGGATGGGCGCCGGCGTCCTCGCCCCGGAGGTAGAACGTCGCGCGGGCGCGGTGGGCGCCGAGAACGCTGAGCAACTCCGGCAGCAGGACGGGGCAGGGGCCGCCCGTGAACGTGATCGCCAGCGCGTTCCGTTCGCGGCACAGTCGCCGGGCGCGCCAGGCCCACACCGGCCGTCGCAGGGTCGGAGCGATGTACGCCAGGGCGCCGAATCCCGCGAGTGCGCCGGCGCTGACTGCCGCGACGCCGATCATCCTGCGGCCCGTTCGGCCGGCGCGCCGTTGGTGCTCGAGTCGGGCGGCGCGGCGGGCTTGGGCGGCGTGAGCCACTCGGCGCGCCGGCGGTACACCTCGCGCCATGTGGCGCCGGTCTCGGCCGCGCGTTTGCGGCCGACGAGGCCGAGCAGCCAGCCGAGCGTCGAATTGAGGACGCACCATTGGCGGAGCATCCACCAGCCAAACCACCGGTCGCGCGCGGGCCAGTGCCTCCGGATGAGGTGCGTCTTGGCGCGCAGCAGGTGCACGAGCTTGGCTGCGCGGACCTTCTCTGCTGCGCCGCCGTAATGGACGATCGTCGCGCGAGGCGTCACGCGGGGTCGCAGCCCGAGCGTGCTCCGGCCCCTCAGGCACAGGTCGGCCTCCTCCCCGTACATGAAGAATTCGCGGTCGAACCCGCCCAGCGCGTTCCAGGTCTCCTTCTTGATGAGGAAGAAGCAGCCGGTGACGATGTCGACCTCGCGCTCGGTGTCGCGCTTCCAGGTGCCGAGCATCTCCGGGTCGAACCAGCCCCAGGGTTTGAAGGCCGTCGTGAGCCCGAAGCCGCGGCAGAACAGCGACCACGGGGTGGGTCTCATGAAGCAGGACGTCGCGTTGAGCGACCGGTCGCCGTAGAGCGTGCGCCCGCCCCAGATCCCGGCGTCGGGCCGGCTCATGGCGAACTGCATCAGACGCTCGACGGCGTTGTCGAGCACCAGTGTGTCGGGATTCAGCAGGAGGAGGAACTCACCCCTGGCCTGCTCGGCGGCGAGGTTGTTGGCGCCGGCGAACCCGAGGTTGTCCGTTCGCGCGATCAGTGTTGCGCGGGGGAACGATTGTGCGATCGCCTGGGCCGAGCCGTCCGGCGAGTTGTTGTCGACCACGATCGTTTCGAAGTCGATGGAGCGCGTCTGGTCGTACAGCGAGCGCAGGCATTCGAGCGTCATCTGGCGCGTGTTGTAGCTGACGATGATGACAGTGAGCTGTGGGTCGGCCATGGCTGCTCCGGTCTCCCTACATCGGGCTCGAAGTGCGGGCGCCCATCGCGCCGGCGATCGGGTTCGGGGCTGGGCCCGCGCCCCCTCCGGACGCGCCGGATCTGGCTCGGCGCACGAGGGCCGCCCTGGCGGCGCGGGCCCGCTGGGCTTCTGTCGCGGCCAGGGCCGCCATGGACCCGACCATCGCGACGTGCAGATACCAGAGCATGGTGATCTGGCCGAAGTACGACACGGCCAGGAAGCTGCCGGCGTGGGCGAAGAGGCACACGCCCAAGGACCACGTGACCATCTGGCGGCGTTTGTCGCGTGCGTAGAGGCGCGACGCGACTCCGACGTGCCAGAACGCGATCACCAGGATCGCGATGAACGCGAGCATCGTCGGCAGCCCGCCTCGGATGCCGTTGAGGATGTACTCGTTGGTGATGTCGACGATGTCCCAGTGCACGGTGCTGGGAGTGCCGATCAGCACCCAGTCCGTCCAGTTCTCGACGGCCTTGTTGATCAGGTTGTACCGGTGCCAGCCGGTCGAGCCGCCGACGATGTCGATCCGCGCGATGAGGTGCCAGACGGGTTTCTTCATCGCGAAGTGCAGCGCGACGAGCATCAGGAACACACCGAAGCGGATCCACCCGAGGTAGCGCCGGATCGGGAACATCGCGTAGCCCAGGCAGACGATGCCCACGGCCGCCACCGGCGTGCTCGACGCGGTGCAGACGATGATCCCAAGGCTGCCGATGGTCCCGAGCACCGCCCAGATCTTTCTCTGGACGCCGGTCCACCACAGCGAGATGATCAGCGGCAGCGTCGTCGCGAAGAACACCCCGGCGAGGATCGGGTGCGAGAACGCTCCCTGGCAGCGGAGCTTGCCATCGCGTTCGCCGGTGATCTCGGGGACACCGCCGAAGATCGAAAACAGATTTCGCGACGTGAGGCGCTCCGCGACAAAGAAAACACAGATTGGAACGCTGATCGCCGCGAACGCGGAGCCGATGGTGACGATGTCGCGCCAGTCGCGCACGAGCATGCGATAGATGAAATACAGGCCCACCGCGTCGTAGGCGTACCCCAGGCGCTGCACCAGCGCGCCGAATGTTCCTTGCTGGACGACGAAGATCACCGTCGCCAGGAAGCTCCACGTGAGCACCGCAAAGTCGAGCGCCACGGGTTTGAAGCCTTGATATTCGCCGCGGATGAACACGCGGATCGCACCGAAAACCACCATGATCCGCAGCAGCGTGAAGTCGAGCCCGAACGGGCTGATCCGCTGCGCCGACGCGACGAAGCACGCGATGATCAGAAACGGGATCACCGCCCACCGGCGCGAGAGCACGAGCACCGCCAGACCCATGAGCACGACCATCGTCAGGCCGAGCGGATGGATCAGCGTCTGGTCGTGGAACTCCCTGACCCCGAATGGAACGTCTTCGGTCACGCTGCGTCGCCCCCGCTGGCGCTCCGGCTCTCGGGCGCGGGGTCGTACGGGCGGACCTCGCGGCGCTCGCGCAGCCGTTTACGGAACACCCGCTTTGCCGTCCCGACGATCGACTGGCCCTTCTTCTTCAGCGTCAGGCGCGAGAGCCAGAACCGGAACACCGGGAGACCCCTGAACTGCGGCACTCCGGCGCCCAGGGCGCGGAGCACGAGCATGCGTCCCCACAGCGACCCCCGCAGCGCGAGCAGGTTCGGCTGGGACTGGGGAAGGAGGTCCGGATCGACGTGGCCCGCTTCCAGGAAGCCGGCCTCGATCGCGCGCTCGATGAAGGCCTTGCCGCGCTCGGTGCGCGCGACGATCAGGGACTGGCCGATCGCGCCCTCGGGGACCTCCCGGTACCACGGGTCGCCGACGGCGATGTCCGCGAACTCGCCGGTGTGGTCGGGGCAGATGTAGCAGCGCCACTGGCGGTGACGCTGGAGGATCTCGCCCCAGGACTCGTGATAAGTCAGGCTGCGGCTCTCGATCGCTCCGGAGGGTGCGCGGAACTCCACCGTCGCGCGCCCCGGCCAGCCGTTCCCGCGATAGCGCACGCTCGTGACGGATCCGGGGTCCTCGATCCCGAGCGAGCGGATCATCTCGAGGGTGCCCTCGGTCGAAGGCGTGCCGGCGCAGAAGATGGCGATCGTGATACCGAGCTTTTCATCCAACGCGGGGCGGAGGCGCGCCGCGGCCCGGGCGCCGGCGATGTCGCACGGCTTGCCGATCATCACGCAGGGAGAGGGCGCGCGCTCGACTTCTGCCAATCCGTCGCAGGGGCTCGCGGGGGCATAGCGCGAGCCCGTCGCGCCCAGGATCTGCTGGCGGGACGTCGAGAGCACGGTCTTGTTCAGGAACGGCACGTCGTCGCGCGAATCGATGTGCAAGAGGCCGTGCATCGATTCACGCTCGATTCCGAACAGCGCCAATGCGCTGGCGGCTCCGCCCGACGAGCCGCTGAAGCGGATGTCGTCGTCGGTCGCGAATCCCTCCCACACGCCGAGCACGGGGCCCCATCCGGCCCGCAACTCGGCGATGAGGTCCGGTGCACGCTCGTCGAACGAGTGCTCGAGATGAGCGCCGGGGCAGGCGCGGAACGCGTCCTGCGCGTCCTCGCCGGCGGGTTCGCGTTTGGCCAAAGGCCGGCGCCCGGCGTGCAGGTCGTCGATCATCTCGACGCCGTCCGGATCGAGATACGCGCACACGCCGCAGCCGGTGCACAGGTGCCCCTCGGCGACATCACGGATGTCGAGCACCTTGAGCCTCACGACACCGCTCCCCGGACGATCCGATCGAACTGGCTGTCGATGGTGCTGCGGAGCTGGGGGAGCGCTGCGTCTACCGCCAGGCGGGCCCGGTCGCGCTGTGCGAACCCTTCCATGAGTTGCTCGACCACCTCTTCGGTTGCGAGGCTGCGGGGATCGACGACGAACGCCCCGACCCCGGCCGTCTCGAACACCCCGAGTGTCTTGTCGGAGTAGGCGATCGCGCTCGTGGGCACGCCGAGGCTGAGGCCGCCGATGCACGAGTGCATGCGTGTGCCGCAGAACCAGTCGCACCGGGCGATGCACCACTTGAGCTCTCGCGGGTCCAGGGCGCGGGGCAGCGCGCTGATGCGCGGGTCCGAGCCGAGCTCACGCTCGATCGCGAGGACGGCCTGTGCATCGTCGTCCGGCATCGGGTTGTCCGGGGCGACATGAGGCACCAGCAGGAGATGGACCCCGTCGACCCCGAGGAGGCGCTCGATGAGCGCGCTGATCGCGGCCCGGTAGTCGGCCTTGAAGCCGTACCTCGAGCGGTCGACGCCCGGCTCGTTGAAGAGGAGGCCGCTGACGTTGAGCCCGACGAGCACGCCGGCATCCGCCGCCGCCCGCTCGACCCGGTCCGCGAGCGCCGGATCGCGGGGCGACATCGGCTGCAGCGCGAACGCGACATCGACGCCGCCGGCGAGCGACGACGTGTCGCCGCCCTCGCCGAGGAGTTCTCGCGCGACTCCGAGGCTCCGCTCGTCGCGAGCCCAGACCTGGTGCGCGCCGCGCAGCACGCCGGCGGCACGCGACCGGGCGCGAGCGTCGGTGTACGGCCCGTAGGTTTGAGGCAGCAGGATCAGACGCGCGCCCAAGTCCAGCGCGATCTCCTTGGGCAGCGTGACGCCGTTGAAGCGCTTGGGACCGTAGATGTCCGCGAAGCTGTCGCCGCCCGAGATGTCCAGGATGGCATCGAACGAGCGCATCCTGCGGAGCATCGGGTGCAGGCCGGCGAGGCCGAGGCGCGACATCGCCCGCATGCGCGACAGGTTGGAGGCCTGCCAGTATCGGCGCGAGTCGAAGCAGCCGACGCGGAGCACTTCGACCTCGCCTGACGCGGTCTCGACGGTGAGGGGGCGCTCGCCGGCGCCGAAGTCGAAGAGCGTGATGGTCGAGCCAGGGGCCGCTCCGGCGATGCCCTGGATCGTCGACAGCCCGAGGGCCGTGACCCCCGCGTTGCCCGTGTCCAGCGAGCAGCCGAAGAGGCCGACGTTGATCGCGCCGGCGGGTGCCGCGCCTGCGCGACGCGGGTCGGACCGGGAACTGGCTGCCGCGGTCGCTGCGCTCACGCTGCGGCTCCCTTCGATGCGAGCCCCATCCTTATGAGCACGCGCCGGAATCGCCGGCGCCACTTGCCGTAGTAGGCGAGATTCAGCGGGGCGGCCTGGACCGTGTACGCGGAGTTCTTGAGCTGCGCTTCCCAATCCGCAACGGTGCGGACGCCGCGCTGGATTGCGCTCAGCGGGAGGTTTCGCTCGAGATCTTCGTCGTTCTTTATAGAGGTGTGGGGCGCGCGGGGATCGTCCATGTGCTCCTGCCAGAGGAACGGGTAGTACCACCCGTTGATCCAGCCGCGGCGCGCAACGCGGATGCAGTACGACGGGAAGCTCTCTCCCTCGCGGAGCGGGCCGCACTCTTCCACGCAGCGGCGCTTCATGACGTAGCCGCTGCCCTCGACCCAGTGATTCCGGAGCAGCGAATGCCCGGCGTGCTGCTCGATCTTCTTCGACGCGAGGTCTGGGTCGAAGTCCTCGGGCATGAACCGCCAGCAGCCCAGGATGCCGAAGCGAGGCTCATCGGCGTGCGCGGCTCGGAGCGTCTGGCTCCAGCCGTCAGGGACGAGGCAGTCGTCATCGACCTTTGAGACGAACTCACCCTCGGCTTCGGTGAAAATCCAGTTGGTGGGCTCGCGCAGGCGGGTGTTCTCCGTGCTGTGGTGGAATCGGTGCACGCGGGGGTGGCTCTCGAATTCGCGTGAAACTCTCAGGGTCTCGGCGTGTTCGCCGTTGTGCCAGATCCACACCCGCATCGACTCGTCGCACGTCTCCAGAAGGCGTGTCAGCGCCATCCGCGTCTCGGCGGCGCGCTTGTACGTGATCATGAGGATGTCGTGGACGCCCTGGGCGCCGAGCGGGGATCCGTGATGTGCTTCGTTCGGGGGGGTCATTCGCCTGGCAGTGCGTTGCGTGTGATGGTGGTCGCCGCGTGCGAGGGGTATCGACGCCGGGGTTCGCGGGGCTTTGGGGTTTCGTCCCTTAAGAGAGCGCCTCCCGGCCCGGGGCCCGCTCGGCGGGCTCGGGCTCGGCGGGGCCGCCGTCGGTCAGGCCCTCGCGGAACGCCCTGATATCGGCCCGCAGCGATCGGTCGAAGATGGCGGCGAGCGGGAAGATCACGGCACCGAATGCGACCGAGCCGAGCGCGAGGGTCACGAGCGGGTGCAGCCCGCCGACCGTGGGAGTGCTGACGACGAACCACGCCGCGGCGCCGGCGCCGACCGATGCGAGCGCGACCGGCCAGACCTGATCGAAGATGCCCGAAGGGCTCAGGTCGATGGTGCGCTTGATGCACCAGAGCTGCGCAGGCAGCATGACGAAGAGCGACATCGCCAGTTGCGCGAGGGCGCAGCCGACGATCTGATCACCGACCGGTCCGTCGGCCAGCAGAGGGCCGGCCACAAGGAACGCCACGAGGGTGCACCCCGACCCGAACCAGTTCAGCTTGGCCGCCTGGAACGGCCGGCCGACGGCGCGCATGACCGACGTGGCAAAGATGCTCAAGGGCGCCGTCGCGACCGTTGCGCTGAGCAGCGCCAGAGTCAGGGCCGTGGCCGCCGCGAGGTCTGTCCACTTATCGCCGAGCAGGTCGATGATCGGCCGGCTCAGGGACGCGAGCCCGGCGATGAGCGGCAACGTGAGCAGTGAACTGAGCCGGACCATGCGGCGGAACCGCTTGCGGAGCATGTCGGGATCGTCTTGGTAGCGGCTGAACTCGGGCAGCGCGACGATGGCGAGCGGGCGTGTCGCGACAACGGTCCCCAGGTCGCGGATCTTGCTCGTCAACGCGTAGGCCCCGGCAGCGATGGGGCCGAAGAAGATGCCCATCGCCATGGCGTAGGCGTGGCGGTTGAGATACACGCCGATGGCATCGATGAAGACGACCCCGGAGAAGCTCGTGATCTCGCGGAGGTGGCGCGGGCTGATGCGGAACCGGGGGCGGTAGGCGCTTAGCTGCCAGAGCAGCGCTAGGGCCACGATCGATCGAGTGATCGTCTGCACCACGAGAGCCCAGACGCCCATCCCCTCGAACGCGCACCAGATCCCGACCGCGCCACCGATGAGCACCGAGACAACGGCGCGCACCGCGAGACTGCGGAAGTCCATGTCACGCTGGAGCGACGCCTGCTGCACGACGGTGAGGCCGTTGATGGGCAGGGTGATCGCCAGCACCTGGATGACGAGCGAGAGCTGGGGCGCATCGTTGACCGCTCCCCACCAGCCCGCGAGGAGCGCCGCCGCGCCGCCGAGGGCGATGCTCAGCCCGAGCGTGAGCAGGAAGGTGGAGTGGAGGTGGTCTTCCTCGAGATCGGGGCGCTGGATGATCGCCGCGGGGATGCCCTGCTCGAGGAGCATCTGCATAAAGAGGACGAAGGCCAGCGCGATCGCCATCAGGCCGAACGACTCGGGCCCGAGGAGAGACGCGAGCACGATCGCGAACAGCGCGGTGAATCCCCTGTCGCCCCAGGTCATGACCTGGGCCCACAGGACCGCCTTCTTGTAGCTCTTTCTGGTCCTGGTCATGACGCAACGGCTCGGCCTCGGGGAGTATCGGCCAGCGCGTCGCCCGGGTTCGATAACACCCGCCAGACGCCGAAAGAAAGGCCCGCCCCGCGGGCTGGCGCGGGGCGGGCTTGGATTAGGGATCCTGGGTTCCGAGCTGGGTCAGCGCGCCACGGGCTCGTAGGCGCCGATCGCGGCCGGCGTGGTCCTTGGGTTGCCCTTGGCGTCGGCCGGGACGAGCGGTTTCGCCACGCGCCCGCCGAGGACGCTGTCGCCCGCCACGAGCGTGCCATCGAGCGTGCCGCGGGTCCAGCTGACGCCGAACGCGTCGCCGGTTTCGTAGTGGTTGTTGTGGAAGGTGAAGCCGTCGGCCCGGTCGACGATGCCGCCGTCGGCCTGGAAGACCTGGAACACGCTGTCGCGGACGCTGAGGTTCGTCACGACGGTGCGGTCGCCGTTGGTGTTGTGGCGGAAGTGCATGTCGGCGTTGTCGATGCTGACATTCCACAGGAGGAGGTGGTCGACGGAGCGCATCCACTGGCACCGGTAGGTGTAGGTGTCGGCGTGGAAGTTCACGAACGCGATGTTGCGGTCGGGAAGATCAGAGGTCACGGTCCGCGAGAAGATGCCCTGGGCGTGCACGTTCTTGGTCTGGACGCCGTAGACGATCACGTTGTCGAAGTTGCCGTTGAACTGGACGAGGTCGGGGTGGTAGCCGGAGCCGCCGGGCTTCTTCAGGCCGTCCACCTTGCAGTTGACGACCAGGCGCGGATTGTGGAACGCGTCGCTCTGGATGTCCTCGAGCGTGCAGCCGCGCGCGATCTTGGCCCAGGTGGTGCCGTTCTTGACGGTGCGGATCGTGGTGTCGGTCAGGTAGATGCCCGCCTTCCAGCGGGTGTAGCTGGCGAAGTACTTGGTGCTGTTCTCGTTGGCGCCCTGCAGGAGGCAGTTGTCGAACCAGGCGCGGGAGCCGGAGTTGGGGTTGGTCGCCAGGTCGGTCTCGTAGATCGTGAGGTTGGCGAAGCGGTTGTGCGTGGAGCGGAGGTCGCCGCCGCCGTTGCCGACGATCCGCACTTTGGAGCGGGAGGTGCCGGGGGCGCCGGAGATAGTCATCCAGGTGCCGCCGGTGCGGACGACGCGCCCGCCGCTGGGGCGCTGCGCGAATCGGTGGTCACCCTCGAGGAGGTAGACGGTGCCGCCACCGGCGTAGTACGGGTAGCCGGCTTCCTGCTCGAGCTCGTAGGCGGCCTTCCAGATCGAGCGGTAGGGCTTGGACCGCGAGCCGTCGCCGGTGCCGTCGTTGCCGCTCACCGAGACGTACTTCACGCCGGAGGGGAGGCGGCCGTCGGAGTTGTTGTAAACCCTGAGGGTCTCGAGCAGACGGGGCTTGCCGTGCTTGGGGTAGGCGATCGCGCGGAGCTCGAGCGGCCCGTCGGGCAGGTCGTCGCCGGGGATCACCGCGGTGTATTCCCAAACGTCCGTGCGCGGGTTGAGGGTCATCTCGGTCGAGTTCGCCGCCTGTCCGCCATCGAGGCGGAACTCAACGCGGTCGATCCCGGCGATATGGAAGGCGATCACACCGACGTGGAAGTCACCCTGGAACATCTGGTCCGGGACGACGTCCCAGTGCGCGATGGCCTTGGCGCTGTAGCCGCGGGCGTTGGGGTCGCCGACGGGACCGGGCTCGTTCGTCGAGCCGCTGAATCCGTTGCCGGCCTTAAGGATGAGCTCATCCGCGCCTTCTTCGGCGGGCGGGTCGTCGACCGGCGGGGGCGGCGCCGCGACGAGTCTCACCTTCCGCTTGTCATCGAAGAACGACCAGAGGCGCCCTTTGACGCCCGAGGATCGCTTGAGGTTGACAACGGCCTGGACGCCGACGGTCTCAAGGCCGCCCATGTTGATGTCGGCGTAGAAGTACCAGGCTTCATCGCCGATGCCGAGCGGGTCTCCGTAGTACGCCTCGCGGATCGGGACCTGGCGTGCCATAGAGCCGTCGAATCCCACAGGGCGCTCGAAGACATAGTTGACGCTCTCGACGTTCCCCCAGCCCTCGTCGACTCGCAATGCGACTCGCGTGGTCTGGTTCGTGGTCTCGAAGTCGCCGCTGATGGGCCAGGCGTACTTCGGCATGGCGAACTGGAGCGGGTCGGAGGTCTGCGAGACGCCCGCCCCCTCTGGCGCGATCTCGCGTCCGGTGTCTACCGTCTGCGACGACGGTTTCGAGAAGCTCCCGACAGACGACGCCAGCGCTGCGGGCGACGCGGCGAGCGCCATCGCGAGCGCGGGAATCAGAACGATCGATCGGGGACGGGGGTCTGGGCGCTGCCACATGGGAGTGCTCCTGGGTGATCGTAGGACAGAACTCGCCTAGAACGTGGCAAATCTAGGCAGGTGAGGGAAGGAGCCCTTTTGACATTCCCGCCTCGCGGAGTTGCCCAGTCCGTGCAGACGGACTCCGGAGCCTGTTGCCCCCCGAGGACGAGGGGTGCCGCGTCGAGAACCGTCGTCGCAGCACCGGCGGCCATCGCGTCCGGATATTCACTCCGCGCGCGCTGCGGTCATCACTGGACTCGGGGAGTGGGTTATCGGTTGGCGTACTGCTTCTCGTAGTACTCGCGGTACGCGCCCGAGCGGACGCGCTTCCACCAGTCCTCGTTGTCGAGGTACCAGCGGACGGTGCGCTCCAACGCGTCGGGCCAGGCGCTGCGGGTGGGGGCCCAGCCGAGCTCGGTCTTGATCTTTGTCGCGTCGATCGCGTAGCGACGGTCGTGGCCGGGCCGGTCGGTGACATGCTCGATCGAGGACTCGTCCTTGCCCATGAGCCCGAGAATCGAGTGGGTCAGCTCGAGGTTGGACCGCTCGTTGTTGCCACCGATGTTGTAGACCTCGCCCGGGCGTCCGTTCTCGAGGACCGTGAGCACCGCCTCGCAGTGGTCGTCGACGTGGAGCCAGTCGCGCACGTACTTGCCGTCGCCGTAGAGCGGCACCTTCTTCCCCTCGAGCAGGTTCGTCACGAACAGCGGGATGACCTTCTCGGGGAACTGGTAGGGGCCGTGGTTGTTCGAACACCGGGTTATGCAGACGTCGAGCCCGAACGTCTCGTGGTAGGCCCGGCACATCAGGTCGCCGGCGGCCTTGCTCGAGGCGTACGGGCTGTTGGGCGCCAGGGGCAGGTCTTCAGTGAATAGCGAGTCGGGCTCGTCGAGCTTGAGCGCGCCATAGACCTCGTCGGTGCTGACATACACCACCCGGCAGGGCCCGCCCTCGCGCCGACGCGCGGCTTCCAGGACGCTCTGGGTCCCGAGAGTGTTCGCCACGACGAACGGGCGCGGGTCGAGGATCGACCGATCGACGTGGCTCTCGGCGGCCATGTGGACGATCGCGTCGCAATCGCTGGCGAGGTCGAGCACGAGCTTGGCGTCGGTGACGTCGCCGTGGACGAACGAGTAGCGGGGGTCCGACTCAACGTCCGCGAGGTTCTCGAGGTTCCCGGAGTACGTGAGCACATCGAGGTTGACCACGCGGTCGTCGGGGCGGTCGCGCAGGATCATCTTCACGAAGTTGGCGCCGATGAACCCGGCGCCCCCGGTCACGAGGATCGTCTTACCCATTCGTCTGTGCTCCAGCGGTCGCTGAGGTTTCTGATTCGAGTGTTGCCAGCACGGCCCGGACATGATCGCGCCAGCAGGGCATCGGTCCGATCGCGCGTTCGGTGGCCGCCAGATCGAGCACGCTGTAGCGCGGGCGCTCGGCCGGTCGGGGGAACTCTTCGGTCGTGCAGGGCTCGATCGCCGCTGCGTGCGGCACGTGCTCGGCGATCTCGCGCGACAGACCGCACCAGGTGCACTGGCCGCCGTCGGTGATGTGCGCCATGCCGCGTCGGCCCGCGCCGAGCAGGTCCAGCGAGGCGCCGGCGAGGTGCTCGGCCGAGGTGGGCCGGCCGTGCTGATCGTCGACGACACGGACCGTGTCTCGTTCGGCGAGGAGGCGTCGCATCGCGAGCACGAAGTTCTTTCCCCACGGCGCGTACAGCCAGCTGGTGCGGACGACCAGGTGGTCGCAGCCGGAGCGCTCGATGAGTTCTTCGCCGAGGGCTTTGGATCTGCCGTAGGCGTTGATCGGGGCACGCGGATGGTCCGGGAGGTATGGCTCGCTGCCCGAGCCGTCGAACACGTAGTCGGTACTGAAGTGCAGGAGCGTCGCGCCGGCGTCCCGGCAGGCCGCGGCGAGCAAGCCGGCTCCCTCGCCGTTCACCCGGGTCGCCGCGGCTTCATCAGTTTCGGCGCCGTCGACATCGGAATATGCCGCACAGTTGATGACGAGTGGCGTGCCATGCGGCACACCGCCCGCGACCGACTCGGAGTCGGCGAGATCCAGGTCGGTTCGCGAGAGCGCGACGAAGGGGACGCCTCGCGACGCGAGTTCGCGCTGGAACGCCCGCCCCAGCATTCCCTCTGCTCCCAGGAGCAGCGTGGTGCTGTCGCCCCCGGCTGCCATCAGCGGTTCTCCACCGTCCAGGGGAATCCGTCCACGGCGTCGAAGCTCAGGCGCTCCTCGTCGGGCGACGCGGGGTTGTAGGCCTTCGTGACGTAGTACATCAGGCCGGCGGAGACCGGGCCGACAGTGGCGGCCCCGTGCCAGAGCGTCGGCGGGATGATCATGACTCCCGGACGCTTCTCACCGGTGACGATGGCCCACGCGCGGTTGCTCTCGGAGCAGTACACGCCCGCTTTGACGTGCCCGGTCAGGCACATCCAGAAGTCGGTCTGATGCTGGTGCCGGTGCCAGGCCTTGATCGTGCCCGGGTACTGCATCGAGAAGTTGACCTGACCCTCGGGCGTCAGGACACCCTGCAACTGGTTCATGACCGACCACCCGCGGTCGTCCGTGTACACACTCGTCGGCACGAACACGGGCTCGGACGAGTTCACGGCCTGGCCGTAGGCGACGTCGACCGATTCGTTGCAGGTTCGAGGCGTGTGCACCTTCAAGCGTTGGCCCTCTCTGTTCTGGGTGAGCATGCGCGGGGGCTCCATTAAGGATCGTTGCTATCGCTCCGCGAACAGCGGGGCGCTCGCGGTGCTGGCCAGCCCGACATGGTTGGCGCCGCCCTCGGCCACGAGCTTGGTCGCCCGGTACAGGCTTTCGGTCGTGCCGGCGTCGGTCCACCACCCCTCGAGCACCTCGAAGGTGAGGTCTCCGCGCTCCAGGTAGGCGTTGTTGACATCGGTGATCTCGAGTTCGCCCCGATCGCTCGGCCTAAGCGTCTTGCAGATCTCGAAGACGTCGTTGTCGTAGAAGTAGATGCCGGTCACGGCGAGGTTGCTCTTGGGCTGGCTTGGCTTCTCGACGATCCCCGTGATGCGGGCGCCCGGGCCCTCCCCGTCGACCTCGGCAACGCCGAACCGCTCGGGGTCGGGGACCTCCTTGAGCAGCAGCTTGGCGCCTGAAGTTTGCGTGAAGAAATCGCCGGCGGCCTTGCGGACGTTCCCCTCGATGATGTTGTCGCCGAGAATCACGCAGATCTTCTGGCCGTCGCTGAATTCTTCTGCGAGCTTCAACGCGTCGGCGATCCCGCCTTCGCCTTCCTGGTAGGCGTAGCCCAGGCGCTTGACCCCCAGGTCGTGCCCGTTCTTGAGCAGCTTGAGGAAGTCCCCGGCGTGCTCCCCGCCCGTGACGATCAGGATCTCGGTGATCCCGGCGTTCACCAGGCACTCGATGGGGTAGTAGATCATCGGGCGGTCGTAGACCGGGAGCAGGTGCTTGTTGGTGACGAGCGTGAGGGGACGGAGTCTCGTCCCCAGGCCGCCGGCAAGGATGATGCCCTTCATGGAGTGCGCCTCAGCTATTCGGACCTAAGTGGGATCTCGGACCCTCTATACGAGATTCGGCTCGTCGGCGGTCACTCCGAAGGAAAAAGCCGGTTCCCGCACGAATGCGGCAGGAATGACGCCACGGTATACGCTCGGGTCGATGGAGATCGTGTTCCTGACATTCGGCGCCGCTGGTGACGTCCTGCCGGTGATCGCCCTGGCCGAGGAGGCCCGTTCGCGGGGGCATTCGTCCGCGATCGCCACCGAATCGCGCTGGCTCGGGGCGCTGCACGAGCGGGGGCTGCCAGCCATCGATCTCGGGGAGCGCGAGGGGGACGCCGGGGCCGAGTCCGGTTCCCTGTCGTTCCTCTCGAGAGTCGCGGCGCCGATGAGCGAGCGGGCGTACCGGGTCCTTTGCCGTCGGCTGAGCGACAAACGGCTCGACGCGCTCGTGGGACACCACATCGCGTTCGCGACGCCGTGGCTCGCCCGGGCGGCCGGGGTGCCCTGGGCGATGGTCGCGGTCGCCCCGGCGTCCTGGACTTCGCTCGAGCAGGTCACGACCTACCCGGGCATGCCCGAACGCGACCATCATCCGGACTGGTACATGCGACCCGCAGTCGCGCTGGGATCTGCGCTCACATCGCGCGTGGTGGACCCGGCGGTGAATCGCGTCCGTCAGAAGCTCGGCCTTGCACCCGGCAAGCGGGTGGTGTTCGACGAGATGTTCTCGGGTGCGCGGAACCTGGGACTGTGGTCGCCCGAGTTCCGGCCTCCAGCCGGCGACGACGCGCCCGGATCGGTGGTCTGCGGCTTTCCTCCGGCAGCAAAGGGCACCGGCCTGAGCCGGCGCGTGCAAGCCTTCCTATCGGGGGGGGCGGCGCCGATCGTGGTCACGATGGGCACGAGCATCCCGGGCGGGGCTTCTCGTGTGGTCGAACGGGCTGTGAAGGCCGGCCGGGCGCTGGGCCGGCGCGTGCTGGTGCTCGGCCGCGAGGGCGAGCCCGATCGCGGGCGCGATGTGAACGCGGTCTGCTTCTCGCGGTTCGAGCCCATCGAGGCGGTGCTCCCGAAAGCCGCAGCGATCGTCCACCACGGCGGGCTCGGCACCGTCGGCGCGGCTCTGCGAGCGGGCCGACCGATGGTGTGCGTGCCGCACCTCCACGATCAGTTCGACAACGCCGCTCGGTGCGCACGGCTGGGAGCGTCGGTCACCGTGCGCAAGCGGGGGGCAACAGTCGGGGCGCTCTCGGGTGCGCTGGACGGTGTGCTGAAAGACGAGCGAATCCGGGGCGCGTGTGCAGCTCTGAGCGAGCGGGTGCGCCGGGAAGACGGCGCACGCCGCGCGGTCGATGAGATCGAGGCGATGACCTAGGCGGCAGGCTGTGTCTCGCCTTGGGCGGGGCCGTCGAATCCGCGGCCGCGCCAGGAGCGCCGGCCGAGCACCGAGAGCGCGAAGCTGTGCCACTGGATCGTCGTCATGGCGATGACGCCGATCGGGTGGAGAGCCACACCCAGGAACGACTGACGGAATCGTGCGCCGAGAATCGTCCTTTGCAGGAGCGCGATGACGATCGCGAGGCCGGCCAGGTACAAGGGGATGCCCCGCAACTCGGTGCTGACGATCGCGCCCAACAGAACGAACCAGGGCCAGACGTGGCCGATCGCGTGGAGGAGCGTGAACACGACCAGGAGCACCGGGGAGCCGAGGCCCTCGTAGGCGTTCTTGGTGAATCCGGCCCACGTCTGGCGCCAGCCGTGGTACATGCGGCATTGCACCTGGTCGGTGCCGTCGAACAGGTCGGTGTGCATGCCGGCGCGGCGCACCAGACGCGGGAGGAGGATGCCCTCGTGCATGGAGTGGCGGGCGCTGGAGTGCCCCCCCGTGGCGTCGTACGCCGTTCTCGAGATGAGGACGAACTGCCCGCAACCCGCGCTGGCGCTGGCGGAGTTCGACATCCGCATCATCGCCATCGGCAGGTAGCTGAAGAGCACGAAGTGGATCATCGGGATGATGATCGCTTCGCCGACCGAGCCGGTGAGTTCCCGCGGGAAGGTCGAGATGAGTTCGGCGTCGTACCTCTGAGCCGCGGCCAGAGCAGACTCGAACGAACCCGGCGAGAAGCGCACATCGGCGTCCGTGAAGAGCATCCATCCGCCCTTGGCAGCTTCGGACATGCGCCAGCATGCGTGCTGCTTCCCGATCCAGCCCTCGGGCAGCGGGACGGTGTCGACCCGGCGGACCCGGGGATCCGACGCAATCAGTTCGTCGAGGATCCTGGGCGTCGCATCGGTGCTCTGGTCGTCGTAGACGAGAACCTCGATCGCCAGGTCACCGGCGCTGCCGAGGATCGACTCCACGCACGCGCGGAGATTGGGTTCCTCGTTCCGAGCGGGCACGCACACCGAGAGTTCCGGACGGTCGACGGCGACGTCTTCGGCCCGTCGCTCCGAGCGGTCGACGGGGCTGTAGATCGATAGGTTGACCACGGTCATCACCAGGGCGACGGTCACGATGACCACCGAAGCGATGCCGAGGGCGATGAGCCACGTCATGGCGCCGCCCTCGCTGACCGGTGCGGGCGCGGGGAATCGATCCGCGAAGAACGCCCTCGGATGCGCATCCACGCGTCGTACGCCGGATTGATCGCCCCGCCGCGGGAGACCAGCGTCACGAACGGCTCCGGGTCGCGGGCCCGCGCGAGCGCTGAGAGGGCCGACGCGGAAGACCGGAGAGACTCCTCGAGGTCGCGATGGGTCCGCGGGGTCGAGCCGGGCGTGACCATGCTGGTCGTCCCGTGCACCAGCAGTTCGGGGCGCCGGTCGTTCCAGAACGTGTACTCGATCGCGAGCGCCGCGACCCGGGCGCCGGGGACGGAGGCCGCGATGCTGGCGGCGCCGGGGCGGATCTGCACCGGTTCGCGCACGTCGGTGAACCGGCCCTGGGGGGTGATCCAGAGGGAGAGCCGGTGCTCCTCGGTGGCGAGGCGTTCGATGTACTCCTGGATCAGTGCCAGCGAAGCGGGATCGTCGGGATCGACACCGAACAGCCCGAGCTTGCGCATGAACTTGAACTTGCTGAGTTCGTGGGCGTCGATGACGCCGTAGGCGGACCGCGACGGGTGGAGGCTCGAAGCGAGCGCTACGCTGAGGATCGGATCCCACCAACTGCAATGCGTGAGCGCGACGAGCACCGGGGAGTCGCAGGCGTCGAGCGAACGCAGGAGGCGCTCGGTTTCGGGCGTGATGCGCAGCGCGTTGAACTGCCCTCGGACCATGCGTCGCGCGTACCACGAGAACGCCGCGAAGAACCGCTGGCTGCGCTGGGCCTCGACAAGAAGGGGCCCGACGGGCTCGCTGGGATCAGCGGCCATCGATCACCCTGTCCGCGCCGGCTGCTCGGCGCTGACGTCGGTGATATCGGTGTCCATCCTGCGATCGGTCTCGATGCCGAGGTCATCGCAGAGCGTCCAGGCGGCGGTCACGCCCGACATGAGGACCATCGGCACGCCGGGGCCGGGGTTGGCGCTGCCGCCTGCGAAGTACAGGCCGGAGAAGCGTTGGCTCCGGTTGGCGGGCTTGAACCCACCCTTGAGTCGCCCGTGCGAGGCAAGCCCGTAGATCGCGCCGCCCTCGGCGTTGTACATGCTCTCGATCATGTTCGGGGTCAGGTGCTTCTCGACCACGATGTGCTTCTCGATATCGTCGAGGCCCATCCGTTCGAGCTTACGCATGATCACCGGGCGGTAGGACTCGAGGATCCCGCCGGCGCCGTGCCACTGCTGACCATCGCGGAGGTAGGGCGTGTGGATGAGCACATAGAGCGCTTCGCAGTCGGCCGGCGCCTGGGTGTCGTCGGTGCGTGACGGCGCGGCGATGTACATCGTCGGGTCCCGCGCGGGGATTCCCCTCTGATAGATGTCACCGAACTCGTCGTGGGAATCCTTGCTGAACAGGAAGTTGTGGTGCGCCAGGCGTTCGTACTGGCGATCGAGACCCAGGTACAGCACGACGCCGCTGCACGCCGGCGTGTAGTGCCGGGCGATCTTCCGCTGCTCGGACTTCGCGGCGTTCGTGTCGAGCAGGTCGCGGTAGGTGCGCTGCACGTCGCAGTTCGAGACGACAGCGTCCGCGCTGATCGTCCGGCCGTCGTCGAGCAGGACACCGCTCACCCGCCCGTCGTCCGTCTGGATGCGGCTCACACCGACACCCGTCTCGTAACGCACGCCCATTTCGCGTCCGATCCGCTCGAGCGACCGTGCGACCATGCGGGTGCCGCCCATCGCGTAGCAGCAGCCGTGGTCGACCTGCGCGGCGGCGATGAGGGAGAGGATCGCGGGGGAGAGGAACGGGCTCGAACCCACATACTGAAGGAAGTGCTCGCACATCTGGGCCACGTGGGGCTCTGAGATGTGCTTCTGGATCGTGCGGCCCACCGTGCTGTGGAGGCGCATCCGCATCACGTCGCCCATGATTCCCGAGTCGGCGGGCGGCGGGGACTTCATCATGTCCCGGATCGAGGAGAGGTTCTTGTAGAAGAACACGCTCTCGCTGAGCCGGTACATCCGGCGGCTGAACTCCACGAAGGACCGGTACCCCGCACCCGGGCGGGACTCGGGGAACTGGCCATCGATCCGCCGGGCGAAGGTCTCGACATCCTTCCACAAGTCGATGACGACCCCGTCCTCATAGAAGCACCGCCACTGCGGGTCGAGGTCGACGAGGGTGATGTAGTCCTCGACCCGACGTCCCGATCGCTTGATGATCCCCCGGAGCACGTGGGGGAGCGTGAGGATCGTCGGGCCCATGTCGAAGCTGAAGCCCTGTTCCTCGAGGAGGTTCATCTTGCCGCCGAGGTGGGCGTTGCGTTCAAGCACCGTCACTCGGAGTCCCGCAGATGCGAGTTCGACCGACGCCGAGAGGCCGGCGAGTCCGCCGCCGATGACGATGATGTGGTTCTGCTGCTGCGTGTCGTTGCCCATGTGCTAACGCCTCATCGTTCCGGAGCGCCGCTGTCGGCGCGCTCCAATACCCTGCTTGGGAGTTCGCTCGTCGACGGGTCAGCGGATTCAGCCGGCTGGTGCGCGCGCCGCGCCCCGCCCGTCCAGCGGGCGATCCGCCGGATCCACGCCAGCTGCGACGCGGGCGGCTCGGACGTGGGGATCCTGACGAGGCGCGATGTCCGGGTCACGGTGAGCGGGCGGGTCATCTCAAAGAGCCCCTCGATGCCGCGGGAAGACCCCCAGCCGCTGGCGCCGCGTCCGCCGATCGAGGTGGCCGGGTGGCCGACGGGAACGACGCAGTCGTTGATCGTGACGGTGCCGGATTGCAGGCGCTGCGCGAGTTCGTTCGCTGCGCGGAGATCTCGCGTGAAAACCGATGTTGCCAGGTGCTGGTCGCACGAATCATGGATAGACAGCGCCTCATCGATGGAGTCGAATCCGACGATCGCCAGAGCCGGGCCGAAGTGGTCGCCCTGGGTGAGCGGGGCATCGGGCGGGCAGTCCGCGATCGCGAGCGGCGTCAGCGAGCGCCCGTCCGGGCCGGCGATCACACCGGTGATGCTGCGGGCTCCTCGCTCCAGCGCGTCCGACGCGAGGCGGTGAACCGCCTCGGCGCTCTCCGGCGAGATAAGCGTGGCGGGTCGCGAAGACGCCACGAGCGGCCGGAGCGCTGCGATGAACCGGTCATAGATCGCGCGGTCTACGAGGGCTCTGCGGGGAGCCATGCATGTCTGCCCGGCATTCCGAACGACCGCCGACCAGATCGCTCCCGCCGCGAGAGCCGGGTCCGCGTCCCGGAGCACGAGGGCCGAGTCCCGACCAGAGAGTTCGAGGGTCGAGTCCGTGAGCGACCCCGCGCATGACGCGGCGATCTCTTTCCCGACACCGGTCGATCCCGTGAATACGACGTGATCGAACCGGCGTGATTGCATCACGTCGGCGCCAGCGCGGCGGGTGGGCTCGGTCCAGTCGAGCGTCCCATCCGGGAGCCCGGCCTCGCGGGCGAGTTCGAGCAGGCGCCGCTGGGATCGCGGGCTCCGCTCGGAGGGTTTGACGGTCACGCGATTGCCCCCGGTGATCGCGGACACCAGCTGGATGCCCAGGAGCTGGATCGGGTAATTCCACGTCGCGATGATGAGCACGTCACCGAGCGGCACCCTCGACCGATCGCCAGTGATTCCGGGCGAAAACATCCCGCGCCCCCTGAGGCGTCGGCGTGCGAGGACGCGCCGGGCGCGACGCTCGTGCCAGCGGCAGGCGGCGATCAGTGGCAGAATGTCGCTCGTGATGGTCTCCCACTCGGGCTTGCCGGTGTCTTGCTCCACCAGCGCGGTCAGGCGCCCGATGTCGTCGGCGACGAGGCGCCGGAACCGCCTGACCCATGAGAGCCGGTCGCCGATCGGCCATCCGTCTCGGGGTGTGCCCGCTGGGGTCATCGCTCCTGCCCTGCATCCAAGCCAAAAACCGAATCGAACTCCGCACCAGTCGCGAGGGATGTCCTCGCAAGCCCCGAGTTCGTTGGAGCGTCCAGTTTAGATGATTGCACAATCTTCGCATCCTGTAGCCGTCATCGGCGGCGGTCCCGGCGGGCTGGCCAGCGCAATGATCCTCGCGGCGCGGGGCGCCGGTGTGACCGTCTACGAGCGAGGTTCGCGTCTCGGGGGAAGAACCAGCAGGATCTCGCTCGAAGGGTCGAGCGGCGAGTACCAGTTCGATCGCGGGCCGACCTTCTTCATGATGCCCTACGTGCTCGAGGAGATCTTCGCGCTCGCGGGCCGGCGACTTCACGACTACGCGGAGTTGCACCCGCTCGATCCGATGTACCGCCTGATCGTGGGGCAGGAGGGCGCCGATCCGGTCAGCCTGGACACAACCCAGGACCTGGCCGAGATGGCAAGGCGCATCGGGGCGATCGATCGCCGGGACGGCGAGGCATTCGACGCCTTCATCAGGCACAACAGGCGGAAGCTGCGTCTGGCCGAGCCCATCCTGCGCCGGCCGATCCGCGGGATCGCCGACCTGATGCGCTTGGACACGCTGAAGGCCGGGGCGGTGATCAAGCCACACCGTTCGGTGTACGGCCTGCTCTCGAGCTATTTCCGCAATCCGGCGGTGCGCCTCGCGATGGGGTTCCAGAGCAAATACCTGGGCATGAGCCCGTACGAGTGCCCGAGCCTGTTCACGATCCTGCCGTTCATCGAGTACGAGTACGGCATCTGGCACCCCAAGGGAGGTTGCAATGCGCTGATCGACGCGATGGCGGAGGTCTGCCTCGAACTCGGTGTACGCATCGAGACGGATTCTCCCGTCGAGGAGATCCTGTTCGAGGGCCGGCAGGTCACCGGCGTGCAGATCGGCGGCGACAACCCGAGGCGAGCCAGCCACTCGCACACCGTAGTCAACGCCGACGCCGGCTGGGCGCTCAAAAACCTCGTGCCCGAGCGTCTCCGACCCGGCGCGCTGAGCAACGCCAAGATCGACGCAAAGCGCTACTCGTGCAGCACGTACATGATGTATCTCGGTGTGAAGGGCGAGGTGGATCTCCCGCACCACACGATCTACATCTCCGAGTCCTACCGCGAGAACATTGATGACATCGCCGTGCGGGGTCGCCTGAGCGAGGACCCGTCGTTCTACGTCTGCAACCCGGCTCGCATCGACCCGTCGATGGCGCCCGAGGGCGACTCGGCTCTTTACGTGCTCGTGCCGACGCCAAATTGCACAAGCGGCCTCGACTGGCAGACGGAGGCGCCCGCGCTCCGCCAGCGGACGATCGACCAGCTCCGCCGGGTCGCCGGCCTGCGGGATATCGAGGAGCGGATCGACGCGGAGCGGTGCGTGACTCCGGCGGACTGGGCTTCGATGAACATCAACCACGGCGCGACGTTCAGTTTCGCGCACAACCTGGGCCAGATGCTGCACCGGCGCGTCCACCACAAGCTCCGCGGCTTCGACGGGGTGTGGTTTGTCGGCGGGGGGACGCACCCGGGCTCCGGTCTGCCGGTCATCTTCCTTTCCTCGCAGATCACCTCGAGGATGCTCGGCGACGAACTGGGGCTCCCGCAGGACGGAGGCGGGGCCGCGGCGCGGACGCTCATCGGCTCGAGGGGGTCCTCGCCCCGGATAAGCAGCGAGCCGGTCGCCGAGCCGGCAACGGTCTGAGAGGAGGGGCTCGGATGGGTACGATCGCGCCAGTCATGGCGAGCGATTCAGTTTCAGACTCTGCGACCGATGCGTTGGAGCGAGCGCTCACAGACCGGCCAGCGAGCAACGGCAAGACGCTGGCGGAGCTGTCGGCCGGCGGGCGGGTGCTCGTGGTGTTCCTGCGCTGCAGAGGGTGCCCGTTCTGCCATGAAGCCATGAGCGACCTCAAGAAGCGCCGCGGCGCCCTCGGCGATCGCGGCGCGTCGATCGTGCTGGTCCATCAGCTGCCGGCCGGTCTGGCGCAGGCGTGGCTCGACAAGGCGGGCCTGGGCGATTGCCCACACATCAGCGACCCGGAGTTGGGGATGTATCGGGCGTTCGAATTGTCGCGGGGGTCGCCGATGCAGCTCGCCGGACCCAAGGTCCTGTTGCGCATGATCCAGGCGGCTCTGGCCGGGCATTTCGTCGGCAAGGTCGCGGGAGACGCGATGCAGATGCCGGGAGTGTTCGTGGTCGAAGACGGCCGGGTGGTGGCGTCGTTCCGTCACCGGACCCAGGCCGACAGGCCGGATTATCTGGGTTTGGTCGCCGGGGCCGGGCGGTAGCATCCAGCCGAGCGGGTTCGACGAACTCCCGGGCATGAAGTCTCGATCATTCGTCGTCGTCGCGGGCGCACTGCTCGTCGCCTCGCAGCCAATCTCCCATGCCAACGCCGACGAACGCGCGTCATCGTCATCGATCCGCGTGGGTGGCGATCTGTCCGCTTCCGTCACGCGCGATGGCGATTCGTTCTTCTCCGGCCCGTGCCGGATCACGACCGCCCTGCCCGACGGCTACCCCGATCCGACTCCTCCGGGTGCGATCGACGTGAAGCACTACCCGTCGGTCCGCAGGGCCGAGGTGTCCGCCGATGTTTCGGCCGACTCCGGTCAGATGGTGGGATTCTGGCCGCTGTTCAGGCACATCCAGCGACGCGACATCGCGATGACCTCGCCCGTTGAGATGGACTTCAGGGGGCTGGAGAGCGACGGCCCGGCGGGCCCGGATTCCTGGACGATGAGCTTCCTGTACCGGTCGTCGAACCTCGGTCCGACCGGCGCTGACGGGATCGTCGACGTGGTGGACACCGAGCCCGTGACGGTCGTCGCGCTCGGGTTCCGGGGCCCGTACGGCGTGGCGATCGTCAAGCAGCGCCTCGCGGAGCTCGAGGAGTGGGTGGCTGACTCCGAGTATGTGGCCATCGGTGAGCCCCGCGCCCTGTACTACAACGGGCCGGAGGTCTCCTGGGGCAACAAGTGGGGCGAGGTCCAGTTGCCCGTCGTGCGGGCGGATTCAGTGGAGTGAGCGCTGCAGCGGTCAATCTGCTGCTCGTCGCGCACGCGTGCGCGACGCTGATCATGACCGGCGTGATCTGGGTCGTGCAGGTCGTGCACTATCCGCTGTTCGCGCTGGTCGGGGCTGAGCGCTACGCCGATTACCAGCGCGAGCATATGCGCCGGATCACGTACATCGTCGGGCCCGCGATGGTCATCGAACTCGCGACCGCCGGGGCGATCCTGTTGGTCCTTCCCGAGGGCGTGCCGGCCTGGATGGCACTCGTCGGGTTCCTGCTCGTTCTGGTGCTGTGGCTCAGCACCGCGTGGCTCCAGGCGCCCGCCCACTACCGGCTTTCGAGGGGATACGACCAGAGCGTGCACCGGCTGCTCGTCGGGACGAACTGGCTGCGGACCGTGGTGTGGACCGCGCGCGGCGCGATCGCGATCGCGATGCTCACGCTTGGAGTTGCGTCATGAGGCCGCTGGTGTGGTTCAGACGGGATCTGCGCGTGCGTGACAACGCGGCGCTGAGCGAGGCATGCCGCATCGCGGACGACGGCGTCGTCGCGGTGTTCGTCGTGTCGCCCGGAGAGTGGGCCGATCACGATGACGCGCCGGTCAAGGTCGATTTCTGGCTGCGGAACCTCCGGGCGCTCGGCCCGGAACTGGCCAAGCTCAACATCCCGCTCCGGATCGTCGAGTGCGCCAGCGCGGGCGAGATCCCGGGCGCAATCGCGGCCCTCGCGGACGATTGCTCGTGCGACGCGCTGTACTACAACCACGAGTACGAGGTCGACGAGCGCCGGCGGGACGAACGCACCGTCGAGCGGCTCGCGCGTGACGGCGGGAACTCGCACGGATTCCACGATCACGTCGTGTTCGATCCAGACGAGATCCGCACGAAGACCGGCGGGTTCTATTCGGTGTTCTCGCCCTTCAAGCGGACGTTCATCGCGATCGCGGAAGAGCGGGGGGTCGAATGCGCGGGCCTGCCTCCGAAGCAGATACAGATCGAGATCGAGTCGTCGTCGATTCCTCGGGCCGTCGATGGGTTCGAATCTTCGATCGATCCGTCACTCTGGCCCGCCGGCGAGCGCGCCGCCCACACGCGGCTCGAGCGCTTCATCGAAGATCGCATCGAGGCCTACAAGGACGAACGCGACTTCCCGGCGATCGAGGCGACGAGCGTGCTCTCCCCGTACCTCAACAGCGGGGTGATCTCGGCACGCCGGTGCCTCAGCGCCGCGCGGGAGGCCAACGGCGGACGCTTCGACGCCAAGAGCGGGGGTTCCAAGGGCCCCGGCCACTGGATCAGCGAGGTCATCTGGCGCGAGTTCTATCAGCACGTGCTGGTGGGCTATCCGCGAGTCTCGATGGGCCGGGCGTTCCGGCCCGAGACCGACCGGATCCGATGGAACGATGACCGAGAGATGCTCGATCGCTGGAAGGAGGGTCGGACCGGCGTTCCGTTGGTCGACGCCGCGATGCGCCAGCTCGCCTCGACCGGGTGGATGCACAATCGCCTGCGCATGGTCTCGGCGATGTACCTCACCAAGGACCTCTTCGTCGATTGGCGCGAGGGCGAACGCCACTTCATGCGCAACCTCATCGATGGCGACCTCGGCTCCAACAACGGCGGCTGGCAATGGTCGGCGTCGACGGGCACCGACGCGGCGCCCTACTTCCGGATCTTCAACCCCGTGCGCCAGTCCAAGCGGTTCGACCCGCAGGGCGAGTTCATCCGGCGCTGGGTTCCCGAGCTGGCGGATGTCGAGGGCGACTCGATCCACGATCCGAGCGAGATCCCCTCGCTCCTCCGGAGCGGGCTGGAATACCCCGATCCGATGGTCGACCATCGCAAGGCTCGCGATCGCGTCATGGAGGCCTTCGACGCGATCAAGCAGGCCTGATCAGCGCGAGAGCAGTTCCAGCGCGGCCCACGCCGCGTTGGTCCAGGGGCCGGCTTGCATGACATCGGCGAGGGCTTCACGCTGCTCGTCGTCCTGGGGCGCTGCGTCGGCGTGCTCGCTGGTGTAGGCCTCGAGCGCGGCCTGGGCTGCCGCGGCTTCGGCGGCTCTGAGCTCGGCGTACGGCTCGTCGACCCAACGCAGCGCCTCGAGGAAGAGCGCGGGCTTGGGCATGGTGTGCGCGAGTTCCGGGTCCTCGAAGAAGCGGAGCGCCAGGCGGTCTTCGAGCATTCCCTTGGTGCACTGCTGCATAGGCACGTAGTTGAAGTCGGGGGGGCCGGAGATCGGCGCGAGCCGGTGCTGACGCAGGAGGGCGAATTCGCGCTGGGCCGGCTTGCTGAACAGCGCGGGGTAGTAGGCGCCTTCGCCGCCCGGGACGGGCTCGTCCTTGTAGCTGGCGAGGCCGACAATGGGGATGCCGCCCCTGAAGACGTCTGGGAAGCACGCCCAGAGCATCGAGGTCATCTTGCCCCCGCCGGACATGCCCGTGACGTAGACCCGTCGCGGGTCGATGTGCCAGCGAGACGAGGCGATCTGCGCGGCGTGGAGCGCGAGCTGGAGGCGGTCTGGGATCTGGCGTTCGTTCTCGCTGTTGGGCGCTCCGATGGCGACGAAGTTGAGTTCGTCCAGCGCGGGGTGGAGTTCGCGCGGGACGGTCCAGCCCCGCTGCGGCGTCACCCAGACGATGAGGCCGGCGGGCTTGCGGGGGTCGTAGTTCCTCGGCAGGCGCGCGGCGAATCGCTCGTCGGGTAGGTCGACGTCCGTGCTCGGCGACCGGACGCGCATGCGTTTGTAGCACCGGTCTTTGAGTGTCTTGTCGTCGAGGATGATCGGGCTGGGCGTGAACGGCGGATCGATGTCGAACACCTCACCGATCGGATCGGCCACTTCCTCGGGGTCGAAGCCGCCCCGGTAGGCGGGCCAGTCGGCGCTGAGTTGCTCCATGCGCTGATCCGAGAGGCGCCAGAATCGCGCATGCTCTTGTCCATCTGGGATCGAGCGGAGCCACCATGCGCTCTCGGCGTCGCGACCGATCAGCGCCCCCCGGAATTCAGCTTCGCGCTGGGCGAGCACCCGGTAGAGCGGCAGCCAGGCCTCGGGTTCGTCCTCGACACCGGACGTCGGCGCGACGGCGCGCGCCAGCGCTGCGCTGTCATTCCGGTCGAGAGTGGCGATGCGTCCGGCGACGAGGTGCGCCATCGGCACGTCGGAGACCGGTTCTCGCTCCGGCTCGCCCGGTCGGAGGATCTCGATCGACGTCGGGGCTCTCTCGGACAGCGCCAAGGGGTTTCGCGTGGATTGCGCGACGGTTTGGGGCGCGATCGCGAGCACCAACAGCAGCAAGACTCGGTTCATGGCAGACATTCTGGGCACCGCTAGAATCCGACGCGTCCGATGGATCAACGTTCCGGACGGTAGCTCAATCCGGTTCCCGCAGGGTGTAGCTCAGTTTGGCAGAGCGCGGCGTTTGGGTCGCCGAGGTCGGAGGTTCGAATCCTCTCACCCTGATTTTCTGGTTCGGGCCGGGAATTCGCATTCGTATAAGTGCTTGTCGCATAGCTACTTACGATGCGAATCCCCGAGAATCAGGGGTGCGAGGGTCCCGATAATCTGCTTGGTGGCCCGAATATGTGCTTGACGCCCCCCCGACTCGGTGCCACCTTGTAGGTAGGAGGTTCCGAAGAAACACGTTGGGAATGCTGTGTGGGAGCGCAGCATTTCGGGAGAGAAGCACGATGTCGACAACCAAGTTCCTTGGCTCCGCTGTCGCGGTGGCCGTTGTGTTTGCTGGGTCCGCCCAGGCTGCCACGATTCCTGTTGCGAACAACGTTTCGCCGGATCTGGCGACCCTGGGGGTCGGGTCCACGTTTGTGCCGATTGATCTGACGGGGGCTGGTTTCCTGAACGGGACCATCAACCTCGGAATCAACGGCTACACCCAGAACTACGCCGGTGTTGGGAACAACTTCACCGGTACGCTCGACGTTCAGGTCTACGGCAACGTGCCGACCTTCGGGTCCGCGTCGCTCACCGACGTCCTGCTCGTGTACACCTTCACCGGAAACGCAGCGCTCACCGGTGCCGAGCTCTTCGAGTTCGGCGTCGACACGAGCCTCGAGGTCGACGTGGCCGCCCTGAACGGCGCCACGCACGGTCGCGTCACCGCCGGCACCTCGCTCGAGGCCGGCCAGATCGACCCGCTGGTGAACCTGAACGACTTCGGCGCGGGCATCAACGACACTTGGTCGTTTGACCACACCCGCGGCGGCTCGGTCGGCGGCAACACGGGTATGCTCGGCGGCTCGACCAACGAGGTCTACCAGTGGTACGTCCAGACGACCGGCGACGTGAAGCTCAACTTCACCGATGTGCTGGTTGTCGACGGCGGCTCCACGAAGATTCGCAGCATGGCCCTGGTCGTCAACCCGGGTCAGCCGAACCTGAACACCCCGACGCCTGGTGGCGCACTCGTACTCTCGGCCGGACTGGGCGCGGCCGCGATGCGTCGTCGTCGCCGCTGATTCCCGGGAGGAAGTCGCCTTCAGTGCCGGGGCGAACGTCTCCACGTATGCGCACGGACCGCGCCAGATGGATGGACTCAGGAGACTGGAGAAGAGAGGCAGATGATGTCTTCCACTCAACGCACCCGCATTCCGATGATCGTCGCTCTCGCGGGTGGCCTGACGGCCAGCGCGTCGGCTGCGTTCAACACCAATGTGCTCTTTGAAGAGGCGGCCGACCCCAGCACATGGGGATTCGCGAACCTCATCGCTTCCCTCGATGCCGCTAGCACCGGGTTTGATTACAACCCGGTCTCCGGTTTCGCCTGGGAGTTCTTCGGGACCGAGCAGGATCGGACCGACGTCAACTCCGAGGTCTACGAGATCACGAGCGAAACGGTCTTCCAGACCGGCGGCGAGCAGATCGTCATGGAGCCGGGCAGCCTGGTGTTCGCGTACCGCTTGCGTCTCGTCGAGTCGAATTCGCTGACGGTCAACGGTCTGCGTGAGGCGCAGGTTCTCGGAGCGCCCCTGTTCGGATTCGGGCAGGACGCGCTCCAGGGCAGCTTCCTGCGAGGCCAGGGATACATCACCGGAGGCGGCCTCACGAACGCGCCGCTCTCGGGCGACTTCGACGATTTTGGTGACTTCGGCGCGTTTGTCGACTTCCAGTGGTTCGACCCGCAGGTCGGCGATCAGCCGCTGACGAATGACGAAGAGGTCGTGATGCTGCTGTTCAGCGACCCGGCCGACATCGGTCGGGGCGTCCTGTCCCTCGCCGCGCCTCCGGGTCAGACCGGTGGGCTGACGGGGATTACCCAGGACATCTCGCAGAACCCGCCGATCGACGAGTCTCCGCCCGTCCTCATCCCCATCATCCCCGCCCCGTCAGTCGCGTGGGTCGGGATCGGCGCCGGGCTGCTCGCGGCCGGTCGCCGGCGTCGCTGAGGCCGACCCGTGAGTGCCGCGGCAGGACGAGGCTCGCTGCGCACTCAGTACCGGAATTCCGTTCTGTCTTGCTCGAAGGTGCGTTGCACCGATAGCTGTCGGTCCGCGCACCGCGAGCGTTGGTGCCTGCACGAGTGATGATCCGGCGCTGCGTCCATCCGCTGGTCTCGTTGACGGTCGGAGGGGCGCTGTCGTTCGGCACGACTAAGGCTCAAACGACGCTCGATCAGTCGGGGTTCGTGCTGCTCGACTTCGCCACGGGCGCGCAGATCTCGTCCGACAATCATTCGCGCTGGGTCCATCCGCCGGTCCCGAGCCACCAGGCGGCGGGCGCCCCGCCGGCAGGCACGCCGCGCGCGGACACCGGGCCGGTGACGCTCACCTACCAGATCGAAGACGGATTCCTCTCGAATCAGTCCGCGGAAGTGCAGGCAAACGCACGTGGCGTGATCGAAGCAGCGTTGAAGACCTGGTCCGATGCCTCGAACAACTTCGTGCGCTTCGTGGAAGCCGCGTGGGACACTGTTCCGAACGATGACGCGATCTTTCACCCGTACTACGCCGGGCCTTCGAACGACTGGTGGTGCGCGAATTACTGCTCGAGCTGCTCGGTGTGCCCAGGTGGGACGGAGCCCCTGCCCGATCCGATCGAGCTGTTCCCCGGCTGGGGCGCGGACATCGATTTCCTGAGCAGGCCGACGGGCTTCACGCTCGAGTCGAACGGCATCCTCTATCAGATGGGTGCGCAGAACCTGGCCTTCGCCGCCATCCACCGGGCGGGCAACGGCATCTTCTCCGTGGATATCTACTTCAACGAGGACATGTCCTGGACGACAGACGCCGGGACGGCGTTCGAGAACCTCGGGCGGGTTCTCCCGATGTGCTCGTGCAAGGGAACGGTCTCTTCCACACTGTTCGCGCCCAGGTCTGCCGCAGGGTCGTCCCGGTCGATCTACGACCTCGAGACTGTCGCGCTGCACGAGATCGGCCACGCGCTGGGGCTCGACCACGCGGACCAGGCGTGCGCCAATTCGGGGGCGATCCAGAATCCGTTCACGTTCGCGGCGCTGACGTGCTCAGACTGGTCATCCGAGCAGGTGATGCACGGGGCGTACAGCGGCGTGAAGCGCACGCTGACGCAGCCGGACATCGGCGGGCTGGCGTTCCTGTACCGGCCTCAGCTCCTGGGCGATCTCAATTCCGATGATCGTCTCACTGTGTCGGACGCGATCAGTGCGCTCGACCTTGTCGAGGGCGTGACGCCCGCTTCGGCCTACGACGTGAACGTGATGGACTTCCTGTCACGCAACGGCAAGGTCGACGTCGTCGAGGCGTCCCAGGTCATCCGCTGGGTCATCGACCCGAGCAACACGACCCCGGGCGAGCTGTCCGACCTGCCCCCGCTGGCCGAGCTCCCGGCAACGATCACGCTGAGCATGGTCGCGTCGCGCTGGGACATCGGTCTCGAGAACACGATCGATATCGAGGTCCGGATCGACAACCCGCAGATGGTGCCGCTGCAGGGCTGGGAGGCCCGCATCCTCTACAACGAGTCGATCTTCTCGAATCCGCAGTTGTTCGACGGAGACGTGCTGAGCGGTCCCTCGTTCCTTCCGCCGGACGACGGCGGCCCGGGCGCACGGTTCACCAAGATCGGATTTCTGAATCCCGACGCTTCGCCGTCGGGCGTGCTCGGCGTGCTGCGGCTGACCGTGAACCTCGCGGCTGCCGAATTCTCTCCGACCATGGAGACGGTCGATTTTGCCTCCGGCGCCTCGCTGGTGGTGACCACCGACCCCAACCCGCACGACTTCGGAACCGTCAACGGTGAGACGCTGCTCGCGACCCCGGAAGAACTGCTCTCGTATTTCTACGACGCCGACGCCAGCGGCACGGTGGACGCCGAGGATCTCTATCAGATCAGTCATCAGCCGATCGACGTCAATAAGGACGGGATGGCCGACGACATGGACGTGCAGATGGCTCGCGAGGGGATCCGCTCCAGCGAGAACCAGGACATCGGGCGCTAGCCGATCGTTCCGCGTGCGCGGCTCTGTATGATCCCGGCGTGACGATTCAGCAAGAGAAGAAGACCAACGTGCTGCTCATGGGCGGCGGGGGGCGTGAGCACGCCATCGCGTGGAAGCTGGCCCAATCCCCCGGGCTCGGCGCGATGTGGACGACCCACCCGGGCAACCCCGGCGTGGCCGAGTTCGCCCGCCCGGTCGACGTCCCCGTGGACATCAAGCAGGCCTACCGCCTGCAGCAGTTCTGCGACAAGCACGAGATCGGTCTCGTCGTGATCGGCCCGGAGGACCCGCTCGCCGAGGGCTGGGCCGACGCGCTGGCGACGCCCGAGCGCCTGGTCTTCGGTCCGTCGAAGGACGCAGCGCAGCTGGAAGCCGACAAAGCCTGGGCCAAGCAGATGATGCGTGCGGCCATGGTGCCGACGGCCGAAGGACGCGCCTTCACGAGCGCCGAAGAGGCCAAGGCGTACCTCGAGACGCGTGACGAGCCCCAGGTGATCAAGGCCTCGGGTCTCGCCAAAGGCAAGGGCGTGATCGTCGCCCAGAGTTCGGGCGAGGCGATGGAGGCGATCGACCGGATCATGGTGCAGCGCGAATTCGGCGACGCCGGCTCGACGCTCATCATCGAGGAGCGACTCAAGGGCCCGGAGGTCAGCGTGTTCGCGCTCGTCGATGGGCGCCACTTTCTGATCCTCGACGCCAGCCAGGACCACAAGCGCCTCGGCGAGGGCGACACCGGCCCGAACACCGGGGGCATGGGCGCCTACTGCCCGACGCCGGTCATCGACGGTGCGATCATGGAGCGCGTGCAGCGCGAGGTGCTCGTTGCGATCGTCGACGCGTTGCGCCGCGAGGGGATCGAGTACCGGGGCGTCCTCTACGCCGGGCTCATGCTCACGCCAGCGGGTCCCAAGGTGCTGGAGTTCAACGTGCGCTTCGGGGACCCGGAGTGCCAGTGCCTGCTGCCGCGCATGCAGGGAGATCTCCTGGAGGTCTTCAAGGCCACGGCGAGCGGCTCCCTCGATCGCGTCGACGTCGAGTGGGACGCGCGCAGCGCCTGCTGCATCGTGCTGGCGAGCGACGGCTACCCGGCCTCGCCGCGCACCGGCGACGCGATTTCCGGCCTCGACGAGGCGGGGGCGATCGACAGGGTGACCATCTTCCACGCCGGGACCACGCGCAACGAGAAGGGTGAGATCGTGACGGCGGGCGGGCGTGTGCTGAACGTCGTGGGCCTGGGCGACACGCTCGAGGCCGCGCGTGCCAGGGCGCTCGAGGCCTGCGACCTGATCGAGTTTTCCGGCAAGCAGCTCCGCCGGGATATCGCCTGGCAGGCGATCGGTGAGGCCGCGACGAGCTAGGTCACGCTACCGGGCCCGCGCCTCTAGCCCAACTCAGGAACCGTTCGAGCACTCGTTCGAGTGAGTTTGGATCGCATGCCGCCGATCACTGGTGGTCAGCGACTTCACACATCATCCATGGGCCGATCGCGGCGCCGTTCGCGTCGTGGTTCTCTTCTTCCGATCCGATCGCGACGCTCTGGAACGTCCGGCCGTCGAGCGGAGTGGACTCAAGATCGATCCTGACTCTCCATCCCGGATTGTCCAGTGATTCGATCGTCACTCCACAGCTGTGTTCCCAATCCCCGTTGCACTGACTGAGATACCACTCCTGCAAGCGTTCGAGAGTGCTCATCGCTCGTCGCCTCCCCGATCGGTCACACCGGCGTCAGCTTCGCGTACTGCAGCACCAGAGTCTTCGTCCCCACATCGCGGAACGCGATCGTCGCGCGGAGGTTCACTCCGGCGCCGCTGATCGACTTCACCTCGCCGATGCCGAACTGGGCGTGGCGGACGTTCGAGCCGACGCCGAAAGCGAGCTGCGCGAGCTCGCGCTTTCTGGCTGGAGAGCCGGCGCCCGAAGACGAAGACGGCGCCCGGCGCGGCGCGCGGGATGCGCCCGTGCTCGGGGCCCTGGGCTCGTCGTCGTCCCAGTACTCGAACTCCTCGAATGCCTCGGACTGGTCACTCACGCGGATCGAGTCCTGCGGCAGTTCGCTCAGGAATCGGCTCGGCACGGTCCGCTCGCGCAGGCCCCGAATCGTCCTGTACTTGGCGCAGGTGATGATCAGGTGGCGCATGGCCCGCGTGATGCCCACGAAGCACAGGCGGCGCTCTTCCTCTCCCTCGGGGTCTTCTTCGAGCGCCCGGGCGCTCGGGAGCAGGCCCTCTTCGAGGCCGATCATCGCCGCGGCCCCGAACTCGAGGCCCTTGGCGGCGTGGAGGGTCATGAGCGTGACCGCTCCGGCGGCCGGGTCGACCTTGTCGGCGTCGGCGACGAGCGCCACGGATTCCAGGAACGCGCGGAGCATCGCCAGCAGCGGGGGGGTTTCGGGGGGAGAGCCGTCCGGCAGAGGCTGGAGCGCCGGGTCGGCGCTGGGGTCGTAGCGCTCCTCGAACTCGGCCGCGGCCGACACGAGCTCGTCCAGGTTCGCCGGTTTCTCGGCGTCGCCCTCGCTCCGCTCGGCGGCGGCCCGGTAGTGGGCCTGCAGGCCGGACTGCACAAGCACGCGCGAGACGAGGTCGCTCAGCGGCGTCTCCATGCTCGTGCCCATGAACGTGCCGCCCTGGGACCACTCGTCGAACAGCGTCACGAACTTCGCCATCGCCTTGGTCGCAGCCGGCGAGAGGCCGGCGATCGACGACGCCGTCCGGAGCGCCTCCATGATCGGCCGGCCCTGCATCGAGGCTTCCTCTTCAACGCGCGAGAGCGAGGTCTTGCCGATTTTGCGGGCCGGCTTGTTGACGATGCGCTTCAGCGACACGTCGTCGGACGGATTGGCCAGCACACGAAGATAGGCCAGCAGGTCGCGGACCTCCTCGCGCTGATAGAAGGCCGTGCCGCGCGCGATGACGTACGGCACGTTGGCCGTGCGCAGCGCGTCTTCCATCACGCGGCTCAGGGCGTTGTTCCGGTAGAAGACCGCCATGTCCTTCCAGGTGAGCGCGCCCTCTTCGTGGAGCTTCTTGAACCAGTCGACGGCCAGGCGGGCCTCGTGGTGCTCGTCGGCGCACAGCACGACCTCGGGGGCGTCGCCGCCCTCGTCGGACGTGTAGAGGTCCTTGTGGATCCGCTTCTTGTTGTTGCGGATCAGCGTGTCGGCGACCTTCAGGATCGGCGCCGTGGAGCGGAAGTTCTGGCCCAGGCGGATGACCTTCGCACCGGGGTAGTGCTCACCGAACTCGAGGATGTTCGTGATGTCGGCCCCGCGCCAGCCGTAGATCGACTGGTCCGGGTCGCCGACGACGAAGATGTTGGGAGCGTCACCCGTTTCCTCGTCTCGCCCGCACAGCAGCGTCGCGAGCACGAACTGGGCGTGGTTCGTGTCCTGGTACTCGTCGATCATCAGATAGCGCCAGCGCTGCTGCACCTCGGTGCGCGCCTCCTCGCACTCGCGCAGCAGGCGCACGGTGAGCGTGAGCAGGTCGTCGAAGTCGACGGCGTTCGCGAGGCGCAGGCCCTTCTCGTAGGCGCTGAAGATCTTGGCAACGGAGCGTGAGTAGAAGTCCATCGCGGACTTCTCGAACTCTTCAGCGTCCTCCAAGCGGTTCTTTGCATCGGAGATCACGCTCAGCACTGTGCGCGGCGGCCAACGCGACGACTCGAGGTTCATCTCCTTGAGGATGCCCTTCATGAGGGCGACCTGATCGTCGGTGTCGTAGATGGTGTAGTCGGCGTGGATGCCCCAGCGCGGCGCGCCTTCCATCATCGGCGCGTATCGGCGAAGCAGGCGCGCACACAGTGCGTGGAACGTCGTGACGGTGAGGCCGCGCCGGACGCGCTCGCCCATGCCGGCATCGGCCAGCAGCAGCTCGACGCGCTCGCGCATTTCGCCGGCGGCCTTGTTGGTGAACGTCAGCGCCAGGATCTGCCACGAAGGGATGCCCATTGAGATCAGGTGGGCGATCCGGCGCGTGATGACGCGGGTCTTCCCCGAGCCCGCGGCAGCGACGACGAGGACCGGGCCCTCGGTGGTCTCGGCCGCGAGGCGCTGCTCGTCGGTCAGGCTCGCCAGGAGGTCCTGGGCGGGCTCGATCTGGCCATCCGGTGGCGTCATGCCCCCACAGTAGCCCGAGATGGGCGTCCGCGACAGATCCAGGCGGTCTCCACCCCACAATCGCCGGTTATACCCACTACATGTTGTTGATTGTCAGGTTGAAACAGGTTATCCACACTACCCGTAGTGGCGTCGTCGACAATTTTGCACGACGCTAAGTGCCTGATCGGGCAACACTTGCGCGCAAGAGCTGCGCTATCGGACGTTGGCCCCAGCATTTTGGCATTGATCTCACTCGGCGCACGACATCTTGGGTATTAGACTCGCCCACGATGGCATTCCGCCCGTTGATTCAGTTGGGAAGCGGCTCTACGATAGGGCTTTGGAAGGGTGCTGTTGCCGGTCTGGTGGAACGCCTCTCCGAGGCGGCCGGTTAGGAAGGGGACCTGCCGCGGGTCAGCCTGAACCTCGCGGATTCAAGGGTGTTGTTCGGGTGCACTGGAGGGGCCACGATGGCCGTCCTTTGCGACACACAAATCAAGGAACTCGTCGGGATCGAGCCCTTCGAGAACGCGACGAAGCGCCAGGGGCGCATCAGCTACGGCGTCTCGAGCTACGGCTACGACGTGCGCGTCGGGACGCGTTTCAAGATCTTCACGCCGACGCCCCGCACGGGCGGCGTCGCGATCGTCGATCCCAAGAAGTTCGAAGAGTCGTTCATGGTGCCGGTGGACACTGCAGAGACCGGCGCCGACCACGTGATCATCCCGCCCAACAGCTTCGCGCTGTGCGAGACCGTCGAGACGTTCGACATCCCGCGTGAGGTGCTGGTTGTGTGCGTGGGCAAGAGCACCTACGCACGGTGCGGGCTCATCGTGAATGTGACGCCGCTGGAGCCCGAGTGGCGCGGCAAGGTGACGCTGGAGATCAGCAACACCACGCCGCTGCCCGCGAAGGTGTACGCCGGCGAGGGCATCGCGCAGCTCCTGTTCCTCAAGGGCGACCAGGTGTGTGCGGTGAGCTACGCCGACAAGGCGGGGAAGTATCAGGATCAGGGCGGGTTGACCCTGCCAAAGGTCGACTGAGACCAGACGCCGCGCCGCTGCACGAGGCGGCTGCGCGGCTGTGTGTTTGGCGACTGACATCGGGCGCGGAGCGCGGGACAGCACTGAGGGCATTTCGTAACGCAAGGCAGCGACGATGAAGATCACACGCAAGTGGACCAAGGAAGGTCATAACCCGTTCGAGAGCGTCGAGTGGACGACGCGTTCCTCGAAGATCTCGAACCCGGACGGTTCGGTCGTCTTCGAGATGAACGACGCCGAGGTCCCGTCGACGTGGAGCCAGCTGGCCACCGACATCATGGTGTCGAAGTACTTCCGGAAGGCCGGCGTCCCCGAGAACGGCGGGCCCAACGGGATCGCGAGCAAGGCGGGCGCGGCCCAGGGCCAGACCGGGCCGGAGCGCTCGGCGCGTCAGGTGATCCACCGCCTCGCGGGGTGCTGGCGCCATTGGGGCGAGAAGCACGGCTACTTCGATTCCAAAGAGGACGGCCAGGCGTTCTACGACGAGCTGGTGCACATGATGGTGCACCAGATGGCGGCCCCGAACTCGCCGCAGTGGTTCAACACCGGCCTGAACTGGGCCTACGGGATCACCGGACCGGCGCAGGGCCACTACATCGCCGATCCCGAGACCGGCGAGGTGAGCGAAGCGCCAGATGCCTACGGCCACCCGCAGCCCCACGCCTGCTTCATCCAGAGCGTGGAAGACGACCTGGTCAACGAGGGCGGCATCATGGACCTGTGGGTCCGCGAGGCGCGTCTCTTCAAGTACGGCTCGGGCACGGGGACGAACTTCTCCAAGCTGCGTGCCGAGAACGAATCGCTGTCGGGTGGTGGGAAGTCGTCCGGCTTGATGTCATGGCTTCGCATCGGCGACAGAGCCGCCGGTGCGATCAAGTCGGGCGGCACCACCCGGCGCGCGGCGAAGATGGTCTGCCTCGATCTCGATCACCCGGACATCGAGAGCTTTGTGAACTGGAAGGTGCGCGAGGAGCTCAAGGTCGCCGCGATGGTCGAGGGCATGAAGCACCTCGGCGAGGACCAGCAGAAGACGGCCGAGAGCCTCGGCCTGACGCTCGACTACGACTTCAACGGCGAGGCCTACTACACCGTCAGCGGGCAGAACTCGAACAACTCGGTCCGGATCCCCGACGAGTTCTTCGAGGCGCTCGACGAGAACGCCACGTGGACGCTGAGCGACCGCACGAACCCGAGCAACACCCGCGACATCGAGGCCTCGGGCCTCTGGGATCAGATCGGCTTCGCGGCCTGGCGCTGCGCCGATCCGGGCGTGCAGTACGACTCGACGATCAACGCCTGGCACACCTGCCCGACCTCCGGGCGGATCAACGCCAGCAACCCGTGCAGCGAGTACATGTTCCTCGACAACACCGCGTGCAACCTGGCGTCGATCAACCTGCTGACGCTGTACAACGCCGAGACGCGCACGTTCGACGTCGAGAGCTACGAGCACGCGATCGATCTGTGGACGATGGTCCTCGAGATCAGCGTGCTGATGGCGGCGTTCCCCAGCCGCGAGATCGCCAGGCTGAGCTACCGCTATCGCACGCTGGGCCTCGGCTACGCGAACATCGGCGCGATGCTGATGCAGGCGGGCGTTCCCTACGACTCGGAAGAGGCCCGCGCCCTGTGCGGCACGCTGACGTCGATCATGACCGGGCGCTCGTACCGCATGTCGTCGCTGATGGCCCGCGAGCACGGCCCCTTCCCGGGGTACCAGCGGAACCGCCAGGACATGCTGCGGGTCGTCCGCAACCACCGGCGTGCCGCGTTCGGTGTCGATCGCATCGCCAGCGAGTGGGAAGGCCTGAAGATCCGGCCGGTGCCGATCGACCACGAGGTCACGCGTCGGACGGCGTCGAGCATCACCAACGCCGAGGCGCTGCTCGACCACGCGACGGGCGCGTGGGACGACGCGCTCGGCCTCGGTGAGAAGCACGGCTACCGCAACGCCCAGACGACCGTCATCGCCCCGACCGGGACGATCGGCCTGCTGATGGACTGCGACACGACCGGCGTCGAACCGGACTTCGCGCTCGTGAAGTTCAAGAAGCTCGCCGGCGGCGGCTACTTCAAGATCGCGAACCAGTCGCTCCGCCCGGCGCTCCAGGCGCTCGGCTACACCGAGGAGCAGATCAAGGACATCCTGACGTTCGTCCTCGGGACGCTCCACCTCGATGTGCCCATGCCGGCGGCGTCGGGCAGCCTCGACGACACCTCGATCGGGCTGACGTTCGCCGAGGTGCTGAAAGATGCGGGGTTCAACGACGACGATCTCCGGACGATCACCGATGCGCTGCCGGGGGTGTTCGAACTCGGCTTCGCGTTCAACGCCTGGTCGCTGGGCGACGAGGCGCTCGAGCGGGTCGGCGTCGATCCGGCTAAGGCGAAGGCGGACTCCTCGTTCAACCTGCTCAAGCACATCGGCATCACGCCGGCGCAGATCACGCAGCTCAACGAGATGATCTGCGGCACGCAGACCGTCGAGGGCGCCCCGCACCTGCGCGACGAGCACCTGCCGGTGTTCGACTGCGCCAACAAGTGCGGCACCCGCGGCACGCGGTTCATCGTCCCCGAGGGCCACATCCGGATGATGGCGGCGGCCCAGCCGTTCATCAGCGGGGCGATCAGCAAGACGATCAACCTGCCGAACTCGGCGAGTGTCGACGACATCAAGAGTGCGTACCGGCTCAGTTGGGAGCTGGGGCTCAAGGCGAACGCTCTGTACCGCGACGGGTGCAAGCTGAGCCAGCCCCTGAGCACCAAAAGCGAAGATGGGGGCGATACCGCCGACGCAGATGCGAACGCCGATCGCGAGGCCGAGCTGCGACTGCTGACCGACGAGGACGAAGACCTCTTCGGCGTCGGCGAGGCCCGCGAGGAGATCGCCGCCGAGACCCGCCTGGCCGTCGGCGCGATGCTGATCGGTGAAGAAGCGAAGGCCCGTGAGGCCGTCGAGCGGATCGTGCACCGGCCGATGCGCCAGCGCCTGCCGGACACGCGCCGCTCGCTGACGCACAAGTTCAACATCGCCGGGCACGAGGGCTACCTCACCGTCGGCCTCTACGAGAACGGCATGCCCGGCGAACTGTTCATCACGATGGCCAAGGAAGGCTCGACCATCGGCGGGCTCATGGACTCGCTCGGCACGGCGGTCAGCGTGGCCCTGCAGTACGGCGTGCCGATCGAGTCGCTGGTCAAGAAGTTCACGCACCAGCGCTTCGAGCCGGCGGGCATGACGACGAACAAGGACATCCCCTTCGCCAAGAGCCTGGTGGATTACATCTTCCGCTGGATGGGCATGGAGTTCGTCGAGGGGTACCGCGAAGCGAACGCCCCGAAGCGGAGCACAAAGGCCGAGTCGAGCGGCACCAAGCCCGCGGTCGTCGGCACGGACTCCGGGGAAGCAGACGCAGGGAGCGCCCCGGCGCGCGACTCTGTGGACGTCGCCAGGAGGATCTCGACCACCGACACGGCGTCGCGACGCCCGGTGGCCAAGCAGCGTGTCGGGTCGCCCGATCGCGCCGTGATCCACGAGGCGACGCGCCAGACGACGGTGTCGACCGACACATCGGTGAGCGCCGGCGGCGCGACACTGGTTGCCCACGAAGAGATGACAGAGACAGAGGTGACGTTCATCGAACGCAGAGCCGCGTCGGCGCTGAGCGAGGCGATGAAGGACTGCCAGGGTGACGCGCCCGCGTGCGACGAGTGCGGCGAGATCACCGTGCGGAACGGGTCGTGCTACAAGTGCATGAACTGCGGCCACAGCATGGGCTGCAGTTGATCCGCGACAGGACGGACCCGCGACGAATGTGAGCGTGTGCTCGCATCGCTGTCGGAGCAGACACAAAGCGATGCGAGACAGAGAGAGTGAGTGGGGCGGAAGCCCCCGGAATCAGAGACCCCCCGGCGCCTCGCTCCGAGGCGCCGGAACAGAATCGGGGAGGCGTTGAGAACACAGACGAGGCCGGCGGCGAGGCCTGCGGTGGATGGAGCCCCGCAAGACTCGCGAGCGAAGGAGGCCCGCTCGCGGGTGTCAGCCAGCCGAGAAGACCGGGGAATCGGCCATCGGCCAGGGATGCCCGGCTTCGGAATCGCTTCCGGCTCTCGTCACGCCTCCCCGACTTGCAGTGCACGGAGCAGCGCACGGGTGCGCTGCCCAGACAAGAGGGCATGACGCCCGATCAGAAGGCGACGAGACGTCGCGACAACCTTGCCCACCAGCGGAGGGCGGGCCCCTGCAACGGGGGAATTTCCCAGCCCTCCACGTTCCCTTTCCAGTCCCGGGTGGTACCCACCACCGCCCGGGGCTTTTTCATGGTAGCGCTCGATCCGCCGCCCCGTGACGGGAGTGCGGGGCGTACGGTCAGACTCTCCCGCTTCCTCCACGAAGGAGCGACCATGAGCATCCTCGCCAGAGTTCTGTACTTCGTCGCCTTCGCCGCGGCCGCGCTCGGTCACGCCCGAGCCGACGACACCGTCGTCGCGCGCGTGCTGGGAGAGCCGATCACGATCGAAGAGCTGCGCTCGCAGATGTGGACGGGCGGGGCGGGCGCCGAGGATGATGTCGGCGCTCTCGGCCAGATGCTGCACTCAAAGATCGTCGGTGAACTCGTGGAGGCCGCGATCGCGGAACACGGCTTGGAGCCGACGGACGAGCAACTGGACAGCTTCTCGGCGGCGTCACCTCGGGACGATGGGCTAGCCATGCGAGCCCTCGAATCACAATTGGAGGACACACGCCGCAG
>JANQQR010000004.1 GCA_028289195.1 Phycisphaerales bacterium | reverse complement strand
CGGTAATGCACGTACGGCGCCACGGACCGGGGCCACGACGGCACCGTCGCGCCGTACGTGCATTACCGGTTCTTCACCGAATCCGGCCAGGAGATCCCGCGCACGCGCCTCGATTTCACGGGCCCTGCGGCGAAGGTTCTGCGTCGCCAGCGCGACAGCCTCGTGGCGTTCATCGGGAACGAGCGCGAGGAAGCGGCGGTGCGCCGGGTGCTCTGGGTCGAGGATCCGCTCGAGGTCCGCTTCCTGGTGCGCGAACCGGCGTTCGAAGCTGCCAAGAGCATCGTCCGCGAGGCCCAGGAACCTGTCACCGCCGCGATGCTCGAGGCCGAGCTCGGCGAGGCCGGGCGGTTCGGCGACGGCACCGGCTCCTGAGCGAGTGTGGGCGCCGGGGCGCCCGACAGACGACAATGCTCTCATGGGCGAACGCCGGCCACTGATCGGGATCACCTGCAGGCTCGATGAGCGCGATGCGCGCGTGCGGCGCTCGTATGTCGACGCGATCGCCGGCGCCGGGTGCGTCCCGGTGCTGTTCGCCGCTCCGCGCCAGGACACGGTCGACCTGGCCGAGCACGCTGCATCGCTGCTCGACAGCGTCGACGGCGTGGTCCTCAGCGGCGGGTTCGACCCGATCACCGAAGCATTCGGGGCCCCCACCCACGACGCGGCAACGCCCGAAGACAGCGCCCGCCAGGCGCTCGAGCTCGGGCTGCTGGAAGCGCTCGACCGGCGCCCGGACGTGCCCGTGCTCGGAGTGTGCCTCGGGATGCAGTACATGGCCCTCCACGCCGGAGGCGCGCTCGATCAACACATGCCCGAGACGACGCCCACCCACGCCGACCACATGGACGATCGCAGGCACGATGTGGTTGCTTCGATCCCGGGGGACAGCGTGCTGGCCCCGGCCGGAGAGGTCGGGCGCCGGCTCGGCGCCGTGACGAGCTGGCATCGGCAGGCCGTTTCCGACGCCGGCGCGATGCGCGTGGTCGCGCGGTCCCCGGACTCGATCATTGAAGCGATCGACGATCCGGAGCGACCCTTCTATCTCGGCGTGCAGTGGCACCCCGAGCGGACGGACGATCCGGCCCTGGGCGGCGCGATCTACGAGCGATTCGCCCGGACGTGCGCGGCAAGCCGGGCGGCCCTCGCGTAGCCTGTCGCCCGATGGCACGCATCGAGAACCTGTTCACCGCTCCGCCGCGCCTGCCGCTGGTCGCGCCGTCGATCCTGTCGGCGGACTTCGCCAACCTGGCGCGAGACTGCCGGCGCGTGCTAGACGACGGCGGCTCGGACCTGCTCCACGTCGACGTCATGGACGGCCACTTCGTGCCCAACCTCACGATCGGGCCGGCGACGGTGGCGAGCCTGAGAGCCGCGCTGCCCGAGGCGTTCCTCGATGTCCACGTAATGGTCACGGACCCGCAGCAGTACGTGGAGCCGTTCGCTGACGCGGGCGCGGACCACCTGACGTTCCATCTCGAGCCGGCGCTCGACCCGCGCGCGGGCGCCGGGTTGAGCCCGCTGAGCGAGGGCTACGACTGCGTCGAACTGGCCGGTCGGGTGCGGAGCGCGGGAATGACGGCAGGGCTTGCGATCAACCCCGGAACCCCGGCGGAGTCGTCGTTCGACATGCTCGACGCGTTCGATCTCGTCCTGGTCATGAGCGTCAATCCGGGGTTCGGGGGCCAGGCGTTCATCGATGGCGTGCTGGAGAAGACCCGCGCGATCTCCTCCCGACTGAGGCCCGATCAGCGCCTGCAGATGGACGGAGGTATCGGGCCTGACACGGCTCCTCGCGTACGCGAGGCGGGGTGCGACGTGCTTGTCGCGGGGTCCGCCATCTTCTCCAAACTACCGGACCTGTGGCCCGAACTCGTGTCGGAGCTTCGAGGCGGAGAGAGCCCTGTTTCCGGGGCGTGACCGACCGGGCAAGGGCCCCATTCCGGGGGTCGACGCGTGTCATCTCGGTGCTATGCTTACGGCCCTTCGGACCGGGGCGGACCCTCTTTCCCGACGATAGATCACTCACGGAAGCGAATGGCCAAACCCTCGGAAATCCAGGTCGTGCTTGTGCGGTGCGGACGCACCGATTGGGACGACGGCGGACGCCTCCAGGGGCGCACCGACCTCCCGCTGAGCGAGGCCGGGCGTCAGGCGGTCGAAGCCGGCGTGTCCGACCTCGCTCAGGAACTGAACGGCACGTTCCTCGCCGCGGTTCACAGCGGGCCCGACGAGGCCAGCGTCGAGACCGCCAAGCTCATCGCCGAGCAGACGGGCACCAAGGTGAAGGTCGCCCGGGCCCTGCAGGGCATGGATCTGGGCGTGTGGGACGGGCTCCTCGAGAGCCAGCTCATGGACCGCTTCCCGACGGCCTACAAGGAGTGGCGGGATCGCCCCGACTCGGTGAACCCGCCCGAGGGTGAGTCGTTCGACGAACTGAGCCACCGGCTGCGCTTGGCCGTGAGCAAGGTGCTCGAGAAGGCCAACGGCAAGCCGGTCGCGCTCGTGCTCCGGCCGTTCAGCTTCGGCCTGGTGAACTGCTGGCTGCGGGGGCGTCCCAACTCCGAGCTCTGGGCGTTCCTGGACGACGGGCCCCAGACGGTGCACCTGCGGATCGATCGCGAGTTGATCCGGACGACCCTCGAAGAGCTCAAGGCCAAGGCCTGACCTCACAGTTGGGTTTTGATAGGGCTGATAGACGCGATCGTGGCTGAGGCGTACGCTCTACGCCGATGACCCGATGGGGATAACGCTCTCGGAGCGTGAGGGATCTGGGACTACGTGAAGCCGGCGAGACCGCTCGCCCGCCCGTCCCAAGAAGGGAGAGCCGGCCAAGCAGGACGCACCGCGGCCGGTACCAGACTCGGAGACCTCAGCGCATGTCACAGACAACAGCCCGCACGACGTGGTCGCAGTCCGGCACCGGGAAGAGCACGAAGGTGCCCGAAGGGCTGTGGATGCGCTGCGACGGCTGCGGCGCGATGATCTATCGCAAGCAGATGCAGGCCAACCTGCACGTCTGCCCGGAGTGTGATCACCACTACCGGATCGGCGCCACGGTCCGCGTTGACCAGCTGGCGGACGACGATTCGTTCGAGCCCATGTTCACGGGGCTGGTCACGACCGACCCGCTCAAGTTCACCGATCTCAAGCCGTACACGGCGCGGCTGAAAGCTGAGCAGCAGCGGACGGGCCAGCGAGAGGGTGTGCAGACCGGCAAGGCGTTCATCAAGGGCCGCCCCGCGATGCTGGCCTGCCTGGACCTGAAGTTCTTCATGGGAACGCTGTCGAGCGTGGTGGGCGAGAAGCTCACCCGCGCGATCGAGCACGCGACCGACAACGACCTCCCGCTCGTCGTGGTCAGCTGCTCCGGCGGCGCCCGTATGCAGGAGTCCGGCCTGAGCCTCATGCAGATGGCCAAAACCTCCGCGGCCCTGGCCCGCTTCGACGACGCCGGCGGGTTGTTCATCAGCGTGCTGACCGACCCCACCACGGGCGGCGTGAGCGCCAGCTTCGCAATGCTCGGAGACGTGATCTTCGCGGAGCCCGAGGCGCTGGTCGGATTCGCCGGGCCGCGTGTCATCCAGCAGACGATCCGCCAGGAGCTCCCCGAGGGGTTCCAGACGGCGGAGTTCCTGCTCGAGAAGGGAATGGTCGATCGCGTCGTTCATCGACGCGACCTGCGCGACGAGATCGCCCGGGTGATCGACTACGCCGGCAAGTAGCCCTCAGGAAACGATCGCGCCCGCTTCGATCTCCGACATCGGCGTCAGGAGCACGACGTTGCGTTCGGCCTCCGGGTCGTCCTTCGGGGCGTCGCTGGCGGCCAGGAGCATGCCGTTGGACTCCTCTCCACGGATCTTCCGCGGGGCGAGGTTGGCCACGATCACGATCTTCTTCCCGACGAGGTCGGCGGGCTCGTAGAACGCCCTGACTCCGGCGCAGATCTGCCGGGGCGTGCCCGACCCGTCGTCGACCTGGATCTTGAGGAGCCGGTCGGCGTTGGGATGAGGCTCGCACTCGAGAATGGTCGCGACGCGCAGGTCGACCTTGGCGAAATCGTCGAACGTGATCTGGGGTTTGGCCTCTGCCATCGATCCGGCTCCTCGGGGCGTGGGGTTCTCGACTGGGGCGGGGAGTGTAGCCCGGCGTGCCCCCGCGTTTCAGGATCAGCCCTCCGCCCGCCGATACCCTCTATTCGGGGTCCACGGATCCGGTGGGAGCGTCGGTGCGTCCAGCCAGTTCGTGACATCCGGAAGGAGCCGGGATGATCAAGCGTGCGCCTCGCGGACGGAGACTGTTCGGCCTGATGCTCGCGGCGGCTGTCGCGGCAGCCTGCACCCCTGCGACGCTCGCGCAGAGCATGCAGCAGCGGATCGACCAGCTGCTGAGCGATCCGGCCCTGCGCTCCAGCCGCATGGGCGTGTGCGTGCTCGACGGTCGCACGGGGCGCGTGATCGCGGGCAAGCGCTCGAACGAACAGTTCATCCCCGCCTCGAACATGAAGCTCATCACCAGCGGGGTCGCGCTGCAGCGCCTCGGCACGGACTTCGCCTTCCGCACGGAGATCCTCGTCGACGACTCGTTCTCCGACAGCGACGGGCGACGCGGCCGGGTGGTCATCCGCGGCGGCGGTGATCCCGGCCTGGCCGATCCGAAGCTGCTCGACGCCATGGGCATGACGGCCGGGGACCTGATCGACTCGTGGGTCAGCGCCGTGCGCGAAGCGGGGCTCACTGAGGTCGCCGAGGTCGTGGTCGACGACCGTGTGTTCGATCGCCAGTGGGTGCACCCGACGTGGCCCGTGCAGCAGCTCAATCGCTGGTACTGCGCCGAGGTCGCGGGGCTCAACTTCCACACCAACGTGCTGACGATCTTCACCGACCCCGCGGGTGCCGGGGAGCCCCCGATGATCCGGACCGAGCCCGATGCACCGTGGCTGCACGTTCGCAATCGGGCCAAGAGCGTCTCTCGTGGCGACCACACCGTCTGGGCGGCGCGCACGCTCGAGGCGAATCAGATCACGCTGCACGGCGATGTGCGCTGGGCGACCGACCCGGTTGACGTCGCGCTCCACGACAACGCCACGTTTACCGGCCGGCTGCTCCAGACCGCGCTGAACGGGGAGGGGATCGAGGCGCACGCCGTCCGCGTCGCGGGCGAGAACGAGGACCTCTCAGCGGGGCGGGTGGTGCACCTGGTCAAGACCGACATGGCGACCGCGATGGCGCGGTGCAACGTCAAGAGCTACAACCTCTACGCCGAGTGCTTCATGAAGCGCCTGGGGTACGAAATGACCGGCCAGCCGGGCTCGTGGTCGAGCGGCGCGGCGCTCATGCGGATGGCGCTGCTCGAGGCGGTCGGGTCGAGCGCGGGGCAGTCGCTGATCGTCGCCGACGGATCGGGCATGAGCCGCGAGAACCGGGTCACGCCGATGCTGCTGGCCGAGTGGCTCCAGTCGCTCAAGGACGACGAGGCGGTCTTCGACGACTTCCTGCGGAGCCTTCCCAGCGCCACGCTGGCCGAGGGCACGCTGTCCAAGCGATTCCGCAACGTCGCGCTCGACAACGAGGTGCGCGCCAAGACCGGCTACCTCACGGGCGTGTCCGCGATCTCGGGGTACGTGATCGGCCCCGACGCCGAGACCGTGGCGATCTTCTCGATCATCACGAACGAGAAGCCCAACAGCGTCCGCCTCGGCCTCATCCGCGATATCGAAGAGAAGATCGTCGAGCTCGCTGATGACTGGGTCAGCGCGAGATCGGGCGCCATCACGCAGGGCGGCTGAAGCGCACGAGTCTCAGACGATCTCGCCCCAGAGCGTCAGGGTGTTGGCGCGGGTGATCCTGGTGCGCACGAACGTGCCGATCATCGAATCGGGGCTCCGGCCCTGCGGGCAATCGAACACGACGATCAGGTCGCCGTCGGTGCGCCCGGTCATCTGGACGGGGCCGGAGGCCGGCGCCGATTCGGCCGCGATGACCGGGGCGCCCGGGGGGTCCGCCCCGTCGAGCCCGGCGCCCCCCACCGTCAGCTGCACGCCGTGCCCGTTCCCCGCGGCCCGCGATCCGGTGCTGCGACCGGTCTGGCGCTTCTGCTCGCGGGCGCTGACGCCCTGGACGAACACCTCGAGCTCGGAGCCGACCTGGCGGCGCGCGATGTCGTCGGAGATCTCGTGCTGGATCGCCAGCAGCTCGTTGACGCGCCGGCGCTTGTCGGCCTCGGCGACGTCGTCGGGGAGGCGATCGAACGCCGTCGTGCCCGGGCGCGGCGAGTACTTGAAGATGAAGCAGTTCTTGTAGCGCACGCGCCGGAGGAGTTCCGCGGTCTGGAGGTGGTCCTCCTCGGTCTCGCCTGAAAAGCCGCAGATGATGTCGCCCGCGATCATGAGCGGGCGCTCCTTCTCGGGCTCATCGAGGAACGACCGCGCCCGGTCGATGAATTCGAGGTACTCCCCGACGCTGTACCCGCGGTTCATCGCCTTGAGCATCCGGTCCGACCCGGTCTGGGCGGGGACGTGCAGGTACCGGCAGATCCGGGGCGAGTCGCGCATGACCTCGAGCACATCGTCGCCGAAGTCGCGCGGGTAGCTGGTCACGAAGCGGAGTCGCCGGATCGAGGGCGCCTCGTCGTGGATGCGACGGAGCAGGTCGGCGAACGTCGTCGTGCGGTCCCCCGCGAGCGGGTCGCGCCGGTGGCCGCCCTTGAAGCTCCGGCCCTTCTGAGGCTGGAGCACACCGTCGACGGAGACGGCCGCCCCGTGCTCGTAGCGGTAGTGGTTCACGGTCTGCCCGAGCAGCGTGATCTCCATGACGCCGGCGTCGGCCAGGCGCCGGCACTCCTCGACGATGTGATCGGGCGGGCGGTGGGTCTCGGCGCCGCGCGTGTGCGGGACGACGCAATACGTGCAGAACTTGTTGCAGCCGCGTGTGATGCGGACGTACGCGCTGCCGTTGTGATCCTCGGGAGACACGGCTCGGGAGAGGTCGAGCATCTCCAGCGAGTCGCCGGCCGCCGCGAGCGTCGAGCTGCGCCTCGACGCGGCGCCCTGCAGGGCGACCTGATTGGCCGAGCGCAGGTCGGCCCCGGAGTCGGCGGTGTGACGGGCGTCGTTGGTTCGCACCGCGTTGTCGAGCAGGCCGGGGAGCTTGTCGAGCTCGGCCGGGCCGCAGAGCACGTCGACGACCGGCATGCGCTTGATCAGGTCGACCCCGTCGCGTTCCGCCATGCAGCCCAGCACACCGACCACCAGCCCGGGCTCGCGCTTCTTGCGGAGCTTCACCTCACCGAGGCGCGATCGCACCTTCTGCTCGGCGAGGTCGCGCACAGAGCAGGTGTTGTAGAGCACGACGTCGGCGCTCTCGGGTGCCGGCACGAATTCGTACCCCAGCGCGCGGAGCTGCGTCGCCACGAGCTCCGAATCGAGCTCGTTCATCTGGCAGCCGAACGTTTCGAGATAGACCTTGCGGGCCGGCATGGCCCCAAGTGTAGGCCTCGGCCGGCTCGGGCCACGCGGGGCCGCCCGCTAGGCGCCGAACCGCCCGAGGGTCCGGCGCACCGAGTCCGCGTACCCGCCACCGAACAGGCGGACGTGGACGAGCAGCGGGTAGAGGTTGTAGAGGTCCCGGCGTTCTTCCCAGAAGCCGGGTTCGATGGGGCGGAGCTCGTTGTAGGCATCGAAGAAGCGCTGGGAGAAGGTGCTGAACATCGTGATGAAGGCGAGCTCGATCTCGGCGTGGCCGAAGTAGACCGCCGGGTCGATGAAGGCGGCGATCCTGCCGTCGCGCCAGAGCACGTTCCCACCCCAGATGTCGCCGTGCAGGAGCGACGGTTGCGCGTCCGCGGGCACGAGATCCGTGATCCGCGACGCGAGCGACTCGATGCGCGCGGCGGTGCGAGGGTCGAGTCGCCCGGCGTCAGCGCATCGGCGGGCCATCTCGCACAGCCTGCGCTCGGCGAAGAACTGCGCCCACGACTCGGCCCACGCGTTGGGCTGGTGGAGTCCGCCGATGAGCGTGTCGAACCCGAGCCCGAACCCGGACTCTCCGGCGCCCGGCGCGATCGCGTGGAGATCGGCGATGAGGCGCGCCGCCCCCTCCTCGCCGTCGCTCGTTCCGGATCCGGAGTTCTCTATGTATTCCATGGCCAGGAGCGCCGGTGACGAGTGCAGCACGCGCGGCACGGGCAGCGACGACCGCTCGCTGAGCAGTTCGAGCATCGCACCTTCGATGTCGAGGCGCGCATCGGCGCCGGCGTCGACCTTGACCACGCACCGCTCGCCTCCGGACGCCAGCGTGACGCGGTACACGTCTCCGACGCAGCCGCCGGCGAGTCGCCGCGCGTCGGTCGGCTCGTCCTCCAGCGCGGCTCCGAGGGCCTCGGCCCAGTCGTGGTGCGTCCCGGAGGGGCTCATAGGGGAAGGGTGTACAACCGGCGATCGCAAAACAAAAGCCGGCGCCCCGCGAGGGAGCGCCGGCTTGGATAGCGATTGAGTGAGGGAGTCTGTGGCGAGATCAGTCGCCGACCTGGCCGTCGACCCAGACCCACTGGCCTTCGCCGCCGTTGCGACCACCGAACCAGCTCTCCTGAACGTTGGGCTGGGTCGTGAAGTTGCGGGCGATCGAGTCGGGAAGGCCGGCCTTCCAGATCTTCATCACCGCGTTCCGGCGCTGCGCCGGATCGTTGGAGGGGAAGGTCTCTTCAGCGACGTCGTCGATGAAGAGGTTGTCGCGGAGCGTCGAGTCCTCGTCCTCGCGGAACGTGAGCTCGGCGGGATCCGGTCGGGTCTCGTAGGTGACGTGGCCGTCGTTGTAGACGACGTTGCCTTCCCACGTGTCCTTGCCGCCGTGGATGCGCAGCGTGTCGGACTCGACACCGAGGACGTCATCGGTGAGCTTCCACTCGCCGCTGAGGTTGTCGGGGCGGGCCTGCTGGTCCCACGTCGGGCCGCGGTTGGACCACACGGGGATGGTCGAGACCGAGTTGACGGCCGACCAGTCCTGGTAGCGAGCCGCAGCGATCGCCATGTGGGCGTAGCTGTTGTTGCCGAAGGGCGTGGGCTCGTTCTGGTTGTACTCGTAGATCTTGTCGTCGGAGACGTCGTCGAGGGGCGATCCGCGGAAGCCGGGATCCCACAGCGCCTTGGTGCCACCGGTCAGCGAGCCCTCGGCGGCCTTGGCGAACTTGGGGTTTGCGTAGGAGAAGCCGTCGAAGCGGTTGAGGTTGGTGGCGTCGCGGAGCTTCTGGATGTTGGGCGATTCCTCGGACGGGCTGACGCAGAGGTCCGTCGAGATGATCTTGTTGAAGATCATGACCGAGAGGATGTTGCCGGTGCGGTTCTTGCCGCCTTCGGCGCCGCCGGTCGAGCTCTCTTCGGTGAGATCGGCCTTGTCGAGGAACTCGGGGATCGGGTACCGATCGCGGTGGTCCTGCGCCCAGCCGACGCACCCCTGATGGAGGCCTCGGACCTGGGTCGCGCACTTCACCTGGCGTGCCTTGGCTCTGGCCTGGCCGAGAGCCGGGAGCAGCAGCCCGATGAGCAGCGCGATGATCGAGATCACAACGAGCAGCTCGATCAGCGTGAACCCGCGGTGCTTTCTATGAGTCATGAATGAACTCCCGATGGGTCGTTGGATTCGGGTTGTGACGTACGGAACTTGATTGAACAGGGGTCGATCGCGAGCGATCACGGGTTGGGATCGCCGTCGTACCACAGCAGCGTCGCGGTACCCGGATCGATGTGCTCTTCGCGGCTGAAGTCGCTCAGCGGGATGCCCTTGCGCCACAGGCCCAGGAAGGCGTTGCGGTTGTTCTCGGGATCCTGGCTGCTCGGGCCCTCGTTCTGCTCGTCGACGAACAGGTTGTCCTTCTGGTTGAGGGCGTCCTCGCCGGTCTGGCGATCGACGAACGTGGCCGTCGCGGGATCCGGATCGAGCGAGTACTCGACGTGGCCGTCGCCGAAGGCAACGTTGCCCTCCCAGCGGGCGTCGGTGCCGTGGATGAGCAGCGTCACCGAGCCGACGCCGTTGTCGATGTCGAACTGGCGGGAGGTCGAGCCGATCGCGCCTTCCTCACCGGTGAGCGTCCAGGACTCGCCGGACTCGAACATCGGGGTTTCGTTGTTGGTGTACACCGGGCCGCGGTTGGCGACCATCGGGAGCGCCGAGTTGAAGGTCGACTTCCAGAACTGACGGCGGGCGCCGCCGACCGCCATGTGGGCGTAGCTGTTGTTGCCGATACCGCCGTCGGGGGCGTCCTCGAGGTTCTCATCGGAATCGAAGAAGTCGAACGGGGTGCCCGCGAAGGCCGGGTCCCACTGCGCGAGCTCCTTGTTGTTCGCGGCGGCCTGCGGCTGCTCGTACTGGTAGGTCGAGTGGACCTGGATGGCACCGTTCTGCTCGGCCGGGCTCACGAAGATCTCGGGAGTCAGCGACTGGTTGAAGACCATGAGCGAGTAGATGTTGCCCGTGCGGTTCTTGTCGGCCTGCGCGGACACGGTGGCGTTGGTCACGTCCAGCTTCGAGGGAAGCGGGAAGTCTTCGCGGTTGTCGGCGGCCCAGTTCAGGCAGCCCTGCATGATGCCGCGGACCTGGGATCCGCACTTGATCTGCTGGGCGTTCTTGCGGGCCTTACCGAGGGCCGGCAGGAGGATGCCGATAAGCAGGGCGATGATCGCGATGACCACCAGCAGCTCGATCAGCGTAAAGCCGCGAGTTCTGACACTCTTCATAATGGGTTGTCTCCGTTTCCTTTGCGTGCACACCGGCGGGGCAATCCCGAGGGTCTCACGCGGGTCGAAATGAAAGATATGACGCACGATCAAGCGAGGCAGACACACCCGCGACGCCGGGAGGGCGTCTCAGGCGAGCCTTGACCTTGATGCCGAGCGATTGCCGCAGGGCACGTCGGTCAGGGAACGGGTTGTCGGCGTGCGTGCGTCTTCGACCCTACCGCTGATCGATGTGAATCGAACAACTGGGTATGAGAACGTGCCGTATGCATGCTGCGGCAGGTCGTCCTCGCTCGCTTACCACTGGTTGGCCCAGTACGATACCCAAGTCGATACGCGGGTCAACCACCGCCGGTTCCGGCGAGCCGCGCGAGACTTGGGACCGGCCCGACGCCTATCAAAAGGGGAACAGGCATGGCGATCTTCGCTGAACGCCTCCAGCAGCTCGGCCTGGAACTCCCGGACGCGCCCAAGCCGGTCGCGGCGTACGTCCCCGCGGCAATGTGCCCCAGCGGGGTGCCGGTGTTCGTCAGCGGGCAGGTCCCGTTCCGGAACGGCGAGCTGATGGCGACGGGCACGGTGCCCAACGAGGTCTCGATGGAGCTCGCCCGGGACTGTGCCCGCCAGTGCGTCCTCAACGGCCTGGCGGCGCTGAAGGCGGAGATCCGGTCGCTCGACCGGGTGCGCCGGGTGGTTCGCGTCGGGGTCTTCGTGGCGGCACCCGCCGATTTCGCCGGGCACCCCAAGGTGGCGGACGGCGCCAGCGAGCTGCTCGTCGATCTGTTTGGCGACGCGGGTCGGCACGCGCGGGCGGCGGTCGGTGTGGCGACGCTGCCGCTGAACGTGCCCGTCGAGATCGAGTTCATGTTCCTCGTGGACTAGCGGGGCCGCCGGCGCGGGGATCCCTGCGCTTCGCTCAGCGCCCGAACCAGCCGATGAGCGCGGCAACGGTCATGAGGACCGCGAACGCTGTCGTGCCGATGCAGGTGTAGAGGACCAGCCGGGCCGAGGGGTGATCGAACGGGCCCACGTTGGTCGGCTCGACGCTCTTGATCGCCGGTGCGCTCTGCGCTGCTTCGCTCGAGAGCAGCTCTTCGAGCGCCGCCGCGGGGGCCTCGGTGTGCGCGATCGGGGGACGCTCGCCCTTCTTGACGGCGCGGAGGTCCTCGAGCACGTCGCGGCAGTCCTTGTAGCGGTTCTTGCGGCTCTTGGCCATCATCATCTCGATGACCTCGCTGAAGCCGGCGGACAGCGTGGGATTCACGTGGTCCGGTGGGACGAGCGCCGACTTGAGGTGCTTCTGCATGACCTCGGTCGGGTTCTTGCCGTTGAACGGCACGTTGCCCGTGACCATGTGGTAGATCGTCGCGCCGATCGAGTAGATGTCGGCCTGCGGGCCGATGTGCACCTCGCCGCGGATCTGCTCCGGGCTGATGTAGTAGGGCGTGCCGTAGGCCTTCCCGGCTTCGGCGAGCGCGGCGTCCTTGTCCTCGATCGCGCGGGCGAGACCCAGGTCGGCGACCTTCACCAGGCCCTGTTTGGTGAGCATGATGTTCTTGGGCTTGATGTCGCGGTGGATCAGCCCGCGTTCGTGGGCGTGCTCCATCGCCTCGGCGACGCTGATGGCGATGTCGATCGCGTCGCTCTCCTTGAAGCGCTTGTTGGCCGTGATGACATCGTGCACGGTCGATCCGTCCACGAACTCCATCACGAAGTAGTGGAACTCGCCGGACTGGCCGACGTCGTAGGCCTGCACGATGTTGGGGTGGTTGAGTTGAGCGGCGGCGCGCCCCTCGGCGTAGAAACGCTCGATGAACTGCGCGTTGCTCGAGAACTTGCGAGGCAGGATTTTGATCGCAACCAAACGGTCGAGGCTCAGCTGGCTGGCCTTGAACACGGTGGCCATCGCGCCGGCGCCGAGCTTGGAGATCACCTTGTAGCCGGAGATCGCCTGGCCCTTGCGCTCTTCTTCCACCTGCTTGCGGAGGCGCTCGATCTGGCGCTTGGTGACGAACTCGTCGTCGACGAGGATCTGCGCCAGCGAGCGCTGGTTCTCGGCTTCAGCGTCGGATTCCCCGCGCTTGGCCTGGGCCTGCTTGACCTCGTCCGCAGTGGCGAAGCCGAGCTCGACCACAAGACGGCCGATCATGCTGTCGACCGTCGTGCCGCCGGCGCCGGCTGAGGAGCCGGACTTGCTGTCGTCGCTCTGCTTGGACGAGGCCTTCCCGGTCACCAGGTGGAACGTGTCGTCTGGAACCGCCCCGCTGCTGGCATCATCATCAGACGGATGAGCGCCGGGGTCAGCCGGGGCAGGCGCGCCGCCTGGCTCGGACTCTCCGGGCATCGGAAGCTTCGATTCGTCGTTCACGTCGGCCGGGGTCTTGTGCTGGTCGGAACCCGAAACCGCAGGCCCCGAGTCGGAAGCCCCGAGCGGCGAGGGCAAGCTAGAACCCTCCGCGTCGAGTGTCAACGCGGACGCACGTCCCGGCGCTCCTCCTGAGCTACCCCCCGAACTCATGTACGGCTGACCTGAGTGCGTCATGCGGCAAAGGCCCTCGGCACGCTCCCAAACACAGTACAAACACCTGCCCCACGAACGAGCACGGCGAGTTCCGAAAGGCGCGAGCCGGAGGCCTATTCGCAAGACGGGCGAGGGGGTTCCCCTCGCCCGTCGGCGTAGTCACACGTTCACGAATCTGGTCGGCACCACCCTATGGGGTGTTGGGCGCCCCGGCCGCTTCGGGCTCGCGGGCGCTCGCGCGGGGCGCGGCCCCGTCGTTGTCGCCCGAACGCTCGCGTTCGATCATCGAGTCGAGCATGGTGCCGATAAGAGCGACCGTCTCGGCCGATGCGGGCGTCGCTTGGCCCGCATCCGCGCCACCGCCCCCGGTGACCATGACCCGGGGCGTGATCTGGATGCCGTCGGCGCCGATGACCTTAAGCATTTCGAGCAGCGCCGCGTTGCCCGAGCCGATCTGCGAGGCGATCTCGCGGAACGCCTGGGCCTGGGCCTCGGCACGGATCCGGATCGACTCGGCCTCAGCGCTGGCGCCGATAATCCGCTGCTGCTTCTGCTCCTCGGCGATCTGCACCTCGTAGGTGGCGGTCGCGAGGCGTTTCTCTTCCTCGGCCTCCTGCTGCGTGCGTGTGAGCGCCTTGCGCTGCTCGGCGGCACGCTGCTGCTCCTGGAAGGTCAGCTGCTGCTGCAGCGCGATCTCGCGATCGGTCTGCGTCTTGAGCAGATCGCCGAGGGTCTCGGCATCGCCGACGTCGCCGATGCGCACAGCCGTGACCGTGACGCCGAACTCGCCCATCTGGCTCCGGATCGCCGTCAGCGACTGCGACTCCTGCTGGGAGCGCTGGCGCACGTAGTCGAGCGCCTTGACGCTCTCGGCGTTGTTGCGGAACACCGAACGGACGACCGAGTTCAGTCGGTCCTTGAGCTTGCCGCCGTCGTTGGTGAAGTTTGCCACCACGAGCGGGGCGTCGGCCGGTGTGATCTGGTACTCGATGCGCACGTCGACGGGGAACGTGAAGCCGTCGCTGGAACGCACCGTGATCTCGCGCTGCTCGTCCCCGCCGTCGGCGCTCGAGCGTGCGCCCTTCGTGTAGCGGACGGTGCGCAGCTCGGTCGAGATGCGCGTCACCTCGTACGCCTTCGAGTGCAGGTACAGCTGCTGGGGCTCGAAGGGCACGCGCCAGATGCCGCGATCGCCAACCTCGACGACGCGGGTCGCGGCGCCGTCCTGCGATGCGAGCGCCCCGACGTTGGACTTCACCACGCCGACCGTTGCCTGCGGGATGTTGGTCACAGGCAGGATCTCGATCTGGAACAGGCGCGGGTTGATGCGGTACTTACCCGGGGTCAGCACGGAGGCCTGCGGGCCCTTGAACCCGCCGCCCTCGCCGAGGAAGTGCTCGGCCGTCAGCATGGACTGGAACTCTGCCTCGCCCCACTCGGGCGCGTAGATCTGGCCGGGCGGCAGCGGGCGCCCGTCCTGGGCGATCAGCAGGCCGACCTGGCCCTGGGGGATCTCCTGCACCGGGAACAGATCGATGTCGTAAATCACCGGCCAGTACCCGAAGTGCCAGCCGGGGGGCAGGATTCTTGCCTGCGGGCCCATCTCGCCGCTCGTGGCGATGATCTGCCCCGCCGGCAGCTTCGCCGACATGGCGTTCTTGATCACCACACCGACCTTGCTGGCCGGCACGAAGCGCACCGAGCCGAGCACGACGCCGCCGATGAGCACGAGCAGCGCGGCGCCGGCGACGGCGCCCTTGAGCGGGGCGCCCTTCACCTTGGGGATCGTTCCCAGGATCATCACGGCGAGAACGACACCCACCGCCATTGACAACAGAGCCATAGCGTTCTCCTCGAACCATCAGCGCCGGACCGATGAGGGCCGTCGTGCCCCGGGCTGATGCCGAACATTCGGAAGCGCGGCGGTACACCCCGTGCCGCGCGTTACGGAGAGCGAGCGCCCGCCTCATGGGAGCGCCCTCGAAGTGCTTTCGGGGCTCGCTTTCCGACGTCACCAATTATTGGGAAGCCGGGCGCGCGGCGTTCGCTCCAACGACCGATATCTACGTAAGTTAGCGTTGGCTAGACGCCCGCCAGGGCCTCGGAGCCCACCTGGGCGCCGTCCTTGGCGGCAAACATACGGAGCATGTCCACGCAGCGCGTCGCGTAGCCCGCCTCGTTGTCATACCACGACACGACCTTGAAGAACCGGCTGTTGAGCTCGATGCCCGCGCCGGCGTCGAAGATCGAGCTGTGGCCGTCGCCGACGAAGTCGCTCGAGACCACGGCCTCTTCGGTGTAGCCCAGCACACCCTTCATCGAGTTCTCGCTGGCGGCCTTCATCGCGGCGTTGATCGCGCTGAGGCTGGTGTCCTTGGCGGTCTTGAACGTGAGGTCGACGCAGGACACGTCGGCCGTCGGCACTCGGAAGGCCATGCCGGTGATCTTGCCCTTGAGCGAGGGGATGCACAGCGTGACGGCCTTGGCGGCGCCGGTCGAGGCCGGGATGATGTTCTGGTAGGCGTTGCGTCCGCCGCGCCAGTCCTTCTTGCTGGGGCCGTCCTGGGTCGGCTGTGTCGCGGTGGCGGCGTGGACGGTGGTCATCAGGCCTTCCTCGAGGCCGAACTCGTCGTTGATGACCTTGGCGACCGGCGCGAGGCAGTTGGTTGTGCACGAGGCGTTGGAGACGACCTTGTGCTTGGCCGGGTCGTAGCTGTCGGCGTTGACACCGAGGCACATTGTCGGGACCTCGTCCGGGGTGCTCTTGGTCGGGGCCGAGATCAGCACGCGCTGGGCGCCGCCGCCGTCGATGTGCTTGCGGGCGTCCTCGAGCGTCGTAAACAGGCCGGTGGACTCGAGCACGTAGTCGACGCCGAGGTCGCCCCAGCGGATGGCCGCGGGGTCGCGCTCGCTGAAGGTCTTGGTGACCTTGCCGTCGACGCTGAACTGGTTGTCGCCGGCGGCGATGTCGTGATCGAAGCGCCCGTGCATGGTGTCGTACTTGAGCAGGTACGCGAGGTTGTCGGCGGGCACGAGGTCGTTGACGGCCACGATCTCGATGTCGCGGTCGAACCCGATCCTGTACACCAGACGCCCGATCCTGCCGAACCCGTTGATCCCGATACGAATCGCCATTGCTGTTGCTCCTCTCGTCTCGTCGCCTGCTCTCATCGCCTGTCCCGGGCCCACGGCGCCCGGAGCGGCCCGCTCCCGGAAACAAACTCTAGAAGCGCCGCCCACTGGGGGCTGCGCCGGTCTTCATTCACTTATCCGCCGGCTAGCAGCTCCGCGAGGATCTGCATGCCCCGCTCGAGCTTCACGTCGTCGACGGCGAAGCTGATGCGGATATGGGTGTCCTGGTCGCTGAATACAGCGCCCGGGATGCACACGAGGTTGCGCTCCATGGCCTTGTGGGAGAACTCGGTGCCGGTCATGCCGAGCTTCTCGGGCAGCTCGATGAACGCGTAGAACGCGCCGCCCGGGGTCTCGATCCGTGCGTGGGGACGCAGGGACTCGAGCACGTAGTCGCGGCGCTTCTGAAAGCGGTCCACGGTCGGCATCATGTCCACATCGAAGGTCTTCACGCAGGCGTGCTGCAGCGGCGCGGGCGCACAGACGAAGCTGTACTGCTGCATCTTCGTCATCTCTTCGATCAGCCTGCGCGGGCCCGCGGCGTAGCCCATGCGCCACCCTGTGCAGCCGTAGGTCTTGCCGAAGCCGCGGATCAGCAGCACGTCGGACTCCGAGCCCGGCACGCGGCAGGGGCTCGGGCAGCGCGGATCGTCGTTGCCCGCCAGGCCGGCCGGCTCTCGCGCATCACGGTAGGTGAACTCGTCGTAGATCTCATCCGAGATCAGCAGCACACCCTTGGCGCGGCAGAGATCCAGCACGTCCTCGCACTCGCGGCGCGTCATCACGACACCGGAGGGGTTCCCCGGCGAGTTGAGCATCACCGCCTTGGTGCGCTCGGTGATGAGCGGCTCGACCCGCTCGGCCGTCATGCGGAAGTCGGGGTACATCGGGCAGCGGACCGCCACCCCCCCGCTCACCGATGCCATGTGCGGGTAGGCCACGAAGTACGGGTCGCCGATGATGATCTCGTCGCCGGGCGAGAGGATCGCCATCATCAGGATGTGGATCGCGCCGGACGTTCCCGTCGTGACGATGAGGCCGGTGTCCGAGTCGGGCGCGCCGACGTTGGACCAGCCGATGTCGTGCGCCAGGTGCTCGCCGATGCGACGCCGGAGCGCCGGGATGCCGGCGCTGAGCGTGTAGCCGTTGTGGTCGGCGTTGATCGCCTCGACCGCGGCTTCCTTGACCTCCACGGGAACCGGGAAGTCGGGCTGGCCGATCGAGAGGTTGATCGGGTCGCGCAGCGTCGCCGCGACCTCGAAGATCTTGCGGATGCCCGACGGGCCCAGGTGGTTGCACCGGTCCGAGATCAGGGCGTCGACGTCCAGACGACCGCCTTGGGCCCCGGCGCCTGCCGGGGGATTCGTGCTCAAGGTTGAATCAGCCATGGCCGGAGCGGGTTACTTCTTGCCGATTGAAACCTTGCGATTGCCGGTCTTCTGCAGACCGAGCACGGGCTTGGCATCGGGGTCGAAGTTCTTGGATTCCTTGAGGCGCTCGATGCGCTCGCCGCGCTTCAGCACGTTGCGATGGAAAGCAAGGCCGCCTTTGGTCTTCAATGAAGGATCGAGGCTCATCGTCGTCGCTCCTGTTCCGGTCCGCCTTCTGTCGAGGGGGCGGGTGAATCGCTCTGTCGTCATCTACACCGGTGGGGAGCGGGGCTCTTACCCGGTCGTGTACTTCTTCCAGTACACGTCGTAGAACTCGATGCCGCGATGGTCGCGGCGGTACTCGCGCCCCAGCTGGCTCACCAGCTGCTCGAGCTGGGTTCCCTGAGCCTGGCGGAACTGCTCTCGGGTCAGACCCTGGAGCACCACCACCTCCTGGCGCGAGGAGCGATTATTGATGGAAACGAGCGCAATCTCAAGCCCGCGGCTGACGAGGAATTCCCCCGCCTTCCGGGCCTCGTCTGTGGGCAGCGTGGCCACCACCAGGTAGTTCAGCCCCTCCTGGCGGGGGTCGTCGCCCGGGGCGGTCACGATGTGGAGCAGTTTCCGGGGTTGCGGGGCCGGATTCGAGGCCCGGGCGGGCGTCCGGGTCACCGGGGCGGTCGTCTCGGCGGCAGCGGCTGACCCCGGCGAGAGCGCCACGAGCGGGTCGGCGGTCTGGTCGAGCAGGCGCTCGGCCTCGGCCCGGCGTTCTGCGTCGGCCAGCGACTCGCGCTTCTTGTAGCCGGCGACGTAGGCCCCCACCACGACGATCGCGGCGATCGCGAGGCCGATCCCGACGTAGCCGACGGGGATCCGCACGGCCTGGCCCGGGCTCAGCTTGGTGAGCGTGGCCGGGTCTTCGTCGTCGTCGTCGTACTCGACATCCGCTTCAGAGGCTTCGAGCGCCGGCTCGGGGTCGTCTTCGTCCTCGTCCTCTTCTTCCTCGTACTCGTACTCGACGCCGTCTTCGGCCTCGGCGTACTCCTCGTCGTCTTCATCCTCATCGAGGACGTCGACCTCTTCGTATTCGTACCCGTCCTCGAGTTCCTCCTCCTCGGCCTCGTACTCGGGCTCGGGGGGCGGACGCTTGGCCGGGGGGGCCTTCTTGGTCTTGGTGGCAGAGCCGTTGGAATCGCCGGCGCGCGGCGACGTCTTCTCGTCCGGCTGCTGGTCATCGGCAGCGGACGTCGAGGGCGGCGATCCTTGCCGATTCCGGATGAGTTCGTAGAGAACCGGGGCGTTCTTGTCCCGCTTCAGCATCTGCCAGAGATTATCGGCCGTTCCCGCCCGCCGGGCAAATAGTCGGCGGCGAACCCCTACCCCTGCCCGGAGAAGGCGATCACCGAGGCCACGGCGTGGGTCTCGGTGTGGCTGAGCGAGACCGACCATGACTCGATCCCGAGGCCGGAGGCGACCTCCGCCGCCTTGCCGCTGACGAGCAGGCCGGGGCGCCCGGCATCGTCGCGCGTGACCTCGATGTCGGTCCAGCCCACGCCCATGGCCCAACCGGTGCCCAGCGCCTTGAACGCGGCCTCCTTGGCCGCAAAGCGTGCCGCGAGTTTCTCGAAGCGCCGCCTGGAGTCGGCGTCGGCGTAGGCGCGCTCCGCGGGCGTGAAGCAGCGTTCGAGGAACCGCGCGCCGGACGAGCCGACGAGTTCCTCGATGCGCGCGACCTCGACGATGTCGATGCCGTGGGAGAGGGGCATGAGGTGAAGGTAAGGGGCAGAGGGGCAGAGGGGCAAAGGGGCAGAGGGGCAGAGGGGCGGGTGGCATGCTCACGCCCGTCCGCGGGCGCGAGCATGGGATCGCACAGCGTGTGAGTCGATCCATTCGTCCAACGCGCGCCGGACTACTCGTTGCTTGGTTCGCTGACCAGCGCCCGCTCGCGCTCCCCCAGCGCGTGGCCGCACTCGGGGCACACTTCGGTGTTCGCTGAAACGCCGGCGAGGTCGTAGCCGCAATGCTGGCAGACGGGCACGCCGAGCTCGATGAGGTACCCGCGCACGACGCGGCGCTGGCGGCTGCTGACGATCCACATGCTCACCCAGCTCGCCGGCACCGCCAGCGCGAGCACCGCGAAGCGGATGACGATGGTCGTCGTCTGGTTCATCCAGTGCGGGCGGAAGGTCGAGGTGAACAGCCAGGCGCCGACCGCGACCGAGATGATGAACAGCATCCACAGGATCAGCAGCGGGTCGAAACCCGGCTTTCCTCGCGCGCGGCCGAGGGCCTCGCGCCGCTCGAAGTCCGAGCGGCACAGTTCGAGTTCTGGGATCGCCTTCTTCGTGAAGGGGTTCATGTCGAGACGGAGCGCTACTTCTTCTTCGCCGCCGCCTTCTTTGCGCCCGCGCACTGGTCCGCGGCCTTCTTGCCGCAGGCGCACGAACCACCACCCCCACCACCGGCGCCGGAGCCGTTGGACTTGTCGTCCGACGAGGTCTTCTTGTCCGCCTCGGCGCCCTTCTTGTAGCTCTCGGAGCGGTAGTCGGTCTCGTAGAATCCGCCGCCCTTGAAGATGACGCCGGCGCCGATGCCGATCTTGCGCTCCAGCTTGAGCTTGGCGCACTCCGGGCACTTCTTGAGCGGCTTGGCGCTCATCGCCTGGAACTCTTCGAACTCGTGATCGCAGCTGGCGCAGACGTATTCGTAGGTCGGCATGGTCAGGACTCCTGGCGCTCGCCCTCGTTGGCTTCACCGCTCGGGGCGCCCGCAGAAGGATCATCGGCGCTCTGGGCGCTCTCCTTCGGTTTGGCCACGCAGACCTTGGCCGGACGCAGCACCCGCCCGCCCAGGGCGTAGCCCACCTGGAAGGGCACGGCGACCTTCCCGGGCTCGATCTCCTCGTGCTCGATGTGCTGCACCGCCTCATGATGGTGCGGGTCGAACTCGTCGCCGGCCTCGGGGCGGATGGCCTTAACGTCGAAGCCCTCGAGGGCCTGGTGCATCTGGGTGCGGATCATCTCGACGCCCTGCACGATCTGCTCGAGGCTGCCGGCCTTCTCGGCGTTGTCGAGCGCCAGGTCGAAGTTGTCGAGCACCGGCAGCAGGCCGTGCACGATGTTCGAGATGCCCTGGCGGCGCGCCTCTTTCTCGTTCTCGACGGCGCGGCGCTGGTAGTTCTGCTGGTCGGCCAGGGCGCGCTGGTACTTGGCCTTCCAGTCCTCGACTTCCTGCGCGAGACGCGCGAGGTCGTCCGCGGCGTCCATGATCGCGTCGGGGTCGACCTCGCTCACGGGGCCGCCGGCGTCGCCGTACTCATCGGGGCCGAGGGGGCCGGGTGGCGCCTGCTCGTGTTCCGGGGTGCTCACGTCGTTGATGTCCTGCTTGCGCTTTGCCATCGGTGTGTCTGTGCGTTCGTGTGCGCTCGAGCGGGCGTCCTACCCGCCGATGAAGTCCTTGATCTTGCCCCAGAACCCCTGGTGCTCGGGGAGGATGCCCTCGGCCTCCTCGACCTCAGCGAGCTGGCGGAGCAGCTCTTCCTGCTTGGTCGTCAGCTTCTTGGGCACCTCGAGCTTGGTGACGAGCACCAGGTCGCCGCGCTTGCCGCTGCGCAGATTGGGCAGGCCGGCGCCCTCGACGCGGAACAGCTTGCCGTGCGGCGTGCCCTTGGGGACGACGAGCGAGGCCTTGTCTTCGAGGGTCGGCACCTCGAGGTGGGCGCCGAGCGCGGCCTGCGTGAAGCTGATGGGCATCTCGAGCACGAGGTGGTCGCCGTCGCGCTCGAAGAGCTCGTGGGGCTCGACCGCGACGACGACGTGCAGGTCGCCGCGCACGCCGGTGCCGTCGGGCGACACCTCGGCGGGCGGGGGCTCGCCCTCGCCGGCGATGCGCACGGCCTGCCCGGCGCGGATCCCCGCGGGGATCTTGACCTCGAGCTTGCGGGTCACGCCCTGGCGCCCGCGCCCCTTGCAGTCGGGGCACTTGTCCTTGATCTCCTTGCCACGGCCCCGGCAGTTGGGGCATGTGGTCTGCATGCGGAACATGCCGCCGAGCCCCGCCTGCACGACGACGCCGTGCCCGCCGCAGGTGGAGCAGACGACCGGCTCGCTGCCGGGCGCTGCGCCGCTGCCGGTGCAGGTGTCGCACACATCGGCTCGGGTGAACTCGATGTCGCGGGTGGTGCCGGTGAGCACATCGGCCAGCGTGATCTCGACCTCGGTCTCGAGGTCGTAGCCCCGCGCCACGCCCTGGCGCCGGCCCGCGCCGCGCCCGCCGCCGCCGAAGCCGCCACCGCCGCCGCCACCGAAGATGTCGTTGAACATCGAGAAGATGTCCTCGACGTTCATGCGGCTGAAATCGTGGCCGGCCCCGCCGGTGCGCGAGCGCAGGCCGTCGTGGCCGTACTGGTCGTACACGCGGCGCTTCTGCTCGTCGCTGAGCACCTCGTACGCCTCGGCGGCTTCTTTGAACTTCGCCTCGGCCTCGGAGTCTCCCGGGTTTCGGTCCGGGTGGTACTTCATCGCCATGCGCCGGTACGCGCGCTTGATCTCGTCGCTCGTTGCTTCGCGCTCGAGCGAGAGGACCTCGTAGTAGTCGCGTGTGGTGGGCATGGGCGGAGGAGCGTGCAGAACGGAGGCCGGGTTCAGGAAACGAGCCTGCGCGCCTCTCGACGCGCAGGCTCGGGTCTATCGCAACCGGGAACGGGCCCGGTGTGGGTCAGACGACGGCGCCGGCCACCGGCTCGGTGTCATCCTTGAGCTCAGTGATCATGACGTCGGTGGTCAGCATCAGTCCGGCGACGCTGGCGGCGTTGATGAGCGCCGTCTTGGCCACCTTGGCCGGGTCGATGATGCCGGCCTTCACGAGGTCGGTGTACTCGCCGGTGGAGACGTTGAAGCCCTGATTGGAGGGCAGTTCCTTGACCTTCTCGACCGCGAGGTCGCCGTCGAGGCCGGCGTTGTCGACGATCTGGCGGAGGCAGCTCTCGACGGCGGCGCCGACAATGTCGAATCCGAGCTTCTCGTCGCCCTTGGCCTTCTTCTTGCCGGCCTCGAGCGCCGGCTGGGCCCGGAGCAGCGCGACGCCGCCGCCGGGGACGTAGCCCTCCTCGGCCGCGGCGCGGGTGGCGTTGAGCGCGTCGTCGACGCGGTCCTTGCGCTCCTTCATCTCGACCTCGGTCGCGGCGCCGACGCGGATGATGGCCACCCCGCCGGTGAGCTTGGCGAGGCGCTCCATGAGCTTCTCGCGGTCGTAGTCGCTGGTCGAGCGTTCGTGCTGGGCGCGGATCTGGTCGGCGCGGGCGGTGATGTCGGCCTTCTTGCCGGCGCCCTGGATGACGGTGGTGTTGTCCTTGTCGACGACGATCTTCTTGGCTTTGCCGAGTTCGTTGACCTCGATGGACTCGAGCGAGCGCCCGAGGTCCTCGGAGAAGAACGTGCCACCGGTGAGGGTGGCGATGTCGCCGAGCATGGCCTTGCGCCGGTCGCCGAAGCCCGGGGCCTTGACGGCGCAGACCTTCAGCACGCCCCGCAGCCGGTTCACGACCAGCGCCGCGAGCGCCTCGCTCTCGACGTCCTCGGCGATGATCAGCAGGGGCTTGCCGGTGCCGGCGATCTTGTTGAGCAGCGGGAGGAAGTCGTTGAGGTTCGAGATCTTCTTCTCGTGGATGAGGATGATCGCGTCCTCGAGGATGCACTCGGCGGTCTTGGGGTCGGTCATGAAGTATGGGGAGAGGTATCCCTTGTCGAACTGCATGCCCTCGACGTAGTCGAGCGTGGTCTCGGCGGTGTTGCCCTCCTCGACCTCGACGACGCCCTCGGCGCCGACCTTGCTGATCGCCTCGGCGATGAGCTCGCCGATCTCGGCGTCGTGGTTGGCGCTGACGGTGGCGACCTTCTTGTAGTCGGCCTTGCCCTTGCACTCGACGGCCATGTCGCCGATCGCGCCGGCGGCGACCTCGGCCGCCATGTTCACGCCGCGCTGCACGGCGACCGGGTTGGCCCCGGCGGCGACGTGGCGCAGGCCCTGGCTGAAGATCGCCTCGGCGAGCACGGTGGCCGCGGTGGTGCCGTCGCCGGCCTGGTCGTTGGTCTTCTTGGCGACCTGGACGACCATCTTGGCGCCCATGTTCTCCATGGGCTCGGGCAGGTCGATCTCCTTGGCGACGCTGACGCCGTCCTTGGTGATCGCCGGGCCGCCGAAGGACTTCTGCATCACCACGTTCCGCCCGGAGGGACCCATGGTGACCTTGACGGCCTTGGCGAGGCGCTCGACGCCGCGCTTCATCTCGATCAGGGCGGCGTCGTCGAACATCAGTTGCTTGGAAGACATATCGGTGTACTCCTCGTGCGCGGTGCGCTCAGCCTTCGACGATGCCCAGGATCTCGCTCTCGCGCAGGATCAGGTGCTCGACGCCCTTCACTTCGATCTCGCTGCCGGCGTACTTGCCGTACACCACGGTGTCGCCCTTCTTGATCTGCATCTCGGCGGTCTGGCCGTTGTCGAGCACCTTGCCGGGGCCGACGGCGACGACCTTGCCCTGCACGGGGCGCTCCTTGGAGCTCTCGGGCAGGTAGAGACCGCTGTCGGTCTTGTCGGACTTCTCGATCGGCTTGACGAGGACGCGGTCTTCGAGGGGTTTGACGGACATTGTTCGTGAATCTCCTGTGGTATCTGTGTCTTGGGGAAGCCGAGCGGTGCGTGCTGTTGCTACTGACGCAGCTCTTCCTCGACTTCCTGCTGTTCGAGGGGTGAGTCCAGTGTTTCTCTCGGGTAGAACCCGAAGGGGATCTTCTTGACGGCCGGCTGTTCGTCGCCCTGGGCGTCCGGGTCGATCACGGGCACGAGCAGGCACTCGATGCTCGCGATCATGTCCGGGGGAACGCACAGGCTGGAGAGGAGCATGTCCTCGCCGACGCCGTAGAACATGTAGCCGGTGATGACGTTGCAGGTCTTGAACTGGTCGCTCCAGCGGGTCTCTTCGAGGCTGCAGCGTCCCTTGACGACGTAGGTGGTGAAGCGCCGGATCGCGAAGGTGCGTCCGTCGATAAGCGTCACGCGGAAGGCGAGCTTCTCGTGGTGCTCGGCCGGCACGAGCTGCTTCATCTGGTTCATGGAGCGGGCCATCCACTCCTGCCAGGTGATCAGCTCGTCCTCGCGATTGAGATCGACGGTGCGCGAGACAGGCACCTCGGCGCCTTCTGGCGCCGGGTTCGAGAGTTCGGGCTGTGCCTGCTCAGTCGCCATAGCGGTCTCGGAAGTCGGGATCAGAAGCCCATGCCGCCCATACCAGGCATGCCACCCATGCCCGGCATGCCGCCGCCCATACCGCCCATGCCACCCATGCCGCCCATGTCGGGCATGCCGCCGGGGGCGCCGCCGGCGTCGTCGTCGGCCGGCTTCTCGGTGATGATGCAGTCGGCGGTGAGGAGCACCGTCGCGACGCTGGACGCGTTGTGGAGGGCGGTGCGGTCGACCTTGGCCGGCGTCATGACGCCGCCCTTGAGCATGTCGCCGTACTCGAGCGTGAGGGCGTTGAAGCCGAAGGCGTCGCCGATCTTGGTGTCGCCCTCCTCGACACGGGCCATGACCACCGAGCCCTTGCCGCCGGCGTTGTCGGCGATGGTCTCGAGCGGGACGCCCAGGGCCGTGCGCACGATCTCGAGGCCGGCGGCGAAGTCGTACTTCACGTGCCCGACGTCCTCGGCGTCCTTGTGCTTGCCGAAGGTGGCCTTCCACTCGCGATTGGCTTCGATCGCGGCGCGGGCCTTGACGAAGCTGACGCCGCCGCCGGGGACGATGCCCTCGGCGACCGCGGCGCGGGTCGCGTGTAGGGCGTCCTCGACGCGGGCCTTCTTCTCCTTGAGCTCGGCTTCGCTCGCGGCGCCGACGTTGATCTGGGCCACGCCGCCCGAGAGCTTGGCGAGGCGCTCCTGGAGCTTCTCGCGGTCGTAGTCGCTGGTGGCGTTGTCGATCTCGGCGCGGATCTGCTCGACGCGGGCCTGGATGTCCTTCGACGAGCCGGCGCCCTCGAGGATGATCGTGTTGTCGCCGTCGATCTCGACCTTCTTGGCCAGGCCGAGGTCGGCCAGGGGGACCTGGTCGAGCTCGGTGCCGAGGTCCTTCATGACGGCCTTGCCGCCGGTGAGGACGGCGATGTCGCCGAGCATGGCCTTGCGTCGATCGCCGTAGCCCGGGGCCTTCACGGCGCAGACCTGCAGGGTGCCGCGGAGCTTGTTGATGACGAGCGTGCTGAGCGCCTCGCCGGTGATGTCCTCGGCGATGATCAGCAGCGGCTTCTTGGCCTGCATGACCTTCTCGAGGAGCGGGACGAGCTTGGCGATGTTGTCGATCTTGTCCTCGTGGATGAGCACGAGGCACTTCTCGAGCTCAACCTTCATGTCGTCGACGTTGGTGACGAAGTTCGGCGAGAGGTAGCCGCGATCGAACTGCATGCCCTCGACGACCTCGACGGCGGTCTCGCGGCTCTTGCCCTCTTCGACCGTGATCACGCCGTCCTTGCCGACCTTGTCGAAGGCCTCGGCCATGATCTTGCCGATCTCGGGGTCGTTGTTGGCGCTGATGGTGGCGACGGCCTGGATGTCGGCCTTGCCCTTCACGGGCTGGGCGAGCTTCTCGATGGAGCCGGCGGCGAGCTCGACGCCCTGCTTCATGCCGCGGACCAGCGCGTTGGCGTCGACGCCGGCGGTCACGTAGCGGAGCCCGCTCGTGAACAGCGCTTCGGCGAGAACGGTCGCGGTGGTGGTGCCGTCGCCGGCGACGTCGCTGGTCTTGCTGGCGGCTTCCTTGACGAGCAGCGCGCCCATGTTCTCGAACTTGTCGCGGAGCTCGATCTCCTCGGCGACGGTCACGCCGTCCTTGGTGACGGTCGGTCCGCCCCAGCTCTTGTCGATGACGCCATTGCGCCCGCGCGGGCCGAGGGTGCTCTTGACGGCCTTGGCCAGCTTCTGCACGCCCGACTGGAGTGCGTGGCGGGCGTCCTGCTCGAAGGCGAGTTCTTTGACAGCCATGTGTGTCGTTTCTCCTGCTTGCTCGGTCCGGAGGGCGGCTCCTTGCCGTCCCGCCGGTGGATTGGTCTCGTCGGGGGCGTCACGATCGCGCGACGATCGCACCGCCCGGCACAGAGATAGGGCAAAGCCAGTGCCAGAATCGGGCGGTGCCACAGCGCATTCCGGGCACCCAAGTCCATTGTTCACAGCGGCTTGCGCATCCGGATCACGCATCGGCACCGGCCGAGAGCCTGACACCCACCCGCAGTAGCGGCCCCGGCCCTGCCAGAGTGGCAGCCGGCTTCAGCTCTCGTGCTCGCCGTGGAGAACCCCACGGAGCGACGGGCTGGGCGTGAGGATCGAGCGCCGCAGGCGGATGGCATCGACCAAGCCGCTGAGCAGCCCGAGGGTGAGCAGGGCCGAGCAGAGGACCACCAGCAGTTGCCCGCCCCAGTCGAGCATTTCCGCCTGGTCCTCGGAGCCGGGCCCGTGCAGAACGATGGCGCCCATGCGGATCGCGTCGCCCACGGCCATGATGCCGACGGTCGCCGCCATCACGAGCATGGTCTGTCGATCGACCTGTCCGGTGCGCATGGCCATCGACCTGCGGACGAGCTCGCGGATGTTCGGTCGCAACCCGAAGATCGCGACGAGCGCCGCGCCCTCAAGCATCAGGCGCAGCTGCACGCGTTCCATTCCTGTGATGCCGTCGAGATATGCCGCGCTCGACGCGGTGCCGTCGAACCGGGTGATGCGCATCCACACCATCGCGATGACGACGAGCCCGGCCGCGCCGCACAGCGCCGCGAGCACTGTCCAGACCCGCGTGGCGCTCGTCGGCCGGATCAGGCCGAATCCGCAGACGGCGCCGGCGAGCACGAGCACCCGCCCGGCGTCGGCGGCCCACGACGAGGGAACCGATGTGCCGGTCACCATCCGGATCGACTCGGCGAGATGAGGCCACCAGGAAAGCGTCGTTGCCAGGAACAGAGAACCCAGCAGGCCGATGAGCGAGAGGGCAACCAGGCGCGGCAGGATGATCGGCTTGAACTCGTCGGCCTGCGGGTCGACCGTATAAAGGATGGTCGCTCGGACCGCGGTCCCGCACTCCGAGCACTTGCCACGGATAGAGAGCCCCTTGAGCTCGTAGCCGCAGAACGCGCACGGAAGGCTCCCGAGCAAAGCGCGATCAAGGCCCTCGGCGTGGATCGCGTGCTCGTCTCCCCCCTTCCAAGCGCCGCTCGAGGCTTCGGAAGACTCCACCCCGCAAGTGTATAGGACGATCGGAACGCGGCGCGCGCCGCCGGAACCGAGGGCGCCCGCGGTGCGAACCCCTAGGCGTGAACCATCCGGCTGAAATCGGGCAGGGACAGGATCGACCGGGCAGCGGCGCGAACGCGGGCGCCGGGACCCCTGAGGGCGAACGCTATACTCCCGCCCCTATGGATATGTCCGGCGCCGCCACGGCGATCCACGCGTTGCGTGACAACATTCAGAAGGTCTTCATCGGCAATCTGGAAGCCGTCGACCGTCTCATCTGCGCCCTCCTGGCCCGCGGGCATGTGCTGATCGAGGACGTGCCCGGCGTCGGCAAGACCGTGCTGGCGACGGCCCTGGCCAAATCGATCTCCGGACGATTCAGCCGGATCCAGCTCACCCCGGACATGCTGCCGGGCGACGTGCTGGGCGTGTCGATCTACGACCGCGACACCGGGGAGTTCCAGTTCAAGCAGGGCCCGATCTTCACGAACATCCTGCTGGCCGACGAGATCAATCGCACGACGCCGCGCACGCAGTCGGCGCTGCTGGAGTCGATGAACGAGGCGACTGTCTCTGTCGACGGGCGTGTGTTCGAGCTCGATCGCCCGTTCATGGTGGTCGCGACGCAGAACCCCTACGAGTTCGAGGGCACCTACATGCTGCCCGAGAACCAGCTCGACCGGTTCCTCATGCAGATCGCGCTCGGGTACCCGACTCCGGAGAACGAGGCCCAGGTGATCGAACTCCGCCCGGCGGAGAAGCCCCTGCACTCGATCGAGTCGGTGCTCGACACCGAGCGCGTGGTCCAACTGCAGAACCTGGTCGACGAGGTGCGTCTCGAGCGATCGCTGGTCGAGTACATCATCGCGATCGCCGGCGTCACTCGCACCCACGACGAGATCCAGGTCGGCCTCTCGCCCCGCGGCACGCTCGCGCTCGCCCAGGCGGCCCGCGCCACGGCGATCCTGAACGGTCGCGAGTACTGCATCCCGGAAGACATCACCAGCAACGCCCTGAGCGTGGGCGCGCACCGGGTGATCAGCAAGGCCTACATGCACGCCGGCGACTCGAAGGTCAGCCGCCAGGTGCTCGAGCAGATCCTCGCGACAGTCCCCGCGCCGGTCTGATCGGGATTGAGGAGAATCCGGGCCGGTATCCTCCGCGAAGCCAGCGAAGGAAAGGAACCCCCCTCCATGGCCCGACTCATCCGACACGACGCCGACGGCCCGATCAAGATCGAGCCGCAGGACAAGCCGATCTTCATCTGCGCCTGCGGCCTGAGCCAGAACCAGCCGTACTGCGACGGCGCCCACTCCTACTGCCGCAAGCACGAGGAGGAGGGGAAGGTCTACCGCTACGACGAAGACCGGACGGGGATCGTCGGCGAGGCGTAGAGCCCGTTCCTATTCGAAGTTCGACCAGGCCGAATCGGTTTCGTTGAGCTCGGAGCGCGCCGCGCTCACGGCATCGAAGATCTCGCCGACGAGGTTCTCGGTCGCGAGCATCCCGGTCGGGACGACCACGAGGTCGCTGGTGAAGTTGTTTGACACGAAGTTGCGGACCACCAGGTTCTTCTCGCCCATGATCGACACGCCCGTGCCGTAGCGCGAGACGTCGTTCTGCGTCACGCGGTTGCTGTTCCCGCTGACCGCGATGCCGGTCGCGTTGACGTGGCCCCCGGCAATCGTGTTGTCACGCAGCGTGCACCCGCTTCCCATCAGGAAGACCCCGTTCTGGAAGTGCAGGCCGAACGTGCAGCCGGTGATGCGCCCGGAATCTCCGAGCATGTACACGCCGTTCTGCCCGAAGTGGATCGTGCAGCCCTCGATCGTGCAGTTGGTGCCGCACTCGATGTTTTCGTTCTGCGAATTGGTCACGATGCAGTTGCGGATCTGGCAGAAGCTCTCGCAGAAGATCCCGTCGGTGGCGCTGGACGCGACTGTGCAGTCTTCGATGAGCGAGTTCCCGCCGATGATCATCCCGCTGCCGAACATCGCACCGTTGGACTTGGCCGCCACACCGCTGACCAGGCTGCTGTTGAGGAGCACCAGGCCGTTCTGGTCGTTGAAGCTCACGACGCAGTTGACGATCTGATTCCCAATCTGGCCGTCGATTCCGGATGAACGATTCCGGTTGCACTGGGTGTTCGTGACGAGGCAGTCGTTGCCCAGCGTCAGACCCGTGGAGTTGTTGTTGAAGGTGCAGCCGTCGATCGTTGCGTTGTTGCCGATCTCTGCGCCGAACCCGCCGCAGTCCTGGACGGTCACGTCGCGGAGCGTCGTGGCCTGGTTGGTGTTGAAGCTCTCGATGTCGATGCCCTCGTTGGCGGCGCCGGACACCTTGACCTTCTCAAAGTCGAACGAGAGCTTCTGTGCGCCCTTGATCCCGTTGTCGATCTTCACGCCGTTCAGGCCCGGCTTCTGGAAATCGCATTCCTTCACCGTCAGGGCGATGCTGCCGAGCTGCGCCGCCCCGCTCTTGGCGAGGCTTACCCCCGTGCCGGTGCCGAAGAAGCTCACGCCATCGAACAGCTGGTTGAGTTCCGCCGCCGAGCTCGTCGGCGTGAAGTCCAGCAGGTACGCCGCCCCGGCGATGCCCCTCAGAACGGTGTTGCTGACCTCGCCCCGCAGCAGCCGGTCCGCCTCGACGAACAGGTTGATCCCATCCAGGCCGATCTCTCGGAGAAAGCTGGGATCCGCCAGTAGCTGGGGCCCGGCCTCGGCGAGGATGAACGCCAGCAGGTCCCCGTCGGTCAGTCCGAAAGTCTCCGGGGAGAAGAAACTGCCGAATCCGAAATCGACCTCTGAGCCCTGCAGGGTGCCGGCAACGCCGTTCCCCGCGGTTCCGCAGATATCCAGGTCGCCGAACAGCACCTCGAGTTTCTGGCTCAGGGCGACAGAATCGATGACCACGCCGTCGCCGCCCACCCCGTTGATGGTGAGACCCGCGCACGCGCAGCGCGAGTGCCCGGCGCCGTCGAGGTCGACATCGATGCCGTCACCGCCGATCGACTCGAACAGCCCGCCCCAGATATCCACGGTGTGCTCGCCCGGCGCGCCGCCGGAAGCCCCGGCGTTGATCCCGTCGCCGGTCACGCCCGAGACGTTCGACCCGGCAAACACGTAGCTGTAGCTGCCGCCGCCGGGGGGCGAGACGAGTGTGATCCCGTTGCCGCCCATGTCGCTGATCTCGGCGCCGAGTGTGACGCCCTGGAACTCGGTTGGGCCCGCGACGGGTGCGACGTAGACGCCGTCGAGCGAGCCGGGGAGCCCGATGATCTCGGCGCCATTGTGGTCGATCACGAAGTCGTCGGTCGTCACCTTGATCCCGTGCTTGCCGGCGGGCACGACGATGTCGTCGGGCAGGTAGTAGCGCCCGGGGGTGCTGATGCAGAACACCGAGTCTGCCGTGCCGGGCGCCGTGTCCTGGTTGATCGGGATGAACCCCGTCAGCGACTCGAACACCTGGTTCGTCTCGCCGATCGGGCCGCCGGGCGGGTTGAGCGGGCCGGCGGATGCGTCGTGCGCCGCGCTGGCAGCGAGGGCGCTGATCAGAATCGTGCTGGCGAGAGAATTCGGGCGTGCCACGGGCCACCTCCTCGGCGGAACCCGGTCGTGGAGGGGCGAACAGACCGCACTCCCGCGCCGGGGCTCACCCTGGAACGCGGCAAGCGGACGCGCGGAGGCTCACGAATCGGAAGAAAAAACCTGCCGCGACGCCGCGCGCGCCTCAATAGCCGAAGTTCGCCCACGGGTCGACGGAGATCAGCACGCTGGCGGCCGTGCCGCTGTTCACAACGGGCGCGGCCACGCCGGAAAGATCGACGACGCGACCGTACAGGTTGCCGGCAACGAAGTCCCAGTTCGACGTGTTCGCGACGGCCGCGTTGCGGACGATCAGGTTGCCGCCCGCGTCGATATCGAGGCCCAGGCCGTTGTCTGCCAGGAGGTTGCCGTCGATCCGGTTGTTCTCACCCGTTGCTCGCACTCCGGCACCCACGTTGCCGTAGCACGAATTGTCCGACACGAGACACCCAGCGGCAACGCGGACGCCCGCGACGTCGTTGAACGAAGCGGTGTTGCCGGTGACAGAAGACCCGGTGTTCACAAAGAACCCGCTGCCAAAATTGGACCTGACGGCGTTCCCGCGCAGCGAGCACCCCGCGCCTGCGCGGATCCCGAACTGGATGTTCGCCTCCGACGTGTTCCCCGAGACCACCGATCCCGACGCCGCGTCGATCCCGTCGATCCCGTTGAACAAGGCGGCGCATCCCACGACGGTCGAACTGGGGCCGGTCGCGATTCCATCGTCACCGTTCTGGCCGGCGCCCGAGTGCAGAACGATCGACGCGGAGTTCGCGAAGATCCCGCGCGACCCGTTCCCCTCGGCGAGGCACGATTCGACCATCCCCCGCGAGCCCAGGCACAGCCCGTCGCCCCCGTTGTCCGACGCGACGAGCGCCGACGCCGACGAGTTGCTTGCGGCGCAGGCGTTGGCCCCCGCGCCGCCCCAGCCTCGGATGCTCCCGTTGCTGATGCGCACGCTCTCCACGCTCGCGGTGACGCTGATGCCGTCGAGCGAGCCGGGCACGCCGAGAAGCGCAAAGCCCATCAGATCGAGCGTCACGTCGCCCGATTCGATCTCGATCCCGTGGCGCCCAGCGACGCCGGCGACGTTGCCGGCCAGGTAGTACGAACCGGGCTGCGTGATCTTGAAGAGCGAGTCGGCGTCGCCGGGTGTGTTGGCGGCGCTCAGTTCGACCCTCGGCCCGAACCGACCGGTCGCCGACACCGGCCCCGCCGGAGGGGCGAGCGGACCCGCGATCGCGCCGAGCGCGGGCAACAGAAGTGCACCGATCCCCACCAACGCGATACCCGGCTTGCTCATGAGCGGCTCCTCTCTCCCTCGGACCGGTCCGCGCGCAGCGGCGCGGCGCCCGTCCGTTCAGGGGCCCTTGGACAAGCCGACTCCAAAACCGGGGCCGAGTCAAGCAAAAAGAGCGCGCGGATCGCCCGAAGGCCTACTCAACTTCCAGCGTCACGATCTCACGCAGGTTGCGGTAGTAGCCGTTCCAGTCGAGGCCGTAGCCCACGACGAACTCGTCCGGGATCTCGAAACCGACATAGTTGGGCGTGATCTCGGAGTGCCGGGGCACCTGCTTGTCGAGAAGGACCACGATGCGCAGCGAGGCGGGGTTCTGCTCGAGGATCAGGCCCCGGACGAGTTCGAGCGTGTTCCCGGTGTCGAGGATGTCGTCGATGATCACCACGTGGCGCCCGCCCAGGTCGCTCGGGATCACGCCGCGCAGGCGCGCACCGCGGGAGGTGGTCGCCTCGCCGGGGTAGCTGCTGGCGGTCACCAGCCGGATCGACATCTTCAGCGGCATGCTGCGGATCAGATCGGCGGTGAACACGAACGCGCCGGTCAGGATCGGCAGGATGACGACCCGGTCGGGGTGGCTCTGGGCGTCCTCGTCGTCCTTGGCGAGGTCGCCCTCGAGGTCGCGCGCCAGCTCGCGCCCCATCCACGCCACACGCTCGGAGATCTCCTCCTCGCCGAACAGCACCTTGCCGGGTCCACGGACCTTGATCGCTTCGCTCATCCACGCATGGTACCGAACGGGCCCGGGGCGACGCCGGGGGCACGGGCCCGCGCGGTAGGCTGGTGCCATGCTCACCCTCGACTACGCCAACTGCCTGTCCGATCGCGTGGGCGACGCCCACGGCCTGCACGCGGGCTCGGTCGCCGACCCGTCCCCCAGCGCCCGCCTCGGGGCCGAGCTGACCTCGGCGCTGAGTGCCTCTCGCGGAACCGGCTGGGAGAAGTGGCGTCTCCTGCCCCACGAGCCCGTGCGCAGCGAGTACTCCGGCGCCGTCAAGGAGATCGCCTCGCGCTACGAGGGCAAGGTCGACAACCTCCTGGTGATGGGGATCGGGGGCAGCGCCCTGGGCAACATCGCGCTGCAATCCGCGCTCAACCCCCCCACCTGGAACCTCTTGCCCGACGCCGAGCGGGGCGGCCCGCGCGTGTTCGTCGTGGACAACGTCGACCCGGCCTACTTCGGCGCGGTGCTGGACTTCATCCGCACGTCCGACCCCGGGTTCGAGCGCACGCTCTTCAACGTGATCAGCAAGTCGGGCGAGACAGCCGAGACCGCCAGCCAGTTCATGGTGATCCGCTCGATGCTGATCGACGCCCTGGGCGATCGCCACGCCGAGCGCATCGTGGCGATCACCGACGCCGAGAAGGGCACCATGCGCACGATCTGCGATGAGGCGGGCTACGCGACGCTGCCCGTGCCGGAGGGCGTGGGTGGGCGATTCAGCGTGCTCTCGCCCGTCGGCCTGTTCAGCGCACAGATGGCTGGGATCGACATCGACGCCCTGCTCGACGGGGCAGCGTCGATGGAGCAGCGCTGCACCTCGATGGACATCGAATCGAACCCGGCGCTGATGCTCGCGACGCTCCTGGTGCGTCTGGCGGAAGAGAAGGGCAAGACCGTCCACGTGATGATGCCCTACGCCAACCAGCTCTACCTGATGGCCGACTGGTTCCGCCAGCTGTGGGCCGAGAGCCTGGGCAAGAAGCACGACTTGGGTGGCAACGAGGTCTTCGCGGGCTACACGCCGGTCAAGGCGCTGGGCACGACCGACCAGCACTCGCAGGTGCAGCTCTATCGCGAGGGGCCGAACGACAAGGTCTTCGGGTTCCTGGAGGTCGAGGACTTCGGCACGGCGGACCTGGAGATCCCGCGCGGGCTGGGCGTCGATGCGCTGAGCTACCTGGAAGGTGCGCCGATGAGCACGCTGCTCAACGCCGAGAAGCGCGCGACCGAGTTCGCGTTCGTCGAGAGCGAACGCCCGAGCTTCACCATCCGCTTCCCGCGCGTGGATGCGCAGCACGTGAGCGAGTTCATCATGCTCTGGGAGATGGTGACGGCCTACGCCGGCAAGATGCTCAACATCGACGCCTACGACCAGCCGGCGGTCGAGACGGGCAAGGTCGCGACCTTCGGGCTGATGGGGCGCGCGGGGTACGAGGAGTGGAAGCGGAAGGTGGAAGAAAAGCTGGGGGCAGCGTCGGTGTAAGAACCGGCTCGCTGCCGCCGGGCACCGGTGTGGCTTTTTCGCTGTCGCTCGACCCGTCGCGGGCAACGGGCCGTATCGAACTCCGAATACCTCGTTGTTCCCCGATCCGTTCTCATTCCTTCATCCATTATCCAGGAGTACCGACATGAAGATGCTCAAAGCAGCACGCGCGATGGTTGCGTTCGCACTCGTGGCCGTCATGGCCCTCATCGCCGTGGGGATCCTCGCCGGGGGCGGCTTCTATTCCGAACGACCGAACACCGACCCAAGGAGCGTCTTCACCGAGACGCTCCTTGTCAGCTTTGAAGACGTTCCGTCGGCTGGCTCACCCGGGTCCGAGCCCGAGGCTCTCAACCAGCTGCGCAAGCTCGCGGGCGTGAACCCCGAGCCAGGAGTCTTCGACCAGGCGATGCGCGCCGCCCGCGCGCTCACGCATTCGGCGCCGCAGCAGGTCGAGATCCACTCCGGGGCACTCTTCGTGCAGCACGGCTCCAGCGGCACCATCGACTTCGCCCGCGGAGGCTCGCCCTACCACCTCACCGTGCGCCCGTTCGTCCTCAAGGAGAATTCCGACAACCTGCGCATGGACATCTCCCTACGGACCGGCCAGACCGAGAGCGACAAGGCCTCGAGCGCGTCACCGTTCTGCTCGTCGATGGCGTTCAGCGCGAAGAGCGGGACTGTGGTCGCGGCGCACAACAGCCTGCCGGGGCAGCCGCTGCTGATGCTCGTGACGCGCACCACGACGGTGGACGCCAGCAACTGACCGACCATCCACGTCCGCGCGGGTCGGCCCCAGCCCGGGGTCGGCCCGGTTGAGGATCGGGCAACGCCCTCACGCCCGCCCGTAGACCGGCACCACCGCCCCACTCGTCAGCGCGTTGCGGGGGGACGCCAGGTCGACGATCGATCGCGCGACCTCTTCGACCTTGGGCCAATCGGCGAAATCGGCGTCCGGCATCGCTTCGCGGTTCGCCGGTGTGTCCATGATGCTCGGCGCGACGGCGTTCACCCAGATGCCTTCCTTGCGCACCTCTTCGGCGATGCACTGGGTCATGCTCACCACCGCGGCCTTGCTCGTGGTGTAGGCGACCATCCCGGCGCAGGGCTGGACGGCGGGGCGCGCCGCGACGTTGACGATCCGCCCCCCGTGCTGGCCGGTGCTCGCGCGCATGCGTTTGACGGCCTCGCGGCAGCACAGGAAGCAGGTCTGGGCGTTCATGCGCCACAGGCGGAGGAACTCGGCCTCGCTCGTCTGCTCCAGGGGGTGCATCGCGAACCCGCCGGCGAGGTGCACCGACGCCCAGAGCGTGGTCAGCCCGTGGTAGAGCTTCTCGACGTGGGGCTCCTCGCGCAGGTCGATGCCGGTGATCACGCGCACGCGCTCGTGGTCACGCAGCCCGAACCCGTCGAGCTCGCGCTCGTGGAAACAGGGCACGTGGCACGTTGCGCCCTGCTCCACGAGCTGCTGGACGACGGCGGTGCCCAGCGCACCGGTGCCCCCGGTGACGACTGCGTGCAATGCCGCGAATCCCGTTGCGCTCATCGGCCGATCCCCGCGCGGGCGCCCTGTGCGCCGGCGCGGACATCATACCGCGCGCCGCTAGCCGAGGAGCTGCAGCGCGCTCTGCGGCTGGCTGTTGGCCAGCCCGAGGATCTGCGATGCGCTGCTCACGAGCACCTGGGCTCGCGTCAGTTCGCTGGTCTCGTTGGCGAAGTCGGTGTCGCGGATGAGCGACTCGGCGGCGGTGGTGTTCTCGAGCGAGATGCCCAGGCTCCGCACCGTCGAGCCGATGACGTTGCGCTGGAAGGCGCCCAGCCTGCCACGCAGGCTCGTGACGTCCTTGATCGCCTTGGACACGACGCCCTGGGCGCCGGCCAGATCACCGTCGACGACGTTCAGATCGCGGCCCGAGGCGATGTCCTTCAGGAAGAACACGCCCGAGGAGCCCTGGCTGACCAGGCGCTCGCGACCGATGTTCCGCACCGCAAAGTCGCCGATCCCGATCGACACCTTGCCGGTGATGTCCACCTGCGGGGCGAGCTGGAAGTCAGCGCCGCCGCCGGTGATGCGGAAGGCGCTCAGCGAGCCGAGTCGCTGGGCCTCGACGCCCGAGCCGGTGCCGGTCTTGAGGTCGATCTCGACGTCGAGGAAGTCGGTGTTGATGCTCGCCACGGTGCCCTTGGTCGTCGCGCGGATGCCGTTGATGGTTGCGCTGACATCCTGGCCGAGGTCGGTGATCTTGTTGTTGGCGGCGGAGAAGAGGGTCTGGCCGGTCGTCTGGGCGGCGCCGGTGTTAGCGGCCTCGAAGCTGTAGATACCGGCCTGGGCGATCGCGGAGTTGACCGCGCCGTCGTCGACGACGCGGACCGTTGCGAACTCGTTGCTGCCGAAGCCGACGGTCTTGATCGAGACGCCCGTGCCCGAGACCGTGGCCTGCAGGCCCGTCACGTCGGTGAAGCTGTTGATGGCGGCGGTGACGTCGGTGAGCGCGGTGCCGGACGCGAAGCTCAGCTCGCGCGAGCCGTCGATGCCGGCGACCTCGAGGACGAACGTGGAGTTGATGCCGTCGGACGCGCCAGCGCCGCCGAGGTTGATGTTCGCCCCGCCGAACGAGAGCAGGAAGCCGGCGACCTGCGCCGAGCCTGTCACGACGACATCAACGTCGCGCGACTCGCCGAAGTTCAGCTTGGCGCCGTTGACGCTGAACGCCTCGACGTTGGCGTTCACGTTGTCGGTGATGTAGTCGAGGTTGCCGTTGAGCAGGCGGAGGCCCTGGAAGCTCGTGGCGGCGGCGACACGATCGATCGTCTGGAGGATCGAGTCGATCTGCAGCTGGTTCGCCTCCTTCTCCTCCTGGGAGAGGCCGGCGTCGTTGGCCGTCTGGGTGACGAGCGTCTGCAGTTCGTTGAGCAGGCCCGAGATCTCGGTGAGGCCGCCCTCGGCGATGTTCACCACCTGGTCGGCGCGCTCGGCGTTCTTGATCGCCGAGCCGACGGCGACCTTCTCCGAGCGAAGGTTCTGCGACGCGATCAGCCCCGCTGGGTCGTCCTTGCCCCGGTTGATGCGCAGGCCGGTACTCAGGCGCTCCAGCGAGGTGTTGAGCTGGAGGTTGTTCTGCCCGAGGATCCGCTGGGCGATGAGAGAAGAGACGTTGGTGTTGATGCGACTCATGGCTTGCTGCTCCCTTGGGGCGCGTCACGGTGGCCCGCTCGGATCTCGTTATCGGGATTCGCTCCGGGGAGCCCACACCCCGTTCCGATAACGCCGGCCGAACGCCGGGCGCAGCAAAACGCCCCGGCTCAGGGAGCCGGGGCGTGGATACTTATCGGTCTGTCGGCCCGCTTCGAGCTTTACCCGAGGAGCTGCAGCGCGTTCTGCGGCTGGGTGTTGGCCAGCGACAGAATCTGCGAGGCGGAGCTCACCAGGATCTGGGCCCGGGTGAGGTCGGCCGTCTCGGTCGCGAAGTCCGCGTCGCGGATCACGCTCTCGGCGGCGGTCGTGTTCTCAGAAGCAACGCCGAGGCTCCGGATGGTGGCGCCGATGGTGTTCTTCTGGAACGCGCCGAGGCGGCCACGCAGCGAGCCGACCTCGCGGATCGAGTTCTCCAGGACCGTCTGGGCCTTGGAGATGTCGCCGTCGACGACGTTCAGGTCGCGGCCGGCGGCCAGGTCCGAGAGGAAGAAGGTGCTCGCGCCGTCGATCTCGCGACCGAGGGCCCGGGCGGTGACGTTGGAGATGCCCAGCGACACCTTGCCGGCGATGTCCACGCGACCGGCGAGCTGGAAGTCGGCGCCGCCGCCGGTGATGGAGAAGGCCGTCAGAGCGCCCAGGCGCTGGGCCTCGGCGTTGGAGCCGGTGCCGGTCTTGAGGTCGATCTCGACGTCGAGGAAGTCGGTGTTGATCCGGGCGGTCGTGCCCTCGGTCGTGGCGACGATGCCGTTGATCGTGGCGCTGACGTCCTGACCCTTATCGGTGATCTTATTGCCAGCGGCGCTGAACACCGTCTGGCCGGTGGTCTGGGCCGTCGTGGTATCGGCGGTCTCGAAGTTGTAGATGCCGGCCTGGGCCTGGGCGGTGTTGATGTCGCCGGAGTCGACCACGCGCACCGAGACGAACTCGCTGCTGCCGAACTCCTTGGACTGCAGGCTGATGCCGGACGTGGCGCTGACGGTGGCCTTGACGCCGGTGACGTCGGTGAAACTGTTGATGGCGGTCGCGATGTCGCCGACCGAGGTGCCCGACGCGAAGCTCAGCTCGCGGGTGCCCTTGGTGCCCGAGACCTCGATCGTGAACGAGCTGCCGGCGCCGTCGGAGGCGCCCGCGCCACCGAGGTTCAGGCTGCCGCCACCGAACGAGAGCAGGAATCCGCCGACCTGGGCCGAGCCGGTCACGAGGACCTCGACGTCGCGGGTACCCTCGAAGTTCAGCTTGGCGCCGTTGACGCTGAACGAGTTCACGTTCGAGTTCACGGCCTGCGTGTCGTAGTCCAGGTTGCCGTTGAGGAGCTTGAGACCCTGGAAGCTGGTCGCGGCGGCGACGCGGTCGATGGTCTGGATGATCGAGTCGATCTGGAGCTGGTTGGCTTCCTTC